>NZ_CP150667.1:2294361-3031223 GCF_038024065.1 Polaribacter sejongensis | reverse complement strand
ATTAATTGGAGTAGAGATTTGTAGCATCATAATAAGGAATACGGTTTAGTTATACCAAAAATCTATAAAAATTAAGCGCAACCTCCTTACTCTTCGATAAAAAACTCTTTTCGTACGTTGACATGCACTTAATCTACTTTAAGTAAATTATTCTTTTACTGTTATTTGCTGATGAATTTCATTCCCAAAATTATCCGTAGCCGAAATAAGATAGTTTCCAGTATTTAAATCCACTCCAAACTCATGCTGTTCTTTTGTGCTTCCTAAGTATTTACTATCAACATACCAATATAAAATAGCTTCACTATTTGCATGTGCTACTTTTAAAACAAGTTCATTTTTCTTTCCGTCGAAATTCTTTGGTAAAAAAATGGTGCTTTTTTCCGTAGGATAAATAAATTTCATCGCGTTTTTTGCCGCACCTAAACAATCATTTCTAAATTTTGGCAACGGTTTATAAAACGGATTTTTATCCTTGTAATAATATTCCATTAAAGGAGGCAACACAAACCAAGATTTTTGTTTGATGTTTTCTAGTTGTTCACAAGAAGTGTTTACCTGATAATTTTCTGACGCATCTACATTTACCAAAACATGGTACGGACAAGGTGCTGCTTTTAAACCTGCATTCTGTACAAATTCTAATGATTTATCTTCACAATTTTGAGTTGCTCTATACCCACTTTGTGCACAAATTTCTATTTCAGTCATTTCATCAAAAGGTTTTTCAAACCATGTTGAATTTGGTAATTTATCAAAAACATCAAATAAAATAGGCGCTGCAGCTTGCACACCAACCAAACCGGGTCTTCCTTCTCCGTCTGCATTCCCAACCCAAACTCCTACTACATAATCTTTAGTGGTTCCTATTGCCCAAGCATCTCTAAAACCAAAACTTGTCCCTGTTTTCCAAGCAATTTGTTTAGAAGCATCAAAAAACTCCCAATTTTGATCTGCATTAGGTCTGTTTACATCTTTTAAACTCTCAAAAGTGAGATAAATAGAAGCGGCATCAAAAATTATTTTTTCTGATGATTTTTCTCCGAAATCTATTTTTTGATCCGCATAGAAAGTAGGTTCACAAAATTCGTTTTTAAAATACCTGCTAGAGTTTTCTGAATAATGATTTACTGTAGATGCCATCGAAGCGTAACTTTTGCATAAATCCCACAAATTACTTTCCGCGCCACCCAAAGCCAATGTTAATCCGTAATAATTAGGATCTTTCTTTAAATCTCTCAGTTCTAATTTTTGTAAATAATCATGAAATTTTTCCAAGCCAAAACTTTGCAACATTCTTACCGTTGGTACATTTAAAGATTTAGATAATGCTAATTTTGCAGAAATTACTCCAGCATATTTTTTATCAAAATTTTCTGGATGATAACTTCCAAAGTTTGTAGGCACGTCTGCAACCAACATATTTGGCAACAAATCTCCACTATCTAACATGGCTGTATATAAAAATGGTTTTAAAATACTTCCGGTACTTCTAGGTTTGTCTATAACATCTACATCTTTCTGGTTAATTCTAGTCGTTTTAGAGTTGCCAACATAGGTTAAAACCTGTCTCGTATTTATATTTAAAACCAAAACAGAAATATTAAATATCTCATTGTTTTTTAACTGATTATAATGATTATTTACAATTAAATTTGTTTGATTCTGCAACCTTTTATTTATCGTAGTTTTTACAAATTTTCCTTTATTTTTTTTATTGATTTTCTGTAATAAATGTGGTGTAATTTGAGGAAGTGGATACGGTTTTTGCGGTAATTCTTCTAAAACTGATAATTCATACGTTATCGAGTCAATGATATTCTTATTCAGTAACTTTTTTAACAATCGATTTCTTTTCACCAATAATCGATGTTGATTCCTCCCTGGATAAATCAAATTTGGAGCATTGGGTAAAACAGCTAGAGTGGCAGATTCTGCCCAAGATAAATCGGATGCTTGCCTATTATAGTAACGCCAAGAAGCAGCATCTAAGCCTACAACATTTCCGCCGAAAGGCGCATTAGAACTCCAGTAGGTAATAATTTTTTCTTTGGATGCTCTAAATTCTAAACGTGTTGCTAAAATTAATTCTTTTACTTTTTCAAAATAGGTTCTAGGTCTGTTATCTCTACTCAAACGAATAACTTGTTGCGTAATGGTACTTCCACCTCTTTTTACACTTCCTGCTTGTAAATTTTGTTTTAAGGCTTTAAAAATGGAAACTGGATTAAACCCAGGATGCATATAAAAATGCTCGTCTTCAAACTGAATTAAGCAAGTTTTAAACTTCTTTGGAACGGAATCTCTATGCGGAAAACGCCATTGTCCATCTTCTGCAATCAATGCGCCCAACAGTTCATTATTACTACTTGTAATTACGGTTGATGTTGGCTTAGTAAATAATTGACTTGGCAAACAAAATGCATAAAAAATCAGCAGAACAATAATAAATATTGTTTTCTTTTTATGACGTTTTATGTAGTTTGTTATTTTCAATTTTGATGTATTAAAAGTTATAATATCCGCTCGTGTGCAGTTAGGAATTTATCAAAACCTCTCGACTGCGCTCGAGGAGACATTTACCATTTTATTTTAACCCCAACTGTCATTTCGAAATAAGCCTTTTTCAGGTGATTGAGAAATCTCACAAGTTTGGTATTGATTATGAGATTCCTCTTCCTGCGTCATTCGGAATGACAATCATACTTCATTCGGAATGACATTTGTAATTACTAGTGACTACTTAATCACCTCAATCCAACGTCCTTTTGTTCTCACCAAATAATCATGATCATACATTGCTTCTACCTGAATTCCTGGTAAATAATAATTCCCTAAATAAGCTGCATTCAACAATACTGTAAAGGTTTTTGTTTCTGCTTTATTAGACTGCTGATTCAGATCGAAATAAAAATTAACCCTGTCATCTCTAATATCTGTATAACGAGCTTCACTTTTTGTAGTTGTACCAAAATCTGTAAAACGAGTGTTCACAATTTCCCATCCAGAAGGAAAAACTTGTGTCAACGCAATGTCTTTTACATTTTCATTTTTAGGATTGCTCACAATTATTTTTGCTACAAAATCCTGACCTTGTTTTAAACTGTTGATATCGATAGATTTTCCTTGTAAATCGACATATTGAACAGACGCACTCAAACCTCTACTTTCTGTAATTTCATCACCCAAAGGCAACTGACCAGAATTGATAATTCTTGCAAACACAACATTATTATCTTCATTTTTTATAGTGATAGAGTTGGCTCCGTTTTTAACCTGAACGGTTCTTTGCACCATAGAACTTTGCGTATCTACAGCAACCGTTTTCCCCTCAATAGTATATTCTAAATTAATAGCTTTCCCTCCGTTTTTAACCACCATTTTACCAATTGCTAATAAACTATATGCAGTAGATTGTGTGCTCATCCATTTACTACCAGACAATTCTTTTGCAATAGATTTCGCTACCTCTTTTATGTCCTTATGATCAGTTATTAACATGGTTTCTAAGGCCATTGCTCGGTTTCTATCGACAGAACCGTAAGAATAATAATTATATTTAGAAGTAGTAAAATTAATATTTGCAGTGTTCATAATTTCTAAACTCGCTTCTTTTTGTCCTGCCAAAGCATACGCTGCAGCCAAACGCCATTTTGCATCGTTAGAAATTTGTTTAAACTCACGCATTCTGTTCATCGCAGACAAATCTGGACTACCAGCCAAAGCCAATGTGTATAAACGATAAGCTTGTGCTAAATCTGTATAATTATTTCTGTAATCTGGTCTCCAATTTCTTGCTGCATTTTTCTGATATCTAATAAAATCACTTTTAAAAGTTAACGGTAAAACAAATCCTTTTTTAGCAGCTTCTAACATAAAATGACCTGCATAGGTTGTTCCCCAATCATCTGTTTCACTTTCTCCCATCCAATAACTCAAACCTCCATTTGCTTGCTGAAAGTTTCCTAATCTTTTAATTCCGTTTTCTATATTTTCTTGAATCTGACGTTTTTTATCCGCAGTTAAATCAAAAATATCATTCAAAAATAATTGTGGAAAAACCCCTGAAGTAGTTTGTTCTACGCAACCATGCGGATACTGAATTAAATACTCTAATCTTCCAGAAAAGTTAATTTGAGGAATGGTAGATAATTCTAACATTGCGGTATTTGATCCTTCAACTCCAAATGTATCAAAATTAATTGTTTGACTTTGATTGCCTTCTACAGTTGCATCTACTACTTTAGATGTAATTGGATTCGGATTTACAACATCTAACTCTACTTTATAAGTTGCTTTTTCTCCGTTTCCGGATGCAATAATTTCAACCGTATTGATGCCGTTTGCTTTTAAAACATCCATTTCAAAATACACCATTTTTTCATCTGGCTTATCAAAATTAAGTTTTTGAATTTTATGACCAATCACTGCAATTCCGTTAGATGTTTTTACCTCTATCGTTACATTTTTTACTTTGTTATCCATTGCAAAAATGGTAATTGGCAATGTAACTTTTTCTTTTGGGGATAATTTTCTTGGCAATGTAGCCAACACCATTAAAGGCTTTTTAACAGGTACCGCTTTTTCTGCATTCCCAAAAGCTTCATTAGTAACATCACCCGCAACTACCATGGTTCTTACAGAGCCAATATAATTTGGTAGCGTAATTTTATGTGATGCCGTTTTTCCTTTTTTAAGATAAAACGGACCAATAAATTTTACAACTGGTTTAAATCTGTTGGCTTTTCTATTTTTTGCAGCAGCAGCACTTCCATCTCCACCAATGGCAAAAACCTGATCTACACTACCTGAATATGCACCAATTACATCATCAAAAATATCCCAAGTTTTTACACCTAAACCTTCTCTTGCATAGAAAACATCAAACGCATTTGGAGTTTTAAAACGTGTTAAATCTAACAAACCTTCTTCTACAACAGCCAAAGTGTAGGTCATGGCTTTGTTGTTTTTTTCAGAAACTTTTACCGTAAATTCTTTTTCTGGTTGCAACTCTTCTGGCATCGAAATTTGAGGCTCTAACTTCGTACTTTCATCTTCTACCAAAAGCGGAATTACACCAAACAATCTTATTGGTAAATCATTTTCAGAAACTTGATGTGGTTGTAATAATGAAATATTTACAAACACATTTGGCGCCATATTTTTGTTGATAGGAATTTCTACAGAAGTATTCCCTTTTGTAGTTTTCATCCATTTTGTTTCTAATACTTTTGTACCATTTTCTATACTGATTAACGCATGACCTTCACTACCTGATGGAAATGTAATTTTTGCAGTTTCACCAACATTGTACTTTTCTTTATCCGCAGAAAACACTAACATTTTTGCAGCTTCTTTATTATCAGAACCAGAATTTTCCCACCAATTTTTATAAAAATAAGCTGTTCTACCCGTTGCGTGACCACTTTTCTTGTCGATTACTCTTATTAAAAAACGACCTCTATCTCTTTCTAGAATATTCAAATTGAAACTTCCATTTCCTTTAGAGTTCGTGCTAATCTTTAAAGTTTTATATGGTTTATTATACGTGCTAGAAGTATATCTAGACAAGTTATCATCCGAAGAACTCCACCACCAACGCCACTCAATTTTATAAACTTCAACCTCTATTTCATCTCTTTTTACTGGACTTCCTTTTTCATCAACCGAAACCACAGAAAAAGTCTGATTTTCATCTGTAAAGAAAGAACCATATCTATTTCCTTCTGGCGATTTTAAACCTATAAAAGAGGTAAATGGCGCATATTTTTTAGTGAAAGCATCTATAGAAAAATCTCCTCCGTTTTCAAAAGCTCTTACTAAAAACTGCACATTTAACATTCCGGGTGCATTTTTACCAATGGCTAGTTTACTATCAATTTTTGCGAAACCGTTTTCATCTAATTTCCCTTCAAAAATATTTATTTCTTCGGATAAAAACTCTCTTGATGGATCTGTAAAAACATAGTCTTTGTAATCTTCAAAACCATAATTTGCCGTAGAAACTTTTGCTTTAATTTCTGCTTTTAGGTTTTTTGCAGGCGTACCGTGTAACCATTTTACATCTAAAGTTCCATTAATTGGTTTATTACTGGCTAAAACCTCATCATCAAAATCCACCTTAATTTTTAAACGATTTGGTTTTACAGTTTCTATTTTTAGTGACTTGTAAAACTTTGCACCACCTACAGAAATTTTTGCATTGTAGTTTCCTGTTTTTGCTTCTTGAGTAGTTGAAAATATAAAGTTGTAAAAGTTATTTACGTTTTCTGATGTTACTTTTTTATACACCAATTTTCCACTAGGGTCTGTAACTTCTAGTTTAACAGGGTGGTTTTTTGGCAATTTATTATCTGCATCATTTAGTAAAAACGTTAAATACACATTGTCTCCTGGACGCCAAACTCCGCGTTCTCCATAAATATATCCTTTTAAGCCTTTTTCTGTTTTGCTACCAGCAACATCAAACTTACTTAAAGACAAAGAATTCCCGTCGAACAGTCGAATGTATCCTTTATTATTCCCTTTAGAAACCACTGCAAAAGCTGCAGCTTTAGAAGTCTCAATATTAGCAAATCCTTCTGAATCTGTTTTGGTAGTTACAATTTCTTGTTGCTGAAAATTAAATAATTTAATAGTTGCTCCAGCCTGAGGTTTTGTGCTTAAAATATCTGTTATGGCAAAGAAATAAGAATTATTTTCTCCTTTTTTCGCAATAATACCTAAGTTTGAGGCTAATAAATTTTGAGTTACTTCTTTATAGTAGTAATAAGAATCTGAACACGGGTTGTCTCTTTCTTGCCAGTTATAATTACGATCTTTATAATCGTATAATTTATTGTCCCAATACAATTCTTCTCTCGCTTCTTCGTCCTCTATTTTACTTAAATCATCATATGTTTCTTCTTCGAAATTAGAGTTTACACTTTTATTTTCTGAACAATCATAAAGTGCCTGACTTTTATTAAAACTCAATTCTACTCTATAAATAGCACCAGGTTCAGCATCTATCAATTTAGCCAAATCTACACTATACGCCTTCCATTTTTGAGTATTAGTTGTCTTGCTGTCAATTAACGTAATGGTTTGCTTAGCAACACGTCTACCAACTCGTATAATTTGGTATTCATTATCACTATTCATACTGTTTTCTTGTAAAAACTGAAGTACATTGTCTTCGTAGATTTTTATAATTCTAACATCAACTTCTTTTACGTTGATGGCTTCAAAATTGAATTTTAAATCTTTAGAATTTGGTAAAATAGCTCCACTACTTATCGCTCTTATTGCTGGTTTCTTTTGTTCAAAAGTGATGGTTTCCTTAAACGATTCTTTCAATTTATAATTATCAGCATTTTTAATTCCCTGAAATACAGAAACTAAAACATCGCCTTGAAACTTATTTTCTGAAAACACTTTTAACTCATTCCCATTGACAATAAAACGTGGGTTCTCTTCATTTTTGATGGTTACCAAACCGTCAAAATTTTGTTGTTTTTTAAGTTGATCTGAAAAGTTAATGGAAATATACTGCTCGGATGTATTGTTAATTTTTAAACCAAGTACTTTAAAATTACTCTTACCAGGAATTAGAACTTCATTTTCACCTTTAGACTCAGCATTTATTGCTTTTCCATCCCAAGAAATGGCTAATTGAGAGTCTTCTACAAAACGTTGAATACTATCAACTTTAAATTCGAAAACCTTTCCGTTTTTGTAGGATTCATTCCAAACGATCTTTTTTGATGTTCCATTTTGAGAAGCACTTATTAATTTTTTAGCATTTTCTAATGAAATAATATCTGCAGATTTTACAACACCTTCTAAATATTGAAATTCTTTAGAATACGATTGTAAATTATTGGTCTGAATATTAAAATTTGGTGCAATTGTTTTAAACTGAAAAGTATAAGTTTCAAAGTCTTGAGGCGTGTCTTTATAAATTTCTTCCAGATTTACAGAAACACTATATTCTGTATCTGCATCTAAAATTTCATCTGGTATAAATATAAAAGCATGTTTATTTACTGTTTTAACGGTACCACTTACATGCGGTTTCACAGAAATAATTTCAGTTGAAATTTCTTTATTTGCTTCCCAACCTTCTACTTCTTTGGCAAGGTTTATTTCTATATTATTTGCTACAGAAACCACTCCAGACGTAGTGTAACTTATATATTCTTTAAACTTAAAAATGTTATCTGTTTTAACTTCTTCTTTCTTACAAGAAAGGATCAGTAAAAAGATTGAGATTGTTAAAAGTAGATTTTTCTTTTTCATAGTAATTGTATTTATAAACACAGCTCAAAAATAAGGATTCCTTTTGACCTTAAGTACGACTATTTAGTATTCGCTATGGTTTATTTAGTATTCGTAAAAAATGGTTATTAACTCTTTTCTTCTTCTTTTAAGGATAAGAGTTTTTTATTACTAAAACCTTAGTCAAGATTTTTACATAAATCCCAAAGACTATATAATCCATAAAAAATTCCAAATAAAAAAACCCCAATCGGAATGACTGGGGTTTTTCGAGGTGTCTAGCGGATT
Organism: Polaribacter sejongensis; assembly: GCF_038024065.1. Classification (NCBI taxonomy): domain Bacteria; kingdom Pseudomonadati; phylum Bacteroidota; class Flavobacteriia; order Flavobacteriales; family Flavobacteriaceae; genus Polaribacter; species Polaribacter sejongensis. The sequence continues at coordinate 3,022,676 of NZ_CP150667.1, read as the reverse complement.
CGAACCGCTGTACATGGTTTTGCAAACCATTGCCTAGCCACTCGGCCAAGACACCTTTTTATCTTAAAGCAAGATGTAAATCTATTTTTAAGGATTGCAAATTTACGCAATTTTACAAAGATTACAAGTATTTTTTTAAATTAATACTCAAAACAAATAAATTTTAAGATTTTAAAACAAGTTATCCTCTTTTTATCTGCGTAAAATTTATCTTTTTTCCGTAAGAATAATTACGACTTCTTCTACGTTTCCACCAATTGGAGGATTAATTTTAGCTACAGAAACCTTCGCTTTTTTTACTCTAGAAATTTCTTTAAAAATTCTATCTAAGATTCTCTGTGCCACTTCTTCTAACAATTTAGAACGAATAGCCATTTCTTCTTTTACAATACGGTTTAAGTGTACATAATCTACGGTGTCTTCTAATTCATCTGTTCTAGATGACTTTTTTAAATTCGCCTTAATTTCTACATCAACGCTGTATTCACTTCCTATTTTTCCTTCTTCGTCTAAACATCCATGAAAAGCATAGAGTTTAATATTGTTTACTTGTATTATTCCCATTTTGTAATTTAAAAGAACAAATATAGCGTTATTAACCGATTTTTATAGACTTTCTACTACTTGTGTTAGTGATTGAAACGGCAGCTTTTTTATAGTTTTTTTTTGGAAACTATAAAAAACTACAGTGGAAAGCACGACCCGCAGGGAAACACCCAAAAAAAGATCTGAAAAATGAGTTATTTTACGTAATTTTGGAGCTTAATTTTGTACCGAAACAGATGTCTGAAGAGAAAAAATCGCTCAATTTTTTAGAGCATATTATTGAAGAGGATTTAACAAACGGAATGCCAAAAGAAAATTTACGTTTTCGTTTTCCGCCAGAACCAAATGGGTATTTGCACATTGGTCACACAAAAGCAATCGGAATTAGTTTCGGTTTGGGTGAGACTTATAATGCACCTGTAAATTTGCGTTTTGATGATACAAATCCAGCAAAAGAAGAGCAAGAATATGTAGATGCAATTAAGAAAGATATTTCTTGGTTGGGCTATTCTTGGGCAAATGAGTGTTATTCATCAGACTATTTTCAGCAATTGTTCGATTGGGCAGTTTTGTTGATAAAAGATGGAAAAGCATATGTAGATTCTCAATCATCAGAAGATATGAGAGCACAAAAAGGTACGCCAACTCAGGTTGGTACAAATAGTCCTTTTAGAAATCGTTCTGTTGAAGAAAACTTGGAATTATTCCAAGGAATGAAGGATGGACAATTTAAGGAAGGTGAACATACTTTGCGTGCAAAGATTGACATGGAAAACCCAAATATGTTACTACGTGATCCTTTAATGTATAGAATTATGTACAAAGATCACCATAGAACTGGTTCTGATTGGTGCATTTACCCAATGTACGATTGGACGCATGGTGAGAGTGATTATATTGAGCAAATTTCGCATTCTTTATGTTCTTTAGAGTTTAAACCTCACAGAGAATTGTACAATTGGTTTAGAGATAATGTGTACGATTTTAGCAAATCTGAATATCCAAATCCGCCAAAACAACGTGAGTTTTCTCGTTTGAATTTGAGTTATACCATAATGAGTAAACGTAAGTTGTTAACTTTGGTTGAACAAGGAATTGTTGCTGGTTGGGACGACCCAAGAATGCCTACAATTTCTGGTTTAAGAAGACGTGGTTATACTCCGGAATCTATAAAAAGTTTTATTGAAACTGTGGGTGTTTCTAAACGTGAAAACGTAATTGATGTAGCACTTTTAGAGTTTAAAATTCGTGAGGATTTAAATAAAACAGCCAAGAGAGTGATGGGAGTTTTAGACCCTGTAAAAGTGGTTATTACAAATTATCCGGAAGGAAAAGAGGAAATGTTAGACGCTAACTATAACGACTATGAAGATGGTTTTGGTAGCAGAGAGGTTCCTTTTTCTAGAGAGATTTATATAGAACGTGAAGATTTTAGAGAGGAAGCGAATAAGAAATTCTTCCGTTTAAAATTAGGTAAAGAAGTGCGTTTAAAAAATGCTTATTTTATTACAGCAACTAGTTGTACCAAAGATGCTGACGGAAATATTACAGAAATACAATGTACATATGATCCGTTAACAAAATCTGGAATGGACACCGAAGAAAGCAAGCGTAAAGTAAAAGGTACTTTGCATTGGGTTTCTGTAAAACATGCTGCAAAAGTAGAAGTAAGAGCTTATGACAGATTGTTTTTAGATGAAGCGCCAGATAGCCATAAAGACAAGGATTTTATGGAATTTATAAACCCTAATTCTTTAGAAGTAATTACTGCTTTTGTAGAACCGAGTTTACAAACAGCTACCATTGGCGAACGTTTTCAGTTTCAGCGAATGGGCTATTTTAATGTTGATAATGACACAACCGAAGACAATTTAATTTTTAATAAAATTGTTGGATTGAGAGATTCTTGGGGCGGGAAATAAGTTGGCAGTTTTCAGTCTCTGTATTCAGTTATCACTGCTATGTTAAAAGGTGGATGTAAGTAGTTCTCACTGTTGTGTTTTAAAATAGAATGTTCATTTAAAATTTATAATTATGAAAAAAATAATTATTTTAAGTTTATTAATATTCGCTTCTTGTTCTAACAAGAAAGAAGTAAAACATGTTGCAGAAATATCTTGTGGCCAATGTCAGCTTGATTTAGATTCTGAAGCAGGATGCAGTTTAGCTGTTAGATTTGATGACAAAGCTTATTTTGTAGATGGTTTTGGCATTGATGATTTTGGTGACGCCCATGATGAAAAAATTGGCTTCTGTAATGTAGTTAGAAAGGCAGAAATTGTTGGTCTTGTAGAGGATGGACGTTTTTTTGCAAGTTCTATTGAGTTGGTGAAATAAAAGAACTAAGACGTAAAAAATAGATTTCTGCTTTCGTAGGAATAAAAACAAATAAAAATCCGATGAAAATTATTTCATCGGATTTTTTTGTCAATCTGAATTTATTTCAGACTCTTATGATTATTGAAGTTGCGACAGTTGAGATGCTGAAACAAGTTCAGCATGACAAGGCCTCATACTTTTTAGAGATTCACTTTTTTATACTGCCTACTGAAGACTGAAAAACTGCCCACTAACCTAAGGTGCTGGATTCGGAATTAACTTATGAACCGCTTCAATTTCTGCTAATATTTCTTCTGACAAATCAATATTTATACTTCCAATATTTTCTTTTAACTGACTCATTTTAGATGCACCAATAATATTACCCGTTACAAATGGCAATTGATTGATGTAAGCCAAAGACAACTCTGTTAAACTCAATTTGTTTTTTAATGCAATCTCCTCATACTTTAAAACCGCTTGCTCCGAAGCACCTGTTTGATATCGAGTAATATAATTAGGATATATAATTCCTCTTGCATCTGCAGGTTTTTGTCCTCTTAAATATTTACCACTTAATACACCTTGTGCCAAAGGAGAATAGGCTAATAAACCTATATTTTCTCTCATAGAAACTTCAGACATTCCATATTCATAACTTCTATGTATTAATGAATATGAATTTTGAATTGTTGCCATTCTTGGTAAATTCAATTCTTTAGCAGCTTGTAAATATTGCATGGTTCCCCAAGGAGTTTCATTAGACAAACCAATTTGTCTTATTTTCCCTTGTTTGATTAAATCATCTAAAGTTTCTAAAATCTCTACATGGTTTTCTGCCTCTTCATTTGAAGTTTTATAAGGATAATCTCTAGTACCAAAACAATTAACACCTCTTTCTGGCCAATGCAACTGATATAAATCTATATAGTCCGTTTGCAATCTTTTAAGACTACCTTCTACAGCCTCAATTATTGCTTCTTTAGCTAATCCATTTTTTCTAATATGTGCGGTATACGGACCAGGACCTGCAATTTTACTAGCTAAAACAACCTTATCTCTGTTTCCTGTTTTTTTAAACCAGTTTCCAATAATCGTTTCTGTGGTTCCGTATGTTTCTGGGGTTGCAGGAACGGCATATAGTTCTGCGGTATCAAAAAAGTTTACACCTTGTTCTAAAGCATAATCCATTTGCTCGAAACCTTCTTCTTGTGTGTTTTGTTTCCCCCAAGTCATCGTTCCTAAACAAATCTTAGAAACTTTAATATCTGTATTTGGTAATTTTGTGTATTTCATATATAAATGAAGTGTAATTGTGTAAATGTTTAATCGTGTAATTGTACAAAAACTTACTGCGAATTTAGAAACTAATATTTTAACCAAAAAATAAAGCGTGTAATTATTAAAATTACACGCTTTATTGACTTATTTTATTTAAAATTAAAGAAGTTTATGGTTTGTAAACCCTGTTAAACAATTACACGATTCAACAAATAACCACTAGATTCCCAATTTCTCGGGAAAGACAGTTTATAGGTATTCTTGAGATAAAAACTCAAGAAACACTTTTCATCTTACTTTAAAATAGCTTCAATTCCTGGTAAAGTTTTACCTTCTAACATTTCTAACATTGCTCCACCACCAGTAGAAACATAACTTACTTTATCTGCAAAACCAAATTGTTTAACAGCAGCAACAGAATCACCACCACCAACTAAAGAAAAAGCTCCGTTTTTGGTAGCTTTATCAATAGAATGACCTAATGCAATTGTTCCTCCTGCAAAAGATTCCATTTCAAAAACACCTAAAGGTCCGTTCCATAAAATAGTTTTACACTTATTTACAACTGTATCAAAAATCTCTCTAGATTTTGGTCCAGCATCTACTCCTTCCCAACCATCAGGAATTTCATTAATATCTAAAGTTTGTGTATTTGCATCGTTAGAAAAATCATCAGCAGCAATAACATCTACAGGTATATGAACTTCTACTCCTTTTGCTTTAGCTTGCTTTAAGATATCTAAAGCCAATTCCATTTTATCATCTTCACAGATAGAGTTTCCAATCTTTCCTCCTTGTGCTTTGATAAATGTAAAACTCATTCCACCACCAATAATTAGGTGATCTACTTTGTCTAAAATATTTTCAATAACAGTAATTTTAGAAGATACTTTTGCACCACCTAAAATTGCTAAAACTGGTTTTTCAGAATTGTTTAATACTTTATCTATACTTTCTATTTCTCTTGCTAATAAATTTCCAAAACATTTGTTTTCAGGAAAAAATTGTGCAATAATTGTTGTTGATGCATGTGCTCTGTGTGCAGTACCAAAAGCATCGTTTACATAAACATCACCTAATTTAGATAATTTTTCTGCAAAATCAACATCTCCTTTTTTCTCTTCTTCGTAGAAACGTAGGTTTTCTAATAATAAGATTTCTCCAGATTGTAAATTTGCAACAGCTTCTTCTACTTTATCTCCAATACAGTCTGCAACAAACTTTACTTTAACTCCTAAAATTTCAGTCGCTTTTTCTACAATGTGACCTAAAGAAAACTCCTCTTGAAATCCTTTTGGACGCCCTAAATGTGACATTAAAATACAGCTTCCTTCTTGCTCTAAAATATCTATAATTGTAGATTTTGCAGCTTGAATTCTGGTAGCATCTGTTACTTCAAATTTATCATTTAAAGGCACGTTAAAATCTACACGAATTAACGCCTTCTTATTCTTGAAATTAAAATCTTTTAATGTTTTCATCTTTTATTAATGTATTTTCAACAAAAATACCGAATTATTTAAACTTTTAGAAATGTTAAACCTTAAATTTAATACAACGTTTGCGAAGCCAAATACTGTGCTTTTCAAATATTTAATCTTTAAAAAGATTGCCTTCTAAAATTGATGGATAAATGCCAAACAAATTTTATATTTGCCCATGCTTTTCAACCAAATTATCGGACAAGAACACATTAAAAAACACTTAAAAGTGTCTGCTGAAAACGGCAGAATACCTCATGCACAATTATTTGTAGGTAAAGAAGGTAGCGGAACTTTGCCAATGGCAATTGCCTACGCACAGTTTTTATTGTGTAATTTTTCTGATAACGTGGACGTCTGTAACTTAAAATGCGACAAATTACAACATCCAGATTTGCATTTTACCTATCCTGTTACTTCTAATGATAATGTAAAAAAACATCCTGTCAGTAGTTTGTTTTTAGAAGATTGGAGAAGCTTTATAGAAACACAATCTTATGGAAGTTTGTTTAATTGGCTACAACATATTGGAGTAGAAAATAAACAAGGAATTATTGGTGTTGATGAAGCCGAAGAAGTGGTAAAAAAACTTCGTCTTAAAAGTTACGAAGGTGGTTTTAAGGTGATGATTATTTGGATGGCAGAAAAAATGAATATTGCTGCCGCCAATAAATTGCTGAAATTGATTGAAGAGCCACCAGAAAAAACGGTCTTTATTTTAATTACAGAAAACGAAGGTCAGATTATAAATACCATAAAATCTCGTTGTCAAGCATTACATTTTCCTGTTTTAAGTGAGCAAGATATTTCTAATGCACTAGTTGAAAAGCATCAAGTTTCAGAAAATGATGCTGCTAAAATTGCACATCAGGCAGAAGGAAATTTCAACAAAGCATTGCAATTGTTACAAAACGATTCTAGTGATCTTGTTTTTGAAGAATGGTTTATTGCATGGATTAGAACTGCTTTTAAGGCGAAAGGAAATGCTGCTGTTGTGCAACAATTAATTGAATGGTCGGACACGATTGCCAAAACCGGACGTGAAACTCAAAAACGTTTTTTAGACTATTGTTTGCAGTTTTTTAGACAAGCAATGTTGCTGAATTATAAATCGGATCACTTGGTTTTTATGGAATCTAAAACTGGGTTCAATCTTTCTAAATTTGCTCCTTTTGTGCATTCTGGAAATATTTTAGACATCGAAAAAGAACTCAATGATGCCATGTATCATATAGAAAGAAACGGAAATCCGAAGATAATTTTATTAGATCTTTCTATGAAACTGACTCGTTTTTTACATAAAAAAGAAGAGACAGTTTAGAGTCTTATCTTTTTATATTGAATAAAATCAAGTAATAACAAGAATGTCATAGAAATGTCGTGCTTAAACCGTTATCAAAATAGTTATTTCATAAGTAGTTTTGTGAAAGATAAAACTTAATTACCAATGAATAATATCGGACAAAAAATTAAAGACGTAAGAAAGAAGAAAGGACTATCTCAAGAGGAATTAGCAGAATTAGCAAAAATCAATTTAAGAACTATTCAACGAATTGAAAATAACGAAAATGAGCCAAGAGGAAAAACGCTCAATTTAATTTGCCAAGTTTTAGACTTAAATACAGAAGACATTTTAGACTATGGAATGCAGACTGATAAAAATTATTTAATTTCCATTCATTTATCAGTATTACTAGGCCTTTTTATACCAACAGGAAATATTATTTTTCCATTTATGTTATGGGTTACAAAAAAGGATAAAATAACTAGCTTAAAGGAAATTGGAGCTAATATTTTAAATTTTCAAATCATCTGGACCTTTTTTGCTTTTTTTGCCTTAATAATAGGTGCAATATTAAAAATCCAACATATATCATTTGGACCTTTTACTTCAACGAGTTCTCCTCTTTTTATATGGTCAATACTTTATTTTATAAATATATTATTACCAATAATATTTGCCATTTTAATTAGAAATGGAAGCACAAGAAAGTTTTATCCTAACCCTATTAAATTCATAAAATAAGGATGATATTGTATAAATAACAAAATTAGACCCTTCAGGTTTTTGAAACCTGAAGGGTCTTTTTATCTGTTAATCTTTAAACCTATATTTTCTATGTTACTATGTGGTTAATTTTAAAAAAATCAGGTACTTTATTCTAGTAAGTTTCTATAAAAAGCTATAATAAAAAAGTTTAACTAATACCGTTTAAAATTCTTTTAGCAACAAACAAATCTGCAATGGTTGGGTTTTCTGGGCAACTTTTTATTTTTATGAATTCATCACCAGCTTTTACAAAACCCGTTTGTAAAACCTTAAAATAAACGCCACAAAAAGTAGTTTTCCAAAACTTTTTTACAATTGTCATATTATTAAAACGAACTCCTAATTTATAACAAGGTTCTCTATGCAGTGTCGCTTCCAAAATAGTTTCACCAACTTTAAAAGTATCTCCAGCATGAATTTTAGTTTCTTCTATATCATCAATGGTTAAATTTTCTCCAAAAATTCCCATTTCAAAATCTACTTTCGGAAAAACAGTATTCCAATATTCATAGTGCTTTAAAGAATATCCGTAAACTGCTTGAAAAACACCACCATGATTCTCTCTATCACAAATAGCATCATCTTTTACATCTTCAATATCTAAAAAAATAGGTTTATCTACAGAATATTTAAAAATACCTGTAGTAACTAAAGTACCTTTGTAGTCTATTTCTTTTCGTTTGCCAATATTTGTTGAAATGATTTTCATTATTCCTTTTTATCCTGCAAGGTTTTAAAAACCTTGTAGGTGTATTATTTTATAAACTTTTGCAATGATTTTTTAGTAAATTCAGATAAAACTAATTCACCAGAAACTGCAGCTCTTTCTGCTAATAAATTATTCCAGCCTTCTGTTCCCTGCCACAATACTTTCTTCATTTCTACCAAAGCTTCCGGATTATAAGAAGCTAATTTTTCTGAGAAAAAACCAACTTCTTCTTCCAGTTCTTTTTGAGATTCAAAAACCCTGGCATACAAGCCTTTTTCTTTTGCCCAATACGCATTTTTCCAATTGGTTGCATCTAATGTTAATTCTGCCGTTCCTGCAACACCAATTTTACGTGTTACAGCGGGTTCAATTACAAAAGGACCAATTCCTATGGTAAATTCAGATAATTTTATGGATGCGCTTTCTGTTGCCAAAACATAATCGCAAGCTGCAGCTAAACCAACTCCACCACCAACAGTTTTTCCTTGAACGCTCCCAATAATTAGTTTTCCACAAGTTCTCATGGCATTTATTACGTTTGCAAAACCACTAAAAAATTGTTTTCCTTCTTCTAAATTAGAAATAGCGACTAACTCATCAAAAGAAGCGCCAGCACAAAATGCTTTTTCTCCTTCAGACTTTAAAATAATAACAGAAACTTCTTCATTATTTCCTACTGAAAGTAATTCTTTAGCTAATCTTTCTAATAATTCACTCGGAAAAGAATTGCTTGCAGGATGCCCAAATTCTATCGTTGCAATTTTATGTTGAATGCTTGTATATAAACTTCCGTTTTGTCTTGTGGTGCTCATAAAATATATCTTTTTGTAAAAATAATGGATTTTATTTTGAATGAGACTTTTTAATCTTTAGAAAATCAATCAAAGAAATTAAAAAATAAGATTCCTCAATCGCTAAAAAGCTCATTTCGGAATGACACGTAAAAATTATTCGTTGACTACTAAAGGTATAAACTTCTTTCTAAACCTAATAATTAATGGCAATCCTCTCGCAATCATCCAAAATGTAAAAGCAATCCAAATTGCAATTAATTTTAAATCGAAATAATCAAAAATCAATAATGTCGGTATAAATACCAATGCAGTAGAAAGAAGTAAGAGGTTTCTTAAATATTTCATTTCTCCCATACCTTTAAACATTCCATCAAAAATAAAAGAGATGGCATTTATAGGTTGCATTAATAAAACAATCCAAAAAACATTGTAAAACTGTTCTAAAACAGCAGGTTCCTTCGTAAAAATTTGTCCGATAAAATTGTAAAAAATAAAACCAACCAGACCAATAAGTATTCCTATTACCAATCCATATTTTAAAAGTTTATTACTTAGTTCTACCAAAGATGTATAATCTTTTGCACCTAAAAATTTTCCAGATAATATATTTCCTGCACTAGCATATCCGTCTACCATAAAAGCACCCAACAACCAAATATTAATACCAATAGTGTAGGCGGCAATGTATTCTTTACCATAATCTGTGGCATATGAAGTAGCAAAGTATAAAGCAGTATTTAAGGCAATGGTTCTTACAAAAAGATTTCCTATCATTCCTAACAAACGCGGAACTTCATTATGAAAAGGCAAACTAACTTTTAAGGAAATAGACGTTTTTTTTAGCAACATAACTAAGGCTATAATAGCCATTGTAATTTGAGCAATAATACTTGCATATGCAGCACCTTCTATATTCATAGCTGGTATATAACCTTCAATTCCGTATACCAAAATGATATCTAAAAAAACATTTAACAAAGCCCCTACAATTGCAATAATCATTGGATAATAGGTGTTTTGTAAACCTCTAAAAACACCAAATACAGCAAATACAAAAAGTGAAAATGGGAATCCGAATATTCGTATTTTAAAATAGGTAATACAATACTCTAAAACAGTTCCGGATGCATTATAAAATTGAAAAATTTGTTTTGCAAACGGATATGAAATTGCCAATATGATGAAACTTCCAAAAACTACAATGGCAATTGCTTGCGCTGGTAACCCTTTTACTTCGTCTAGTTTGTTAGCACCAACATATTGAGAAACAATAGAAGAAATGGCACTTCTAATTTGTCCGAAAACCCAAATTAACATAGAAATAAATGCGCCTACAATACCTACAGCAGCCAAACTTTCTGTTGCGTTTTCAGAGATGTTACCAATAATTGCAGTGTCTGTAATTGATAATAATGGTTCTGCGATACCTGCAATTAAAGCAGGAATTGCTAATTTATTAATCTTCTTTAAAGTAATAGTTGTGCTCAAAAAATTATTTTTTTGCAAAGGTAATTACATTTGCGTTAAGGATTGCAGCCTTTCGACTGCTCTCAAGATAAATTCCATTCCCACAGTGAGAAACAAACGAGGACTTGTAACGAAAAGCCTGCCCCTTGTGGTAAGCACCAAAAAAATATTTTAATATTTTAAATCTGCTGGCTCAATAAAATCTACTTCTAACGTATACATTTCTTTGATGTAAGTTTTTATCTCAACCATAAATTCTTCTAATTTTTCTTCGGTAATTTCTACATCTGGTTTTCTGTAATTGGATGAAAAATTAATCGATAAAAAACCACTGTTTAAGTTCTTAAAAGAATAAATTCCGCCTTCTAACGGTTTCTTAAAATCGTAGTTTTTGCTCTTGGTGTACAAATAAGCATATAATAGTACCTGAATGGCTTTGTGTTGCTCTTTTTCTCTTAGTTTTTCAAATTCTACCACGCGTAAATCTCCACTGCTAACCATACCCGTTTTATAATCTATGATTCGCAAAACTCCATTTAGCTCATCTACTCTATCTACTTGACCGTGAATTTTTATCGGAAAATTGATTCCTTCAATTTCTATTTCTGCGGATAAATTTTCTTCGGTTGCAATAATCTTTAATTGATTGTTTTTGTCTTTTAACAAGTCTTTTTCTTGTGCTAAAAAATTATTGACAAACCTATTTGCAACCTCAAATATTAAACGATTTCTTCCTGTAGAAATATCTCCGTTTTTAAAAGCTTCGTTAAAATGCTTAACTACTAAATCTTTCGATTTCTTGTTCATTAAGTCGATGTCTTTTGCTTGTAAAAATTTATCTACAAATGGAGTATACAATTCATCCAAAGTTTCGTGAACAACAGTACCTAAGGTATTATAGGCAACGGTTTCTTCTACATCCTCAAACTCTTTAAGTTTGATTATTTTTTGTTTATAAAACGAAATGGGATTGTATAAATAATTGGTCAATGCAGATGGAGATATTCCTTTTACAGCCAATTCTTGTAGCTTTTCTAAAACGGTTTCATCTTTTTTAATTTCTTTCAATTCAACTTTTTGATTCACAACTTTGGGAGCAACCGTTTTCTGAATTACATCTGTTCGCATCATTTCTAATTGCGTAACAAACCTACTTTTCTCTCCACTTCCTAAAACGTCGTGTTCTGTATTGTAAATGATAAAAACATTTTTTGCTCTTTGCATTAACCTAAAAAAGTGATAGGAAAAAATTGCATCTTTTTCTCTATAGGTTGGCAGACCAAATTCGACCTTCACATCAAAAGGAATAAAAGAATTTTGCTGACTGCTGGCTGGTAAAACCCCTTCGTTTGTAGAAACTAAAATGATGTTTTCAAAATCTAAAACACGGGTTTCTAACATTCCCATTAATTGCAACCCTCTTAATGGTTCTCCTTGAAATGATAAACTTTCTGAAGAAATTAATTGCCTAAAAAAGAGTGCTAATGTTTTTAAATCCGGGAAGTATTTAAACTCATTTTGTAAGGTTTTTAACTGCGTAAATGTGGTATAAAATCTAAATAAATATTCTTTTTCTAAATCGCTAATATCTTCTTTTAAATAATCTATTAGGTTTAAAATTCTGTCTATAAATTCATCTACAGAAGCATAAGAACTAAATATCGAAACCAATACTTGTTTTAAAGCTACTTCTGAATTTTCTAATAATTTATGAATATCATTTTGATTGATAAACGTCTGATTATGCTTTGCGATATTGTCTGAAAAAGCATCTATTTCTGGAATTAATCTGTAAATAGATTGATGTTTTAAAAACCGAATTACATCTTTATAATAAAACTCATTCACGATTGATTTCTGCAATTTATCTTGAGAAATAAACAGTTGAAATATAGAAAACAATAAATTAGTAGTAGGAACATCTTTTAACGGATATCCCATGGTAATATTAATAGCATTGATATTTTTAGGCAAAGAATTTAACGTAATTGGCAATAAGGTTTCATCTGCTAAAACCAAAGCCGTATTTTTAAAATTAGTGATTTTTTCTAAAATTTCACCTGCATATTTAATTTGAGTGGTATTTTTAGAAGCTCCAATAACTTCAATGTTTTTAGGTCCAGAAAAAGTATCTCCTAAAGTTTTTATATCATTTTTTTCATAATATCTCCACTCCTTTTTATACCTTCTAATAAATTTACCTGCTTGATGATTCGATTTAAAAAATGCTTCATCAATATCCCAATAAATTTCTGAGTTTCCACCTTCTAAAACTTTCTGAAACAACAATTCCTCTGCAGCATTTAACGCATTAAAACCAATGAAAAAGAACTTTTTATTTACGTTATCTTCTAAAAAGGAATCTATTTTCTTACAAGATTCTCTATAAATTAAACCTTGGTACCCTATATTATTTTCTTTTAAAAATTGATAAAAAGCATTGTAATATGTGTTTAGTTTTTCTAGAAACAAGTAATGATCCTTCATTAATTCTGTTTCTTTAAATTCTCCTTCTACAGACCATTTCTTTAAACGCTGAATATCTCTTAAGTAATGAAAAATGTCTTTGGTTGCTATTAAGTGTTGATCTATCTCGTTAAAATCTTGAATAACCGTAAAAGCCCAAGAAGCAAAAACATCAAAAGTTACAGGCTCCTTCTCTATTCCCTTATAAATAGTATAAAAGTGAAATAATAATTGAATGCTATCTGCTTTTTCTATTCCAGAAATTTTATTGATAAATTGCTCTACATTTATAATTTCTGGTAAAAATCCAACGGTAATTTTATCTTTAAACGTTTGTTTTACAAATACTTTTGCTCTTTGAGAAGGAAGTACAAAAATGACATCTTCAAAAGATTTAGTTGTTTTTAAAATAGTCTCTATTGTAGTAGAAATAAAAGATTGCATAGCTTTTTTTTGGATTTCTAAATTACAAAAACTTACTTTTATACATCTTTAAACAGTAAATTATTTTTTGATGCAAAATGAATTAAACATTATTGGTATTCAGTCTGATTTAGTTTGGGAAAATCCTGCGAAAAATCTAGCTTTTTTTGAGGAGAAAATAAATACACTTTATAAAAACACTGATCTTGTGGTATTACCAGAAATGTTTACTACTGGATTTACTATGAAACCTGAAAACGTTGCTGAAAAGATGGATGGAAAGTCCGTTTCTTGGATGCTAAAAATGGCAAAAGAAAAGAATCTTGCTATTTGCGGAAGTTTAGTGATTACAGAAAATAGAAACTTTTACAATCGTTTGATATTTGTACATCCATCCGGAAACATAGAAACATATGATAAACGCCATTCTTTTACTTTAGCAGGAGAAGATAAAGTGTATACTTCTGGCTCAGAAAAATTAATTATAAATTTCAAAGGATGGAAAATTTGTCCGTTGATTTGTTATGATTTACGATTCCCCGTTTGGGCTAGAAATACAGAAAATTACGATCTTTTAATTTTCATGGCAAATTGGCCTACTATTAGAATTAAAGCTTGGCAAACGCTTTTAAAAGCACGTGCAATAGAAAACATGAGTTATGTTATTGGTGTTAATAGAACCGGAATAGACGCTAATAATTATGAACATACAGGAAACTCTATAGTAATTGATTATTTAGGGGAGGAATCTTCTAATCTAAAAAAGAACGAAGTTGGAATTGTAAAGGCTACCTTATTCAAAGATAAACAAACTAGAAGTCGAGAAAAAATGGGCTTTTTAACTGATATGGATGCATTTAAAATTGAACGATAGAAGTTCAACCAAATAACTAAAACACGATTCATTCGAGGTATAAGGAAAGGATACTTAAATCTTATAAAGTACTACAGTAATAATGATTCGAAATTAATTTGTAAATTATCCTTTTATGACTTCATATACCTTCATAATATTGTAAATAATTTGGGCGTGCCCATTTTCAAAACAATAATTATAATAGGTAACATATTGCAAAAAAATGGTCAGGCTATCCGCTACAAGTCCTCGTTCGTCCCTCACTGTGGGCTTTCCACTTCTATCCTTCACGCAAAACAAGAATGCAATTCAGAAATAATACTGCAGTTCTAGAGAATGAACCAAAATTAGTTATACTGAACTTGTTTAAACATCTCAGGTATCATGAATTAATCCCTGTAAGAGTCAAAAATAACTTCAAGTTGGAAAAAAAATAAAAATAAAATAAACAAAGGATTTTTATTACAATCTTTACTCCCGGCTAGTGCTCGTTTGTAACGAGTACCGTCACAGATTAACAGAATTCACACCAATTTGTCTTTTCGACCTTTTGGGAGAAATCACATAACACTATAAAGTAGTGTATGATCAAGCATGTGAAATTTTTCCTACCGTCAAATGATAAATAGATGATTTTATCTAATGCATTGCTTACAAAAAACAACTATAATTTCAGTTTAGGACAAAAAAAACCTCAATTCCGAAGAATTGAGGTTTATAGATACGGAGTTTATTCCGTATTAAAGAAAGGCGGCGACCTACTCTCCCACATAAATGCAGTACCATCGGCGCGATTGGGCTTAACTTCTCTGTTCGAGATGGGAAGAGGTGAGCCCCAATGCTATAACCACCCTAAAATTTTCAGCTAAATTGCTTCAACTGTATAAGTTGACATATGGTAAAATAATATCGTTTTTTTCGTAATAAATAAAGAGTCTGTGCTCCCGCCTTTCGGCGGGAAGCGTACATAAGTCTATGGGTTATTAGTATCACTTGGCTATGACATTACTGCCTTTACACCTATGACCTATCAACGTTGTAATCTCCAACGACCCTTTAAAGAAATCTCATCTTGTGGTGGGTTTCGCGCTTATATGCTTTCAGCGCTTATCCCTTCCCGACGTAGCTACCCTGCTATGCTTCTGGCGAAACAACAGGTACACTAGAGGTCAGTCCAACTCGGTCCTCTCGTACTAGAGTCAGATCCACGCAAATTTCTAACGCCCACAGCAGATAGAGACCGAACTGTCTCACGACGTTCTGAACCCAGCTCGCGTGCCACTTTAATGGGCGAACAGCCCAACCCTTGGGACCTTCTCCAGCCCCAGGATGTGACGAGCCGACATCGAGGTGCCAAACCCCCCCGTCGATATGAGCTCTTGGGGGAGATCAGCCTGTTATCCCCGGAGTACCTTTTATCCTTTGAGCGATGGCCCTTCCATGCGGAACCACCGGATCACTATGCTCTTGTTTCCAACCTGATCGACCTGTATGTCTCTCAGTCAAGCACCCTTATGCCATTGCACTCTACGTACGGTTACCAAGCGTACTGAGGGTACCTTTAGAAGCCTCCGTTACTCTTTTGGAGGCGACCACCCCAGTCAAACTACCCACCAAGCACTGTCCTCATCTCTGAGTTAGACTCTAGATAAGCAAAGGGTGGTATTTCAAGGACGACTCCACAACGCCTAGCGACGCCGCTTCAATGTCTCCCACCTATCCTACACATTACTTATCCAAAGCCAATACTAAGCTATAGTAAAGGTTCACGGGGTCTTTTCGTCCCGCTGCGGGTAATCGGCATCTTCACCGATACTACAATTTCACCGAGCTCATGGCTGAGACAGTGTCCAGATCGTTGCACCATTCGTGCAGGTCGGAACTTACCCGACAAGGAATTTCGCTACCTTAGGACCGTTATAGTTACGGCCGCCGTTTACTGGGGCTTCATTTCAGATCTTCGCCGAAGCTAAACCCTCCACTTAACCTTCCAGCACCGGGCAGGTGTCAGGCCTTATACATCATCTTTCAATTTAGCAAAGCCCTGTGTTTTTGATAAACAGTCGCCTGGACCTTTTCACTGCGGCCCATCCGAAGATGGGCGACCCTTCTCCCGAAGTTACGGGTCTATTTTGCCTAGTTCCTTAGCCATGAATCTCTCGAGCACCTTAGAATTCTCATCCCAACTACCTGTGTCGGTTTACGGTACGGGTTCTTATAATCTGAAGCTTAGAGGTTTTTCTTGGAAGCCCTTAGGCACGCTATCCAATTGTCCGAAGACGCTTGGTACTATCACATTTCACCTAGATCTGCGGATTTGCCTACAGTTCTAATAGCTACATGTTTCAACGAACTATTCCGTCAGTTCGCGGTGCTTTCATTACTCCGTCACCCCATCGCAATTATAAGAAGTACAGGAATATTAACCTGTTATCCATCGACTACTCCCTTCGGATTCGCCTTAGGACCCGACTAACCCTCAGCTGATTAGCATCGCTGAGGAAACCTTAGTCTTTCGGTGTGGGGGTTTCTCGCCCCCATTATCGTTACTTATGCCTACATTTTCTTTTGTAATCACTCCAGCATACCTCACAGTACACCTTCTACGCTGATTACAATGCTCCCCTACCACTAACGTGTCTTTCAACGTTAATCCATAGCTTCGGTAATATGTTTATGCCCGATTATTATCCATGCGAAATCGCTCGACTAGTGAGCTGTTACGCACTCTTTAAATGAATGGCTGCTTCCAAGCCAACATCCTAGCTGTCTAAGCAATTTCACCTCGTTTTTTCAACTTAACATATATTTGGGGACCTTAGCTGATGGTCTGGGTTCTTTCCCTCTCGGACATGGACCTTAGCACCCATGCCCTCACTGCTGAGAAACATTTTATAGCATTCGGAGTTTGTCAGGAATTGGTAGGCGGTGAAGCCCCCGCATCCAATCAGTAGCTCTACCTCTATAAAACTTTTACTCAACGCTGCACCTAAATGCATTTCGGGGAGTACGAGCTATTTCCGAGTTTGATTGGCCTTTCACCCCTACCCACAGGTCATCCAAAGACTTTTCAACGTCAACTGGTTCGGTCCTCCACTGTATGTTACTACAGCTTCAACCTGCCCATGGGTAGATCACTCGGTTTCGCGTCTACTACTACTAACTAAATCGCCCTATTCAGACTCGCTTTCGCTACGGCTCCTTGACTTAATCAATTAACCTTGCTAGAAACAGTAACTCGTAGGCTCATTATGCAAAAGGCACGCCGTCACACCATAAATGATGCTCCGACCGCTTGTAGGCGTACGGTTTCAGGTTCTATTTCACTCCCTTACTTAGGGTTCTTTTCACCTTTCCCTCACGGTACTAGTTCACTATCGGTCTCTCAGGAGTATTTAGCCTTACCGGATGGTCCCGGTGGATTCATACAGGATTACTCGTGTCCCGCACTACTCAGGGTACCACTATCTAAAATTCGCTTACTTTTACGGGACTATCACCCTCTATGGTTTGTCTTTCCAAACAATTCTAATTCACTTATCTTCGAATATCGTGGCCCTACAACCCCTATTTTGCCGTAACAAAATAGGTTTGGGCTAATCCGCGTTCGCTCGCCACTACTAACGGAATCACTATTGTTTTCTCTTCCTCCGGTTACTTAGATGTTTCAGTTCACCGGGTTTACCCCACTTACGTGGTGACATGTCTTCAACATGCCGGGTTGCCCCATTCGGATATCTACGGATCAAAAGGTATGTGCCCCTCCCCGTAGCTTTTCGCAGCTTATCACGTCCTTCGTCGTCTCTGAGAGCCTAGGCATCCGCCATACGCCCTTACTTAACTTATTGTACTTTTTGCTACAGTATGTTTCCATACTATAATGAACTCTTTTATATTTTTATAAAAAAATTATTTAATTAGATTGCTCTAATTGTTCTCTATCTATTTGATTCTTACGATATCATTTTACCAATATGTCAATGAACTTTCTTTCAATTACACAATTATCAGTTAACAATTATCAATTCAAAATTGATCAATGTTAAATGGTCATTGTTAATTGACCTGGTGGAGAATATCGGAGTCGAACCGATGACCTCTTGCGTGCAAGGCAAGCGCTCTAGCCAGCTGAGCTAATCCCCCATTATGAAATTCAGAATAAATCCTAAATTATGAATGTAGAATCCTCTTACTTCCAGAATTTCCTTAGTACTTTTTTGCTTTTTGTAGTCCCGGGCAGACTCGAACTGCCGACCTCTACATTATCAGTGTAGCGCTCTAACCAGCTGAGCTACGAGACTATAATAGCTTAAAATACTTATATTATAAAATTAACAGCAAAGAGTAAAAATGACCTTTTTTTGTAACTCACCATCTTTCTCTAGAAAGGAGGTGTTCCAGCCGCACCTTCCGGTACGGCTACCTTGTTACGACTTAGCCCTAGTTACCAGTTTTACCCTAGGCGGCTCCTTGCGGTGACCGACTTCAGGCACTCCCAGCTTCCATGGCTTGACGGGCGGTGTGTACAAGGCCCGGGAACGTATTCACCGGATCATGGCTGATATCCGATTACTAGCGATTCCAGCTTCACGGAGTCGAGTTGCAGACTCCGATCCGAACTGTGATATGGTTTATAGATTCGCTCTCTGTTGCCAGATGGCTGCTCATTGTCCATACCATTGTAGCACGTGTGTGGCCCAGGACGTAAGGGCCGTGATGATTTGACGTCATCCCCACCTTCCTCACTACTTGCGTAGGCAGTCTCGTTAGAGTCCCCAACTTTACTTGCTGGCAACTAACGACAGGGGTTGCGCTCGTTATAGGACTTAACCTGACACCTCACGGCACGAGCTGACGACAACCATGCAGCACCTTGTAATCTGTCCGAAGAAAACTCTATCTCTAAAGCTGTCAGACTACATTTAAGCCCTGGTAAGGTTCCTCGCGTATCATCGAATTAAACCACATGCTCCACCGCTTGTGCGGGCCCCCGTCAATTCCTTTGAGTTTCAGTCTTGCGACCGTACTCCCCAGGTGGGATACTTATCACTTTCGCTTAGTCACTGAGCTAATGCCCAACAACTAGTATCCATCGTTTACGGCGTGGACTACCAGGGTATCTAATCCTGTTCGCTCCCCACGCTTTCGTCCCTCAGCGTCAGTACATACGTAGTAGACTGCCTTCGCAATCGGTATTCTGTGTAATATCTATGCATTTCACCGCTACACTACACATTCTATCTACTTCCATATGACTCAAGTCAACCAGTATCAAAGGCAGTTCCATAGTTGAGCTATGGGATTTCACCTCTGACTTAATTGACCGCCTGCGGACCCTTTAAACCCAATGATTCCGGATAACGCTCGGACCCTCCGTATTACCGCGGCTGCTGGCACGGAGTTAGCCGGTCCTTATTCTTACAGTACCGTCAAGCTAGTATACATACCAGTGTTTCTTCCTGTATAAAAGAAGTTTACAACCCATAGGGCAGTCATCCTTCACGCGGCATGGCTGGGTCAGAGTTGCCTCCATTGCCCAATATTCCTCACTGCTGCCTCCCGTAGGAGTCTGGTCCGTGTCTCAGTACCAGTGTGGGGGATCTCCCTCTCAGGACCCCTACCTATCAAAGTCATGGTAAGCCGTTACCTTACCATCTAACTAATAGGACGCATAGCCATCTTTTACCAATAAATCTTTAATTAAGTTTTGATGCCAAAACTCAATACCATGGAGCATTAATCTTCATTTCTAAAGGCTATTCTCCAGTAAAAGGTAGGTTCTATACGCGTTACGCACCCGTGCGCCGGTCGTCATCTGTGCAAGCACAATGTTACCCCTCGACTTGCATGTGTTAAGCCTGCCGCTAGCGTTCATCCTGAGCCAGGATCAAACTCTTCATTGTATATTTTAAATATTTTAATGAATAAGTTTCAAAAGAATTTGTTTAAATAAATCTAAACATGGTTATTCTACTCTTTAATTACGCTGTCAATTTCAATATTTTCAATGAACTTTGTTTTAATCTTAATCTGCAACTTAAAAAGTTACTTCCTAAATAAAACTTTGTAGAAATGTTAGACTCGAACTAACTGACTTTCTTAAGAGTCATTCCAAATTTTCTTTGATCGTTTTTGCTGTAATTCTTAGCGGCTGCAAACATACAAACTATTTCTAATCTGACAATAAAAAAATTAAACTTTTTTTTTATTTGTTTTTGTTTGCTGTAAAACTAAAAATCTCTGAACTTTTTTGCCGAAAATTTCGGACTGCAAACATACAACTCTTTTTAATTATAAACCTAAGGAAATTGTTATTTTATTTTTAATAAAATTTTGACATTTTATTTAGATAAAAGACTAATCCTCACCTTACTTACAACTCCTCAATGAACGTTGCTAACTGTGTGATATTACTGTTAGCGGGTGCAAACTTACAACTCATTTTTAATCTAACAACTATTTTTTTACCTTTATTTTAATTTAATTTTACAATAGGTTTTAACGAACTTGTTTTTAGCAGGTTATGAAGGAAGTTTTTTTGAAGTTATTTTGAGGTTTTTGGGGATTAGGGTGGTTTTGGTGGTGGATGCTTGTTTTTAACACATAGGAACATAGAAATCATAGGCTGGATGTAGTGTCAATTTTAGTGGAAATAGACATTTTTGTTGTTTGAGGTTTGATAAAATATGGGGTGTTCTATGAAATAGTGTGGTTGAAATGTGTTTAGTTTATTAAGAATTACATTATTTCTGGCGCAATAATAGTTCTTGATATGATTTTTCTGGCAAGAATCACTTGGGTTAATTATCCTCGGAGTGTTAGAATGATCTTCTTAATATAAGGTTTTACAAAAAGAAAGAAAGAACATAAGATCTAATATATGCGAGGAACACTTTTGAAATGATTTATTATTCGATATAAGTAAAAGGCAAAATTGCTTAGTTCTTTGAAACGACTGTTACTCGCAATGATGTGTTTTCTTATAAACTCATCGAATTAGGTTCTGAACCTATCTAGAACTACTAATTAATTAACTATATCTTTTTTTACAATACATCTTTTACATACAGTTTGGCATTATCACTGTAATGGGATTTCTCAATACTTCGAAGTGACAAATTTTGAGTTTTTTGTGAAAGTTCCAATTACAACTCCTTCATTAGACCTCAATACAAGAAAGCACTTTCTAATAAATACAAAAAAACAGCAGATAGATCATCGAAAACATAATTGTATTAAAATAAAAAAGCTCCTTCTGGTTTTTGAAACCTGAAGGAGCTGATCTTTCTTATATAAGATTACTAGATCATACAAAACATTTGCTTTACAATGACTACATAGCCCTGATTGTAATCGTTCGAATAACTGTTGATATTCTTAACCTTTTTGTTTTTCACAAAAAAATATAACCTTTCGACTTCGTTCAAGATAAACTCCTAACAGGAAATAACTTCTAATACTAACTAGGATTTAACATCCATTTGAATTTAAAGTCAGTCTGAGGAACTACAATTCTTTCTGTAATTCGGTACATTCTGTCTGGTAACTTCATTAGATAATCTCTTGCTTTTTCTGCTTCTGGTGTAAGATTGGTAATTTTATCAATTTCCCAAGCTTCGTTTAGTTTTCTAATAATATCTACATAATCGAAACCTGTATAAACACCAACTCTTTGTGCAACGATAGAAAAATCATCGAACAGAGTTCCTTTTTCTTCAAAAGATTCTCTTAAGTGCATTGCAGGCATTACAATTTTATATTTCATCATGTGTTGAAAAGCCAACATCATTTCACTCGGATCAATTTTAAAGATTTCTTTTACGAATTCTGTATATGCTTTGTGGTGACGCATTTCGTCTCCTGCAATAATCTTAGACATTTTAGCCAAGGCTTTGTGCCCTTTTTTACGTGCAATTTTAGCTACATTGTTATGAGAAACATAGGTTGCTAATTCTTGGAAACTGGTGTATACAAAGTTTTTATACGGGTCTGTTGATGTACCAATATCAAAACCATCTGCAATTAAATGCTGTGTAGAAATTTCTACTTCGCGCATATTTACTCGCCCTGATAAGTACAAGTATTTATTTAACACGTCTCCGTGTCTGTTTTCTTCTGCTGTCCAGGTTCTTACCCATTTTGCCCAACTATTGTCTGGATCTTGACATACTCCATCTAAATCTAATAACCAAGATTCGTATGTTGGTAATGCTTCTTCTGTAATAGTATCTCCTACTAATACAACCCAAAAATCGTCATGTAACTCTTTAGACAATTCTCTAATTTCTTCTACTTCTGTAATAAAAGAGTCTTTTTGAGAATTAGGCAAAAAGTCTGTTGGCTGCCAGATTTTTTCTGCAGGGATTAAATATTTTTCCATAAAGCGATCCATACTTTTTTCTAAAGTTAGCATCACTTCTTTTCTTACGTTGTGTATAGACATGGTTTTAATTTATGTGTTCTTTAATAACTGATTCTGTTTTTTCTAATAATTCATCAAAAGGTAATGTGTTTATTTTTACGGGTTGATGAACTGTAAATGTAATTGGACTACCTAAACCTAATGGAAATTTTCCGTATTTAAAAATTTTCCACGAATTATTTATGGTAATCGGCACAATATAGCCCTCTTTATTGACTTTTGTGATGACTTTTAGTCCGTTTATTGCAAATTGCTTAGGCTTACCGTCTCTACTCCTGGTTCCTTCTGGGAATATAACAGCTCCCCATTTATTTTCCTTTATTCTTTTGGAAAAGGTTATTAAAGCAGAAATGGCTTGCTTTGGATCTTTTCTATCTATTAATGCTGCACCACCATGCCTTAGATTAAATGAAATACTTGGTATGCCTTTACCTAACTCTTTTTTTGATACAAATTTTGGTTGATACTTTCTAAACGCCCAACTAATTGGAGAAATATCAAACATACTTTGATGATTGGACACAAAAATAAGTGAACAATTTTCTGGTAACTTATACGGATTATTAACCTTTACAACGACTCCTAGAATTAATAGTGTTTTGGATAAAAACCAGTTCATGTAATCTACCACCAACTGATGTCCTTTATATCCAAATATTTTTAAACCCAACCATTGTAATGGATGAAATATAACTAGACTTAAAAAAAACACCAATATAAAAATTGGTGATACTATATAACTTAAAATTTTCATTGAACTCTAATAAAGGTTTCTACTTAGGCAGAAATGTTAGTTATTAAAACCAGTTACTCCAAGGTATTCTAGAAAGAATTAATAATAAAGCAATTCCGTAAAAGATTGCAAACGTTTTAAATTTTGCTGTATCTTCTGTTTTCTTTTTATGTTTAGACCAACCTATTGTAATAAGTACAATAGCAATAATCATCATTAAAGGATGTTCTACTGCTAACAATCTTGCTGCTTTGTCTCCCATTACTTCACCTCCGTTAGCTTTTAATGCTTTATACCAAGGCGACATAAAATACCATCCTAAACCAATTAATAATTGAATATGAGATAGAATTAAGGTAAACAACCCTAATCTTAAATCTTTGTCTGTAAATATTCTTTTTTTAATGACACCTGTAATAGCATTAAATACTGTAAAGATTAAAATTGCTAATACTAAATAAGCCCAATATGAATGTACGTCTTTCATTATATTTTTTAATAGATTTTTAAAGCTGTAAAGTTACTAATTTTAATAATAAAAAAACCACCTCATTTGAGGTGGTTTTAAGAATTTATTTAAAAAAATAATATTATCTTCTTTTATAAACGCCTGATGAAAGAGTATAATTAAAAGTTACATTTTGAGCAGATCCATTATAAACAAATACAATAACATCAAAATTTTGCCCCTCATCTGCATCTGGAAAATGAGCTTTTAAAACCGTATTAATTGCAGCGTCTATTTGATCATCTTCCCAATTAAAGGTACTAATGTTACCGTAGCTTTCTAAATTAGCTACCACATCTTCAAAACCTTCTACAGTTCTATAAGTATCTGCAATTAACGTGTAATCTGCTTCAACAAGTTCGTATTTAGTTGCTGGAGCCCAGATTGAACCATCATGTGAAAAATCGATAGTATACTTTAAATCACTCCAAACACTATTAGAATAAATGTATGTATCTCCTTTTAATTGAGCTCCATCGTTATAATATTTATACACTAAAGGAAATACATCTCCTTCTTGTGCATATGGAAATTTATTTGCTAAAAATGCTGGTAAATAATCACCCGGAGATACTGAACTAGAAAAATTACCGTGTTGTCCTGGTCTACCAGATCCTTCTCCCATAGAAATAAAGTCTGCATCACTTAAATAGTAAATATCTTCAGATAATCCCCAAGCACTACCATCAAAAGTATAAAATTCTGAAACACTCTTTGTTTCACCTTCTACACCTGCTGCTTTTAAAGAAACAAGGTTTACTTGATAAGTACCCGCATTCGTTTCTGTTGAAGTGTATTTAAATGCAATATTGATAGTTTCTCCATTATAAGCAGCTAAACTATATTCATCTGATACTATACCGTCCCAACTAGTTCCGTCTGGTGTATTAACCAAATCAATAACATTCCAAGTTGCTGCTGCAACATCATCTGTATAATCAGTTGAGATTAAAACACTAAACCCTGAAGGATCTCCATAATTAAAAGTTTGATCAACTTGAATCGTTGAATTTGGAAAACTAGATAAATCAATATCTGTTGAAATTAACCAATCTTCATTTTCATGTCGTTCTCCACTATCATAACCCGTTACTTCTATCCCATATTCAGTAGCTACCCACGTTTGCTCTCCAATAACACTTACAGCTTCATAATCTAATAAAGATTTTTCCCCTGCAAAATCTGCTGAATAAAACTCTGTAGTTCCGCTTACAGTTTCACCAATATATTGGTTATATTTAGCTAAAACAACATCTCCTTCTACAGCTGATGCAAAGTTAGCTTCTAAGATAGTAGGTAAAAAATCAACTGCGTTTTCGCTTTCATAAAAAGCGACAGCGTTGTCTGCAACATGAGATGGATAATCTGTAAGAGCTAAAGAGTATTCTGATGCTCCTGTATAATCTCCTAACGTTTCTATCTTATATAAAACTGAGGCTGTAGATCCTTTACCCCAAAGTGGGTATTTCTCGGATAAAAAACCCGGTAATGCTACTTTTGCCTCATCTTCTGAACTAAAGTAACGATTATCAAATTCTAAAGTTTCATAATCATCTTCAGTAAGTGTATAAATAACTTCACCTGCAATGTCTCTTCCTTCAACTTCTTCGTAAATATCTTCTAATGGATCACAAGAAGTGAACACCATTGAAAAAACTGTTAGTAATAAAAATATTTTTTTCATTCTTTATGTTTTTCTAAAATTTAACTTTTAATCCTAAACTAAATGTTCTTCCTGCTCCGTAATACACTTGGGCAGTGTCAAAGTCTGAAGTATCACCATTATCTGCATTTGAAATATATTCT
Organism: Polaribacter sejongensis; assembly: GCF_038024065.1. NCBI lineage: Bacteria > Pseudomonadati > Bacteroidota > Flavobacteriia > Flavobacteriales > Flavobacteriaceae > Polaribacter > Polaribacter sejongensis. Next base: position 2,996,815 of record NZ_CP150667.1, on the reverse strand, counting down.
ACATTAAAAAGATTATTCACATTTGCATTTAATGTAGAAGATAAGCCAGCTATTTCGAAACCATGTCTAAGTCCTAAATCAAATAAATGAAAGTTAGGCATCTTCCATGTGTCAATTCCACTATCATCTACATCTGTTCTAGATGTAACATTCATAGTTGCATAGTTGTCTCCTGCGTAATTATAATCTAAAGAAACACTTGTTTTATCTAATAAGTCATATTTAAGACCTAAAGCAAATGTTGTTTGTGCAGCATTAGATACTTTTAAATCTTTTGCATATACTGTTCCACTAGATATAACATCTCCAGTAGCTTCATCAAATGTAGTAGCAGATGCATTATCTTTCCATCTCCAGTTTCCTAAAGAAGCCATACCTGTAACAGCTAATTTTTCAATTGGTTTAAATAAGAAATCTATTTCTAAACCTTGGTGTAAAGCGTCTAAACCTGTTACGTTAGATGTAATTACTTCTCCACTTGCTCCAGGAAGACTAAAAGTCATAAATCTATCTAACCAAGACGTGTTATATAAGTTTACGTTTGCAGAAAACATTTGTGTTTTAAAACCATATCCTAATTCAAAACTAAATACTTTCTCATTTAATGCTCCTTCATATAAATCTACATCATAATCACTATTGAATACTTGATCTGCAATAGGTGCTCTTGAGAAATATCCAACATTAGCAAATACATTTTGTACATCATCAATATTATAGTTAGCACCACCTTTTGTACTATATCCTAAGAAATCTGCTGATTCAGACTCTCTAGTTTCAGCTCCAAAAGACATTCTATCTACTTTACTATATACAGAGTTAGAAACAGATGAGGAGAAAAATACAGATAAATCATCTTTACTATATTCTAATTGTGCAAATAAACCATATCTACCAACATGACCATCATAATCTTTACTAAATTTATCTCCAACTTTTAACGCTTGACCTCCTGTTCTTTCTTTAAGATCGCTATTATAATAATATTGTCCTCCTAAAAGATCTGTTACTTCGTACCAGTGAGAACCAACATAATCTCTTACATCAACACCTCCAGAAAAAGTAAGTGTTTCTGTTAGATCTGTTTTTAATGTTGATAAAATACCATACCATTCATGAGAGTTCTCTGAAGAAGCAAAAATATCTGTTGCTCCATAAGCACCACTTACTTTATTTTCTGCTACAATTAAATCAAAATCGATTGGTTGATCTATATCTCCTAATCTATAATCATTATTTGTAAATTTTGTTCCTTGAGTTCTTCTACCTCCACCTGAACCAAAAGATGCATAAACAGCTGTAGTTAAAAATGTTTTATCAGAAATTGTCCAATCATAATTTACAGATAATTGAGGTTTATGATAAGAGTTAAAAGCAGTATTTTCTACTTTACCATCTCTGTAACCCCAATCTGGATTAAATCTTTGACCACCTTGTTCTGTAGCTCTATATTGTGCAATTGTTCTTTTATTGAATCTTTGACCATGTTCTTGAATTGTTCCAATAACATTAAAAGACAATTTATGATTATCATTAATTTGTTTAGAAACATTTAAGAAGTAATTAGTTCCTTCAAACTGTAATCCGTTTACATATCCTTCTCCAGAAACTTTAGAAGCAGATGCAGTTACCGCAAAACCATTATCCATCATACCGGTAGATAAAGTCATACCATATTTTTGATACCCATTGTTACCAGTACTCATTGTTATAGCACCACCTTTTATAGCATCAGTAGATTTAGAAATAATGTTAATTGTACCACCAATAGAAGGTACAGCTACTTTAGAAGCTCCTAAACCTCTTTGTACTTGCATTGCAGACGTAACATCTGATAAACCTGCCCAGTTAGACCAATATACATTTCCATTCTCCATATCGTTTACAGGAATACCATTAATCATAACAGCAATGTTTTGAGATCTAAACCCACGTAAGTTAATATCTCCATCTCCGTAACCACCACCTTGTCTAGTAGCATATACACCTGGTGTAGATTTTAAAATTTCAGGAAATTCTTGAGTTCCTAATTTTGCTTCAATATCTGCAGCTTTTACTGTAGAAACTGCCACTGGGGTTTTTCTACCAATAGCAAAAGAAGTTGCAGTAACAACTATTTCATCTAAAGCGCCAGCATCTTCAGTTAACTTAATCATTTTTAAATTAGCTTTTGAAGTAGAAAAAGCAACCTCTCTATTTGTAAAACCAATAAAAGAAATAACGACAGTGCCAGAATTAACATCTGCTGTTAGCGTAAATTTTCCATCAAAATCTGTTGATGTACCGTTTGTTGTGCCTTTCACAACAACACTTGCACCTGGTAAAGGTTGGTTTGTATCATCTACAACCGTACCAGTAATTTTAGTTTGTCCTAAAACAGTAGCCGTTACTAATAGTAGTGCTACAAATAATAAGTTTTTAAAATTTCTCATTGTTTAATTTTATATTATTAAATGTTCTGCAAAATTCCTCTTTTTACAGACGTTTAATGTTAACTTAATGTTAAGGTTTAACAAAAAATTAAGACACCTAAAGCAATAAAACTATACTTTCTTAACTGAAAACTATACTATTACAATAAAAGAAACTTGTATTTTAAGGTTAACAAAACGACAATAAAAATTGAAACCAAATAATTTAAAGACCGCAACCTAAAGACACTCTTATTATAGTGAGTCGATTTCGATAAATTCCTTTTGATAGTTAAGTAAAAGAGCCTATTTATAACACAGAAAAGCCTGCTATATAGCAGGCTTTTCTGTGTTATAAATTTAAAGAAATCTTTATGAGTTACTTAATAATTTCTTAGCCATTTCTTTCCCTAGTTCTACACCAAATTGATCGTAACTATAAATGTTCCATAAAATCCCTTGTGTAAAGATTTTATGCTCATACATTGCTATTAATTTCCCTAAAGAACGAGGTGTTAATTTATCAAAAAGAATCGCATTACTTGGTCTGTTTCCTTCAAAAACTTTAAAAGGCAACAATTTTGCAATTTTATCTTCATCACCAGAAAACTTTAATTCTAAATGCACTTCTTCTTTTGTTTTACCAAAAGCCAATGCATCCATTTGCCCGTAATAGTTAGACATTAATTTTTTATGATGATCTGTTAAACCATATAAAGACTCTTTATATCCTATAAAATCTGCAGGAATTAATTTAGTTCCTTGGTGCACTAATTGCATAAAAGCATGCTGCATATTGGTACCTGTACTTCCCCAAACAATAGTACCTGTTTGGTAATTTACTTTGTCACCGTTTCTATCTACACCTTTACCATTACTTTCCATAATAGCTTGTTGCAAATAAGCTGGAAGTTTTGCTAAATACTGAGAATACGGTAAAACTGCTTCTGTTTCTGCACCGTAAAAATTATTATACCAAATACTTAACAATGCTAAGATTACCGGAATATTATTCTCGAAATCTTCATTTTTATAATGAAGATCCATTTCTTCTGCTCCTTCTAAAAGTTGCTTATAATTATCATATCCTACAGATAAACTAATAGACAAACCAACTCCAGACCAAAGAGAAAAACGACCACCAACCCAGTTCCACATCGGGAAAACGTTTGCTTTATCTATACCAAAACTATCTACCGCTTCTAAGTTTGTAGAAACTGCCACAAAATGTTTTGGAATATCAAAAATAGTTGCCGATTTTAAAAACCAGTTCTTAAGCGTTTCTGCATTAGAAATAGTTTCTTGTGTTGTAAATGTTTTAGACACAATTACAAATAAAGTAGTTTCTGGGTTTAAAGTTTTCATCACTTCAGAAACGTGATCTCCATCTACATTAGAAACAAAATGTGTTGTTAATTGGTTCTTGTAAAACTTTAAAGATTCTACAACCATATCTGGTCCTAAATCAGACCCACCAATACCTATATTAACAATATCTGTAATCGCTTTACCTGTATATCCTTTCCATTTACCAGAAATAACTTTGTTAGAAAAACTTTTAATTTTTCTTAAAGCAGCTTGTATTTGTGGCTTAATATTTTTTCCATCAACTAAAATAGGTTCATCAGAAGTACTTCTTAGTGCGGTATGTAACACCTCTCTACCTTCAGTTACATTAATTACTTCACCTGCATATTGCTTATCTATTGCATCTTTTAAATCTACCTCTTTTGCTAAATCAACTAGCAATTTAATGGTTTCTTTAGTAACTCTATTCTTAGAAAAATCTACTAATAAATCATCAAAATTTAAAGAAAAGTCTTCTTTTCTATTGGTTTCTTTATCTAAATCTTTTATACTGATATTTTTAATATCATTAAAATGATTTGTTAATGCTTCCCATGCATTTGTTGTAGTTGGGTTGATGTTTTTTAAAGCCATTTTTATTTTAATTTTGTGCTATTCTTTCTATAACTTCTGGTTCTTCAACCGGAAGAATTTTGTTTTCTAATTGATATTTAAGCGGTTTAATAAACTCTAAATATTCTGGTAATAAACTTTTCTTTAAAGGTTCTGCAGAAGGTAATTTTTCTTTAAATGGATCTACTTGCTGTCCATGTTTCCAAAAACGATAACAAACATGAGGCCCACCGGTATTACCTGTCATACCTACGTAACCAATAACGTCTCCTTGTTTTACATACTGACCTTTCTTTACATTCTGATTTCTCATGTGTAAATATTGGGTTGAATATGTACTATTGTGCTTAATTTTAACAAACTTACCATTACCACCTCTTCTTGTAGATTCTACCACAGTTCCACTTGCTGTTGCTAAAATTGGCGTTCCTATTTTTGCTGCAAAATCGGTACCCTTATGAGGTTTAATTTTATTACCATAATAGGCAATTCTTCTTCTTAAATTATATCTTGATGATATTCTATATTGAAACTTAATAGGAGATTTTAAAAACTGACTACGCAGCATGTTTCCATTCTCATCATAATACTCAGGAATGCCTAATTTAGAATCTGAAATGAATCTAAAGGCCAGTAAGTTTGCGCCATTATGGTTAAAAACTGCTGATTTAATATTTCCGTATCCCGCAAAAAGAGAATCTTTTATATATTTTTCTTCAAAAACAAGCTTAAATGAATCTCCTTTTTGAAGTTTGTAAAAATCTAAAGTCCAAGCATAAATATCTGCAACTGCATACGTTAAACTTGATGATAAATGCAAACTATCCATTGTATTAGATAGATTAGAATAAATGACTCCTTCTACAACTCTTTCAACCGTTTTTATTGGCTGTGCATAAACATGCGCTTTAATTATTGAATCTTTAAAATCAATAACTGTAGCATTAATTACACTGTTTTTATAAATAAAAACCTTAGCCTCTGCTAAGGAATCTTTACTCGATAAAATTAGGTAAGGTTTCCCTGCCCTTAATCTTCTAACATCAAACTCTTCTCTTATTGAGTTAGATATTTCGCTAATTTTAGGGTAACCTACATGGTGTCTATCTAAAATTTCACCAAAACTTTCTCCACTTCTAATAGTGTCCTGAATTATTTTATAATCATCTGTATTATACCCATATTTAAAAACAGGTTTAGGTTTTACTTTTTTTGGAGGTGTAACGGTTTTCTCAACCTCTTTCTTACAAGATGATACAGAGGTAATTAAGACTAAAAGGAAGATTATTTTTCTCAAGAATAGGTGCTATTGAATGTGGTTTCAAAAGTACAAATAAAAAATATTTCTAAGGCCGCTATCTTTACGAACTTCCGATAACGGTTTCGTTAAAAATTTCTTAATTTTTAACGAAAGTATTCGCCAACCCCTTATACGTCTCTAGTTCAGCTCTTAAAGACCCAACAGCTAAGTCTGCTTTAATTTTTATTGGAATTTTATTAGCATCAGCAGTTATCCAAAGCGTAACACTTTCTTGTGCTTTAAAAACTCTACCAGATTGTACCAAAGGTCTAAAAATTAAAGTATTTATTTTTCCGAATTTTGTTTTTAAAGTTTCTGTTCCTAAGAAACGTAATTTAAAAGGGTATACTTGAGAGTCTAAGAACATATCTATTGCAATTTCCTCACCTACTTTCATACCTGAAACATCTTTATTTCTTAAATAGTAAAAAGAGGAAAGTATATCTTGTACATTAGAAAAAGCCACAGAAGTATCTTTCTGAATAGTAAAATCCTGAACATAAGCTTTCTTAGAGTTATAATTAAAAGAAGTAATTCTATGTTTTTTATAACCACCTTCATCAATCTTTCTTTTAAAAAGATAAGGTTTTACAGAGTCTTTATCAAAATAAGATTCATACAAATCATCTACTTCAAAAAACCATTTTATCATACCAGAAGTCCAACCTTTTCCTTTTGTATAAAAAACTGTTTTGCCATTAAGCTCTTTTTCATTCACTTCTAAAACCGCAGTTCCAGCTCTTAAAAAACCACTGTAACTCATTTTATAACGTAATGACTCTCCGCTTTTAAAAGCTTTTAAATTATCTTGACTATTAGTAGTTGTCAAAAAAACAAGGGCAAAAAATAATAGGGTATATCTTTTCATAAAAATCAAACTTATAAAAAAGTAATGACAATTACCGTTCCAAAACGATAAAAAGCAACTTATTAACTATTTAATACTGTATCCTTAAGGAATAAATAACCTTAAAATGTTCCCCAGTTTTTCAATTCTTCTTCGCTCCATAAATATGGATAAAAAATTCTTCGCTGGTATTTCGGGTGCATATATTTACGCCAACTACTACCTCCCGTTGCTTCTAAATCTTTCTCTTTACCACCAATATATTTTGCTGCCGCATTATAATGTGCCATTACCCATTTTACATTTACAGTATAATCATAATGACGCATGGCTTTAATTAATTCTTTATTTCCTTGAACTTCTTTGGGTAATTGCTTAAACTTTAAGGACAGATTAATATCATTGTAATCTTCCATAAAATCTATAAAATCACCCATATATTTTTGTTCAAAAAGATTTAATAAGGTTGATTTTTGGCCCGTAGTATAATTTTTACCAGCTGCTTGCCAATACAAGTGATTGTAGGCGTTTTTAAAAGACGAATTTCTATCTATTTCATCTCTAAAACGCACATCTATTAAATTGATTAATTCTGTAGATGCAAATTCTATTTTCCGATACTGAGCAGATTGAAAACCACTAGCAGGCGTTAATGTATTTCTAAATTTTAAATATTGTTCTTTTTCCATTCCGTCTGCCATCACATTAAAAGAACTACACAACATATCAAAATATCGACTGATTCTACCCAAATGCAAAGAAAATTTATCTGCAGTGACTTCAATTGTTTTGGCAACCTGATCAATTTCCCACAAAATCATTTTAAATAACAACTCGTTTACTTGATGATACATGATAAAAACCATTTCATCTGGCTGTGTGGTTCTTGGGGTTTGCAAGCCTAAAAGTGCATCTGTTTGAATATAATCCCAATACGTAATTGGTGTGCTCCAGAGTAAACCTTCTAACATAGAATCTACAGGAACACCTAATTTATCGTATTTTTCTTCTATTGCTTTTAGTATTTCGTCTCTATTCATGCTTTTTTAAAATCTAATTTTTTAGAGTCAAGAAACAAGATGATTTTGATTTTTTGACTTTAAGGGCAATTTACTATAAAAATTGATTTTTTTTAGAATAAAAATCTTTCTTGATTTGTCCTAATTTTTAGTTTATACCTACAAGGTTTTTCAAACCTTGCAGGATAATGAATATGTAACTGAAAACTGTTTAATATATTCCCTCTTAATTCTTGGTTCTAAAAATCTTGATTCTTTTCTTAAAGCGTTCCTCTTTTTGCTTGCTCTCTTTCTATCGATTCGAACAATGCTTTAAAGTTTCCTGCTCCAAAACCTTTTGCCCCCATTCTTTGAATAATTTCGAAAAACAAGGTTGGCCTGTCTTCTACCGGTTTGGTAAAAATTTGTAATAAATACCCATCTTCATCAGCATCTATCATAATACCTAAACCTTTTAACTTTTCGATATCTTCTCTTAATTCATGACTGTATTCTTGTAATCTTCCAGGAACTGCATTATAATATTCCTCTGGTGGCGTTGATAAAAACTCTACTCCGTTAGCTTTTAATTGGCCCACCGTTTTTATAATATCATCTGTGGCAACTGCAATATGCTGCACACCAGAACCTTCGTAAAAATCTAAATATTCTTCAATTTGAGAACGTTTTTTCCCTTCTGCAGGTTCATTTATTGGGAATTTGATTCTTCCATTTCCGTTAGACATTACTTTACTCATTAACGCAGAATATTCTGTATGAATTTGTTTGTCATCAAAAGATAAAAAGTTAACGAACCCCATAACATCTTCGTAAAATTTTACCCACGTATTCATTTGATTCCAACCAACATTACCAACCATATGGTCTATGTATTTTAATCCTGCTGCTGGCGGATTATAATCTGATTCCCATTTTTGAAAACCGGGTAAAAATGCGCCGTTGTAGTTTTTACGCTCAACAAATAAGTGTACGGTTTCTCCGTAGGTGTAAATTCCCGCTCTTACTACTTCACCGAACTCGTCTTTTTCTACGGTTGGTTCCATATAAGATTTCGCTCCGCGGGACGTTGTTTCTGCATACGATTTTCTAGCATCTTCTACCCAAAGTGCAATAATTTTTACGCTGTCGCCATGTTTTACAATATGGTTGTTAATTGGCGATTTGCTATTTAGCGGAGTTGTTAACATCAACTTTATTTTGTCTTGTGTTAATACATAACTTACCGAATCTTTTGAACCCGTTTCTAAACCACGATATGCGTGCGACTGAAACCCGAATGCTGTTTTGTAAAAGTGAGCTGCTTGTTTTGCATTACCAACGTAAAACTCTACGTAATCTGTTCCTAACAATGGAAGGAAATCTTGTGCACCTTCAAATATTTTTTCTAAACCGTAGTTTACTGATTTTATTTCTTTTGCCATCTTTATATTTTGTAGACCTCACAGGTTTTAAAAACCTGTGAGGTCTTATTTTTTATTATTTTAATTACACGCAACCCTTTCAGGGATATTAAAAGTATTTTAATTGATATTGCCCTTTAACAAAGCTATCTGCCAGCAGAAATTCTTAGCCCTAATTGCAGTGACATCCTTTTTGTTTTTTACAAAAAGATATAACGAAAAGCAGGAAATAGCTTCTAAAAATTATGCTACTCCAACCAAGATTTATAATACTCTTCATCGGCAACTTTCATAGCTTCCTCCGTAACCATTAAAGGTTTAAAAGTGTCTACCATAACGGCCAATTCTTCGGTTTTTATTTTACCAATACTTTTTTCTGTGGTTCCTGGGTGCGGGCCATGAGGAATTCCAGATGGATGTAAAGAAATATGACCTTGATCGATGTCGTTTCTACTCATAAAATCTCCATCTACATAGTATAAAACCTCGTCGGAATCTATATTACTGTGATTGTATGGAGCAGGAATTGAATTTGGATGATAGTCATACAAACGCGGTACAAAACTACAAATTACAAAGGCATTTGTTTCAAAAGTTTGATGCACTGGTGGCGGTTGATGAATGCGACCAGTTATCGGCTCAAAATCGTGAATTGAAAATGCATACGGAAAATTATAACCGTCGTAACCGACAACATCAAAAGGATGCGAAGCGTAAATCATTTCTATAATTTCGCCTTGTTTTTTTACTTTTATTAAGAAATCACCTAACTCATTATAGGTTTCTAATTCTTCGGGTCTTCTTAAATCTCGTTCACAAAATGGCGAATGCTCTAGCAATTGACCAAAATAATTTCTATAACGTTTTGGTGTGTAAACCGGAGAATAGGATTCTACAATAAAAAGTCTGTTGTTTTCATCATCGAAATCTATTTTGTAAATAATTCCACGTGGAATTACCAAGTAATCTCCATATTTAAAGTTGATGTTTCCTAAATGTGTTCTTAATTTTCCCGTTCCTTTGTGAATAAAGATTACCTCATCTGCATCTGTGTTTTTATAGAAATAATCTGTGCTAGATTTTTTTGGTGCCGACAGAATAATATTACAATCAGCATTTGTTAAAACAATTTTTCTGCTTTCTAAATAGTCATTTTCAGGCGGAACTTGAAATCCGCGAAAACGATACGACTGAATGTTATTTGCTTTGGCAATTTTAGGTTTTACAGAATATTGTTTTCTAATTTCTTTAACCATGGTTGGTCTGTGCTCGTGATATGAGTTGGTAGACATTCCGTCGAAACCAATGGTACCAAACAATTGTTCATAATACAAACTGCCGTCTTTTTTACGAAATTGCGTGTGTCTTTTGGGTGGAATTGTCCCTAGCTTATGATAAAAAGGCATAATTTTAATGTATTAAATGATTAAAAAAATGAATGAATAAAACCTAAATAGTTCTTTGAATAAAGATTTAGATTTTAATTAAGAGATTATGAAACTAGTTCAGAATGACAGCACATTGCTCATCATTCTGGATTTCGCTTTATAAAGAATTTAAGATATATAAGTAAGTCTAAAAACATCGCAATCGATTTCGTTGTTCTACAAATATAACAAAAGATTGTTAGAAGATTGATTTACAGAATTAAAAACTATAATCTTAAAAAATCTTGAAAAGGAGTAAATGCTATTAAAAGAATTAAAATACACGCTAAAATAGTAACCAAAGAAGACATTTTTCTTTCGGCAATTTTAAAACCAACATCTGTACTATTAGATTGAAGTAAAATATCACCTGATTGATATAATGGATAATCTAATTTACTTTTTGGGGAATTATTTTTTGGAATCTTCTGATAATAAAAAAGTAAAAACGAAATTACTACAAATGACCCAAAACTAAACATTAATAAATCATATGCAGTTAAAACCCTATCGTAAAAAGGAAAAAAAGGTAATAAATTAAGACTATTCATCGTTTATAATTTTATCTAAGATAAGTAAAAAAATTAAAAAGACCCTTCAGGTTCTTGAAACCTGAAGGGTCTTATGCAATAAGTTTATGAAACTAGTTAAAAATGAAAAAGTTAATTACTCTATCTTTTTAACCACAGCTTTTGGCGCTTCTTTTTTAGATCCGTCAAAACCTTCTACACCTCCAACAGTTGTGTACTTCATTACATATTTTTTATCTGGAAAAATACGTTGATACGCACTCTGACACATTAAAGTAGCTTCGTGAAATCCACAAAGAATCAACTTTAATTTACCTGGATAGGTATTTACATCTCCAATGGCATAAATTCCCGGTATATTAGTTTGGTAATCTAACGCATTGTTTACTTTAATAGCATTTTTTTCTATTTCTAATCCCCAATTTGCAATTGGACCTAGTTTTGGTGATAAACCAAAAAGTGGAATAAAATGATCTGTTTCAACGATAAAAGGTGCTTCTCCTTTTTTAACAACAGAAACTCCGGTTACTTTATCTGTACCCACAATTCCTTTCACTTCTGCTGGTGTGATCATGGTAATTTTACCAGCATCTTTTAACTCTTGTACTTTATCTACAGAATCTAAAGCACCTCTAAATTCGTTTCTTCTGTGTACTAGTGTTACAGATGAAGCTACGTCTGTTAAAAAGATAGACCAATCTAAAGCAGAATCTCCACCTCCAGAAATAACTACTTTTTTATCTCTGTAAAATTCAGGATCGCGAATAATATATTCTACTCCTTTGTCTTCGAAATCTGCAATATTAGGAATTGGCGGTTTTCTTGGTTCAAAAGAACCTAAACCACCTGCAATTGCTACTATTTTTGCGTGATGTTTTGTCCCTTTATTAGTCGTAACTAGAAAAGTACCATCTTCTTGTTTATCTATTGTTTCTGCACGTTCTCCTAATGTAAACCCTGGCTCAAATTGTTTAATTTGCTCCATTAATTTATCAGTTAAATCACCCGCTAAAATTTCTGGATATGCAGGAATATCATAAATAGGTTTTTTAGGATAAATTTCTGAACATTGTCCGCCTGCTTGCGGCAAAGCATCTATTAAATGACAACGTAATTTTAATAAACCTGCTTCGAAAACAGTAAAAAGTCCGGTTGGTCCTGCACCAATAATTAAGATATCTGTAGTAATCACTTTTTTTTATTTTTAAAGACCTCACAAGGTTTTATTCTTGCGAGGTCTTTTTTTTATGTTGATGAGCGCGTTAGGGATTGAAGCATTTGCTTGAGCTCTTTTTTACTTTTTTAAGTAAAAAAAGCGAGTGCGAAAAGCCCGACCAAGTTTTTTTGCTTGGAACGCCCAAAAATATATTTTTCTAAATACTTAAAAACTGATTTTTATCAGCTTAAGCTACGTTTACAACTTCTACTATTTGTGGCGCATACTTTTTTATGGTTGCTTCAACGCCATTTTTTAAGGTCATTTGATTTACAGAACATCCTGTACAAGCACCTTCTAATTGAACATTAACAATATTATCTTCTATAGATAAAAGTTTAATATTGCCTCCATCACTCATTAAAAAAGGGCGAATTTCTTCTAACGCTTTTTCTACATTATTTAATGTTTCTTGTGCTGTCATATGCTTATTTTTTTACGGAACTACAACCACTCATTGTTGTAATTCTAACAACTTCTGTTGGTGGTAAATCTTCATTTCTTTTTAATAATTCTGCAACCATTTCTTTCGTAATATCATTAAATGATTTTTCTAAAATAGTTCCGTTTTGTAAAGCTACCGGATGACCAACATCTCCTGCCTCTCTAATACTTTGTACTAAAGGAATTTCTCCTAAAAACTTAGTTTTAATGTCTTCTGCTAAATTTTTAGCACCATCTTTTCCAAAAATATAATACTTGTTATCTGGCAATTCTTCTGGTGTAAAATACGCCATATTTTCAATGATTCCTAAAACAGGCACATTAATGTTTTCTTGTTGAAACATTGCAACTCCTTTTTTAGCATCTGCCAACGCAATATTTTGTGGTGTACTTACTACAACTGCTCCGTTAATTGGTAAAGCTTGCACAATTGATAAATGTACATCTCCTGTTCCTGGAGGTAAATCGATTAAAAGAAAGTCTAACTCACCCCAATTACCATCAAAAATTAATTGATTTAATGCTTTTGAAGCCATTGGTCCACGCCAAATTACTGCTTGGTTTGGGTCTGTAAAAAAGCCTAATGATAATAATTTAACTCCATAATTTTCTACAGGTTCCATTTTAGATCTACCATCTATATTTACAGAAAGTGGTCTTGCTTTTTCTACATCGAACATGATGTGTTGTGATGGTCCGTAAACATCGGCATCTAAAACACCTACTTTAAAGCCCATTTTAGCTAAAGAAATAGCCGTATTTGCAGTTATTGTAGATTTACCAACGCCACCTTTACCAGATGCAATTGCAATAATGTTTTTAATATTAGGAATTGCTTTCCCTTTAATTTGATTCGGGTTTACTTTCTCTGCAGGCTTTTCTACTTTTACGTTAACTTTTACAATAATTTGCTCGTCAACATTGGTTTGAATTGCCTTGGTAATCTCCGTTTCAATTTTCTTTTTTGCTTGTAAAGTTGGGTTACTAATGGTAACATCTACTTCTACTTCATTGCCAAAAGTAACAACGTTAGTAACATTATTGTTTTCTATTAAACTTTTACCTTCTCCAGGAGCGGTAATTGTTTCTAATGCCTTGTATATATCTTGTTTCTTAAAACTCACGTTTTCTTATATTTAATCTTACTTGCAAAGATACGTCTTACTGCTCAGAAAAGAAAGTTTGTAGATTGCGATTATTTATGAATTGATAGGTTGAAATTATAGACACCAATTTCGCAAATCGCACCAATGGTTTTGTAATTATTTAATAAATTAGGAAAAACTAAGACAACTCTTCCATAGGGTTCCAAAATACTTTTTCTAAATCCTGAATTTGGTTTTCTATTACAATAATCCCTTCGCTTTCTAGTAATTGCTGCATAAGGTTTGTACCGTCAAAATGATGTTTGCCTGTTAGTAATCCTTTTCTATTAACGACTCTATGTGCCGGAACATCTTCTAAATTATGTGCTTTATTCATTGCCCAACCTACCATTCTTGCAGATCTTGCTGCTCCTAAATAGGTAGCAATTGCTCCGTAACTGGTAACTTTTCCATGCGGAATTAAGCGAGCTACTTGGTAAACTTTATCAAAAAAATTATCGGATTCTTTCACGTTGTGAAGGTAATGATATTCTAAGAAAGTTATGCCACAGGGTTTTTAAATAAAAAATGACACAAATTTCACGGATTATCACTGATGGATGTTGTGGAAAGTTATTACACTGAGATTCGCAGAGAAAAATAGAGATTCACGGAGGTTAAAAATAAAAGACACAGATTTCACGGATTACCACTGATGACTATGGTGAATAATTATTACACAGAGATTCTCAGAGAAAAACAAAGATTCATTGAGTTAAAATCAACATCAATAGTTGTAATGTAATGAGATTCCTCAATCAACTAAAAAGGCTCATTTCGGAATGACAAATGGGGAAGTTAATTCCCCGTAATGACACATTAATACTTTAATCTAAATTTAATGTAGGTAATAGGTTTATCTACTTCTAAATATTGTTTTTCGTAAAAAGTTTGTGTTTCTGTAACTTCTTTTGGTGCGCCTTCATTCTTATATACAGTATGGTTAGCATATAAAATTTCATGACCTTCACCATGCAACAAACCTAACGTATACCCATGCATAAACTCTGAATCTGTTTTTAGATTCATAATTCCTTCTTCATTAAGAATATGATGGTATTTTTTCATAAAACTAGAATTTGTCATTCTATGTTTTGTGCGTTGAAATTTTATTTGTGGATCTGGGAAAGTGATCCAAATTTCTGAAACTTCATTTTCAGCAAAAATAAAATCGACCAACTCAATTTGAGTTCTTACAAAAGCTACATTGTCTAGATTTTCTTCTATTGCAGTTTTTGCTCCTCTCCAAAAACGAGCGCCTTTTATATCGATACCAATATAGTTTTTATTCGGATTTCTTCTAGCCAAAGCAATGGTATATTCTCCTTTACCACACCCTAACTCTACAACAATAGGATTGTTGTTGCCAAAAAAAGAATGCCATTTACCCTTATGAGAAAAATCTGTTACAACTTCTTCTCTAGTTGGTTGAATGACATTATTAAACGTTTCATTTTCTTTGAAACGTTTTAATTTATTTTTACTTCCCAAATTGTTATTTTAAGCTTTATCTTCCGTTCCTTCTCTCTTAAACTTAAGAGTTTGTCCCAACCAATATGCGAATAAACATAATAAAACTAATAGAAATCCCCAATTAACGGCATTAGAAATCCACCAACCATAATCTGCATTTGCTACAGTTAAACGTAACCAATGGAATGGCGTAAATAATAAATCGGTAAATAAACTACCAATCCATCTAAAAATATTGCTTGCTATCATAACTTAATTATCTTTACGCTGCAAAAATAACAAAAGAAACGATGCTAGCCAATTTTTTAGAGAAATCTAAACCAATCAATTTTATAGTCTATTTTGGACTCTTTTTTTGCTTCTTTATAATTACTGTTTTTTCTAACTTGTTAACAGATAATTTCACTTGGCTAAAAACCATGGAAAACATCTCTTTTTTAGGACTCTTTTTAATTGTTTTTTTCTTCTACAATTTTATAGTCTCAAAAAATAAATTAACGTTCGACCACTCTTATGCTTTCTTTATTTTTATATTAACAAGTATTCTTTTCACACCCAAGATACTAGGCCTTAAAGCCTTACTAACATTAATAATTTACCTCCTTTTTTTAAGAAAAATATACAGTTTACGTTCTCCTAAAAAGGTAATTCAGAAATTATTTGATAGTGGTTTTTGGTTAGGTATTCTCTTTATAATAGAACCTCTTACCTTGATTTTTCTCATTCTAATTTACGCATCTATTTTATTGAGAAAAAAGGTTTCTTTTCATACGCTACTAACTCCAATTATTGGGTTTATTTCTCCATTAATCATCTATTTTGCGTACTTATTTTGGTATGATTCTAGCGAAGAATTTCAGCAACTTTTCACTTTTAATACTATAAATAATATATTTATATATAAAAAAGACTCTACACTATGGATTTTTGGAACCATACTTTTACTAACTGTAAGTTCTATATTCTTAAAATCCCCGAAAGCGTTATCTGTAAATAATTCTTTTAAAAAGAGTTGGATTGTTTTAATTATCAACTCAATTATCGCAGTTGCTTTTGCTTTAGTAATTACCGAAAAGAGTGGAGCTGAAATTGTTTATTTTTTAATACCAGCATCTATAATTATAGCAAACGGATTTGAGGTTATAGAAAAAATGATTGTTAAAAACATTCTATCTGGCTTACTACTAATAGGTACAATTCTTACTTATTTTTTACTATAATTTAGTTCCAAAAGCTAAATCTCCAGCATCTCCTAAACCAGGAACTATATATCCTTTATTATTTAATTGATCGTCTATAGCAGCAACCCATAAATGTGTGTTTTCTGGAAATTTATCTTTTATAAACTCGATTCCTTCCTTAGAAGCAATAACCACCAAAACATGAATTTCCGCAGGTGTTCCTTGTTTTTTTATCGCCTCAAAAACAGACACTAAAGATTGCCCTGTTGCTAACATCGGATCTAACAATAATAATGTTTTGTTTTCTATTGATGGTGCTGCAAAATACTCTACTACAATTTCAGATTTAGCACCGTTATTTGGGTGATGACGGTATGCAGAAATAAAAGCATTTTCGGCATCATCAAAATAGTTTAACACACCTTGATGCAAAGGTAATCCCGCTCTTAAAATTGAACATAAAACAACGTCGTTATCAAATAATTGTTCTGTTTTCTCACCTAAAGGAGTTTCAATAGAAACATTTTTATAAGAAAGGTTTTTACTTAATTCGTAGCCTAAAACCTCACCAATTCTTTCAATATTTCTTCTAAACCGAAGTGAATCTTTTTGAATTTTTACATCTCTAATTTCTGAAATAAATTTATTAAGAATAGAATTTTCTTCTTGTAAATGGTGAATAATCATTGTAAATAATTTTAGAATAACAAATGTAAAGCAATTGTATAAATTTGTATCTTGCATCTACACAAAAGATTAAAACATTAACAAAAAACTAAAAAATGGGAATTTTTTCATTCATTAAGAATGCTGGAGCAAAAGTTTTTGGCATTGGAAAAACTACAGAAGAAGAAAACGCAGATAAATCTGAGCAATTAAGAAATGCTATTACTGCTTTAAATTTAGAAGTTACAGATTTAGGTATAGAAGTAGCAGATGATGCTGTAAAACTTTGGGGAGAAACCGCTGACTTAGCTACCAAAGAAAAAGTAGTTTTAGTGGTAGGTAATACCAATGGTATTGCATCTGTAGAAGACAACTTAACAGTTGCAGAAACAGAGGTAATTGAAGAAGCAGAAATGGCACAATTTCATACAGTAGAAAGCGGAGACACTTTAGGTAAGATTGCCAAAACTTATTATGGTAACGCAATGAAATACCCTGTAATTTTTGAAGCAAACAAACCGATGTTATCACATCCAGATAAAATATACCCTGGTCAGGTATTAAGAATACCGCCTTTAGTAGACTAATTAAAAATCAACCAACCAAATTAGAAGAGTTTCAAAATATATTTTGAAACTCTTTTTTTTATCCCTTAAACTAAAAATTATTCTCAACTTTGCATGCTAATTTAAGAATCCTATTTTTTTGAACATAGATAAGAGAACATTAGCATTAATTGCCGTTACCATAGCCACTATAATCTACGGACTAAATTACTCAATAGCTAAAGAGGTAATGCCTATTTACGTAAAACCCTTTGGTTTTATTTTAATAAGAGTTTTTGGAGCAACTATAATTTTTTGGAGTCTTGGTTTATTTATTAAATCTCAAAAAATAGAAAAATCTGATTATCTAAAATTACTCTTAGCAGCCATTTTTGGAATTGGTTTAAATATGCTCTCCTTTTTTAAAGGTTTAAGTTTAACAACACCTATTAGCGCTTCCGTTATTATGGTTACATCACCAATTATGGTTTTAATTTTTTCTAGTATATTAATTAGAAAAGCCATTGGAAAACTAAGAATATTAGGCGTAATCATTGGTTTAGTAGGTACTGTTTTACTTATTACGTATGGTAATTCATCTGGTACAAGCGGTACAAATAGCAATTGGGGAAATTTTTTAATTTTTGTAAATGCCACTTCTTATGGTTTATATTTAGTGATCTCCAAAAGTTTAATTCACAAATATCATCCAATTACGCTTGTTAAATGGCTGTATTTTATTGGGTTCATTTTTGTACTCCCTTTTGGTTACCAAGAATTTACAGAAGTCAATTGGCGAGAAATGCCCACAAATATTTATTGGAACATTGGTTTTGTCGTTGTCTTTACTTCTTGTATTACCTATCTTTTTAATTTATATGGTTTATCAAAATTGAAACCAACAACCGTTAGTGTTTTTATTTATCTACAACCTGTTATTGCAACAATTTATGCTTTAATTATTGGTAGTGATTCTTTAAACATGACAAAAATCGGGGCAACAATACTAATATTTTGTGGTGTCTATTTAGTAACTAGGCAAGTAGAAAAATAGCACTTAATTTCACCATTTAAAACTAGTTACTAAGCTTTGTTCGTTCAAATTAGTCAGATCTCATCAGCATAAAAATTAGTACTAATCTGTATAATATGTGCCTTTATCATTTTCAATGATTTACAAGTGCATTCCCCTAAAAATTCTGTGAAATAAAAACTATATTTGCCCCTCATCTAAAATGTTGATTTTATGATTCAATCTATGACTGGTTATGGCAAGTCTGTATTACAATTACCTACTAAAAAAGTAACCATAGAAATTAAATCTTTAAACAGTAAAAACCTCGATTTAAACGTTCGTATTCCTTCTTATTATAAAGAGAAAGAATTAGCCGTGCGTAAAAAACTAGCAAGAGCGTTGGTTCGTGGTAAAGTAGATTTTTCAATTTTTGTAGAAATGACTGCAGATGAAACGTCTACAACTATTAATCACGGAGTGGTAAAAGAATATATGCAACAACTAAGAAATGTTGTACAAACCGGAACTTCTGACGATGTTGAATTATTGAAAATGGCCGTAAGAATGCCAGATGCTTTAAAAACAGAGCGTGAAGAGTTAGATGAAAACGAATGGAACCTTATCAACGAAAGTGTAGATATTGCTATTAAAGATATTGTACAATATAGAATTGATGAAGCTGCTTCTTTAGAAATAGATTTTAAAGAAAGAATTGCTAATATTAAAACCTATTTAGAAGAAGTAAAAGCTTTAGATGGAGATAGAGTAGAAAACGTAAAAACACGTTTAAAAAAGGCTATCGACGATTTAAAAGTAGATACTGATGAAAACCGTTTTGAACAAGAATTAATTTACTATCTAGAAAAATTAGATATTAATGAAGAGAAAGTTCGTTTGGCAAATCATTTAGATTATTTCTTACAAACAATGGAATCTGAAGATTCTAATGGTAAAAAATTAGGATTTATTGTTCAAGAAATGGGACGAGAAATAAACACCACCGGTTCTAAAGCTAATTTTGCACCTATGCAAAAAGCGGTAATTCAAATGAAAAACGAGCTAGAACAAATTAAAGAACAAATTTTAAACGTATTGTAAGATTTTCTGCAAGGTTAAAAAAACCATGTAACTATTACAATATTCTAATTACAAGATGCTAAAGCAAGTTTAGCATGACAAATAATAAAATATATGTCAGATTTTAAAGGAAAATTATTCGTCTTTTCTGCACCTTCTGGTTCAGGTAAAACAACCATTGTACGTCATTTATTAAAGCAAGAAAGATTCAACCTAGAGTTTTCTATTTCTGCTACTTCTAGAGCACCAAGAGGAGAGGAAAAAGATGGTGAAGACTATTATTTTATCGACCTAAAAGAGTTTAAAAACAAAATTAAAGGTGATGAATTTTTAGAATGGGAAGAAGTCTATAGAGATAACTTCTACGGAACTTTAAAAAGCGAAATTGAGCGTATTTGGGCTTTAAAAAAACATGTTATTTTTGATATTGATGTAGTTGGTGGATTGCGTATTAAAAAGAAATATCCAGAAGAAACATTGTCTGTTTTTGTAAAACCACCAAGTGTAGATGAGTTAAAAATCCGTTTAAAAAAACGTTCTACAGAAAGTGAAGACAAAATAAACATGCGTATTGCAAAAGCTTCTGTAGAATTAGCAACGGCTCCACAGTTTGATAAGATTATAAAAAATTACATTTTAGAAGATGCTTTGCAAGAAGCGGAAGAGTTAATGAGTGATTTTTTGGAATTGAACTAAGAGACAAGACTAGAAAGGAAACAAGAGTCAAGATTAAATAGAGAATAAAGAAAAAGTATTTTTTTGAAAACAAAATAATCTTGCTTCTTGATTCTAAAATCTTTAAAAGGAAATGAGTAAAATAGGTTTATATTTTGGCACGTTTAACCCAATGCATATTGGGCATTTAATTATTGCCAATCATATGGTAGAAAATTCTGATTTAGATGAAATCTGGATGGTTGTTACACCTCATAATCCGTTTAAGAAGAAAAGCTCTTTGCTAGATAATCATGAACGTTTTGAAATGATTTATAGAGCAACCGCTAATTACCAGAAAATTAAACCTTCAGATATTGAGTTTAATTTGCCACAACCCAATTACACCGTTCATACGTTAGCACATGTTTCTGATATGTATCCAAACAAAGAATTCTGCTTAATTATGGGTGAAGACAATCTAAAAAGTTTACATAAATGGAAAAATTATGAAACTATTTTAGAACATCATCACATTTATGTCTACCCTAGAATTGCTGATGGTGAAATGGATGATCAATTTAAAAACCATGCTAAAATTCATAAAGTAGAAGCTCCTATTGTTCAAATATCTTCTACCATGATAAGAAAGGCTATAAAGAACAAAAAAAATACGCAACCATTATTACCTAAAGAGGTTTGGGAGTACATAGATGAAATGAACTTTTACAATTCATAATTAAAATATATTTATATCACTCTTACACATAATATACTCTATGAGCGTTTCGTTGTATATTTGTTAAACATCAAATAAATATTTGTGGCTAAAAAAGATAAAAAAAAGGGAAAACTTAAACAAAAACTAACTGATAAATACAGATTGGTCGTTTTAAATGAAGACACTTTTGAAGAGCGTTTTTCATTAAAACTTTCAAGATTAAATGTATATGTTTTGGGTGGTTTTTTTTCTATATTATTAATAGCTAGTACCATTCTTCTAATTGCATTTACTCCTTTAAAAGAGTATATACCAGGCTACTCTTCTACTGCTTTAAAAAGAAAAGCAGCAAATTTAACTTTTGAAGCAGATTCCTTAAAAATTAAATTAGCAGTTTTAGAAAATTACACAAAAGCCTTAAGACCTGTTTTAACAGGAGAAATTCAACCAGAAAGTATAGATTCTATTCAGGCAGAAGCAAGACATCGTTTTATAGACGAGAGTGAATTGGCTGCCACAAAAGAAGATTCTTTATTTAGAGAAAAAGTAGAAAGTGAAACGCTATTTTCTATTGAACAAAACGCAAAAAGTAATGTTAAGGTGGTCTTTTTTGCCCCTTTAAACGGTACAATATCTCAAGTTTTTGATGCCACCTCTAAACACTTTGCAGTAGATATTACCGCAAAAAGCGGAACACCAATTAAGGCAACTGCAGATGGAACTGTTATTTTTTCTGGATGGACCACAGAAACAGGCTACGTTATTATTTTAAAACATGCTAAAGATTATATTTCTGTTTATAAACACAACGGAAACTTATTAAAAGAACAAGGAGACTTTGTAAAATCTGGTGAAGTAATTGCCACTATAGGATCTACTGGAGAATTAACTACAGGACCACATTTACATTTTGAACTTTGGAGCGGTGGATATGCCGTAAACCCAACAAATTTTATAGATTTTAAATAATGAGCATTAAATCATTTTTTGCGATTCCGTTTGCTAAAATTGCAACAAAAAAAGTTTATAAATGGGCCAACACCCCACATAAAACACAAGAAAAAGTTTTTAAAAATTTAATTTCTAAAGGAAGTAAAACAGCTTTTGGAAAAGATCATAATTTTGATACTATTTCTAATTATGAAGATTTTAAAAAACAAGTAAAAGTTACAGATTACGAAGGTTTAAGACCTTACGTAGATAGAATTGTAGCTGGAGAATCGAATGTACTTTGGACCGGAAAACCACTATACTTCGCAAAAACCTCGGGCACAACTTCTGGCGCAAAATTTATTCCGATTACCAAAGACTCGATGCCTACACATATTAAGGCGGCAAGAAATGCTTTGTTATTTTATATCAAAGAAAAAAACGACGCAAGTTTTGTGGATGGTAAAATGATTTTCTTACAAGGAAGCCCTATTTTAAGTGATAAGAACGGCGTAAAATTGGGTAGATTAAGCGGAATTGTAGCGCATTATGTACCTCAATATTTATTAAAAAATAGATTACCAAGTTGGGAAACCAACTGCATAGAAGATTGGGACACCAAAGTAAATGCCATTGTAGAAGAAACCATTAATGAAGACATGTCTGTAATTAGCGGAATTCCTTCTTGGGTACAGATGTATTTTGAAAAACTGATTGAAAAAACTGGGAAATCGGTTTCAGAACTGTTCCCTAATTTTAATTTCTTTATTTATGGAGGTGTTAACTTTGAGCCTTATAAGAATAAGTTTGAAAGTTTAATTGGTAAAAAAATCGATTATATAGAATTATATCCAGCATCGGAAGGCTTTATTGCATATCAAGATTCTCAGACAGAAAAAGGAATGTTGTTGCAATTAGATTCAGGTATGTTTTACGAGTTTATTCCTGCGGATGAATTTTTTAATGAAAAGCCTACAAGAATTTCTTTAAAGGATGTAAAAATGGGTGTTAATTACGCCATCATTTTAAACACAACAGCAGGTCTTTGGGGGTATAACATTGGTGATACTGTCGAGTTTACATCAACAAAACCTTATCGAATAAAAGTTACCGGTAGAATAAAACATTTTATATCCGCCTTTGGCGAACACGTTATTGGTAAAGAAGTAGAAAAAGCTTTAAACGATTCCATTAAAGGCACCAACATAAATATTAGTGAGTTTACAGTAGCACCGCAAGTGAGTCCGGATAGTGGTTTGCCGTATCATGAATGGTTTATCGAATTTGAAAATGAACCCGAAAACCTAGAGGAATTTGCAGCTAAAATTGATGCTTCTATGCAGGCTCAAAATATTTATTATATCGATTTAATTGAAGGAAAAGTTTTACGTCCTTTAATCGTTAGAAAAGTAAAAAAAGGTGGTTTTCATGAATATATGAAATCTATTGGTAAATTTGGAGGACAAAATAAGATTCCGCAATTGTCTGATAACAGAAAAATTGCAGATGTTTTACATAATTTTATAATTAAAGAGTAATACCAAATGAACATCAAAGTTCATTTAATATAACAAGATACAAACAACATGGGAGGAGATTTTTTATTTTTAGGATTGGCAATAGCTTTGGTTATTGTTTACTTTTACAACAAATTTAGAAACAGACGATAATTAGAATACTTTATCCTTTCGGACAACGAATGACAAGAGATCTTAGTTTACTCAATCGTTCCTCATTTCGAAATGACAAATTAATAAAGAACACAAATGAGTACAATTAGAATTACAAAACAATTTAGCTTTGAAACAGGGCACGCCTTATATGGTTATGATGGTAAATGCAAAAACGTTCACGGACATTCTTACAAACTTTCTGTAACCGTATCAGGAAAACCAATTGCAGACAACACCAACGTAAAATTTGGTATGGTGATTGATTTTGGAGATTTAAAAAAGATTGTAAACGAAGAAATTGTAGATATTTTTGACCATGCAACCGTATTTAATAAAAATACACCTCATGTAGATTTAGCAAAGGAATTAATGGATAGAGGACATCATGTTTTATTGGTAGATTACCAACCAACAAGTGAAATGATGGTAATAGATTTTGCTGAAAAAATAAAAGGCAGATTACCAGAAAACATCAAACTTCACGCTATAAAACTACAAGAAACAGATTCTAGCTTTGCAGAATGGTATGCCAGTGAGAATTAATTTAATGATACAAATTACGCTTAAAAAAAATAGGGCTATCAAAAAGATAGCCCTATTTTTTTCATCAACCTGCATTCATTACAAGTTTTTCATTTAGGTTTATGATTATCAAATTAATGATAATGAAACCTGCTTAATCTTCTAAAATTTATTTTTAGACAACCTTTTTTCACCTAAAATTTCAAGAATTACTTACCATTAAAGGTATTCATGGTATTATTTAAACCTGCGGTACCAAAAGAAGTAATTACTTTAGCTGATGTTGGCAAGCGCTCTATCAATTCACTGGTTTCTTCTTTTTTCCATTCACCAAGGACATAATCTACTTGCCTACCTCTACCATAATTACCACCAACACCAAATCTAAAACGAGCGTATTGCTGGGTATTTAATTTTTCTTGAATATCTTTTAATCCGTTATGTCCGCCTGCAGATCCTTTTGCTTTTAAACGAATTACTCCAAAATCTATATTTACATCATCGGTAACTACTAAAATATTTTCTACAGATATGTTTTCTTTATCCATCCAATATTTTACTGCTTTACCGCTTAAATTCATAAAAGTACTTGGTTTAAGTAAAACAAATGTTCTTCCTTTAAATCGGAAATTAGCTACATCTCCAAGCTTTTCAGTTTCAAAAGTTGCACTGTGCTCTTCCGCAACCTCATCTACAATTTTAAACCCAATATTATGACGCGTATTTGTGTATTGCTCACCAATATTACCTAATCCAACAATTAAAAACTTCTTCATTAACGCTTCTTTAGATTCAACTTTAATACCAAATATTTCAGAAAAAAAGTTTGTAAAATTCATTCTTCAAAAATAAGAAGAATTAAATAAATTTAGATTGCCTATTTATAATTATAAGGGATTAAAATAAATATAAAGCAAAAAAAAAGCGTTACAAATTTGTAACGCTTTTTATAATTTATATTGCAAAAATTATTCTGCAGCAGCTTCTGTAGCTTCTTCTTCTTCATCTTCAGAAACAGTCGCGTTACGAGAAGTTCTTACTTGCACAACAACAGTGTTGTCTGGGTGCATAAATGTATATCCTTCAGTTGCTAATGATGTTACTGTTAATTTACTTCCAATTTTTAATTTAGAAATATCTGCAGTTACAAAATCTGGTAAGTTAGCAGGTAATGCTTTTACTCTTAATTTACGGTTTGTAAAACGTAAAGCTCCACCATTTAATACTCCTGGAGAAGTACCTACTAAAGTTACAGGAATCTTCATTGTAATTTCTTTATCATCAAATAATTGATAAAAATCTACGTGAATAATTTTATCTGTTACAGGGTGAAATTGAATGTCTTGTAACACTGCTGCTATTTTTTGACCATCAATATCTAAACTTGCTGTATACACATTTGGAGTGAATACCAACTTTTTAAACGCTTTTTCTTCTGCTGAAAAATGTATTGGGTTTTCTCCTCCGTATATAACGCAAGGAACCATACCAGCATTACGTAAGGCTTTAGTTGCTACTTTACCTACGCTTTCTCTTTTTGATCCTTTAATTGTAATTGATTTCATTACTTTTTGTATTATTTATTTACATTAAAAATTGTCCACTAATTGAAGTATTGTCTTGCACTTTATGCATAACATCAGCAAATAATGGCGCGCAAGATACCACTTTTATTTTAGATGTCTCCTTTTTTAACGGAATAGTGTCTGAAACAATCAATTCTGTTAATCCTGAGTTTTCTATTTTATCATAAGCGCCACCAGAAAGGATTGGATGTGTACAAATTGCTCTTACACTTAATGCACCTCTTTCCATCATTAAATTTGCTGCATGTGCTAATGTTCCTCCAGTATCAATCATATCATCTACTAAGATTACATTTCTACCTTTAACGTCTCCAATTAACTCCATGTGCCCAATTTGGTTGGCTTTAATACGTTGCTTATAACAAATAACAACATCACATTCTAAGTGCTTAGAGTATGCATACGCTCTTTTAGAACCTCCCATATCTGGAGATGCAATTGTTAAATTGTCTAATTTTAAGCTATTTATGTATGGCATAAAAATAGTAGATGCAAATAAATGATCTACTGGCTTTTCAAAGAAACCCTGTATTTGGTCTGCATGTAAATCCATCGTCATAATTCTTGTTGCTCCAGCAGATTCTAAAAGTTTTGCAACTAATTTTGCTCCAATAGCAACTCTAGGTTGATCTTTTCTATCTTGTCTAGCCCAACCAAAATATGGCATAACTGCTGTAATGTGTCTTGCTGATGCTCTTTTTGCAGCATCACACATTAACAACATTTCCATTAAATTGTCTGCATTCGGAAATGTAGAACCAATAATAAAAACACGTCTTCCACGAACAGATTCTTCAAATGCTGGCTGAAATTCTCCGTCACTAAAGTAAGTTGTTTTAACTTTTCCTAAGGTGGTATTGTATTCTTTTGCAATTTTCTCTGCCAAAACTGTGCTTTGTCTGCAGGCAAAAAGTTTTGGGGCTAACTGATTTGTAGGCATTTAGTTGTTTTTTTTTGTTGTGTTGTTGTAAGAGTACAAAAGTAGAATTTATTTATTGACTTTGAAATTTATTTATAGACTTTAAAATAAAATAATTTTATACATTTGCAATCTTATTAATACTTGCTCAAGTGGCGGAATTGGTAGACGCGCTGGATTCAAAATCCAGTTTTTTCGGAAGTGCGGGTTCGATTCCCGCCTTGAGTACTAAAAAACCTGTTAATCATTTGATTTACAGGTTTTTTTATTTTCACTTACTTGAATTCCTACTATTTATGTACGGTAAACTTTTTAGTATTAGGTAATTGAATGTTTCTACAGTTTTAATTTCTTTATAAATTATCTGGAATGAGTTTTACACCAAAAGAAGTTTTTAATTCAATAAAAAAGACCTACTTAAATTTTAGTATTACATTTAAGCCAGATTTTAGGCAAAAAATTGCAAGCTCGTGGTCAGAAAGTATCGATGATTCTACTGCCAGAAAAGATTGGAACTGAAAACCACAATTGGATTTAGATAGCATGTCTAAAATAATGATTAAAAAATTAAAGAGATATCATGTACGGAAGCATAAAAGAGAATTTACAGAAAGAATTACAAGCCATTAAAGACAATGGTTTATTTAAAGAAGAGCGCATTATTACAACCTCTCAAGATGCCGTTATTAAGGTTTCTACAGGAGAAGAAGTAATTAATTTTTGTGCCAACAACTACTTAGGACTTTCTAATAACAAAGAAGTAATTCAGGCAGCAAAAGACACATTAGACTCGCATGGTTTTGGTATGTCTTCTGTTCGTTTTATTTGTGGTACCCAAGATATTCATAAAGAATTAGAAGCTAAAATTGCCGAATTTTTTCATTGTGAAGACACTATTTTATACGCAGCCGCTTTTGATGCTAACGGAGGAGTTTTTGAACCTTTATTATCAAAAGAAGATGCTATTATTTCCGACTCCTTAAACCACGCTTCTATTATAGACGGAGTTCGTTTGTGTAAAGCTGCTCGTTACCGTTATAACAATAACGATATGGTTTCTTTAGAAGAACAGTTAATTGAAGCGAACAAACAAAACCATCGTTTTAAAATAATTGTAACCGATGGTGTATTTTCTATGGATGGTGTTGTTGCCGAATTAGACAAAATTTGTGATTTAGCAGATAAATATGATGCTTTGGTAATGGTAGATGAATGTCATGCTTCTGGTTTTATAGGTAAAACTGGTCGTGGAACCATAGAACTAAAAAACGTACTTGGCAGAATAGATATTGTTACCGGAACTTTAGGAAAAGCTTTGGGTGGTGCAATGGGTGGTTTTACTACGGGTAAAAAAGAAATTATAGAAATGTTACGTCAGCGTTCTAGACCTTATTTATTTTCAAACTCTTTGGCTCCTGCAATTGTTGGTGCCTCATTAAAGGTTTTTGAAATGTTAGAAAACGATACTTCATTAAGAGATAAGTTAGAGGAAAATACCAATCATTTTAGATCTAAAATGGAAGCCGCAGGTTTCGATTTAGTTGGTGCAGATGCTGCAATTGTACCTGTTATGTTGTATGATGCAAAATTGTCTCAGATTATGGCAAATCAATTATTAGAAGAAGGTATTTATGTAATAGGTTTTTTCTTTCCAGTAGTACCAAAAGACAAAGCAAGAATTAGAGTTCAATTATCTGCAGCACACACAAAAGAACATATAGATAAAGCGGTAGCTGCTTTTATTAAAGTTGGTAAAAGATTGAATGTAATTAAGTAATAGTATATAAACCACTTTATTTAAATAGTAGTATTTTTTTTAAAGATATAGAGCACTTTTAGAATAATCAATCCATACAACGATTGGTTTTCTTTTAGTGCTTTTTTACGTTGTAAATATTTATGGCATCTTAGTTATTCGTTAAAAATCATCAATTTTCTAAATAGGTATCTATATTTTCGCTAGTAATGATATCTATTGGTAATAAGCTTTTGCTAGGTATTTCTTTATTAAAAAGAAAGAAATCAACTAAATAATTCAGTCCTAAATATACTTGTTTTTTAGGATTTTGATGAATCAAGAAATCTATAACGTTTTCTTTTAAATATTGAATATTCTCTTCCAATAAATCGTAGCCAATCAGTTTTACGTTATTCAAATTTTTACTTTTTATAAATTCCGCAACTTCATAAACTTTAGACGTGGTCACAAAAATAGCATCCGAAGTAAATGAATCAGAAAATATAGAATCTAAATTATTTGCTAGGTCAGATTGTTTAGAGTTATGGGTTACAATTTTATAATCAGAATTTTCTATTTCATCAAAATAATCTCTAAAACCTTTTTCTTTTTCCTGCATGTGAATAGAGTTGTTAAAATCTTCATCAACATGAATAATATCTATGGTTGCATTTTTTTTGATGATCATTTGTAATAACCCAGCAGCTATTCTTCCACTTTTAAATAAATCTTGACCAACAAAATTCTTAGTATTTTCAATTTCTAATTGGTTGTTAAATTTGCTAACAATAATATTCTTAAGTGCATATTTATTAATAATACCTACTGTTTCTTTATAAAATAAAGGCGCCAGTAAAACGGCATCCGGGGCTAATTCTAATACTTTCTTATTAACCTCTACAAAAGAATGCACATCATTAGGATGAAAAAAGAAAGGTTCTATAAAAACACCAAAAGAAGCAAACTCATTTACTGCCGCTACAATACCTTCATAACATGGCAACCAAAAAGCATCTTTAGTATAATCTGGTAAAACAACACAAATGTGGTAATCTTTGGTGTTTTTTAAACTTCTAGCAAGCAAATTAGGCTTGTAGTCTATTTCATTTAAAACAGCAGTCACCTTTTCTAAAGCTAACGCAGATACTTTGCCTCTTTTATGAATAACTCTATCTACCGTTCCTTTAGATACACCTGCTAATTCTGCAATATTTTTAATAGTATATTTCTTCATCAAAGCAAATATATACCTTTTTGTTTCAATAATTGTGTTCGAGCACATTTTATTACTATTCTCTTGGTAACACAAAATAATATCTATATTTTTGTTTCAATCAGAAACCATTGCAACTCAACAAAAACAATAATACTGACTAAATATCAACTAATTATGAGTAAAAACAACAAACCCACACTAGTTATTTTAGCAGCAGGAATGGGAAGTCGTTACGGCGGCTTAAAACAAATGGACAGTTTTACCAAAGAAGGAGATACTATTATAGACTTCTCTCTTTATGATGCAATTGAAGCTGGTTTTGGTAAAGTGGTTTTTATCATCCGAAAAACTTTCGAAAAAGATTTTAAAGCTATTTACAACACAAAGTTAGCAGGTAAAATAGCCGTAGAATATGTGTTTCAAGAATTAGAAAACGTACCCGAAAAATATAGAAATCCAGAAAGGGTAAAACCTTGGGGAACAGGCCACGCTTTATTAATGACGAAAGATATAATAAAAGAAAATTTTGCCATTATAAATGCTGACGATTTTTATAGCAGACAAGCTTTTGTTGCCATTGCAGAACAGTTAAGAAATACAGATAAAAATAGTTATGCTTTTAGTATGTTAGCTTATTCTTTAAAAAATACAATTTCAGAAAATGGTTATGTTTCTAGAGGAGAATGCACCGTTGATGAAAACGGTTTTTTAACTGATGTTACCGAAAGAGTTAGAATTGAAAAAATAGACGGAGTATTAAAAAGTGAAAACGATAACGGAGAAATGTTTCCTATTGATGAAAACACGACAGTTTCTATGAATTTCTGGGGTTTTACTCCTAAATGTTTTGAGTTTGGAGACACCTTATTTTTAGACTTCTTAGAAAAAACGAAAGAAAACTTAAAAGCAGAATTTTATTTACCAACCATTGTAAATACTATGTTGGCGTCTAAAAAAGCATCTGTAAAAGTACTAGAATCAGACTCTAAATGGTTTGGAGTTACCTATAGTGACGATAAGGAAAAAGCGCAATTAGAGATTAACAAACTGAAAGAAAACGGAGTGTATCCAACTAAATTATGGAACTAATATGAAGACAGAAACAATTATCTCTATTTTTAACGAGTTCGACCATCAATTTAATTATAAAAGTCATTCAGAATTAAATTCTGGACACATAAATGATACTTTTTTAATAAAAACAGATGGTGATACCAATTATATACTCCAAAGAATCAATCAGGTTGTTTTTAAAGATGTTCTGGGGTTGGTAAACAACAAAGTATTAACGAGCAATCATATTAGAAGCAAATATCCAAACGCATCAGACGAAGTATTAAATAAGACAGTTTTAAGTTTTATAAAAGAAAAGAATAGTAATTCTTATTATCACAAAGAAGGTGTAAATTTCTGGAATGTGATGATTTTTATTGATGATAGCGTGACCCACGAAATTGTAAAAGACGAAGAAATTGCCTACGAAGGCGGAAAACTTTTAGGAGACTTTTTAAACTTAACATCAGATTTTGACAGCAGTCAATTAATAGATGTCATTCCTAATTTTCATAATATGGCTTTTCGCTTTAAGCAGTATGCTTCTTCTATACAAAGTGCCTCTAAAAGTCGCTTAACCAAAGCAGCAGATTACATACAAATAGTGGCAGATTTAAAGGAGGAAATGCACATTCTTCAGAATTTAAAAGATGCAGGTGAAATTCCTATAAGAGTTACACATAACGATACAAAAATATCTAATTCGCTCTTTACAGAAGACAACAAAGGGATTTGTATGATAGATACAGACACCGTAATGCCAGGTATTATTTATTATGATTTTGGCGATGCTATTAGAACAATTTGTAACACAGCCGCAGAAGATGAAACAGATTTGTCTAAGGTGGAATTCAATTTAGATTATTACAAAGCATACGAGAAAGGATTTTTAGAAAAAACAAAAGATTCCTTAACAGAGGTAGAGTTAAAATATTTGCCATTAGCAGCAAAAACCATGATTTTTATAATGGCTTTGCGTTTTTTAACAGACTATTTAAACAATGATACTTACTACAAAACAACCTATGCTGATCATAATTTAGACAGAGCAAAAAATCAATTTAAATTGATAGAGAGTTTTTCCAAAAAATTATAATTAAATTCCAAAATTTGAAATCAATTAAACAACACAAACTAATTTAAATCTTATGAGCACGACTACTAAATCTCAAAACAACCTAGTCCCAATTATGATCATTGGAGGACTCTTCGCTATTTTCGGTTTTGTAACCTGGATAAACGGAGCGCTTATTCCATTCATGAAAACCATTAATGAACTTACGGAAACTCAGGCGTATTTAGTAGCTACAGCATCTTATATTTCATTTGTAGTAATGGCATTACCAGCGTCTTACATTATTTCTAAAACAGGTTATAAAAATGGTATATCATTAGGTTTAGCAATTATGGCAATTGGTGCATTGGTTTTTATACCCGCTGCCGAAGCACGTACTTATTGGATGTTTTTATTAGCTATTTTTATTCAAGGAATTGGAATGACCATTTGCCAAACTGCAGCCAACCCTTATATTACTATTTTGGGACCAATTGAAAGTGGTGCAAAACGTATGGCAATGATGGGAATTGCAAATAAAGTTGCAGGCGCTTTAGGTTCTATCATTTTTGGTGCGTTATTATTGTCTGGTATAGATGATGTAAATGAGAAAATAGGAAATGTTTCTGCTGAAGAAAAAAATGTTCTTTTAGATACCATGGCAGACAGTGTACATACACCATATATTGTAATGGCTGTTGTCTTATTCATTTTTGCTTTTCTAATTAGAAAAGCTGCATTACCTAATGTAGAGGCTACAGAAGAAGAGGCGTTAACAGACGGTGAATCTTCATCAAATAAAACCATATTTCAATATCCACATTTATGGATGGGAGTTCTAGCTTTATTTGTGTATGTTGGTGCAGAAGTTATTGCTGGAGATACCATTATTGCTTACGGAATTTCATTAGGCATACCAGCTGCAGATGCAAAATTCTTTACTACATACACCTTAATGGCAATGGTTGCCACCTACGCTTTAGGTGTCTTATTAATACCTAAATTCATACAACAAAAAACAGCGCTTGTTATTAGTGCTATTTTAGGTATTATTTTTAGTGTTCTTATAATATCTACCTCAGGGTTTACCTCTGTTTTATTTGTTGCAGCTTTAGGTATTTCTAATGCATTAGTTTGGCCAGCAATTTGGCCATTAACTTTAGATGGCTTAGGGAAACATACCAAAACAGCTTCGGCACTTTTAATTATGGCTATTTCTGGAGGGGCAATTATACCACCCTTGTATGGTAGAATTGTAGAAGCAAATAAACACGAATTAATTACCAATGGCCTACAAGAAGCAGATGCATTAGCAACTGCAGCAACGGGTAGTTATTGGATCTTAATTCCTTGTTATGCTATTGTTTTGTTATTCGCCGTATGGGGACATAAAATAAAAAGCTGGAGTAAATAATTATAAAATTCAAACCTAACAAACTACATATTATGTTAAAAAGTACTATAGACAAAGCGACAGGTTTCGAAAAAAGATTCGAAAATATTGGAACTATCGTTTATGAAGATTCTACATCAGCCTCAAAATCAATTGCACAAGAAATTGCAAATCTTATTAAGGTAAAGCAATCGCAAAGACAACCTTGTATTTTAGGTTTAGCAACAGGTTCTTCACCAAAAGGATTGTATGCAGAATTGGTAAGATTACACAAAGAAGAAGGGTTAAGTTTTAAAAACGTAGTGTCTTTTAATTTAGATGAATACTACCCAATGGAACCAGATTCTATAAATAGTTATGTGCGTTTTATGCAAGAACAATTGTTTAATCACATAGATATTTTACCAGAAAACTGTCATGTACCAGACGGAACTTTATCAAAAGCAGCTATTAGAGATTATTGTGATCAATATGAAGCAAAAATTGAAGCTTTAGGTGGTATCGATTTGCAAATTTTAGGAATTGGAGGAAATGGACATATTGGTTTTAACGAATCTGGTTCACTTCAAAATTCTAAAACAAGATTGGTTGCCTTAGACCATATTACAAGAGTAGCAGCTAGTGGAGATTTTTCTGGTTTAGAAAATACACCAAGAACTGCAATTACTTTAGGTGTTAAAAAAATAATGGAAGCTAAAAAAGTCATTTTAATGGCTTGGGGAGAAAGCAAATCTAATATTATAAAAGCTTCTGTAGAAGATGAGGTTACTAGCTTAGTACCGGCTTCTTACTTGCAAGAGCACAGAAATGCAACTTTTATTTTAGACCAAGCAGCAGCTTCTAAATTAACAAGAATCAATACGCCTTGGTTGGTAGAAAAAGTAGTTTGGACAGATACGCTTACTAGAAAAGCCGTTTTAAGTTTAGCACTTTATTTGAAGAAACCAATTTTAATGTTAACAGATGCAGATTACATAGAAAATGGAATGAGCGATTTGTTGGCAGATTCTGGACCTGCGTATGATATTAACATAAAAATATTTAACAAATTACAAAATACCATTACCGGTTGGCCAGGTGGAAAGCCAAATGCAGACGATAGTAAACGACCAGAAAGAGCAGAACCAGCTAAAAAACGTGTTTTAATTTTTAGTCCGCATCCAGATGATGATGTCATTAGTATGGGTGGTACTTTTAAGCGATTACACGAGCAAGGGCATGAAGTGCATATTGGATACCAAACCTCTGGTAATATTGCCGTTGCAGATGATGAAGCGTTACGTTTTGCTAGTTTTGTGTGTGATTATAATGACAAATTTGGAATTGATAATTCTGAAGCAAATGCAATTTACAAGAAAGCAGCAGACTTTTTAAAGAATAAAAAAGCGAGTGAAATAGATACTCCTGAAGTTAGATACATTAAAGGATTAATTAGAAAAGGAGAAGCAAGAGCAGCGAGTCACTTTATAGGTTTACCAGATAGCCAAATCCACTTTATGGAATTACCTTTCTATGAAACCGGAGCCATAAAAAAGAATCCAATTGGAGTTGGAGATGTACAAATAACCGCAGACTTGATCGAAAAAATTAAGCCGCATCAAATTTATGCAGCTGGAGATTTAGCTGATCCACACGGAACTCACAAAGTGTGTTTAGATGCCATTTTTGCAGCTGTTAGAGAGCTAAAACCTAAAAAGTTTATGAAAGACTGTTGGGTTTGGCTGTATAGAGGCGCATGGCAAGAATGGGGAATTGATGAAATAGAAATGGCGGTACCAATGGGTCCAGACCAAGTTCTAGAGAAAAGAAAAGGAATTTTTAAACATCAATCTCAAAAAGATGGTGTAGTTTTTCAAGGGGCAGATAGTAGAGAATTTTGGCAACGTGCAGAAGACAGAAATAGAGAAACTGCAGAATTATATGACCAATTAGGATTGTCTCATTACGCAGCTATGGAAGCATTTGTAAGATGGCATTATTAGAAATTCGATTACTTTAATATCAAAGTAAAAAAGAACCAAAGTATAAACCTCAACTGTAATAGTTGAGGTTTTTTTATTCAATATTCACAAGTGATAATATTTTTTTTAAAGCTAGTCAGAGCGTCTCACTAGTTCTCTAAAGAGTGAGTTTTAAAAAAGAAAGATAAAGGTATCGTGTATACACGAGCGGGACGCTCGCGATAGCGAAAAAGTTTATATCGAGAATAATCCTACACAATTAACAATAACACACAAACGCTAGTGCGAGCGTCTCGCTCGTTCTCCAAAGAGTAAGTTTTAATAAAAAAAAATAAAGATATCGTGTATACACACAGCGAAATAGAGCATCTAGCACATATAGTTATGAATAATTCAAAAAGAAAAAAAAATCAATCTGAACTGACTTAAAACCCACAAAACATCTCAATACTAACAAAATAAGTAGTAATAAAAATATCTTACCTTTTTACAACTGATATATTTTATCCATTAAAACCCACTTCTCCCCTTTTTTAGCCATTGGAAGAGCTTGCTGATACTTCCACATAAAAGCTTCCCATTCTTGTACTTTTACATTATTTTTATCAAGTTCATCTTTCTCTTCAAAAGAAAAAGAAGCATCTACTTCCATAATCATGAATAAGCGATTGTGTACATTAAAAATCTCTAGGTTTAAAATACCTGCATCAAGAATACTTTTAGTGATTTCTGGCCATATTTTTTGATGCGTTTTTTTATACTCATCAATGAGTTCATCATCATCTTTTAAATCTAAAGCGAAACAATATTTTGTCATTTTATTTATAAATCTTCATGGTTCTGGGTCCGTAAAGAGCACTAAAATAGACAAAATAAAAGGAATTAAAATCCCTTTGGAAACTACGGAATCTTTTTTGCTTCAGCCATAAATAATATTTTGTTTTTTTGAACAAAAAAAAAGCACTTTTAATAAATCTAAATTTCGATTTATTAAAAGTGCTTTATAAGATTATTCTTAAAACGATCTATCTGTATTGTGCGTACACAACTTTAGTTTGAAGATATTCTTCCATACCATGTTTACCATCTGCACCACCTAATCCAGATTTTTTCCAACCTGCGTGGAAACCTTGAATAGCTTCAAAATGCTCTCTATTAATATACGTTTCTCCGTATTGTAATTCTTCTGCAGCATGCATTACTTTGTTAAAGTTTTCTGAGAAGATAGATGATGTTAATCCAAATTCAGAATCATTTGCCAAGGCAATTGCTTCATCTAAAGTACCAAATTTCATCACTGGTAAAACAGGACCGAATACTTCTTCTTGCATAATTTGCATGTCTTGTTTTATATTAGTTAATAAAGTAGGTTGATAAAAATACCCTTTATTAAATTGTGGAGATCTAGATCCACCAACCAATACTTCTGCACCTTCTTTTTTGGCAAATTCTACCATTTCAGATACTTTATCTAATTGGTCTTTAGAAACCAAAGCACTCATATCTGGGTTGTTATCAGAAAAAGCATCTTCTACTGTTACCGCTTTCATTTTAGCAGTTACCATTTCTAAAAATTGGTCGTGAATAGATTCTTCTACATACACACGTTCTGCACAATTACAAATTTGTCCGCTATAAGTAATTCTAGAAGTAACAATTGCATTAACAGCCAATTCTAAATTAGCATCTGCACAAACAATTGCTGGTGCTTTACCACCTAACTCTAAAGAAACCTTTGTAATGTTTGCAGAGGCTGCTTCCATAACTTTTTGCCCCGCAAAAACACTACCCGTTAAACTGATAATACCCGTTGTAGGACTTTTACTTAAAGCATTTCCAACAATAGGACCAGAACCACAAACGATATTTAAAACACCTGCTGGTAATTCAATTTTTTGAATCATTTTAACCCATTCCATTATGGTATTTGGAGCAATACAACTTGGTTTAATTACACAAGTATTTCCTGTAATTAAAGATGCCGCTACTTTTCTTGCCATAACAAAAAACGGCCAGTTCCAAGGTAAAATACCTACAGCTACTCCAATAGGAGCTTTGTGTAAAAAGATATGTTCTTTACTACGGTCACTTTGTATAATTTCTCCTTCTATTCTTCTTGCGAAACCTGAATAATAATCAAAATAATCTGCAGTAACATCTATTTCTACTTGTGCCAAACCAATTACTTTTGCTTGCTCTGAAGCTAAAGTTTTGGCTAAAAATATTCTGTTTTCACGAATAACATCTGCCATTTTATTTAAATAATTGGCTCTTTGAATTGCAGGAAGAGATTTCCAAGCATGATGCGCGTTTTGAGCTGCATCTAATGCATTATTAGCATCTTCTACACTACCATGTGGTATCGTAGAAAGGACTTCTTCTGTACAAGGGTTTAAAACTTCTGTTACTTCTGATGAAGTCGATTTTACAAATTTTCCGTTAATATACTGTTCAAATTGCTGCATAAAATATTTTATTAGTTAGTGGTATTTTTAATCAAGAAGTAAGAGAAAATCTTGGTGAATTTCTGTACTTCTTTCGCCTTAGTGGTATTGGTGGTTAAAGCCAATAGGCAAACTTATAAATATATCTGATTAAAATTTTTATCCATATTACGCAATAAAATGTATAATTTAAACATAACAGTAAAATGGAAATAAAAAAAAACACCCTAACCCTTTATTTACAAGAGACAAAGACTCTCCTGTAAATAAAACCACTTATCTATTTATGTATATTTACCAGATTTATAAATTCCAGGTGTTAAACCTGTAACCAATTTAAATACCCTAGAAAAATGATATCTATCTGAAAAGCCTAAATTAAAAGCAACATCTTCTATTGTTTTATTGGTATGCTCAAACAACTCACAAGATCTTGCAATTTTTCTATTCTGAATAAAGTTGTGCAACGTAATGTGCATTTCTTCCTTAAACAAGCGTGCAAAAGAATTAGGCGCCATATTAACAATAGCTGCAATTTCTGTATTTGTTAATTTCTTACTGATATTCGCCTCAATAAAACGAATCACTTTTAAAACACGGTCATCTATATTAATTGCTTTCCAAAGTTCTGGACCAATATTGGTTAATACTTCTTTAATAAATGCCTGCAATTTTAAATTAAAGGTCAATTTAAAATCTTTGTTTTCTATTTTTAATCTTTCCGTAAGATACTCTAATCGATCTCTTAAATAATCTGTTACTTCAATTTCTATAATACCTGGATACACGTTATCGAAAGGAACCCCTAAATTAAAATGAATAAAAAAATGAATTAAAGAGGATTCTAAATAATCTTCTTCTTCATAATCACTTGTTAAATGCCTACCTGAAACATGAATACCATCATTATAAACATGCTTTTTAGAAAAACGAGAAGAGAAAGAAGTAAAAGGTGGAATTATATACAAAGTATCTGGCGTCATTTTATATACATCCTCTAAATGAATTAATTCGCCGCCTTCGTTTCTATTCCAATAAATTCGCCAAAAAGGAAAAATCATATCATGACAATCCCATAAATTTAACAACCAATACCTACAACACAACAATTTCAATTTTAAATCAATAAAATTTTGATAATTGGAAGAAGGGTCTCCTAATGCTATTTTTTTTGAAAACGTCAATAAGTGAATTGTTTAAATTAGATACAAAAATACAGATTTTGAATATTTAATTTCATCGTTTGAGTAAATATCTTTGTGATATCAAATTTACTAAATATTATGAAAACATTAAGCCTTCCATCAGAAGTAGAGATAGAATTAAAAAAAGTATCAACCGTTGCTGGTTATTTATGGCAACGTGAATGGGCAGAAAGAAATGCTGGAAACATATCAATGAACTTAACTTCATTCTTTAAAAAAGAAGAAGTACAAGGAATTGGAACAGAGGTACCTTTCGATTTTCCTAAAGAATCAGCTGGGTTTGTTATTTATATAACAGGTACAGGTTGTTATTTAAGAGATTTAGTAGACCAATTAGAAAACGTGTCTTGTATCCTTTACATTAACGAAACTGCAACAGCATATTCTATTATTTGGGGAGGAAACAGACCTAATTTTGGACCAACTTGTGAGTTAATTTCTCATGCAAGTATTCATTTATTCAATTCTATTCATCACCCAGAAAACTTAGCGGTTGTGCATACACACCCTCTTGAGTTAATCTGTATGAGTCATCATGAATTGTTTGATAATGAAGAAGAATTAAACAGACAAATTTGGATGATGTGTCCTGAGGTAAAAGTATTTGTACCTAAAGGAATTCACTGTACTCCTTACGCTTTATCTAGTACTGCAGCTTTAGCAGAAGTAACTATGGAAGCTTTTAAAACTAGAAACGTTTCTCTTTGGGAAAAACACGGAGCAACTTCTACAGCACCAGATGTTATGCAAGCTTGGGACTTTTTAGATGTGGCTAATAAAGGAGCTAAAATGTTAATGATGTGTTGGGCAGCAGGTTTTAAACCAGCAGGTTTGTCTAACGAGCAATTAACAGAATTAGAACAATTTACATAGGACTTAAAAAATTTATATATAATGAGTAGACTTATAGGTAGATTACCAAAAATAGGAATTCGCCCTGTTATAGACGGACGTGAATTAGGAGTGAGAGAATCTTTAGAGGTTCAAACGATGGATATGGCCAAAGCGGCTGCCAAATTAATTGAAGAAACATTACGTTTCCCAAGTGGAGAAAAAGTAGAATGTGTAATTGCAGATACTACTATTGGTGGTGTTGCAGATGCTGCTGCTTGTGCAGATAAATTTAAAAGAGAAGGTGTAGAAGTTTCTTTAACAGTAACGCCATGTTGGTGTTATGGTACAGAAGTTATGGATACAGACCCATTATTGCCAAAAGCAGTTTGGGGATTTAACGGAACAGAAAGACCAGGAGCGGTGTATTTAGCTGCTGCCTTAGCAGGATATTCTCAAAAAGGATTACCAGCATTTGGTATCTATGGTAAAGAAGTTCAGGACGGTGGAGATCAAACCATTCCTCAAGATGTTTCAGAAAAAATTATCCGTTTTGCAAAGGGTGCTTTAGCAGTTGCGCAAATGAAAGGAAAATCTTATTTATCTATTGGATATAGTTCTATGGGTATTGCTGGTTCTATGGTTGATGTAAACTTTTTACAAGACTATTTAGGCGTAAGAGCAGAATTTGTAGAGTCTGTTGAGCTTTTAAGACGTATAGATGAAGGTATCTTTGACCAAGAAGAATATGCAAAAGCACTAGCTTGGACCAAAGAAAACTGTATTGAAGGAGAAGACAGAAACAATCCTGAAGCACAAAAATCGCGTGAGCAAAAAGATGCTGAGTGGGAAAAAGTTGTGAAAATGACTTTAATCTGTAAAGATTTAATGAATGGAAATCCTAAATTGAAAGAGATGGGATTTGGTGAAGAGTCTAAAGGAAGAAACGCAATTATGGGTGGTTTCCAAGGACAACGTCAGTGGACAGATTACCAACCAAACGCAGATTTTACAGAGTCTATTTTAAACTCTTCTTTCGACTGGAACGGAATTCGTCAGGCATATACATTTGCAACAGAAAACGATTGTTTAAATGCAATTTCTATGTTATTTGGTCACTTATTGACGAATAAAGCACAGTTATTCTCTGATGTAAGAACATACTGGAGTCCAGAATCTGTAGAAAGAGTTACTGGTAAAAAATTAACTGGATTGGCAGAAAACGGAATTATTCACTTAATTAATTCTGGTTCTACCACTTTAGATGCAACAGCTCAACAACAAGATGCTGAAGGAAACGCAACAATGAAAGCATTCTGGGACATTACTAAAGATGATGTTCAAAGATGTTTAGATAATACAAAATGGCCACCTGCTAC
The DNA here is from genome assembly GCF_038024065.1 of Polaribacter sejongensis. Lineage (NCBI taxonomy): Bacteria > Pseudomonadati > Bacteroidota > Flavobacteriia > Flavobacteriales > Flavobacteriaceae > Polaribacter > Polaribacter sejongensis. The sequence continues at coordinate 2,955,920 of NZ_CP150667.1, read as the reverse complement.
CGTAGAATATTTTAGAGGAGGAGGATTCTCTTCTAATTTCTTAACGAAAGCAGAAATGCCTTTAACAATGTGTAGAATTAACTTAATTAAAGGAATTGGACCGGTGTTACAAATTGTAGAAGGTTGGAGTGTTGAGTTACCAGAAGATGTACACAATGTTTTAAATGACAGAACAGATCCTACTTGGCCAACAACTTGGTTTGTACCTAGAACAACTGGTACAGGATTCTTTAAAGATGTGTATACAGTAATGGCGAAATGGGGAGCAAACCATGGTGCTATTTCTCACGGACATATTGGTGCAGATTTAATTTCATTAGCGTCTATGTTACGTATCCCTGTAAACATGCACAATGTTTCTGAAGATGATGTATTTAGACCAAGCGCATGGTCTGCTTTCGGTGAAAACTTAGAAGGTGCAGATTATAGAGCATGTGATAATTACGGACCTTTATATGGTTTCAAAGAATAATAAAACACTTTTTTAACAAGAATTGGCTCTTAATTTTTTGAATTATTTGTTAAGATGCCAATTCTTTTTTTATACTGATAAAGTTGCTTCTTTTAAAGCCTATACAATTGTTAAAAGCAAACTTTATCCTTTTTAAGCTTCAATAAAATGAAAAACGTAATCGCAGTTATAGATATTGGAAAAACGAATAAAAAGATATTTTTATTTGATGAAAAATTTGACGTTTGTTTACAAAATTCTACCAAATTCAAAGAAGTATTAGATGATGATGGTTTTCCTTGTGATGACCTAGAGTCTATAGAAAATTGGATTTTAGAACAAATAAAACAAGTTCAAAATAATCCTGATTTCCATTTAAAAGCGATTAATTTTTCTACACATGGTGCATCTCTTGTTTATTTAGACAAACAAGGAAACAGAATTGCCCCTTTATACAATTACCTAAAACCTTTAGACATTAAAAATTATGATGATTTTTATAAATCTAATGGTGGTGTAGAAGAGTTTTCTAGAACAACAGCATCTCCTTCATACGGAATGTTAAACACTGGTTTGCAAATGCAATGGATGCAAAAAGACAAACCAGAAGTATGGAAAAATGTGGAATCTATTTTACATTATCCACAGTATTTAAGCTACTTAATTACTAAAGAAATTACCGCAGATTTTACATCTGTTGGCGCACATACAGCTACCTGGAATTTCGATAAAATGGAATATCATCCTTGGTTAAAAGCTGCAAATATTAACCTGCCCGAACCTGTAAACGGAGAAAAAGCAATCTCTACAGAAATTAACGGACAGCAAGTTGCTGTTGGTTCTGGTTTGCATGACAGTTCTTCTTCTATAATTCCAATTTTAGAAAAAGAAAAAGGCAACGACTTTGTACTTCTTTCTACAGGAACTTGGATTATTGCCATGAATCCTTTTAGTACAGAAACCTTAACACAACACCAATTAACTAGTAATTGTTTGTGTTTTATGACACCTAAAAAACAACAAGTAAAATCTTCTATGCAGTTTTTAGGACGCATACATGAAGTGTACTTAGATCCATTAAGCGCATATTTTAATGTTCATGTAGATAAACATTTAAACCTTCCTTTAGATGAAAAATTATGTCAAGAATTAATTGCTGAAAATGCACAAATTTTTCTGGCAGATGGTATTGATACCAATTTTGAAGCTAATGAAGAATTATTAAAACATTTTGGTTATTATCAAACTGCTTATTATCAATTAACATTCGAAATTGCTAAAAAAGTAATTGCTGGTATTAATTTAATAACAGATAAAGACAAATCAATTAAAAACATTTATATCTCTGGCGGATTTAATAAAAATAGAATATTCATCAAATATTTAACCTTATTAAAGAAAGGCATTGTAATTAAAATTTCTGAATGTAAAAATGAAAGTGCTTTAGGTGCTGCATTAATGATGAAGTCATATTTATAACCAAAATTTGTAGTACTATAAGTACGACAAACAAGTCGATATTAACCTAATCGATTTTCAAGTAGCCAAACCTACTTACGAGGAAAAAACACCTAACAATTGATTGTTAGGTGTTTTTTTACATAGTAACATAGGCTATGTAAACTATGTGGTAAATCTTCTCTCATGCTGAATTTATCTCAGCATCCTACCAGGAATAAAACATACATTTTTGTCATTTCGATCGCAGAGAGAAATCACATAAGGACTTTCTATTTTGTGTTATCACTGTTATGAGACTTCTCCTTTCGTCGAAGTGACAAATACTTGATTTTTTAGTTCTTTTAAAACAAATTACACAAAAAAACCATCTCTAAGGAAGTCATAAAGATGGTTTTATTTTTTTAAATAAAGTATAATCTATTATATTTCCTTTATTTTTTCACCTCTTAAAGATTCATAAACTTGAATCATTTCTGCTAATTTCTCAGGATTTGTTTCTGCCAAATTCTTTTGTTGACCAACATCTTCTTTTAAATTATACAATTGAAGTTTTGGTAAAACACCCAAATCTGTATTTACTTTTTTATTAAATTCCCATCCTTTGTATGGCGGAATCATTAACCAATCTCCACTTCTTAAGGCTGTTTTAGAATTTGCTTCTATTAGTAGATGATCTCTACCTTTATCAGCATCACCTATAAAAGCGCTTAAAATATCTTTACTATCTGTCGTTTCTTCAGACGTTCCTGTTAAGTTTGCCAAAGAAGCTAATAAGTCCATCTGACAAACAATCGCATCAGAAACCGCTGGTTTAATAGTTCCTTTCCAATAGGTAATAAAAGGCACTCTTGTACCTGCTTCTAATAAACTGTATTTTCCACCTCTTAAACCTCCTTTCGGATCGTGTTTTCCTAATTTTTCTACTGCATCATCAAAATACCCATCATTTAAAACAGGGCCATTATCACTAGAAAAAACAATTAACGTATTTTCTAAAAGTCCCTCTTCTTTTAAAGTATTTATAAATTCACCAACTACCCAATCTGCTTCTAAAATTACATCTCCTCTTGGTCCCATTCCAGATTTACCTACAAAACGAGGATGTGGAGTTCTTGGTACGTGTGGTTGCTGCATCGCATAATACAAAAAGAAAGGTTGCTCTTTATGCGTTTTTACATATTCTTGTGCTTTTCCTAAAAAGTGATCTGCCATATCAATATCCGTCCATTTTGCAGCCTCACCACCTTTCATAAATCCAATTCTCGGAATTCCGTTTACAATGCTATTGTTATGTCCGTGATGCCACTTCATAGTGGTCATTTCTGGATTTGATTTTGCTGTAGGCTCACCTTCAAAATTCTTTTTGTAATCTACTTCAATAGGATCATTTTTATCCAAACCTACCACATGGCCGTTATCTATATAAACCGTTGGTACTCTATCTTGCGTAGCCGCCATAATGTAAGAGGAATCGAAACCAACTTCATTAGGACCCGGAGTTATTTTTCCGTTCCAATTAACATCCCCAGATCCTAAACCTAAATGCCATTTACCAACAATTGCAGTTTGATAGCCTTGTTTCTTTAACACTTTTGGTAATGTTTGTTGTGCAACATCAATAATTAAAGGAGCAGAACCCGCTAAAATTCTTGCATTTTTATTTCGCCAAGGATACACACCTGTTAACAACGCATATCTACTTGGTGTACACGTTGCTGAAGAAGCGTACCCATTTGTAAATTTAATTCCGCCATTTGCCAAAGCATCAATATTAGGAGTTTGAATTTCTGTTGCTCCGTAAGCACTTAAATCTCCGTAGCCTAAATCGTCTAAATAAATAACCACAATGTTTGGTTTTTTACTTGTATTTATAGATTTTTCTGCTGTTTTTTCTGATTTACAACTCGTCACTATAAAGACAGACAAGAAAAGAAATTTAAAAATGATATTTTTTAAACACATGTGATTCTATGTTGATTAGTTAATTCTGTTAGAAAGTAAAATTATGAATACTTATTTAATAGTGAGAGTAATTATCGTTCTAAAAAGGTTTCAAAATGAATCTTCCTTTTTGAAAACTTTATAAAATTAAAGTGTTAATTGATTTCCCAGAAATTTCAATATCTTTTTCACCAATATTACCCTTTATCAACTTTAAATCAAAATCTTTATCAGTAACATACAATTGTTTTATAATGCTTTTAAAACTTAATTTAACAGCTTCTTCTTTTTGATTGACCACAACCACAACAATAGTGTTATCTATGTTTTTATACGCAGAAACCAAAACTCCCTTTTCTAAATTTTCAAGAGAATTTTTATCTTTATACTCTATTTTAATTCGTTTTGCTTCTGGTCTTATAAATCTAGAATAATTACCCAATCCCCATAATAATTTTGAGGATTCAAAAGTACCATCTTCCTTATTTTTATCGTGATAAATTAGTCCGTCTTTGTATTTATACGGAGTCATTGCCAACCACCATTGCCAAGAACTTGCATTTGCAATGGTTAAATCTGCATGAATTAATCTGGCCACATACAAAGCCGTTTTCATGTGTAATCCTTTCCCTCTGCCTCTAATTTCTGTATTGTTTTCTAGAATGCAATATTCTGTCATCCAATATTCTAAATTTGGGTATTTGATTAACTTTTCTTTGATTTCTTCTCTTTTTCTTTTTAATTTAGAAATATCCCAAGTGGTAAAATAACTATGTCCTGCAAATTTTGGCGAAACAGTTTCTAAATCTCCAATATACAATTCGCTTGAAGGGTTAAAAAAGACCTCAACTTGATTACTTCTATTTTCTTTTCCTTTTTTTATGGATGTTAAATAGTCTATTTGTCCTGCTTCTGATACTTCTAATTTTGTAGCTAAATGATGCTTTACAAAAACAGAATCTATAATTTTTGTAGCTGTTGATAATTCATCATTATTCCAAGGAGAACCTTCTTGTTTTCCGTTTTTCCAATCCCATTGTGGTTCATTAAACGGACTGATATAATTAAGATGAAGGTCTAAACTATCTTTAAAATGTGTGACTACATCTTTTAGAAAAATCGCATAATTTGCATAGTTATTCCTTTTTAAATTGGTTGATAATCCATCGTCAGAAAAAGCTCTATGATTCTTTGTAAATTGTACTGGCGGACTGTTTACAAAACCTATAAATGACGAAACACCTCTTGCTTTTGCCGCTTTTAAAAACCATTGTTGCCCCAATTGTCGGTTCCAATTATAAGAACCATCATCGTTTAAAAAACCTTCAGCTCTTCTCCATTCGTCTTTAATACTGCTTTCTTCTCCTTGTTGGGCGCTTCCTCCACCAATATTAAATCGCCAAGTTGTAAGACCAATTCCTTTAAAAGTTCCGTCTGCATTTTTTGCAGTACTGAATAATAAATCGGCCATGGCTTCCTTTTTTTCTAAAGGCCATTTCCCAACAAATTGAGCAGACCAAGCATCTGATGCTCCAAAATTATGTATGGTTTGGAATTCTACATCAGAATGAAGTTCTACATTAATTTGTCCAATTTTACTTTGCGAAAACAAAAAACCACCTAAAAATAAGAATATTACAACCGTTATCTTTTTCATGTTTTCTGTTTTATTTAAATTTATTCGGAATAAAACTAGCCTCATACTTCGGATTTAACTCTGTAGGAATTGGTGCATTAATTTCCGTTCTCCAACTCCTTAATTTTTGTAATAATTCTGCTGTTTTCTCTGGATGAACTTCTGCAAGGTTATTTCTTTCGCCAACATCCGTTTTTAGGTTATACAACTCCAGTCCATTATCTTCAAAATACTGATGCAATTTCCAGTCACCATCAATAATTACAGAACCTGGTCTTGTTCTAAAAAATGGATCTCTACCATCATCTGTTTTAAAATTATACGCTTGTAAATAAATAGGGAAATGAAAAAACAAACTTCTTTCTTCTATAGTTTTTCCTTTTAAAAGAGGTAAAATAGACGTTCCGTCTACTATTTTATTAGGTATTTCAACATTTAAAATATCCATAAAAGTCGGATAAAAATCGAGATTGGTAATCGGTGTTTTTGAAACCGTGTTTGGTTTTATAATTCCATCCCAAGAAATAATATAAGGGACTCTAATACCGCCCTCGTAATACGAACCTTTTCCGGCCCGTAACGGATCTTGATGAGAAATATCTCTAATTCCACCATTATCCGAAGTAAAAACTATAAGTGTATTTTTTAAATTTAGGGCTTCAATTTCATCTAAAATCAAACCAATATTTCTATCAACCGCTTCAATCATACCTGCATAAACTGCCTTATTTTGAAAAGAGTTCCCTCCTTTTTCTTTGTATTTTTCTTCTAAAGCATTTGTTGTTGATAAAGGTGTATGTACCGCATAATAGGGTAAATACAGGAAAAATGGCTTTTCTTTATTCTCTTTTATAAATGAAATGGCTTCTTGCGTTAATCTGTCCGTTAGGTTTTCACCTTTCTTATTATCATCAATATTTTTTACATTATACGGACTGAAAAATCCATCCTTTCCCGGGTTTCCATTATTTGCTCCTGCAACATTTACATCAAAACCTTGTGTTTTAGGATCGTCTCCCAAATGCCATTTCCCAAAAGTACCTGTTGTATATCCTGCTTTTTTCAGCATTTCTGCAATGGTAACATTATCGTCTGCTAAATCTTCTGTATTGGGAGTAGGAATTATTTTTCTCGTTTTTTCATGTCCTCTATCAGAATTACTAACCGTAAAAACACCATGTCTTGGTGTATTTTGTCCGCTAATTAAACAAGCTCTACTTGGTGCACAATTTGCCGCAGATGCATACCCATTGGTAAATAGCATACCGCTTTTTGCTAGTCTGGTAATATTCGGAGTTTCGTAAAACGTACTTCCGTAAGTTTCTGTATCCATCCAACCTAAATCATCCACATTAATATAAATGATGTTTGGTTTGCTTTCAGATTTCACCAAATTTTGTGTTGTGCAAGACAACAATCCACATAAAAGAACGACAACGAAGTACTTCATATTATCGTTTATTTTCTTTAGATAATACTTTTTTCATTTTGGCAGGATCTGAATACAATACTTCCTTATTTTCCATTAATCGTTGGTGAATATGATGCGTAACATCCATCCAATCTCTTGGTTCTCCCCAAAGTGGTTCCATCATTTGAGATTCCCAATTTTTTAAAGCCGTATCTAGTTGATAAAACTCTTCTTTATTAGAATTTTGAAGATCGTTCATTTCACCTAAATCATTTTCTACATTGTACAAAGTTGCTCCGTAATCTTGCAAACGCACCATTTTATAATCACCGATTCTTGCGCCTGCTTCTTCTAATTTTCTCCAAAATAAGTGAGCATGCGGATCTCCTGTTTTTTCTCCTTTTAAATATGGTAAAAGATTGACTCCATCTAAAATTAAATCTTCCTTTTTTGTAATATTTGCTGCCGCAATTGATGTTGTAAAAATATCTAAGGAAGAAGATAATCCGCTAAAAGTTTGACCTCCTTTAAATTGAGCCGGCCAACTTACCACAAACGGAACTCTATGTCCACCTTCAAATTTATTTCCTTTCCAACCTTTTAAAGGTCCTCCGGACGAAGTATTATTTGCTGCTCCACCATTATCACTTAAAAAATAAATAAGTGTGTTATCTGCAATACCTAACTCTTTTAATTTGGCCTGAAGTTTACCAACGTTTTCATCTAAAGACCAAGTCATAGCTGCCAAATATTGTCTTGGATGATTTTTATATTTTTCTAAATCTTCCTTTTTAGCTTCCATTGGCGTATGCACTGCATTGTAAGCTAAGTACATAAAAAAGGGATTATCTTTATTATCTTCGATATATTTTACAGATTGATCCCCTAAAACATCTGTTAAATACCCATCAAATTTTACACGTTTTCCATTATGCTGTAACATGATAGATTTTTTGGGATTTTCTATTTGAAAATAAGATCTACTTCCTACTTCAAAACCATAAAACTCATCAAAACCACGATTGTTAGGAAGGTCTGATTCTTCTTTACCTAAATGCCATTTTCCCAATGCCATGGTTTTGTATCCGTTTTCTTTAAACACATCTGCAATGGTTACCACATCGTCAGAAAGTCCAAGATCTCCAGAAGCTTTATCGCCTGTATCATTGGCTTCAAAACCAAAACGTTGTTGGTATTTTCCGGTGATTAAACCTGCCCTACTTGGTGCACAAACGGTAGCACTTACATGCGCATCCGCAAAAACAACACCACTTTTTGCGAGTTTATCGATGTTTGGTGTTTCTAAATCTTTACATCCCATAAAACCGAAATCTGCATAACCAGCATCATCAATTAAAATGACAATTACATTTGGTTTACTTTCCTTTTTTTCGGGATTATTCGTGTTACAAGACCATAAAATTCCGCAAAGTACTACGATATATAAATTCTTCATTTTAAAACTATTTTATTTCTTTTGAGATTTTTTTAGCTAAAACCTTATATCCATCTTTTGTAAGATGCACACCATCTCTAGAATATTTAAAACTGTTTTTCATTAGCTGATGTACATCTATTAGTTTTACATTTTCTTCTGCTGCAATTTCTTTTACCAACGGAATTACCCATTTATTTAACTGTTCTTTACGCTCAACAATATTTTCCTTTTCTAGATTTTTCTTTGCCCAAACAGGTAAAGGCGTTAACACAAAAATCTCTGCTTTGCTATTTTTCTTCTTATAAGCATTTATCAATTTAACATACTCACTTTTAAATTCTTCTTGCGGAGTACCCTTAAAATCTGTTTTTCTTGCAGAATCTAAACACCATTTAGGATTTGCATCGTTTGTACCAAACATAAGCAACACAATATCTGGTGTAAATTTCAGCGATTTCTTGTATTCATCTGTTTTATCATACGGAAAAAAAGTTCCGTCGATTAAAGTTGCACCACCTTTTCCAAAATTTTTAACTTCATAACTAGCTTCTAAATACTCTTGTAAAAATTTTGGATATTGTGCTTTAGTATTGCTATCTCCAATACAAGAAACTTGTTTTAACTCTCTAGAAATTGTTGGTTTCCCTTTTAAATAACCTAACTCTTTTAAGAAAACATCGGTGTCATACATTGTTAAATTGTAGTATTTATTTCCGAAACCATTTCTAAAAAAATCACCATTAAAAAAACCATGATCTACATTTTCTATAGCAACCAATTTACTGTCATTTCCTAATTCATTCATTTTTTCATTAAAACGAAAAGCATTTTCAAAAGGTACCGTTCTATCTTTTGTTCCATGAAACAATAACATAGGAGGCAGCTTTTTTTTCAATTGATCTACAGGTGAAATTTCAGTTTCTCTACCGACCATTTTTTTTGCTCCATAGCCTTTTTCTGTGGTGTCTAAAACAGGGTTATAAACAATAACTGCATTAGGTACTGAGCTCGCTAATAAATTCTCATTTGCATTTTCAAAACCATCAATCACCGCTGTAGAAACTGCTACATGACCTCCTGCAGAACCTCCACTTGCCACAATTTTATCTGGATTAATATTTAACTCTTTGGCATGTTCTCTTACCCAACGAATGGCAGATTTACCATCTTCTACACACTCAAAAGGAGTAGTTCCGTGTGCATTTTTCACTCTGTATTCCGCAGAAATTGCCAATATTCCTCTAGAAGCAAAATAGTCACTTTGCTGATAAAATTGCTTCGGATTTCCACCAACCCAACCACCTCCAAAAAAGAAGACAATTACAGCTGTTGGGGTTTTAATTTCTTTGGGTTGAAACACATGCAAATACAAACTATCTCCATCAATTACTTTGTACAATAATTTTTTATCTGGCTTTATATCTTGTGCTCCAATAGTAAAAATTGAACAGATAAATAATAAAAAAGTTACTGCTATATATTTTGATTTCATTTTATAAATTATTTAGTTTCAACTTCACTTCCCCACCAATCTTTATTAGGTTTCCAATCTGGTGAAAGCATTTGTTTACGTTGCTTTTCTAAACTAGGTAATCTTTTTGTTTTCTGATTACCTAACCAGATTTTACGAGAAGCTTTGTCCCATAAAGCATCTTTGGTTGCATAATGTGTTCCCATAGATTCTAACCAATCTAACAACTGCGTTTTCATCTGTGTTGCAATTTCTGGATTGCTTTCTGCAACATCTGTACGCTCGCCTAAATCGGCATCTAAATTGTACAATTCTGCATGGTTGTCTTCCCAATAATATATCAGTTTCCACTTTCCTTTTTTAATGATAGAACTTGGTTCTCCACCTTGATTTCCGTAATGTGGATAATGCCAATAAAGAGGTCTTTCATCAATATTTTCTCCTAATAAAAGTGGTTTTAAACTCACTCCATCTTTATGTGCTTCTGGTTTTAATGGCAAACCAGATAAATCTAATAATGTTGGAAATAAATCTACCCCTGACACCGGAACATTGATATTTACTCCACTTTGTTTTACCCAAGGAACATCAATAAAATATGGAATTCTAATTCCTCCTTCCCATTGGTATCCTTTACCTCCTCTTAAATTCAATTGATTGGTAGAAAAAGCATCTCCAGAGGTAACTCCTCCGTTATCCGAAGTAAAAACAACAATAGTATTTTTATCTAAATTCAACTCTTTTAAAGTTTTTATTACTGTACCAATAGCCTCATCAACTTGCTCAACTAAACCTGCATACACAGGATTGTCTTGGTATTTTCTAGCTGGTAAAACACGTTCCATTTCGAAACCTGTTTCATGAATTCCTATTTTTTCGGCTTTGTTTCTGTACTTTGACCACTTTTCTTTGGTTGTTTGTAATGGTCCATGAACCGCATAAAAAGAAAGGTATGCAAAAAAGTGACTATCCTTATTTTTAGTGATAAATTTACTTGTTTCACTTGCTAATTTCATTGATAAATTCAGTCCTTTTTCTTCTGGTAAATTTGGTAAATTAGCATTCTTATAAGGAGAAAAATAACCTCCACTTGGACCTCCTGCTTCGTTTCCTCCAATATTCACATCAAATCCATGATCTGTCGGTAACGATTTTTCTTCTTTACTCCCTAAGTGCCATTTTCCGGCAAAGAAGGTAGTATAACCTTGCTCTTTAAAAGCTTCTGCAATGGTTACCGAACTAGAGTCTAAATGATGTTTAAATTCTGGTGGTAATAATTTTGTGTAACGTTTACGCGTTTTCCAAGCTTCACCACTTAAATTATTTCCTTCAAACTGCGTAATTCCATGTCTTGCCGGTAATTGCCCTGTCATTAAACTTGCTCTAGATGGACTACAAACGGTACAAGCTGCATATCCGTTTGTAAAAACAGTCCCTGCTTTTGCTATTTTGTCGATGTTTGGCGTTTCGTAATATCTACTTCCCATTACGCTTACATCTGCATAACCCAAATCATCTACCAAAATAAATAAGACATTTGGTTTTCTAGGAATCGTGTTTGATGTTTCTTTAGCCACTTCTGGTTTAGAATTGCATCCTAAAAGCAAGCCTAATGCTGATAAGAGTAGTGTGTTCTTAATGTGTTTTATCATAATAATTTGTGTTTTGTTCAGTTTTCTATACTGATAATTTATTCGGCTGTTATTTCAAACCTCAACAAATAAGCAACTCCTTTTTTTTGAATCATTGCAATTCCCCAATTAGGCAATTCATCAAAACTATTAGTATCTGATAAACTTGGTCTAAACAACCCTGGCGCTTTTGGTACTTTCTTTAAATTTTGATAATGAGGTTTAAAATTAAGCCCATCTGAAGCAGTACTTATACTATGATTTATAGAAGATAAAGAAGAAATTCCTTCTTTCGTTTTCCAGACTAAAACCTCATGACTTTTGTCTAAAAGAGGTTTGGTTTGTTTTGCATAAGGTCCTTCTGGAGAATCAGCAATAGCAACGCTCATTCGTGTAAAATGTGCTCCTTTATTTCCGTAAACAAGAGATCTACCTTTGTAATACATCCATATTTTATCTTCTTTTACTAATAAACTAGCATCATCTATTCTGTAACTATCAAAATCTTCTGCAACATCACTAATGGTTAAAACAGGGTTATTTTTAACACGAACAAATGGTCCATCTGGAGTATTCGAAACTGCTAATCCTATTGCAGTAATATCATTTTTGGAATTATTTTCAAACTCTCCTTTTTTATTACCTGATGTTGGCTTTACACCTGTATAATACATATAATATTTTCCATGATATTCTAAAATATTAGGCGTAAAAACGGAATGATCATCAAACCCTACTTCTTCACCAATATCTAGTGCCATACCTTGCTCTTGCCAAGTATATCCTTTATCTTTAGAAGTAGCGTACCAAATAGTTGCCCAATATCCCGAAATTGTTGGACTCACCATTTTAGAATACCAAACATAATAGGTATCGCCAACTTTTACAACATCACTATTATCTCTTCTATTGTACAAAGAATCTTTACCAATACCGGTAATTTCTTGATACGTAAATTTAATGTTTTGAGAACTAGAAACTTTTTCAATACTTTCTTTTGTCTGTGGTTTCTCTTCACTTTTAGTTTTACAACTTGTTAAAAGAAGAAGGTTTATTACTATAAAAACAAATACACTTAATTTTTTTTTTAAATTTGAATGTGTCATTATTTATTATTAAAAAGCCTTTTTAATGTCTTCGGCTGTTACTCCAAACACCTTCTTTATAATTGGGTTTAAAGCATCAATACCTCCTTCTAAATGACACGTTAATTGTATATGTATTCCACTTTCTCCAGACTTTAAAGCCATTGCTGGTGAAGATGTTTCTAATTCATAAAAAGGACCTAATGGTTTTTCACCTGGACTTGGTTCTCCATCATTATAAGCATTAATTACATCGCCCGAAAAAGGTTCTTTTTGAATCTCCCACATAGAGTTTACATAGTCCGTTTCGTCTTTTGGTTTGTTGTATTTTAGAATGGTTAAAACACCATTTTCAGAATCGTAAGAACCTGCAACATCCTTAGCTCTCATTGGAGATAATCCTATTTTACTTCTGTACTGACCATCTCCACTAAAATAAATAATACCTTCTTTTACTACCAAACGATCTACTGGTACTTTACCAAAATAGGTATCGTTTACTGGAATACCTAATTCTGATTCTTCTCCAGAAATATAAGGGATCATAATCGTGGTATTAGGAGAGTGATTGTACATACCCAACATCCAAATAGAAAGTAATCCTGTTTCTTTTTTCCAATCAGAATCACCTAAATTAGTAAGCGTGTTTTTAGTTTGATAAGCTACCGTTTTAATGCTTTCGTCAAGCAAATCTAAACCCAACTCTTTTTGTAAATTTTCTTTTGATAATATTGAAATTTCACGCTCAATTCCTAAATCAAACTGAAAACCACCATAGTTTTTTAACGATGCTTCTTTGGTGAGAATTACCTTATTTGAAGTTTTGTTCTTCACATCAAAAGGTTCTAAATCAATCAATCTTGGAGTAAACCAATCATCTAAAATAAACTCATCTCCTTTATTAAAAAAGATTGAATACTGTCCGCCTTCTGGTCCTAACCAAAAACGTTCTTCTCCTCCGTATACATTTATATGTTCTTGAATTTCTTCTGACTCAAATAATTTTTTATTAATCCAACCATAACTTCTTCCGCTTTCTCCAAAAGCACTACTCGTCATTACCCTACCTTGTAAAGCTGCAGAAATAGCTACTTTAGAATCTCCTGAAGCATTAGAAAGTTGAATTAAATCGATATAACTTTCCATGAAAGAAACATCATCTGCATACGTTGTCATATTTTTATTTAGTTTGTTTATTGAACCTTTTAAAAGCGTCTTTTTTACAGCTTCAGTTTTCTTTTTAGGAGAACAGGATGCAATACATAAAATCATGCATCCTATAACTCCAATTTTACGGTATCTATATGATTTTTTATGTTTCATAGTTAGTCTATTAAAAAATTACTCTGCATACAACACTTCATCCCAATTATCTGTTCTAAAAGGAAGTGCCGGTAACCCTTCTTTATTATAAAGAGTTCCATTGGCATTGTTAGACCAGTTATATCTTACCGCAACAGGTTTTGATACTTTGGGTGAGCTCAATATCATTTTGTTTCCTTCTTGTTTTACATTTGCCTTGTGAAACGTTTTGTTTTCCCCAGAAATATAAAATGCCGAAATTTTACCCATTGCAGCACCAACAGAATGTAGTTTAGATCCTAAGGTCTCAAAATTTAGCACTAATTTTTGCCCTTCTGTTTTGTACGATTTTAAAGTAGGTCCTGAATAAATAACATCATTTTTACCATACGTTTTATGTAAGGAAACTAAACTTAATCTGCGCCCTACTTCTTTTTTTTCTGGCGGATGAATATCATAAATAGCACCAATATCTTGCGTGCCTGCAACACCCGTATTTGGTAACTCTAAGGCTTCTAATTGCGCTTCTACAATTTGTGCTACTCCATATTTATCTGGATAATTATAAGGTGCTATTTGCACGAAATAAAAAGGGAAATCACCAATATTCCATTGTGCTCTCCAACTTGTTATCATATTAGGAAAAAGCGTTTTGTATTCTTTCCAGTTTGATACATTCGACTCTCCTTGATACCAAATTGCACCTTTTATTTTATAATTGATAATAGGCGAAATCATACCATTATACAAATTAGAGAATCTTTTTTGACCTCCGTTTTCTAAAGCTGCTTTTTCTACACCTTCTATTGGCGTCCAAGGTTCTACTTTGGTTCCACCCCACGCAGACTGAATTAAACCAACTGGTATTTTTAAATTATCTACTAACTGCTTTCCATAAAAATAACCAACTGCAGAAAATTTTAAAACCGTTTCTGGAGTGCATTCTACCCATTCCCCTTCACAATCTTCTAAGGGCGTATTCGATTTTTTCTTCTTTACTAAAAACATACGAATACTTGGATATGTTGCTTTTTGAGATTCTTCCCAGAAATTTACAATCGGTTTTTGATGATTCTGAAAACCCAATTGTCTTTCCATATTCGATTGCCCAGAACACAACCAAACTTCTCCGAATAAAACATTATTGATGGTTAGTTTTGTTGAACCAGTTATTTTCAACTTTCCTGTTTTAGCTGCTTTAGGTGTGCTTACTAATACTTGCCATTTTCCTTCTTTATTCGTTGTTGTTTTTACTGATTTTGTCCAAGATGGATTCACAACAATACTTTGCCCTGGTGCATCCCAACCCCATATTTTTACATCAGCAGATTGTTGTAAAAGCATATTATCAGACAAAATAGAAGGTAATTTAGTCTGCGCATTTAGTGTTTCAAATCCTACAAGTAGGATAAAAAAAAGTAGTAGTTTGCTTATTACTTGTTTCATTATAATTATTTTATAAAATCAGTATTATTTAAAATTAATTTTAAACACATGAGAGCTACTACCAAAACCTTCTTTTACTTGTACACCTGTTGCTAAATAAAGGTAAGCTGGTACACCATTTATTATCAATACTTGTGCACGCTCTAAATGCCCATCTTTTTTACCTCTGTATGCTGTTCCTTTTTCTAAGGTTTCTTTACCTAAATAATGTGCTAAATCTTCATAACCTCTTTTAGCGTTTTCTTTAGGAAAAATAAATCCATCTGCTGATCTCCATAAAATACCACCACCACTATTTCCGAATGTGCTTCCAAAATCACGACTTATCATAAACACAGAATCGTTTGCGGTATAAGCAAATGCATCTTCTAACGCCATGTTCGGAGGCGTTACTTTTTTGGGTTGAATAACATAAGGTCCTTCTAATTTATCTGCTACTGCAACTCCGTATGTATATGCTCCTCCTCTTTTTTCCCTAGGAATAACCGATTTATGATACAACATATATTTGCCTTTAAACTTTATTAACGACGGATTAGAAACCCCTAATATTGCCTTATAATTCCATATTGTTGAATCTTTGGGTTTTCTTAAAATTGTTCCGTCTGCTTCTGCTCCTTTTGCGGGTTTCCAGGTGTCATTAAGATCATCTGCTACATACATTACAATACGTTGTGTTTTTAATTTATTGTTTTCATTTACAATAAAATTTAGCACATATTTACCATCAATATAATTAACTGTTGGATTGTGTGGTGAATTAAATAACCCATCTTTATCTGCTACCGCAACACCAACATATTTAAAAGGACCTTCTGGACTATCACTAACATAATGCCCTATTTCACAATCTTTAAACCAGCCACTAAAATCTTTTTGAGTATCCATAGACCATTGTGCTGCAAACAAATGCACTTTACCCTCTTTGTCTATTACAGGAGAAGAACCCCAAACATGCATGCCTTTATGCTCTGCAGCAACACCTATATATTCTAATTTCATTTTATTTGAATACGTATTCTGAGGTGTTTTAGGTGTTATAATTTTACTCTTACAGCTAAAATTTAAACTTATTAACAATGCAATTATTGCAAACTTATGTATATTCATGTTCTTTTATTTTTAATGTTTGATTTTATTATGTTTTCTAATATCAATTTTACTATCATTAGTAATTTTTTCCCTGTCCTAGTTCTATAATCGTCTACATATTTTTCAAATAAGTTTATTAACTTAGCTAACTTTTCTGGGTGTTTTTTTAATCTTTATCAAACCCGTCTAAATCTACTTTTTTGGTTCCTTTTAGTGCTTTTGAAGCGTCTTTTTGAATTACATTAGCATGATGTTGCTCTTTTTTAGTTTCTATTTTAAAAGACCAAGCATAGGTAGTTTTACCTAAGTTTTTTGGAGGCGTAATAAAAAGTCCTTTTGAAGTCATTTTATATTTAACTTCTGCATCACTCCCCAATAAGGAAACTGCTTTTACATCTCTTTTTTTCCACCCTTTAGTTCCTTCAATTACAAATGATTTTAAAGGTTTAGTTGTTTTAATTGCAAATAAATTTTTTCCGTTTGTTGTAAAAGATAAGTTTTCGTTGTCTTGATGTGTTATTTTCCAATAACGAGAATCATAAATAGCTTCTCCATTTATTTTTAACCAAGCACCCATTGCTTTTAAACGTTCTACTTGCCATGCAGGAATGGTTCCATCTGCTTTTGGTCCAATATTTATTAAAAAGTTTCCATTACGACTAATAATTTCTACCATTTCGTGAATAACCTCTTCTACCGATTTCTTTTTATGTGGATAATTTGGGTCTTCTTCTGCTGCTAAATATCCAAATGAAGTACCAAAAGTGGTACAACTTTGCCATTTTGGACCGATTACTTTTAATCTTAAATTGTCTTTCTCTAAAGCACCAACACCATCTGGCCAGTTTCTATTTCCTCCTTTGTTGTTCAAATACACTTCTTGACCATGTGCAGCTCCATTATTCATAAAATCAGTAATCATTAATCGTAACTGATCATAATAATATTGAATTTCTGGTTTAAACTGTCCTTTAGCAGCATTGTTTCCATCTCTTGTAAAAATTGGAATATCATCAATCCATAAAAAATCTGGTTGGTATTTATCTTGAATTTCTTTCCAACGTGCAACATAATCATCTACAAACTCTTTGCTATAAGTAAAAGGTCCGTAAAGTAATTTTGCTTTTGGCATGCGTTTTATTTCTTCTACAATATCTGCTCTTGGATCAGCATTAACCACATATTTTTTTGTTGCAAAAAAACCAGTATGTCTTTCTCTGTGATACGAAGGCGCATATTTTAAACCTTTTTCTCTAACCGCTTTTCCTAAATCTCCAACAATATCTCTTTTTGGCCCCATATCTACAGAATTCCATGGCGTTAAATCAGAATCCCAATTTGCCCAACCATCATGATGTTCTGCTGTTAACACTACATATTTTGCACCTACTTCTGCAAATAGTTCAGCCCATTCTTCTGGATTCCAGTTTTCTGCTTTAAATTCTGGAATAATATCTTTATATCCAAATTCTGGTGGATTTGCTCCCCAACGCTCTTTCATATACGGATAATAATAGGCTGGATCTTCGTATAAAATCTTTGGTCCATGTTCTGCATAACCTCTATCTCCTTTTCTATGACCAATAACAGAATAAGGTCCCCAATGGATAAAAATTCCTATTTTACCATCATCAAACCAAGCAGGAACTTCCATTTTCTGAAGAGATTCCCAGCTTCCATCATATTTGTCTTTTGTTTCTTGTGCATACGAGTTTCCATTTAAAAGAAACAGCCAACACATAATTAACATCAGCTTAAAAACTTTTTTTGTAATCATGTTTTTATTTTTTTAGTTTATTACTCCTTAATGTTTATAATTTTTGCCCATTTAAAAAAACCATTGTTGTAATCACCATCACAAGCTTCTAAAAGCATTTTTTTTAATGAATTATATTTTTCTGGATGTTCTATTGATAGATCATTTTCTTCTTTAAAATCTTCTGGTAAATAATATAAATTAAAGGCTTTTTTATTATAATAATATCTAATTTTCCATCCATCATTTGTAATTAACGTTGGTCCTATAAAGGAAGAAAACACTACATAATCATGTTCAGCTTTAGATTTTTTTCCTAATAATTCATCATAAAAAGAAACTCCATCTACTTTTAATTCTTTAGAAAAACCAGTAATTTCTGCAACCGTTGGTAAAATATCATAACCCGCAACCAAGCGTTTACTGACACTTTTTGCTGCTATTTTATTAGGCCATCTTACAACTAACGGAACATTAATACCGCCTTGTAAATTACTTCGCTTAATCCCCGCTCTTCCTCCATTTCCGTCAAAAACATCACCTGCTAATTCACTATAATATTTTCTATCATAATCATCAAAACGCTGTTTTGTATATCTATTGGTGTATTTTTTATCTATTCGTCCTTCTTTTGCATAATAAATTTCATGTCCGTTGTCCGCAGAAAAAATTACGATGGTATTGTCGTCTAATCCATTTTTTTTCAGCTCTTCCATAATTTCACCGACATTATCATCCAATAACTTCACCATAGAAGCATACTCTTTTTCTATCTGAGTTAATCTACTGTCGTTTATATAATCGTCATGAACTTTAGGTATAGAAACTGGTCCGTGTGGTAATTGTGTAGGGAAATACAAGAAAAATGGTTTGTCTTTATTTTTTCTAATAAATGTGGTAATACTATCCATAAAAATATCTTGCGAGTAGGTTTTTTTACCTGTCATATCCCATCGCTCTTTATACGCTTCTGGAGTTTCTGGTTCTATAGATTTTGCACAGTTTAATAGCGTATTACCTGTAATTTTTATCAGGCCTTGATTTCCGAATAAATAAGGAGGATAAAATCCGTGTGCTCTTACATGGTCTAAATAACCAAAATAATGATCCCAGCCATGTCTGTTCATTTGCTGATGTGTAGCTGCAAATCCCCATTCTAATTTTCCGTATTGCGCTGTAACATAGCCTGCTTTTTGAGCAACTTCTCCTAAAAATAAATCTTCTTCTGGAATAGGGGTTAGAATCTTATTGATTTTAGCTTCAATTTCTTCTGGAGAGAAATTTTCTTGTCCTGCTTTTTTATAAATTCCACCTTTAGATATTTCAAAAGCTGTTGCGTGTGTATCTGTTTTACCGCTAATTAAAGAAGCTCTAGAAGGTGCACAAAGCATGCTAGAATACGAATTTTTAAAACGCATTCCTTCATAAGCTAATTGATCTATGTGAGGCGTTTTTATAATTTTTTGCCCTTCATGACCTAACATTCCAATACCTAAATCATCTGCATAAATAAGAATGATATTCGGTTTACTTTTTTGCTCTTGTTTTTTATCACAGGAAAAGAAAATAACAACTAGTAATACTATTAATTTAAAGGAACCATAGCTATTTTTCATCTTTTTTTTAAAATTTTGGTTGATATACTTGATTCTCTTCTGTTTCAATTTCAATAACTTGGTATTTGTACTGAACTTTACAAATTCCGCCTGCTTTAGAGAATATTTTAACAGCGGTTAACTTTCCTGATTCCCATGTAATATCTACATCAAATCCTCCTCTTGCAGACAATCCTTTTACAGATCCACTTGCCCAACTTTTAGGAACTGCTGGTAATAAATTAATAACTCCAGACTGACTTTGCATTAGCATTTCTGCGATTCCGGCAGTTGCTCCAAAATTCGCATCAATTTGAAAAGGTGGGTGTAAGCCAAATAAATTTGGACTGATATTTTTTGACATCAATTTATGTAAACTAACCTCACTATTTTCTCCGTCACCTAATCGTGCATATTGGTTGATTAACCAAGCAGAACTCCAACCCGTATGTCCACCACCATGCTGAATTCTAACATCTAACGATTTTCTTGCTGCTTTGGCTAATTCTGGTGTGTTATTTATATCAATTTGATATCCTGGATGCAAAGCAAAAAGGTGAGAAATATGTCTGTGTCCTGGTTCTTTTTCTTTAAACTCTTCGTCCCATTCCATCAATCTACCATCAGAACCAATTTTTGGCCCAGTCAGTTGTTTTTGTGCGCTTTTTACTTGTTGTAAAAATTCATCATTTTCACCTAAAGCAGTAGCTGCATCAATATAATTTTTAAACAATTGCCAAATAACTTGTTGATCATGTGCAGGTCCCATACAAATTTGAGTTTTACTACCGTCTGGTGCAAAAAAGGTGTTTTCTGGAGACACTGAAGGTCCGGAAACCAATTCTCCATTTTTAGGATTCGGTATTAACCAATCCATATAAAACTGCGTAGAACCTTTAAGAACTGGGAATTCTTTTTTCAAGAATTCTTTATCTAACGTAAAGTAATAATGTTCCATAATATGTGTTGCTAACCAAGCACCACCACCAACATGCATTCCCCAACTAGATTTTTCTCCTGGAGAAGTATAACCCCAAACATTGGTTATAGGATGCACCACCCAACCTCTAGCGTCATAATGCACTTTTGCTGTTTTTCCACCTGGCTTTTGTATAGAACTCATTAAATCGAAAAGTGGTAAATGCATTTCTCCTAAATTAGCCGTTTCTGCCAACCAATAATTCATCTGTACATTTACATCTGTATGGTAATCTCCGTTCCAAGGTAATTGTACTTTGTTTCCCCAAATTCCTTGTAAATTAGCAGGTAAAGATCCTGGTCTAGAAGATGAAATTAACAAGTATCTACCGTATTGAAACATCAATTCTACCAAATGTAAATCTGATTGTTTTTGTTTAAAATTCTCAACTCTTACATCTGTAGGAATTGTATCTAATTCTTTTGTTAATTTTAAATTTACTCTACTATAATATTTTTGATAATCTTTTACATGACGATTTAAAAGCTCGTTATACGCTAAGTCTTTTCCTTTCTGTAAATACGTTTCTGTTAAGTTTTCAAAATCTCTTCCTTTGTACGTTGGATATTCTAAAACATAGTCTGTTGATGCCGTTAAATATAAAGTTACCTCATCTGCATTTTTAACTACTAAAGTTGAATCGCTATAGTTTACTTCTCCATTTTTATTAGAAGCTGATAAGCGCGCCATGTATTTTAAACCATCTCCATCTTTACCATCAGAAAGTGCTCCTTGCATGATTAATTGATCAGCTTTAGAAGATACTTGATATCTTTCTGGTCTAGTTAATGAACTTGTAAAAGAAATTTTACCAGGTTTATTCGCTGTAAATTTAATTGCCATTACTTGATCTGGGTGACTTACAAATATTTCTCTTTTGTACTCTACACCATCTTGTGTATAGCTCACATTAACCGTTGCGTTTTCTAAATCTAATTCTCTATGATAATTTTGATACTCGCTTTGTGAATCAAAATCAATCCATAAATCCCCCAACGTTTGAAAACTACCAAAAGGTACATTGGCACCTTTACCAAAACCAGAACCTGCTCCTTTAGCAATCTGTGTTTTTTTAGTTAACTCCGTAGCTTCTTTATATTTTCCGGCAAACAAGAATCTGCGAATTTCTGCTTGTGCAGGCAATGCTTCTGGGTTGTCATTATCATCTACACTACCAGACCACATGCTTTCTTCATTTAACTGAATACGTTCTTTATTGACGCCTCCAAAAACCATAGCTCCTAAAGATCCATTTCCTAAAGGAAGTGATTTTAACCATTCTGGATCATCTTTTGTTGGTTTGGTAAAATCTTTAACCGTTGCATCTGCAGGTTGATTATACCACAATTTAAGTGATGATGCTTCTTCTACTTTTTTATCACAATTACTTAAAAGCAACAAAAAACAAAAGCTTAGACAGACGTACAGAATATCTTTATTCATATATTTTAGGTTATTCATTTTTTTCATAGTTGATTCGTTTTTCTTATAATTTCTTTATTTCTTTTCTAAAGTATAAATGATTGGTTCAATAGTGCCATCTTCTCTAAAAGTCATTTTATCGAAACAAGTAGACCTTCTATGATAAGAACCTTCATTTACATCACCTCGGTGATAAAAGAAATACCATTCATTTTTAAACTCAATAACCGATGCATGATTTGGTGCATTAGGTGCATCTGGTGCTAATTCTCCTTTTAAAGTAGCAAATTGTGGTAATGGCGAATCTGCCATCCAATACTTTGTAACCTTACCAACTCTAGCATGAAAATAATAGGTATCATTTCTTTTAAAAACATGCACCGCTTCATTTACAGGTTCTTTACTCAGTTGCACCCAAGGTCCATCTAATTCAATCATATTATCTTTTAGCTTTGCGCCCATAATATGTCGTCCAGGTGCTCCAATATCTACTTTACCGTCATTTCCATAAATATAAGCTTGTCCATCATCATCTACAAAAACAGTAGGATCGAAAATGGTTGTAATTTTATCCGACACCGCTTCTTCCCAAGGACCTATTGGAGTGCGGCTTTTTGCAACACCAATATCCGTTTTGTTGTATGGGAAATAAAAATAATACCAGCCGTTTTTATAAGCAACATCTGGCGCATTCATTTGCCCATGAGCCCAACTATATTCACGTGGTTTCAATACAACACCGTGATTAATCCATGTTTTTAAATCTGATGATTCTAAAACCGCATAATCTTGCATAGTACTATAGCCTACCGCATTCTCTACATCTCTAGAAGTATATACATAAACTTTATCATTAAAAACCTCTGCAGCTGGATCTGCAGCGTAAATAAAGCCAGTGTCTTTTTTATGTAAAATTGGGTTTTGAGCAATAGAAATATTGCTTATTAGTGATAATAAAAAAATTAAACAGCTTATTTTTTTCATGATTCTATTTAGTTAATTATCTTTTCAATTTGTTTCCAGCCTTCCATTCCTTCATTGGTTTGGATTGCTCCGTTGGTACTTCTACCGTCTAAAATTAATTTTTTAAGCGCAGCTTTTAACTCAGCAGCTTTTTCCGGATTGCTAGCAATTAAGTTTGTAGTTTCTCCGATATCATTTTTAAGATTAAACAACTGCATTGCTGGTAAATCTAATTGCTGCTTTTTTATATCGTTTGCTCTCGGATAGCTCCATCCACCAGAACCTGGTGTTGTACATAATTTCCAATCGCCATGTTTTATCGAAAAATCTCCGTCTATAGAATGGTACACAATATATTCTCTTATTTCATTTTCGTTTTTTCCTTCTAAAAGAGACAACATACTGTAACTATCTTCTCCTTCCGAATCTTTCATTTTATAACCCGCAATTTCTGCACAGGTTGCAAAAAAGTCTGTAGTACCAATTGTTTTATCTGTACTACTATTTTTTGAAGCTTGATTTGGCCATTCAACAATAAAAGGTACGCGATGTCCGCCTTCATAAATATCAGATTTCATTCCTCTAAACACATAACTAGGATCGTGATCAAATGCTTCTAATTCTTTAAAATTTGCTTTTGGAGAACAGCCATTATCACTGGTAAAAACCAACAATGTATTTTCTGAAATCCCTAAATCTTTTAATTTTTTTCTAATTTGACCTACTACATCATCTACTTGCATTACAAAATCTCCATACAAGTTGGTATTACTTTTTCCAACAAATTCTGCTGGAGGTAAAATAGGTGTATGGGGTGCTGGTAAAGGCAGATATAAAAAGAAAGGTTCCTCACCTTTCGCTTTTTCATCAATATACGTAATTGCTCTATCTGTTAAATCTTGTAAAACTGTTTCGTGTACAAAATCATCTGACGTTGGCCCTCTTCTCCAAGTTCCTTTTGCATCTTTATTAACAGTCATTTTTGTAGGCACCATTGTTGGCATGTCATTTTCTACATACACATAAGGAGGCATGTCTAAAGAACCACAAAATCCGAAGGAATAATCAAAACCATGTGTAGATGGCCCATTTGTAATGGGTGCTGTATAATTTACATCCTGAATTGTATGCAAATTATTTATATTATCTTTTACTTCGCTATTAAAAGCCCAATCCCAACCCATGTGCCATTTACCAATAAATGCAGTAGTATAACCTTGTGTTTTTAACATATCTGCAACAGTAACACGATTTGGCGTTATTAACGATTTTGAATACCCACCAATTACGCTACTTTTTAAGCGACTTCTCCAATTATAACGCCCTGTTAAAATACCGTATCTAGTTGGTGTACAAACCGCAGAAGAAGTATGCGCATCTGTAAACATTACACCGTTAGACGCCATATCATCTAAGTGAACCGTTGGTATTTTACTTTCTGGATTAAAACTTTTTACATCTCCATACCCTAAATCATCTGCCAAAATGTAAATGATATTAGGCTTTTTAGCAACTACATTTCCTTCTTCTTTTTTTACTTTAGAAGAACTACAAGCGGAAAAAATTAATATCGAAACTACTAATAATTGATAGCTATATTTACTCATTTTATCTATAATTTTATTTTTTATTTTCTCTTTTTTTAATTGCTAATGCTCTTGTTTCTAAAGGAAACTCTGCATTTTCTGTTCTTACATTTTTTAATATTGA
The DNA here is from genome assembly GCF_038024065.1 of Polaribacter sejongensis. Taxonomy (NCBI): domain Bacteria; kingdom Pseudomonadati; phylum Bacteroidota; class Flavobacteriia; order Flavobacteriales; family Flavobacteriaceae; genus Polaribacter; species Polaribacter sejongensis. The sequence continues at coordinate 2,931,130 of NZ_CP150667.1, read as the reverse complement.
AAGCATTTCCTTTAACTTCTCTGGTTCTTGTTTTGCCAGATTATTCTGTTCGCCAAGGTCTGTTGACAAATTGTATAATTCTGGTTCTTTTTCTAACAACCAAACTAATTTCCAATCTCCTTGTCTGATAGCTTGAATTGGTCCTTGACGCTCGTTAAACTCCCAATATAAATATTCGTGTTCTTTTTGATCTTTTCTTTTCCCTAACAATTCTGGTGCAAAAGAAATCCCGTTGATGTCTTTATTTTCTGGTGTAACACCTGCAATATCGCAAACTGTTGGTAAGAAATCCCAAAAAGCAGAAATGTGTTCACTTTTAGTTGATGGAGCAACTTTACCAGGATATCTCGCAATTAAAGGAACTCTAATTCCGCCTTCATACAACTCGCGTTTACCACCTCTTAAATCTCCATTACTGTTAAAAAATTTGTCTCTTTTTTCAAATTCTGGGCCATTATCACTAGAAAAGAAAACAATGGTATTATCATCAATTCCTAATTCTTTTAACTTGTCTAATAATCGTCCAATATCTCTATCCATTCGAGAAACCATACCTGCATAACTAGTATTTCCTTCGGGGTCATTTTTGTAATGCCCTGTTGTATTCATTTTACGTTTTGGCCATCCTAAGTCTAGATATTGTTTTTTAGAATCTTCTGGAACTGTAATTTCTAAATGTGGTAATGTTAATGCCATATAAAGAAAAAACGGATTGTCTTTTTCTCTTTCAATATAACTTAGTGCTTCGTTTGCAAATATATCGTGTGTATATTTTCCTTGTTTTAATAAAGGCTTGTTTCCTTCCAAAACATAAGGATCATTATTCAAATAAAGCGTGTCTGCATAATAATGATGCGCTTGTGCATGTTTTTTGTATCCTAAGAAATAATCGAACCCATGTTCTGATGGAAAATTACCATTGGTATTTCCTTCGGATAAACCCCATTTACCTAAAATAGCCGTTTTATACCCTACTTTTTTAAGCTCGTTGGCAACTGTTTTTTCATGTCTTTTTAAATTGACAGGTTCCCCACTATTGGTCCAAACTGGATTTCCTCTTACTGTTGCATGTCCTTGATCATAACCCGTTAACAAACTTGCTCGAGATGGCATGCACACTGTAGAACCCGAGTAATGATTAGTAAAAATCATTCCCTCAGCCGCCATTTTATCTAAATTTGGTGTTTTAATTTTAGTCTGACCGTAAGGTCCGATATCTGCATAACCCAAATCATCAGCTAAAATATAAATGATATTCGGCTTTTTTGCTACTTCCTTATTTTCAGTTATAGAAGCCGTTTTATTTTCTTTTACGGTTTTACAACTTGTAAAAGAAACGGCAGCAATTGCAATTATCAATAGAAACTTTACCCTATTTTTCATTCTAAAATTTATTTATATAAAATTCGTTTTTAAGCATTATTAAAGATTACCAACTTGGTAATATTAAAACTTGTTCTGGCACAGGTTTTACGTTGGCTGTAGAATTTGCATCTCCATACCAATACATTCCCAATGTGTATTGCATGTCACAATCTACCCAACTCCACACTTCCATATCTAGTTTTAAAGAACTACTAAAAGGCATTCCGTCTAAAGCTCTCGTTCTTGTTTCTGTGCTATAGCCTTGAGTGTTTCTTTCGTTGGTAGTTTTTCTGTTGAACTTGTTGTACACATTGCTACGAGGTTGTGCATGAAATGGATGTTCATAGAAATCTGTACTGATTCCTCCCCATGAATACGCATAATAATCTTCGGTTCCGGTACCAAAAATAGATGGAAACTTTTCTCCATCTACATAAATTTTTTCATCTCCTTCTCCCCACCATTTTTTAACCGGATTCATTACCGTAAGTGCATCTCCTACATAAACTCCTCTACCTTTTATGGTGATGTAATTCCAATCTGAAAAAGGACGTGTTGCTACAGGATATTGCTGACGAAAACCTGCATGGAAATACATAGAGTTCTCATCCCATTGCCAAGTTTCTACTTTGGTTTTTAGCTTAAAATCGATAGCTGTTGTACCCAAATTAAGAATGGTAATTTTTGCTTCTTTTTGATAGGGCATTACCCATCTACTAGACAACGTACCATCTTCTGCTACTGTTCTGTACCAACCTTTAAAAGGATGTAAACCAACTCCTGTTCCGAAAAAATCGCCAATTGGCGACCAAACTGTTTCTTTTCCATCAAAATTTATTTTGATAACAACCCCACGTGTAACTGTAGAATCTTGATAACTTTTTAATTTTAAAGCAAGGTTTTTTATAGCAGCTGTTCCTTTTTGAAGCTCAAAAACTTTTTCTTCATTTGGTTTTAGTTGATGAAAATCTGTAGCGTTTTCAAACTCATTTTTATTTTCTGATTGCAAAAGTGTTGTTGCAACTTCTTCTATTGCTGATTTTGCTTGTTGATAATCTTCTAATGTAAACGTTTTTATAGCTGTTTCAGCAGGGTATTCTCTGTAGGTAAATTGATAGAAAAAAGGACGTTCTGTAACTGTAATTTTACAACTCTTTGCATACGGAATTGGGAAAAAAGAAACTGCAGAACGCAATGATTTATGCGCTAACGGAAAAGGAATTAATCCGTCTCCGTTTAATAAATCTAACATATTTCCTTCTAAGGCTGGAGTGTCTGAACCGTCTAAATAAAATTTAATAATACTGTTTGTGCTTGGTTTTTGAGCATTTTTAAAAGGCATCCAAGTACGCACTATTGCGCCAGCACCTTTGTGATCCATTAGTACCCATTCTTTTTGTCCGTTTATTTCTTCAACACGAATAAAATTATGGTCTTTGTTATTGTTATTATGATCTTTATTGTTGAACCATCCAACAGAATCTGTAGGATTTACAGAAGCTCTATTATAACTACTTTCTTGTTTTAATCTAAAATTAGTTTCTGGAAACTGAGCAATATGCTCTCTACTTACCATTTCATTTAACAACGACTGAATAGTAATTTTTTGGTCTACTTTTTTACAGGAAAAGACACTTATCAAAAAAATAAGGGGTATGATTTCACCTATAAGCGATCGTTTCATTTTGCTAGTTTTATATTCAAGTTTTCTAGAGTGGTTATTTCTAGAACTAAATTCAAATATAAAAATATTAGATTCTAATGTTGGAGACTATTGTTGCATCAAATAACTACAAATGTTGCATTTTGGTAAATTGTAGTGATTACAAGAGGTTACAAGACACTTTTGTCTAATTCACTTAAGGTTTAAACAAATAGTAAACACTTCTAATTTATGATTACAAAAAGTTACTAGAATTTTATTCTGACCTTTTAAAAGGTATATTTTCAAAACAAAAGAGGCAAAATTAATAACATTTTTAGTCGTTAATTTCGCCTCTTTTTAGACTATATCTTAATAGCTTTTCTGAAACTTTTTAGCTATTTATTTTAGGTTTTATTGAATAATAATTTTCTTTGTACTTGTTCCTAAATCAGATTTTATCTTAATAATATATAATCCATTAGACAATTCACTCACATTTATTCTAGACTTTAAACCAGTAACTTTTTTAACTTGCTGCCCCATGGTATTGTAAAAAGTTAATGCTACATTATTTTGAGCAAACTCTTCTGAATACTTTATGTTTAAGATTCCGTTATCTACAATTGTTGGGTATACTAAAACTTTAGCATCAACCTCAGCATCTCCTACCGCTAAATTTGCACCTTGCTCATACACTTCCTGTGTGTATGCTACAGGCGAAACATGGTCTCTATACATTTCTCCAGAAATACTTAATGTTACAGGATATCTTACTGACATTAATGAGTATACTTCGCTATCTGGTTGCCAAGTAAATACTGCGTAACGCTCTATAAAATCTGTTTCATCTAATTTATTAAGATACGATTCTAAACCATCGCTAGCTGCTTGGTTTGTAGTTGGCTTATTAGAAACCCAAGTTGCACCATAATTAAATTCTTTAATCCAAATTGGACGTTGCCATTTATCATAAATCTTTTTTAACCAATTGTAAAAATTGGCTGGTGTTGTTTTTTTATAATAATGAACCACCATATAATCTACACGTAACCCTGCTGCTTCCGCCTTGGTCATAAACTCATTTCGCCAAGTTTCTCCTCTTGCACCATCTGTATTTGCAGGAGAACCTAAACGTAAACCAGAAGCTAATAAAAGCTCATATTTTTCAATAGCTTTATCAGTAGTCATATTAGATTGATCATCATTATCTGGCTCGTTAAAAGCCATGTGATGTGAAATATCCATTCTTTTCCCAAGGCTTATAGGTTTATCAATAGAGCCTCCGCCCCATTGGTTTGGTACAAACTCTGCATCTCCAATTGCTTCACCATCATTACCCCAGTTGTAATGCCAAGAAGTATTTAATGCTGCAACAACAGCATCTCCTTTAGCGCCCATTCCTTTTTTAAGTACATCTTTCCATGGAGAAACACGAATAAAAGAAGCCGTTTTTTGTAATACTGCCGGAAGATTAATTCTTAAATTATTGTCTTGAGCAACATATACTTTACTTACTCCAGTACCATTTACATCTTCAGCAAAAGTTACCATATAGCCTTTATCTAATGTAAAAGAAACCGCCCAATTGTCGTAATCTCCTAAAGTACCATTATAATAACCACAATACATTTGATGCTCTGTACCAGAAAAATCATATTCAGAATAAATTTTAAGTACAGGATCATTTACTCTAGTTGCTTCAAAAGCAACTTCTGCTGCTTGTAAATCTGCCAAAGCAGCATCTAATGTTGCAGAAGTAGCTTCACAGTTTGCAAGTGCTATATTAGCGTTGGTTATTGCTGTTTGAAAAGCATCTACCCCAGATTGAGAGTATTGATTATACTTTTCACCTACAACTGCAGTAGAAATTAAAGTTTCTGCAGCACCTACAGTTCCTTGTAAAAGTATGCGGTTTTCACTGGCATTAAGTATGGCAATATTATCGAAATAGAATTGCCCATTGTTTGCATACATATACAATAATTGAATATCTATTTTAGCAATGTCTTCTGCTTCTTCTAAAAAAGGAGCTCCTTCATAAACCAATTCTCCTTTATTATAAAGATTTACTTTTTTAGTTGTAAAATTAATTTGAGCAGAAATACTGTAATCTGTATCCTTATTTAAGGTTACTACAGGTGTTCCATCTGCAAAACCACCTGGAACTCCATTTTCCATTACAGTTGCAATTTTAATGGATGCCGTACCTTTACCTACTGATATACTTGTAAGATGTTTACCTGTTGATGAAACTAAATGAACCTGCCCATTTACAGAGTTACGCGAAGCATTTACATCAAAAGAAAAAGCAGCATTACTTGTTACAGGAGTAAGTGTTCTGTATGCAGATGGCATTGTTGTACTATGTTCAAACTTTAGTTTACCATTAGCAACTGTAACGCTTCCTGAAGTATTGTATTCTGTCCATTCGGTTGGTAATGCACCTGCAGTATCAAAAGTATCATTTATAACACTTCCACAAGGATCTGTTTGTGCAAATCCATAGAAACTAAATAAAATGACTATAAATTTTAGTAAATTTTTCATCTTGTTAGGTTTTATTATTGATTGGTTATTATAATTTTTTTGTTAATTTTTTTATCTCCAGAAATCATCTGAACCAAATAAACGCCATTACTTAAACTAGAAACATCTATTTGCTTTGGAGTATTTGTTTTCTTAAAAACCTCTTTTCCGTAGACATTAAATATTTTTACAACAACATTGTTTGTTATTGAAGATGCTGCATAATTAATAGTAAGCTCTTTACCTGTTATTGGGTTTGGATAAAGTCTAATATTAGATTTCTCAAAACTTGTTACCGCTAAGTTTACACCTTGTTCATATACTTCTTGGGTATACGCAACAGGTGAAACATGGTCTCTATACATAATGCCAGAAACATTTAATTCTATAGGTCTACGTACTGTAAAAAAGGTAAAACGCTCTGCATTATCTGGTTGCCAAGTAAATACAGAATAACGCTCTACAAAGCTAGTATCATCTAACATATTTATATAAGATTCTAACCCATCACTAGAAGCTTGAATGTCTACTGGTTTATTAGACACCCATGGAGCGCCATAATTAAATTCTTTAATCCAAATTGGACGTTGCCATTTGTCATGAATTGCTTTTAGCCAATTGTAAAAATTAGCTGGAGATGTTTTTTTATAATAATGTACTACTATATAATCTACACGTAAACCTTTTGCTTCTGCTTTCTCCATAAATTCATTACGCCAAGTAGCTCCTTTTGCTCCATCTGTATTTGCAGGAGAGCCCAAACGTAAACCAGATGCTAGCAACAACTCATATTTTTCTATAGCCTTATCTGTTGTCATATTAGATTGGTCATCATTATCTGGTTCGTTAAAAGCCATATGATGCGAAATATCCATTCTTTCACCTAAACTAACCGATTTTGAGATGGAACCACCAGACCATTGGTTGGGTACAAATTCAATTTCTCCTAAATTTTCACCAGTATTGCTCCAATTGTAATACCAAGAGTTATTTAAAGCAACAGCAACATCAGTACCTCCACCTGCAAGTCCTTTTTTATGAACATCTCTCCAAGGAGAAACACGAATAAATGAAGCTTTCTTTTGTAATTCTGCAGGAAGATTAATTCTTAAATCGTGGTCTGCCGCTACATATACCTTACTTACACCGGTGCCGTTTACATCTTCTGCAAAAGTTGCCATATATCCTTTATCTAAGGTAAATGAAACTGCCCAGTTATCGTATGCAGCTAAAGTACCGTTGTAGAAACCACAATATATTTCGTGCATATCACCAGAAAAATCATATTCTGAATAAATTTCAAGAACAGGATCATCTTTTTTTGTAGCCTCAAAAACTACTTTTGCTGCTTGTAAATCTGCCAAAGCTTGATCTACTGCTGCAGAAGTCGCCTCACAATTTGCAAGTACTGTTTTTACTTCATTTAATACTGTTTGAAAAGTAGCTACTGCTGTTTGCGGATATTGCCCGTAATTAACTCCAATAGAAACTGCAGAAAGCAAGGTTTCTGATACACTAACACTACTCATTAAGTTTAAACGGTTTTCATCTACACTTAAAAAATAAATATTATCGAATTGGAATTGTCCATTATCATTATACATAAATAATGATTGAATATCTACTTTAGCAATATTATTTGCTGGTTCTAGAAACGGAACATCTGCCGCCATTAATACACCATCTACATAATAATCTATTGTTTTGGTAGTAAAATTGATGTTTGCATTAATTGCATAAAAGGTGTTTGTTTGTAAAGTTATCTCTGGAGATCCATTAGTAAAACCACCAGGAACACCTTCTAAAATGGTTGTTGCATATTGTATACTTGCAGATTTAGAACCAACATCAAGCGTAGCTAAATATTGCCCTGTTTCCGAGATTAAATTTACCTGACAACTTGCATAAGAACGACTGGCAGATACATCAAAAGAAAGCGTTACTTTATTTGAAATAGCGTTAAAAGTTCTGTATGCTGATGGCTGATCTGTACTATGTTCAAATTTTAACTTACCACTAGCAAAAGTTGCACTACCTGTAGTATTATATTCTGTCCATTCGGTTGGTAATGCACCTGCTTCATCAAACGTATCATTTAGTATTGTTCCACATGGATTTGTTTGTGAAAATCCATAGAAAGTGAATAAAAAGACTATTAACTTTAGTAAATTTCTCATTTTATTAAGTTTTAGTTTTGACTAGAAATGATAATTTTTTTAGTCGTTTTTATATCACCAGATACAATTTGAACTAAATAAACACCACTGCTTAAATGAGAAACATCTACTTGATTAGCTCCATTTGATTTGGTTAAAACTTCTTTACCGTACACATTATATATCGTAACAATTGCATTTGTATATAAAGAAGGTTCTGTGTACTTAATAGTTAATAAACGACCTGTTACTGGGTTTGGATAAAGACCAACATTAGATTTCTCGAAATTGCTTACTGCTAAGTTTACCCCTTGCTCATATACTTCTTGAATGTATGAAGGTGCAGGAGATTCTAGATCTCTATAAAATTGTCCTGTAATATTTAGTTGACCATCCGTCATACCACCTATACCAGTAGCTTGCCCGAAGAAATAATACCAATTGTAACGCTCTATAAAGTCTGTCTCTTCTAGAGCTTCTGTTAAGCTTTTTATATTATTATACCCCTTTTCTTGGGTAATATTTGCAGATCCCATATTTGGGTTTCCATAGTTGTATTCTGTTACCCATATTGGAAGATTATATCTATCATGAAGCGCTTTAAATCGCTCTATAAAAGTAGATTTTGAACGACGAACATAATCATGTGCTGGAATAAAATCTACACGATAACCACGTACTACACAAGAATCCATAAATTCTTTAATCCAAGCATCATCATTAAATGAATCGTTATTTGCACTATATTGTATATTCTCTACACCTGGAGCACCAATTCTAAGACCAGAAGCCAATAGTTTTGGATAGGCTTCTAAAGCTTGTGCTACCGTTAAGTTAGATTGATCTGAGTTATCGGGTTCATTAAATGCCATGTGGTGATTTAAGGTCATATCTTTTCCAATCTCTTCCATCTTTTCTATATAGGCATTATTATTAGATTTAGTCCAAGACATTGGCACAAATTGCGTTCCTGAATTTTTATCAGATGCCGCTAAGGTCCAGTTATAATGCCAGGTCACATTATAGGTATCTGCAGTAGTCCATTTTGTATTTCCTAAACTTCCTTTTTTACCAACTGGAAACCAAGGGCTCACACGTATAAATGAAATTGATTTCTGTAGCGCTTCTGGTAAATTAATAGCTAAATCATTATCTTGTGCAACATATACTTTACTAACACCTAAACCATTAACGTCTTGTGCAAAAGTTGCCATATATCCTTTTTCTAATTTAAAAGATACCGCCCAATCTTCGTATACTCCTAGCCCTCCATTATAATACCCACAATAAATTTGGTGTTCTTCGCCTGAAAAACCATAACCTGAATACATTTTTAAAACAGGATCATTTACTTTTACAGCTTCAAAAGCTACTTTTGCAGCTTCTATATCTGCTATAGCCTGATCTATTGCTGCAACGTTAGCAGCACAATTTTCAAGTACTACTTTAGCATTGTTTATTGCTGCCTGAAATGTATCTATATCAGATTGTCTATATTGACCATACTTATCACCAACCTTTACAGAAGAAATTTGCGTTTCGGCAGAACCTACATTACTCATTAAGCTTAAACGGTTTTCTGCTGCGTTTAAAAAAGAAATATTATCGAAATAGAATTGTCCATTATTATTATACATATAAAATATCTGAATATCTATTTTGGCGATGTCTGTAGCTTCGTCTAAAAAAGGAGCATCCTCATAAACTAACTCACCTCCATTATAAAGATTTACTTTTTTTGTAGTAAAATCTATTTTAGCAGAAATATTGTAATCTGTATCCTTATTTAATGTTACTACCGGAGTTCCTTCTGCAAAACCACCAGGAACACCATCTTCTAAAGTAGTAGCAATTTTTATAGATGCTGTACCTTTACCTACTGAAAAACCCGTTAGGTATTTACCTGTAGATGAAACTAAATGCACCTGACCGTTTACCGAGTTACGAGAAGCATTTACCTCAAAAGAAAAAGTAGCATCATTTGTTATTGGAGTAAGTGTTCTAAACGCTCCTGGTAGTGCTGTACTATGCTCAAATTTTAGTTTACCATTTGCAACTGTTACGCTTCCTGTGGTACTGTATTCTGTCCATTCAGTTGGTAAAGCGCCTGCTGTATCAAAAGTGTCATTTAGTATACTTCCACAAGGGTCGGTTTGTGCAAAATAAGTCAGTGAAAAAAGTAGTAGAAAAAAAGTAATTTTTGTTTTCATAAGTTTACATTTTATAATGTTAATATGTTATTTTACTTCTCTATCGACTTCTTAAAAAACAGAAAAAATGCTGCTAACAATTTATCATCAATAGAAAAATATTGTTAATTGATTTCCTCAAAATTATCAAAACCATTTATTTTATAATTCTCATTTAAGAGATATAAATGTTGCAAGTAGGTATATAAATAAGTAAACATAATTTTTACTATGATTTATTAAATAAAAACAGCACAGGAATGTTTTTTAAGATACCGAAGTCAAAATTATATAAGAGATAGGTAAGTTGTTTTTTGAGGGTGCTGTTGGCGAGTTTTTATTATAAGAAGCGGTGAATAAATGTGTTAAAAGGGTGTTGGTATTTTGCATTAAACAACTAATTAACAACTATGTTACCATAGTTATTGATTAGTTTTTTAATTCCTAATTTTTAAGGATGTGTTAAATTTTAACAAATTTTTTGACTAAAGAATTATCGTTGCTCATTAATTTAATTAAATAAACTCCGTTTTTTAAAAACGCTACATTTATTTCAGAGTGGTCTTTTAATAAAACACCCTGATGTGATAATTTACCTTCTAAATTGTATATTTTATAAGTAATAGTATTTTCTTCTATGTTACTTATGTTTAAAATTTCACTAACTAAAGTAGGAGTAACTTGTATGGAAGAAAGGTTGAAGGTTTTGTTACTTAGGTTGGTTTCTGTACACGGAATTAGCTCGTATTTTGCAGATAAAAAGTTTCCGAGATAAAGTTGATCATCGTTTACATCAAAAAGAAACTTTAAAGTAGCATTTTTTAAACTTTCTGTTGTAGTTAGTGTCCCCGTATAATCAACAAAGTCATTCCAATTACCAGTACCATTAATTTCTAGAGATCCAATTTTAGTGTCATTTGCAAAAACTTGTAAGATTCCTGTATTATAACTTGAAGGAACTTTGTGCGAAACATTTAAAGTTAAAAGGTATTGTGCAGGAGTTGGTATGTTAATGGAATCAAATTCAACATAGTTTTGGTTTTTAGTAAAACCTATATTTCCTGCTGATTCAACTTTTACACCAGACCCATCAGCAGGGAATAAATTGTCAACATTTTTAAAATACAAAGTGTCACCTGGATAATATATATAATCAGGAACGATATCTTCTTTATTAATATAACTTGGATCTAAAGAGTAAATTATAGGTTGAATTGTTCCATCGTCATTAAAATACATTTTTTCAAAACCTGCTGATCTACGATGATAGGTACCACTGTTCACATCTGCTCGTTGATAAAAAAAGTACCATTGGTCATTAAATTCAATTGCCGATGCATGATTTGGAGCACCTGGAGCATTTGGAGCAAGCTCACCAGCTAGAGTAGCGTATTTTGGCAATGGGCTATCCGACATCCAGTATTTGGTAACTGAACCAACACGAGCATTTAAATAATAAATGTTATTACGTTTAAAAATGTGAGCAGCTTCGTCTACAGTTTCCTCTGTTAATCGTACCCAATCACTGTCTAACTCTGTCATATTGTCTTTTAGTTTGGCACCATAGATATGCCTACCTTCATCACCAATATTTACTTTGTTATCACTACCATAAATATACGCCTGCCCATCATCATCAACAAACACTGTAGGATCAAAAATAGTTGTAATTTTATCAGAAACTGCCTCTTCCCATGGACCTTCTGGATTACGGCTTTTAGCTACTCCTACATGAGTTTTATCATAAGGAAAGTAAAAATAATACCAACCATCTTTATAGGCTACATCAGGGGCGTTCATTTGTCCACTAGCCCAAGAGTATTCTCGTGGTTTTAATACGACACCATGATTTACCCAGTTAATCATGTCTTCGGATTCTAATACCATATAATCTTGCATACTAGAGTAACCCGTTGCATCGGGTTGATCGTGAGAACAATAAACATAAACTTTACCGTTGTATACTTCTGCTGCTGGATCTGCTGCATATAAAAAACCTTCATCAACATTCCTTAGAATTGGATTGATTGAATTTTGAGTCCAGCTATATAAAGATAGAAGTGTTGTTACTAAGCATAATATCGGTTGTAATATTGCGTTTTTCATTGTTTAAGTTAATTTTAGGATCTAGTAAGAAATTCAAAATAAAGATATTGTTTGTTTTTATTTTAATTATCTCAATAACAGGGTAGATAAGTTGCATAAATAACTTTTTTTTCTGTTTTAAAAAAGAGAAAGCAGAAAATATCTGAACTAATATAATATACAATAGAATGAGTTGTATTCTTGTCCATAAAACCATGTGTTGTTTGAATAAAGTATTTGGGGATGAATCAATTTATATAGAACTAAATTATGGTAAACATTAATTTTGTTGGTTTATTAATAGCCAGTAGATAAGTTGTTGTTTGTATCTATTACAAAAGAGCTAATACTAAATGGGTGGTATCTAAATAAAATAGATTATTTGCATTTATTAGAATCTATTTTTTATCACCTATTATTACTGCTATTTCGTGCCGATTTGTTTGTTTAACATAGTTTAATTTAAGTTAATCAACTTACAAATTATGGGTTTGTGTTACAGTTATTAAATGGAATGAGCCCGATAAAATATCGAGCTCATTGTATAAATTAATTTTTTAATAATCTGTCTAACTTTTTAGCGGCAGTTCAATACAAACTGTTTTTTACCTATTCGATAATTTATCGAAAAACAAATGCTAATTTTTTAATATTTTTTGAGTGATAGCATCCCCTTCAACAGATGTTGCAACAATAATAAATATCCCTTGAGGCAAACCAGAAAGACTTATTTGATTGTTTGGACTTTTTATTGTTTTAACCACGCTACCATTGATATTATAAATCAATAATTCTGCAATTTCTGTTTTAGTTTTTACCAATAATGCCTCTTTAGTTTTTACATAATAAAAATTATTAGAGGCATCACTTGTTATTGATTTAGTTGATAAACTTGCCAATGCTTCTTTAATTTTTTCTGCAGCCTGTATTCCCTGACGTTCACGACCTGCTAAATTAAAATGCACATCATTTGTGTTTTGTTCAGATAAGTTGTTTAATGTTGTTGTAAACTGGTCATCAATAAGAATTTCTGGGTAATTAGCCATTACAGATAAGGCAGCTGTATTGTATGTTACTTCATCACCACGTTTTCTACCACCTGCTCCTGATGGTACATAAGAAGTAGTTGCAAAAATAAGGTTATCTGCTGTGGGTTGTAATATTTTTACAATTGAATCCATATTAACAGCATACTCATCTACCGGAACAACTTGCGTTCCGTTTAAATTAAGATTATTATTAAGTAAGTATTTTAAATCATGAAGACCCCAGTTAAAATGTATTACATCCCAATGTGTATCTCCTAACCAAAGTTCTTGGTTTTCAAACATATCTAAAGTGCTTCCTCCATTATCAGGAATTCTGTACACATTGGCTACGCCTTCTAATTGTTCTCTAACAAAAGGTGTATATCCTATAGATACTGAATTCCCCATTAATAATACATTTGGTAATTCTGGATTGTTCTCCGGAAAATCAAAGGAAGCATGATTACTGTATCCATTTATTTCCATTACTAAATCCCAAACGTCTTCATTAAAATAAAGTTCGCTAATTTCAAAACCTTGTACAATATATTCTTGAATTTTACTTCTAATATTTCCATGGACATCTTTAACGGTTACTTTTATATAAACAACGCCAAAACCATCTTTATTGTAAATAAATGAAGTCTCATCAATTGGTGTAATGCTTCCTTTTCCATAAATAAGATTATACTCATAAGTAAAATCATCACCTTCAGCATCATAAGCATCTACTCGTCCTATAATTTGGTTAACTCCTTGTTCTCCTTCTCCTCCTTGTTGTTCTATTGCAATAGAAAATGAATTTATTTTAGGGGCACCAACAGCCTCATAATCTTTTACTTTAAGAGAGATATTATTATAGGTATAATCTGCCACCGTTGCACCCGTATTTAACCTAAGCTCATAAGTACCAGACTCTTGAATTGTAACATTTAATTGCTCGTTTTTCCAAGATGTTTTTAAATCCATCTCACTAATATCAATAGAAGTTTCCTCCCCTTCAGGAGAATCTATACGATGTAATACAGATTTTAATACAGATCCGGCTACTGTTGATTTACAGTAATATCTAACAGTACATATATCGCCTGCGTGTAATACAAATTTATTGTCACTTGTAATATAAACGGACTCCATTCCATTTGCAATAGATACAGAAACCTTCCCTCTAGGCATATCTACATTTTGCCAGTTAGGCTCTACAATACTTGCAAGAGTTGCTTCTGATCCTGAGTTAAGCCCTAAAGTCCAAGTCCCATCAATATTATCTTCAAATTGAATATTTTCTATTAGATTTGGATATTGTCCAAAGGCAAATTGTATATTTATTAGACAAAGAAGAAGAAGAAGAAGAATGTAATTTTGTTTTTTCATTATGTTTCGTTTTATTTTTATTGAAGAAAAAATGTTGCTAATTGATTTCATCAAAATTATTAAAAGTATTCAGTTTATAATTCTCGAATTAGAGATGAAAATGTTGCAAACTAACCAAAATAAGATTGAGACATAGCAAAATGGCAATACAATTGAATTGGTTACGATTTGTGTTTTTATAAAAAAAGCACCTTAAAAAAGGTGCTCTATATTTAAAAAAAAACTTGAATTTATTTTTTAATTATTTTATGTGTTTCAGAAGTTGTGTCTCCGTCTAACTTTAATAGGTAAATCCCTGTTGATAAATTATGTAAAGTAACACCAACTTTATTCGTTGTCATTTTACCACTTCTCATTACTTGTCCATTCATATTATAAATGATGTATTGCTTAAACAAAGTATCTGGATCTGAAATTGTTAATTTATCTGAAACCGGGTTCGGATAAATGTTTACTCTATTAACAAGAGCCTTTTCTGTAGACAATGCATCGTCTAAATCTATCTCAAAACTAGTAAGACTAAGTGGTGCTATACCTACATTAAATTGATTATCTGCGTTTGCAATAACCTGGTCTTCATCTCCTGTAATTGCTGCAGCTTCGTGCCAATTTGTTTGCTTAATAGTCATGCCTTGTTTCAATCCAAAATTATTAATGTTTATAGAAAAATCTGAATAGGTAGTTTCGCTAGAATTAATTAGCCATAAGGTTAATTTATTATCTTTAATAAATGCCATAGAATTTACATCACCAAAGTTATTAAGCGTCTGTTTTACATAGGTAGCATCGTGTACACTTTCTGCAAATTTTTTCATGATGTAATATGATCTCATACGTCTACCGTTTTGAGATGCTGTAAAAACAATTGGTCTGGCGTAATACTTATTAAAGTTATTATTTTTCATAAAAACTTCAAAAAACAACTCTCCTTGTATACCACCTGCATAACTATTACACTTGTCTTTATACCAAGAAAGTGCATTGGTCATTGGCACCTCATCTTCTGTAGTTTGGCCACCACCACCATGAGAACTTTCATCGTTAATTCCCATTTTATTTACACCATTTAACGCATTCCCATATTGAGCCCAAGTATTGTTTCCTCCATATTTATGTGCCGAATAGGCATGTACATATTGGTCTACATTATTAGAAACATACGTATTAATGGTTTTAATACCTCCTGTTAAAGACCATGCTCCAGAATCAATTATTAATGGCATCTCAATATTTCTAGCAGCTAAATTGCTTATTAAACTTTCAATAGCTGTTTTAGCTCTAGAAGCTGTCATTACACCTGTCCACTCTTTAGAAGTTGATAAATATGTAATTGGCACACCATTATTGCTCATATACTCTACATAATCGGCTAAAAATCTTCCGTACTTAACACCATCATACGCTTTTGAGCCAGACTCATTACCTCCTGTATTATCATAATCATAAATAAATGTTGGTAAATTATTTCTGTTTCCTTGGCTATACCCATGATAATCTGATTTCATGGTAGCAAAAAACTTTATTTCAGGATTTACTTCTAAAATCATTTTCATACTTTTTACTTGCTCTCCATAAGCACCAAACATATCTACATTTCCTTCCGTCATTTCTTGAGTTTTATCATACTTCACTCTAAATGTATTAAACGGAATATCTTTTATTAGCCAATCTACTATTTCTTCTTTATTTGGAGCATCTTGTAAGGCAGCAGCATTACGTTCCATATCTGCACCTATCATTAGAATTTCTTGTTTGGTATCTTGTGCATTAATACTTACAGATTGCACAAACGGGTTACTAGAAGCTTCAAAATTTGAAATTGCTGTTTGTAAGTCTGCGGTTGCCTGGTTTATTTCTGATTCACTTGCAGCACAATTATTTTCTATTACAACTGCTGCCTCTATAGTCGTTGAAAATACATCATAATCATTTTGTGAATACTCTCCACCAGCACTACCAATTACGGCAGAATTTAATAAATTCTGAGCATTGATTACTGCATTAGATAAGGATAAACGGTTTTCATCTGTTGTAGATAAAGTAATATTATCAAAATTAAAATTACCGTTATTGTTATACATAAACAAAGACTGGATATCTAATTTAGATACATTCGTTGCAGTTTCTAAAAACGCTACATCTGCCGCCATTAATACACCATTTGCATAGTAATCTATTGTTTTGGAAGTAAAATTAATATTAGCAGTAATTACATAAATAGTATTTGTTTGTAAAGTAACCTTTGAAGCTCCATCTGTAAAACCACTAGGAACACCACCTGCAGAAATGCTTGTTGCATATTTTATACTAGATGACTTAGAACCAATATCTATGGTAGATACATACTTACCAGTAGATGAAAGTAATGTTACCTGACAACTTGAATAAGAACGAGAGGCAGAAACATCAAAAGAAAAAGTTACATTGTTTGAAATAGCTGAAAATGTTCTATACGCAGAAGGCATTGTTTGACTATGATTGAATTTTAACTCTCCATAAACAACAGTTACATC
Organism: Polaribacter sejongensis; assembly: GCF_038024065.1. Lineage (NCBI taxonomy): Bacteria > Pseudomonadati > Bacteroidota > Flavobacteriia > Flavobacteriales > Flavobacteriaceae > Polaribacter > Polaribacter sejongensis. Next base: position 2,914,249 of record NZ_CP150667.1, on the reverse strand, counting down.
TCCAGAAGTATTGTATTCTGTCCATTCGGTTGGTAAAGCTCCTGTACCATCAAACGTGTCATTTACTGCACTATCACAAGTATTAGATTGCGCAAAATGAGTTAGTGTAAAAAGAAGGAAAAAGAGAAAAGTAATTTTTGCTTTCATATTTTGAATATTAGTGAGTTATATTTTCAAAATTAATTAAAATCTAAGCTTTACAATTATCACATGGGAGGCACAAATGTTGCAAGGAGTACTAAAAGAGGGAAATATTCTCAATTTTAATAAAAATATCTCTTTCTCTATTTCAAAAAAAGAGGTTGTCTAAAAAGGAAGTTATTTGTCAATCTAAATTTATTTCAGATTCTGATGAAGATTGAAATCCAGTAATTTAAGATACTGAAACAAGTTCAGTATGACAAGATTTAAACCTTTTTAGACAGCCTCCAATATTTTATAAGAGTGGATGTTACTTTTTAATTATCTTATGTGTTTCAGAAGTTTTTATGCCTTCTAATTTTAGAAAATAAAATCCTTTAGAAAGTTTACTGGTATTTATTTCAACTTTTTCTGATGAAATTTCACCGCTTTTAATTACCTGTCCATTTATATTATAAACTGTAAATTGGTTAAATACTGCATCTGGATCTGAAACAACTAATTTATCTGCAACTGGATTTGGATATATATTTACATTGCTAATCTGATGATTTTCTGTAGATAACGCCGCTTTTGGGTCTATCATAAAATAACTAATACTAAGCGGTGCTATATTTGCTTTAAATTGATTGTCTGAATTTGCTTCTATACTATTTTCATTACCCGTAATTAGCGCTGTATCATCCCAATAAATTTGTTGAATATTCATGCCTGCTTTCAACCCCAAATTATTGATGTTTATTGAAAAATCTGAATATGCAGTTTCACTGGAATTCACTATCCAAAACACCATTTTATCATCTTTAAGAAATGCCATGGAAACAACATCTTCAAAATTATTAAGGGTTTGACTTACATACGTTGCATCAACTGCATTTTCTGCAAATTTTTTCATGATGTAATACGATCTCATTCGTCTACCGTTTTGAGACGCCGTATAAACAATTGGTCTGGCAAAATACTTATTAAAATTATTGGCTTTTACACTTAAATCAAAAAAACATTCTCCTTGAATTCCGCCTGCATACATATTAGCACGATCTGTATATTGAAACAATACTTTTGTAATTGGCACTTCTGCTTCTGTGGTTTGTCCGCCACCTCCATGGGAAGATTCATCATCAAAAGAAAGCTTCCCAGCACTTTTTACGGCATCACCAAAATCGGTCCATGTTGTAGTATCTCCTCCGTTATAATTATGGCTACTATAACCGTACACATATTTATTAACATCCTTAGCAACATAAGCATTAACGGTACTAACTCCTTTACTTAAAGACCATGAGCCTGGGTCTATTATCAAAGGCATAGCAACACCTCTTTCAGCTAAAGTGCTAATTAAAGTTTCTATAGTAGTTTTTGCAATTTCTGCGGTTACTACAGACCATTCTTTAGAAGTTGCCAAATAAGTTATAGGCACTCCATTATCACTCATATATGCTACATAATCTGCTAAAAAGAGTCCGTATTTAACGGCATCAAAATATTTTGTTCCTAAAAAACTATCTGTAGCACTAACGTATTCATAATCATAAATAAAAGTTGGTAAATTGTTTTTATTCCCTTGTCCGTAACCATGATAATCAGATCTCATGTGAGCAAAAAACTTAAGCTCTGGATTTACTTTTAACATCATTTTCATGGTTAAAATCATATCGCCATAAACGCTGTCTAATTTTTTATTTCCTTCAACCAATTCTTGTGTTTTATCATACTTAACTCTGTACGTATTAAAAGGAATGTCTTTAATTAACCAATCTACTATTTCTTCTTTATTTGGGGCTTCTTGAATGTTATGTGCATTACGAACCATATCTCCACCCATCATTAATACTTTTTGCTTGGTATCTAATGCGTTTATACTAACAGATTGTACAAACGGAACACTAGAAGCTTCAAAATTTGTAAGTGCTGTGTTTAAATCTTCAAGTGACTTACTTAATTCTGATTGATTAGCAGCACAGTTATTTTCTACCTCAATAGCTGTGTTTATAGCAGTCTGAAATATATCATAATCACTTTGAGCATATTCTCCTCCTTCAGTACCAATTGCGGCAGCATTAAGAATAGATTCCGAATTTCTTACTGCATTTGAAAGTAATAATCGGCCTTCATTACTGATAGAAACTGTAATATTATCAAAATTGAAATTACCATTATTGTTATACATAAATAATGATTGAATATCTACTTTAGTTACATCATTAGCCGTTTCTAAAAACGGAACATCTAACATTATTAATGCACCGTCCGCATAATAATCTACTGTTTGTGTGGTAAAGTTTACGCTGGCAGAAAGTGTATAAATAGTATTTTTAATTAAAGTTATTTTGGATGAACCATCAGAAAAACTACTAGGAACACCTTCTGACATGGTAGTTGCAAATTTTATACTTGATGATTTAGCGCCAACATCTATTGTTGACAAATACTTACCTGTAGCAGAAATTAAATTTACATGACAACGAGAATAGGTTTTACTTGCCGATACATCAAAAGAGAAAATTACATTTTCTGAAACAGCTGTAAAAGTTCTATAGGCAGCTGGTAGTGTTGCATTAAAATCAAACTTTAATTGCCCCGAATCTACAGTTACATTGCCAGTAGTATTGTACTCTGTCCATTCTGTAGGTATAGATCCGGCTTCATCAAACATATCATTAACAACACTGTTACAAGTATTGGATTGCCCAAATTGAGTAAGTGTAAAAACCAGAAAAAAGAGAAAAGTAATTTTTGTTTTCATTTTTTAGTATTAGTTGGAGGTTATATCTTCAAAGTTATTTTAATTATTAGTTTTAAAGTTATCTTTTAAGAGATGTAAATGTTGCAAGTAGTGCTAAAAGAGGGAAGTATTCTCAATTTTAATAAAAATATCTCTTTCTCTATTCCAAAAAAAGAAGTTGTCTAAAAAGGAAGATATTTGTCAATCTTAATTTATTTCAGATTCTTATGAAGATTAAACTCCAGTAAGTTGAGATACTGAAACAAGTTCAGTAAGACAAGATGTAAACCTTTATAGACAGCCTCCAATATTCTATAGGAGTGGATGTTACTTTTTAATAATTTTATGTGTTTCAGAAGTTTGATCTACATCTAATTTTAGAAGATAAATTCCTGTTGAAAGCTTCGTTACATTAACCTCAATTTCTTTGGTATTTATTTTACTTCTACTCATTACCTGTCCGTTAAGATTGTAAATTGTATATTGCTTAAATGCTGCATTTGGGGCGGATATCATTAACTTATCTGCCACAGGGTTTGGATAAATATTTACGTTACTAATTTGATGATTATTTGTAGACAGTTCTGAATTTATATCGATGACAAAACAGCTAATACTTAGAGGTGCTATATTTGCTTTAAACTGGTTATTTGCATTCGAGGTAATATTAATCTCAGCTCCTTCAATTGCTGTAGCATCGTCCCAATAAACTTGCTGGACCTTCATTCCTTCTTTCAACCCTAAATTACTAACGTTTATTGAAAAACCAGAATAATCTGACTCACTAGAATTTACAATCCATAGTGCCATTTTATTGTCTTTAACAAAAGCCATAGAAGACACATCTTCGAATTTATTAAGTGCTTGATTTACATAGTTAGCATCAACAGCATTTTCTGCAAATTTTTTAAAGATAAAATAAGATCTCATACGTCTACTTTCTGTTGCTGTAAAAACTACTGGCCTTGAGTAATACTGATTAAAGTTGGTGTTTTTCATCCAAACTTCAAAAAGCATTTCACCATTAAGACCACTTGCATAGCCATCACATTTGTCTGCATACTTATCTAAAGTACCAGCTATTGGCACCTCCCATTCTGTAATTTGACCACCTGCACCGTGAGATGCTTCATCATTAAAAAACATTTTTCCTGTTTTTTTTACGGCATTGCCATATTGAGACCATGTATTATTTCCTCCATATTTATGTGCTGAATAGGCATAAGCATATTGATCTACATTATTAGAAATATATGTATTAACTGTTTGAATACCTTGATTTAGTGACCAAGCACCAGAATCTACAATCAATGGCATAGCAATACCTCTAGCAGCCAAATTACTAATTAAAGATTCAATTGCCATTTTAGCTCTAGCTGCCGTCATTACTTGTGTCCATTCTTTAGAGGTTGATAAATAGCTTATCGGTACTTCATTATCACTCATATACTCTATATAATCTGCTAAAAAACGACCATATTTAACCCCATCAAATGATTTTGTTCCTGTAGTAACTCCTTCTGTAACATCATAATCATAAATAAATGTTGGTAAATTATTTCTGTTTCCTTGGCTATACCCATTATAATCTGATTTCATGGTAGCAAAAAATTTAATATTAGGATTTGTTTTAAGTATCAGTTTCATACTCATAACTTGTTCTGCATAAGTACCATCCATATCAACAACACCCTCAGTCATTTCTTGTTTTTTATCATATTTAACTCTAAAAGTATTTAATGGAATATCCTTAAAATACCAGTCTACTATTTCTTGTGGATCGGGAGCATCTAATAAGGCAGGAGCATTACGCTCCATATCTCCACCCATCATTACAATTTTTTGTTCAATGTCTAAAGCATCAATATCTATTGTTCCGTCAAATGGAACAGCAGAAGCTTTAAAATTTACCATTGCACCTTTTAAATTTTCAAGAGCTTGGTTTACTTCAGATTGACTAGCAGAACAGTTTTGCTCTACCGAAATTGCGGTATTTATAGCTGTTTTAAAAACATCATAATCATTCTGTGAATATTCTCTACTGTTGGTACCAATAACAGCAGTATCTAGCATAGCATTCGCTATAATTATTTCTTCTGACAATAATTGATGAGCTTCACTTGTAAAAAAAGTAATATTATCGAAATAGAATTGTCCAGTATTAGAATACATATACAATAATTGAATATCTAATTTGGCAATATCTTCTGCCGCTTCTAAGAAAGGAGCACCTTCATAAACCAATGCGCCATCATTATAAAAATTTACTTTTTGTGTTGTAAAATCTATTTTAGTTGAAATCTTGTAATCTGTATCCTTAATTAAAGTTACTTGTGGTGTTCCTTCTACAAAACCTCCTGGAACTCCATTTTCCATTGCTGTTGCAATTTTTATGGATGCTGTCCCTTTACCAACTGAAATAGTTGTTAGGTGTTTTCCTGTTGAGGACACCAAGTGAATCTGACAATTTACAGAGTTACGAGAAGCATTTACTTCAAAAGAAAAATTAGCATTACTTGTTATTGGAGTAATAGTTCTGTAAGCAGCAGGTTTTTGATTACTATGCTCAAACTTTAACTTACCATCCGTAACAGTAACACTGCCAGATGTATTGTATTCTGTCCATTCAGAAGGCAAAGCTCCTGTTCCAATAAACGTATCATTAACAACAGTACCACAAGGATTGGTTTGTGCAAAGTAGGTTAACGTAAAAAGAAGAAAAAAGATAAAAGTAATTTTTGTTTTCATTTTTTTAGTATTAGAGATACATTTAAAACTACAATAACTATTCACTTTATAAATATCATTTAGGAGGTGAAATTGTTGCAATTACTACTATCATTATAATAAAAAATCGAAATATTTATAAAAAAGTACCTCTCACTTTATATCACAAAAAAGCAGCATCTAAATTAATTTTAGATGCTGCTATATTTATTTAAATAAGTAACTTATTTTTTAACTATTTTATGTGTTTCAGAAGATTTTACTCCTTCTAATTTTATAAAATAAATTCCTTTAGAAAATTTAACTGTATTAATTTCAACTTTTTCCGAAGAAATTTTACCACTTTTAATTACCTGTCCATTTATATTATAAACTGTAAATTGATTAAATACAGCATCTGGATCTGAAACAACTAATTTATCTGCAACTGGATTTGGATAAATATTTACGTTGCTAATTAGATGGTTTTCTGTAGACAAAGGTGCGTCCGGTGCAAAAACTTGTACCTCAGCCAAAGTTAATGCCTGTGTAATATTTAATTGAACCTTTACAATCTGTCCTAGAGCACCACCTGCATCAAATGTAATTGAAGGATTTGGATGTGTTGTATATGTTTGGGAAATCTGTGATACTCCTGCACTATTAAGAACAGATACTGTAAAGTTAGACATTCTATCAGCACAACATGCATCTGTTCTGTTAAACACTTTAATTTCACCAATTTTTTGTTCTGTACCCAAATCTACTTGCCACCAAGGGTTTTCTTCATTATTTGTAACTGTTACAGAACCACTACCATAATTACCGTTTGTATCGCCATCTATTGCCAAGGAAGCTGGTTTGTTAAACTGTGGATTTGTAGAAGATTGTGTAGCTGTACCCGTAAGCGCAATATTTTCTGGTATTGCTTCTGGCTTTAAATACAATGCCATCAAAGTTTCTCCACTAGATTTTACAGAACCATCGGTTAAATTAATGCTATTCCATAAATTGTACATTACCAAACCATCTACTTTATATTCTAATGCTTTTTCTAAACGAGTACCGTTTCCTTTAGCATCGTTATGGTTTACTTCAGAATCCCAAACTGGCAATCCTTTTGCTTTTGCTAAATTGATAAATGTTGGCCAAGAAGAATGATTAAAACCTAAATTATGCGTTGCTGCAACTGTTATATAATCTTCTATATTGGTATTGTTCATAACATCTATACTTGCAGGAATTCCCCAAGCACAAGAACCTATTAGTTCTGCTCCGTTTACATTATTGTAAAGAGAAGAATAAATAGTATTCATTTGACTAGGAGTCCAAGGGTTATTAGTTCTTCCATCCTCATTAAAAGCATTAATCCATTTACATTTATACTCTGCAGCGAAGTCTTTTATTCTTTCAATTAAAATATTAGTTGCATTTGCATCATTTTTAACATCACATAAACTTTCTGTAGTATTTAAAACACCACAGGCTATTCTATGACCTCCACTAGATTGTGCAGGATTTGCAAAAATTGGAAAACCTGCTTCTACAGCAATTGTATAGAAATAATCGAACATTTCTTTGTTAGGGTTCAATCCTTCGGCATAAATAGGAATACGAATCCCATTAACTTTAAGATTGATAAAACCTTGTAATAAATTATCTGCTTGTTCTTTTGTTTTAATTTTATCTTGAATAAATGCTTGTTTAGCATCTCCTAGAACATAATCCATATCATTTGTGTAGATTTCAGATGTATGGTTTTGTCCGTTGATATTCACACAACAAACCAGCACTAAAATTGTAAAAATTGCTTTTTTCATTATTTTATATTTTTAATTTAAAATGATTTCAATTACCGGAATCTCAACATTTGGTTTAGTAACAGGAAGTCTTAAGTTTACATCTTGCGCTGCCAAGTCTTTTTTCCCCCAAGCTCCATGAGGATTTTTAATTTGAATTTCTGACATATCATGCAAGAACTGAACGTACTTTATTTTTCCTTTCATCCCTTTTAAGGTAAAGTTTTGTAATGGATAATCTATTAAATGAATATAAAGTCTATTCGTAGTTGGGTTATAGGTTAAAATAGAGTTTTCTGGGGTTTCAAATTCTTCTGGGGCTTGTGTACATCCGTAAATTGCACGTCCATTATATTTCATCCAATCTCCCATTTTTAATAAGGCACCCTCCGCTCGATAATCTATTTCTCCTCTTCCTGTTGGACCAACATTTAACAACACATTACCTCCTTTACTCACAGACTCAATTAATAATACTAATAGTTGCTTATTATCTTTCCATGTAAGTTCATCTCTATAATATCCCCAAGAACCACTAAATGTTTGGCAGGTTTCCCAAGGAATTTTTTTACCTTCATACGTTGGCCATTCGGTTACCTTAAATTGTTCTGGTGTTGTAAAATCCCATCCACCAGCATAATCTTGTATGTCTAATCTATCATTTACAATAATACCTGGTTGTAGTTTTCTAATTAGTTTCATTAATTCTACAGAACCCCAATCGTCCTTATTTTTTCCGTGCTTTCCAGGAATTGAATAATCTAACCAAAGCATATCTACTTGTCCGTAATTGGTTAAAATTTCTGTAACTTGATTTTTTAGGTATTCGCGATAAACACCCATATCACGATTTTTATTGATAGTTTTATACTCTTTCTCGTTTTTTGGTGCTAATGGATGTATTCTATCAATAGTGTAATCTGGATGTTTCCAGTCGATAATTGAATAGTAAAAACCAATTTTTATTCCTTCAGCTCTAAAAGCATCTACAAATTCCCTTATGGCATCTTTACCATACGGGGTATTTGTTACTTTATATTCCGTGTATTTAGAATCGAATAACGTAAACCCGTCATGATGCTTTGTGGTAATTACAGCATATTTCATTCCTGCTGCTTTTGCTAATTTTGCCCATTCTTGCGGGTTGTATAAATCAGGATTAAAATTATCTATGTATTTCTGGTAGTCTTCATCAGAAATTTTTTCACGCGTTTTTACCCATTCATGTCTAGCTGCAAGAGAATAAGCTCCCCAATGGATAAACATTCCAAAACGATCGTTGGTCCACCAAGCTAATCTTTCTGTTTTTTCTTGCTCGGTTTCATCCCATATTTTCTTTTGTTGCCCGTTAGACATTAAATAGGTAAGGCAAAATAAGGTGGTTAGAATAATTTTTTTCATGTGATATAATTTAATTGAATATTACAAAGCTAAATCATTTTTAAATTTTCATTTTCCAACTTAAGGGGTACAAATGTTACATAAAGAAGCCTTTTGCATTCGAAAAACTCCAAAGTGTAAAAAATAAATGATACTTATAACGAAACATTAATACCTATAAATACAACTTAGCGCATTGACAACACCTATAATTTTTGAATCATTTTATACAACAATTCTATTTGATAAACTTTATTTCTCTTAGAATTACATAAAACCATAAACAACTGATAACATATACATTAAACCAACTTCATCTTAATTGCACTTAGGTAATTCGTTTTAAATTTCTTTTTTATTAAAACTATTTTGCACAAAAAAAAGGCCAATATACATACTGGCCTTTTTTGTTATTATAATCAATTGAAACTTAAATATATTAAATTTCTGTTTGATTTACACCATCTACAATTCTGTTTCTAAACTCTAAAACATCCGAAGCTTTATAATTTGCACCATTATAATCAAAAGAATAATTAAGTGTTATTTCTCTTGTGTCTGGATTGTAAATAGAACCTCCATCATCTATAATAGCAACAGAACCCGCAATACTTTCTAAAGTAATTGTGTTATCATCCGCTAATATAACGTGCATTTTTTGTGTTCCTCCTCTAAACTCTGCAAGACCATTATAAACAAATGTTTTAGGTGCTGCCATAGTAAATTCTATTTCATCTGTTATAACGCCAGAATATGTTAAAGTTTCTGAACTTGCCCCATCCTCTTTTACAAAGCTACCTTTTTGAATGTATTTACCATACAATTGGTTTATATAAGTAAACGTTATCATGGTAGATTTTAAATTAGATAAAATAGAATCTGCTTTTACAACATTCTCTAATTGAAAACCTAAAGCATATTTATTACCTAAAGACTCGGTGTCTCCAAGAAAATTAATAGAATCTGCTTTTACATATACAAAACCTTGAGAACTACCTGCAGGAATTGTAATCTTGTTATTTGCTGGGTTACCATCTGCATCTACTAATTGATAGTGACTAGTTGGTAAAACTGTTAAACCTGCATCATTTACTAAATCATCTTGTAAAGAAAATGTAATTTCTACATCTTCTGTATTATCTAATCTTCCTCCTAAAACAGCCCCTACACCTATGCGCATTCCTTCGCCCATAATAAAGGTTCTATCTATTTGTTGATAAGGTAAATAAACAGATGTAAAATCAAATTCATTTTCTACAAAATCGTCGTAGGCACAAGATGAAAAACCTAATCCTGCAATTATTACCAACATTAAGAATTGGGTAACAGTTGTTAACTTGCTTTTATTCATAATCTTTGTTTTTAAATTTTTTACCATCCTTGGTTTTGTTTTAAGTTAGAGTTTAATAATAACTCTGAATAAGGTAAAGGTAAGTAGTAATTTTTAGCTTCATACGCTCTTTCCTCTACCATTTTATTTTGGTACGTAAACGTATCATCTGCATTTTTTGTAATACTTACTCCTTCTACATTTTCTGTATTTACAATATCTTTCCATCTTCTTAAATCATGGAATCTTTCTGCTGTAAAACAAAGCTCTATACGTCTTTCATTTTTAACTAATTTTCTAAAGTCATCAGTATTTGCCGCTGTAATATCTAAATAAGGATCGGTATTTAAACCTGCTCTTTTTCTTACTTTAGCTAAAACATCTTTAGCAGAGAAATTAAAACCTGCTGGTACTGCATTTGGCTGACCAAAAGCTTCATTTGCGGCTTCTGCATAAGATAAATAAATATCTGTAAGCCCTAATTGAACATAAATTTTAGGAAGGTTTGTAGTAGCATCTACAGAAGATGGATCGAAATCTAAATTACTTAAAAACTTTTTTAAATAAAACCCTGTTTTAGTTCCTTCATTAGCTATAAAACCACCAAAGTTATCTAACCCTCCTTCATAAATTTCTAAAGGACTGTAATCCGTACATGTTTCAGATTCGAAACATTGGTCTCCATTATAAAATATAAACTTATAAAATCTTTTATCTCTAGAAGCGTACGGTGTCGTTGCATCAAAACCACTCATAGCATCTGTAATTGGATACCCATTTGCATCTGGAAAAGCTGCTATTAAATTCTGTGACGGATTTACTTCTCCTTGACCATATAAAGTTGGAGGGTATAAACGATTTTCTAAACTATTATTTTTTTCACCAGTACGCAACCTCCAAATATGATCTGGATTATTTACGTTACTAAAATTATAAGCCTTTAAATCTTTTAAACCACCGTTTTTAACAATTACTTCTTGTGCATACGTTGCTGCTAACTCCCATTTTGTTATATCGTTAGTTATATTAAAAGCAGGACTTGCTGCCATTAACGCCACTTTAGCCTTTAATGCATACGCTGCTAAACCACTTGCTCTACCAGTTTCTGTTGCGGTTAATCCAAGATCATTACCTGTATAAGTAAGAGGCAGATACTCGATAGCCACCTCTAAATCTTTCATAATTTGAGCTACACATTCATCATAAGTATTTCTTTTTAAAGTAGCATATGCTTCATTTTCTAAAATGCCGTTTACAATAGGAAAACCTAACATCTGTCCGTCTGTTGCAAGACCTCCAAAAGTTTTAAGTAAATCCCATTCTGCCCAAGCTTTTAAAAAGTGCGCTTCACCATAATACCTTCTAATTACATTCTCGTTTCTAACTTCATCTCCTTCTTCCGCAAAAATTGGAAGACCAATATCGTGTACCAATGTTATATATTGGTATACTTGTCTGATGTTATTGTAAGACTGTTGCCATACATAATTATAAGGGTTACTTGTTGGCCCCCAATAACCAGTTGCTAAATTTGTTTCACTAGAATTTAATACTCCATTATCTGTTAAATATTCTACAGAAAAATCTTCAAAATATTTAAATGCATAATCTGTATAAATATCTTCTACTAAACCACGAGAATTTAGTCTCATATCTATAACTTCCTCTTCACTTGTATATTGAATTGGATCTTCTAAGAAATCACTACATCCAAATACAGAAAGTGACAAGGCTAAAATTACTAATATTTTATTATTATTTAATTTCATGTTTTTATATTTTTTAACCATTATCTTTTATTAAAATGTTACAGAAGCTCCTAAAACAAAAGTTCTCATCATAGGGTATTCATAAACACCAGATCTAATATCCTCTGGATCTAAATCTTTCATTTTACTAAATAATGCTAAATTATTACCTCTTAAAAATAATTTAACGTCTTTTAAAGCACCTTTAGATAAGAACGATTTTGGCAATGTATACCCAAGTTCTACATTAGAAATTCTAAAGTAACTTGCATCTAATGTCCAATAATCTGAATTCACATAATTATTTAAGCTCTTACTTGTACTAAGTCTTGGGTTTGCATTACCGTTTGGTAAATCACTATTTACACTTCCAAAATAGCTACCTAAACCATAATGTGTATAATAAGCCATAGAGTTCATGTTCATATCATAACCAGCTACTCCCATACCTACAACATCAAAATTGAATCCTTTATACTCTGCACCTAAACTAATTCCGTAGTTTAATCTTGGAGTACTATTCCCAATACTTCTTTGATCTCTTACATCAATAACATTATCTCCATTTTGATCTACATATTTAACATCACCAATCTGTACAGTACCAAATTGAGGTAAAGCGCTTCCAATATTATCAGCAGTAAAAAGTCCATCACTAATATAACCCATTATATTATCGTCTGCTTGTCCTTGTTGTAATCTATACGTTTCTAAATGTTGAACTTCTGAAATTTTATCTTTCGTAATTTTATTATATCCTGCATTTGCACCTATATAATAATTGAATTCTCCTACTTTATCATTAAACGTAAAGTTTGCATTAAAACCTTTGTTGGTTCTTTCTGTATAGTTTATTTGTGGTAAATAAACATCGTTTCCTAAAGCATCTGCGTATAACTCACCTGCTTTAATAACTTGACCGTTTATTTCTATGTTAAAATAATTAAAATCTAAACTTAATTTTTTAAACATTTTTAATTCGAAACCTACAAACTGTTGATTGTAAACAACCCAATCTAAATCACTATTTCCTACTTGAGATAAACTATACCCATATAAAGCTTGACTTGCAGTATTGTTTCCAAAATAAGCTGTTCCATTATTTTTACCACCTGACCAAGTATCTAGAAAATAATAAGAAGAAGCAGTATATTCTGTACCCACAACACCATACGAAGTTCTAAATTTTAAGTAATCTATAACATCACTATCTTTTAAGAAATTTTCATTAGAGGCTACCCAAGCAACTCCCATAGTAGGAAAAAGCTTTGTTCTATTGCTTCCTATATATTTATTACTACCACTCATATTCATATTTGCGTACATGATATATTTATCTCGTAATGCATACGATCCGTTTAAGTTAAATGTTAGGTTACGTTTATCTGGATTCGATGAATTTGTATTTGGTTCATAATACAACATGTGGTTAAGGTTAAGGTTTAAAACACCTTCTCTTCCTTTTTTTACATAACTAAAATTACCAGCATATGTAAAAATCCTTTGTATTCCACTAGAATTTCTACCAACTGAAAGATCTATAAGTTCTGTTGTATGTAATTTTAATGCTAAAGAATCTTTACCTTGTATATCCTCTAAATATTCTATAGTATTTAATTCTGGTCTGTTATTTGTAAGTAATACTTGAGAATTATTTGTTCTCATCATTAAATAAGTTTGATATTTAAGACCAGGAACATATTCTTTAAAATCAAAATCTAAACCTAAATCAAAAATCATATTCGCAGAATAATCTGTTCTTGAACCTCCGTTTTCTAATTCTGATAATAAGCTATTTCCAAATTGATTACTTACAATATAAGAATCTTCTACCTGTAAAGGAAAAGCATTTGAAGGTGTACTAGAAATTCTATTAAAAGTATCATCTGCTCCTATAACGGGTCTTTTATTTTCTCCAAATTTACCATAAACACTTGCATGAGCTGAAATTAAATCATTCATACGTGTTTTAATTTTAGTTCTAAAAGTAATGTCACGTCCATCTATTTGAGTTCCTACTTTTTCTAAACCTTGCCAATCTGAATATCCTATAAAAGCACTATAAGAAACATCTTCTGTACCTCCATAAATATTTAATGAAGCAAAATTAGAACTAGAAAAATCATTTAAAAAAGTATCTTGATAATCTACATTTGGATATTTAATTGGGTCAGATCCATTTTGATATGCTGCTATAGCATCTGCACTATAAACAGCTGCTAAACCATCATTATTAGCTGCTCTATTAATAACATTTGCATATTCTGAAGCAGATAATAAATTTGGTAATCTTGTAGATTTATTTATTGCTCTTTGGTACCCTACTTCTATAGTTGGTTTACCTGGTTTACCTCCTTTAGTTACTACATAAATAAGTCCGTTATCTCCTAAGTTACCTAAAAGAGAGTTAAACGTAGCATCATTAAGTACCAATACCTCTTCTACTTCTCTTAAATCTACTTGTAATCCTCTTGGTTGACCATCAACCAAAACATAAGGTGTTCCTCCATTTAAAATAAAAGAATACCCTCCGTTATTTCCAGGTGTATTAGAACCTCTTACAATTCTTAAACCAGGTATTCTTCCTCTTAATGCCTCCGCAAGATTATCTCCAGTTGTTTTTCTAAGTTCGTCTCCAGAAATTCTAAAAACAGCCCCTGTTGTTTGACTTAGATTGAAAGTTCCGAATGGAGTTTCAAGTATCTCGTCATTACTTTTTATTTGTAGCGAATCTTGTACAGCTATACTATTTAAGGGGGTGTTTTGAGCAACACCCATATTAATAGCTACTGTATTAATTAAGCAGAAAATAAAAACTTTTAATTCTGTTAAAGTTAGTTTCATCCGTTTTTTATTGTTTTAAGTTATATATATCTATTTCTTATTGAAATAAAATAATTACTATGCCTTTGTTTTTTTATAATTTATCTAGAAAAAATAATTACCAGCCTGTTGTTTGAGTAAATGATGGAGCAACTTCAGATTCTGAACTTGGAATTGGCCACCAATAATGTCTGTCTGTAAATGTTTTTCTTTTATCCGCCTGATCCACATAATCATAACTAAAACCAGTAGGATATATGGAAGATTCTTCTCCTTGCCAACGCATTTCTAAAAACTCTACTTTTTGGTTTTCATCTAAATGTGCCGTTTTCCATCTTCTCATATCTGTATATCGATGCCCTTCATACGCTAACTCAATAGCTCTTTCATTTCTAATACGTTCTCTTAATTTATCTGTAGAACCAGCATAAGTTGCATTTACATTTGGCATACCAACTCTATTTCTAATTTTATTAACCGCATCTAAAGCAGATAAACTTGCTCCTGGAGCTACACCACCTGGGCCATACGCTTCATTAGCAGCTTCTGCATAGTTTAAATAAATTTCAGCCATTCTAAAGATGTTGTTATTTATATGAAAATCGAAATCTCCATTCCATCCACCTCTCCAGTTAAGACCATTAGGTATCCATTTTCTAATACGTAAACCTGTTGTGTTTCTCACTTTCCAAAGCAAAGCTCCTGCAATTGTTGGATCTACTAAATCTAAACCTCTTTTACCTTGTTCATTAACAAAAGCCAAATCTGTAAAACCTGTTTTGTTTACTGCACCTGCACTTGTTGCCTTCCAAGGTACACCATCAAATAAAATATCATTATAAAACCTAGGATCTCTATTTATAAAAGGCTCTTGTGGGTTATACGATGGATCATCTTCTATTGCCAAACCATTTTTAGTTTCATACTTCGCAATAAAATTAGCAGTTGCACCAATATTCATTGGACCACCATTTCCTTTAATAATATCAAAACCAACTGTTAAAGCTAGCCTTGGCTCTGGATGTAAGAATCCACCAGCAGCAATAATTGACTGATTTACCTCCATAAAAATAACTTCGTTTGGTATTACTTTAGAGATACCTGGGCCTACAAAAATACTTCTATAAGGCTTCATTGCTTCTGGTTCTGAAACAAATAAATCTGCTCCATTATGTCCCACATCTAAAGTAGCCGCTGCACTAGCATCTGCAAGCGCATACAAACCATTATTATTAGCAAAATTTATTAAATCTGAAGCGGCAGTTGCAGCATCTATCCATGCTTGCTTATCATTTGTTGTATTTACCAACGGACTTGCCGCAAATAAAGAAGCACGAGATTTTAATGCCATTGCAGCTCCTTTAGTAGGACGCCCCACATTTTCTGACTTCCAACGAATAGGTAATAAGTCTATTGCTAAATTTACATCTTCTATAATATTGGCATAATTACTTGCATACGTTTCTCTTGCTCTATCTAAAGGTTCGTTAAGGTCTAAATTATTTTTTAAGTAAATTAATCCTCCATGACGTTTGGTTAAAAGATGGTAAAAGAAGGCTCTTAAAAAATAAGCTTGCCCCTTAAGACCGTTTATTTCTTCTTCGTTACTATTTGTAATTAAATCCACATTTTCTAGAAAGCTATTTACAATTCTAATCCCTTTCCAAGCCTCATAATATCTAACTACAAAATTTGGAGCTTGACCATTGTTCTTATTCCAGTTCATTAAACTTAAATAATCTCCTTGAGCGTAATAATTATATATTTCTGGGACATTATTATTTAATCTTCCTGGATATCCTTCTCCAGACATTGTCATGTCTGGTAAATAATCTGCAGAATTACCCTTTGCACTTACATCTGTAATTAACTTACCATAAGCTCCGTCTAAAAAGTATTTTGCCGTAAGAATATCACCAAAGACATCTTCTTCTTGCAAACCTTCAAAATCTTGTTCTTTATCTAGATACGCTTCACAACTAAAGAAAAGCGTAACTATTAATAAAACACCTATATATTTATTTATTTTCATAATCGTTAAATTTTTTAAAGACTAATATTAAGTCCAAGATTAAACCTTCTTAAAATAGGATAACTTCCTGGACTATTCCCTTCTGGATCTCCATATATAAAATTGGTAATTGTAAATAAATTACTACCATTTAGATATAATTTTAAATTACTAATGGTTTTAGAATTACTCATATCAAAAGTATACCCTAAATTAAGACTTCTTAATTTAATATAATCTAAATCTACTATTCTAGAAGAATGTACAGAAGATCTATTTGGGTCTGTAGCAGCGTGTAATGCTGGGTATTTAGCATCTGTATTTGTAGGTGTCCAATAATCTAATTGTTCTGTAAGCCCAGAAGCAACACTATTAGGTAATAGATATGCTAAGTTACCATTAATAAGCCCTTTGTGCCCTTCTACTCCATTAATTAAAGCACTTAAAGACCAACCTTTGTATGCAAAATTCATTTTAAGACTATAACTATTTTTAGGCGATTTTGGTAAATCGAACCTTACTTGATCTTCTAAAACACCAGCAGTTATATCTCCGTTTGCATTATAATCTATATATCTATAATCTCCCAAACCAGGATTCCCTGCAATTACAGGATAATTAACCAATTCATCTATGTTTTGGAAAAAACCATCTGCTTGTATTAATGCTTGAGATCCACTTGGTTTTCCTGCAATTTTAGCATACTCTGGAGTACCTACTCCATCAGAAGGGCTTACAAGAATTCTGTTTTCATAAAAACCATAACCACCCGTAATAGAGTATTTTAAGCCATAAGAAGTTGTATTCTTATACGTTAATGAAATATCTACACCATGACTCTCTGATTCTCCAATATTAGCAAAAGGCAATGCTGCATCAGAACCAAAATAACTAGGTACTGTTTGTATTCTATTTATTAAATCGACTCTACTGTCTTTAAAGAAATCTACCTCACCAGATATTTTATTTTTGAATAAACCAAAATCTACCCCAATATTTTGTTTGGTAACAGTTGCCCAACTAAGAGATGTGTTTCCTAACTGAGATACTTCTATACTTGTAATTCTATTGTTTATATCTTCTCCAAACCAATATCTAGAATTTAATCTTTGAGATGCCTTACTTGTACCGTAGTCATAAAAACTTAAATATTGCCAACGATTTGTACCCAAACCAGATTTAGAACCAGATTGTCCGTAAGAATATCTTACCTTAAAGTTGTTAAGTGCAGGGATATTATCTTTTACAAATTTTTCTTTGGCTAAATTAATACCTACTTCTACAGATGGAAAGAATTGAAAACGCTCTCCTGTATAAAAAGTTTCATCTCCATTATAAGCACCACTTACACTAAAAAAGTAACGAGCATCATAATTATAAGTTGCACGCCCAACCCAATCTTCACTATAATAAGGAAATTGCGTATTTGTTATTTTTTTATTTCTACTAAAAAGTGCTAACCCTGTAACATTGTGCAAACCAAAACTTCTATTATAAGCCAATCGTGCATTTACATAAGCAATTTCACTATTCCAATTAACATTTTCATTTCCTACATTATACTCAAGTGGTTCTTGTACATTATCGCCATCTAAACCACTCCATTCTCCATTTCTATCTAAAAAATAAAGATTTGGTCTCCCTAGAAAAAAGGTACTAGCAAAAGTAGTTTTTCTTTGAGAAGTATAGGTACTTATATAATTGTACTTACCTACAAATTTTAATCCTTTGGTTATAAAATCTAATTTTTGATCTAATTCAAAATCTATAGAAAATACTGTTTTTTGAGTATTTGTTGCTCCACTATTATTAATAGTACTATATATATTATCAGCACTAAATCTCTCTTCTACCAGTCCTGGAAATAATGGATCAGGATATTGTTCCATAACCTCTGCTGGATAAATAGAAGGAACACTACCTGGTGCCAAATTATATACTTGTAAAACATCTGGACTTTTACCTCCATTAGTACCACTACCAGCACCATTTCTATCTTCTAAACGACTACTAACACTTGTTTTTAATTGTGTAGTTTTAGAAATTGTAAAATCTAGATTTGCTCTAAATGAATATCTGTCAAAACTATACTCTGGGTTGTAGTTATGATATTTAACTGTTTTAAAAATATCTCCTTCACTTAAATACCCTGCAGATGCATAGTACTTTACAAAATC
The DNA here is from genome assembly GCF_038024065.1 of Polaribacter sejongensis. NCBI lineage: Bacteria > Pseudomonadati > Bacteroidota > Flavobacteriia > Flavobacteriales > Flavobacteriaceae > Polaribacter > Polaribacter sejongensis. Next base: position 2,895,409 of record NZ_CP150667.1, on the reverse strand, counting down.
TGTACCACCACGTACAGAAACTGTTTGATTAAAACTTGATGCTGAATTCCTTAATACAGCATCTGCCCAATTTGTATCTGCATAAATGTATGGTAAATCTCCATCTTTCCAATGCGCTAAATCTGTTGCAGAAGAATATCCTTTATCATAAGCTTTATCGTTTAAAATACCTACATTAAATGCACTTTGAGCATCATAAGCACCCAATACATCTGGTTCTTCACTTAAAGTTTTTACAGTATACTCACTTGTAAAACTTACAATAGGCTTTCCTATTTTACCACGTTTAGTTGTAATAATAACAACTCCGTTTGCACCTCTAATACCATAAACAGCAGTAGCTCCACCATCTTTTAAAATACTTATAGACTCTACATCTCTAGGATCTATATTAGAAAAACCACCCACAATTTCTACTCCATCTACTAAAATTAATGGATCTGAATTACCACGTATAAAAATCTGACCGTCATCGGCTCCTGGTTGCCCAGAAGATTGAACGATATTTACACCAGGTGCAATACCACTTAGGGCATTTGCAATATTTGGAGACCCTGTTTCTAGTAACTCCGCACCTTTAACTTGGCTAATAGAACTTAAAACACTTTCTTTTTTCTGTTGACCATAACCAATAATTACAATTTCAGAAAGACTTTCGGTGTCTTCTTTCATTATAACATTTAAACTAGCTTGTCCGGTAACTTTAATTTCTTGTTCTTTAAAACCTAGGTAAGAAAAAACTAAAGTAGCATTTGGAGATACCTTAACTTGGTATACACCATCAAAATCTGTACTTGTTCCGTTTTGTGTTCCTTTTTCGACCACACTAACTCCTGGTAAAGGTATTCCTCCAGAATCTTTTACAATACCTTTAATTATATCTTGAGAAAAAGAGCCCCAAGAAATGGATATTAATAATAATAATAAATTGAGTTTTTTCATAAATTTAAATTTTCTGAATTAATAGAATATTGAAATCTCACAATCATAATACTTAATGAGTTAATTAATTGTTTTTGATTATTTTTTTGATTGACAATTCTCCTATTTTTTTGATTATAGTGAGTTGTGTTCTCAATCATTCTTCTAATCAGAACAAAATTAACATATTATTAAGAGTAAAATTTCTCATTTAGGGATTCAAAATGTTGCTTTTTGATGTTTTTTTTCGCCAAAACAAAGGGTTTAGCCGTTTTGGCGATTTTTGTTGCAAATTATTATCTAATAATATAAATAACTTTAGGGTTAATTTAACATATAAAAAATGTTAAGAATTTAGAACTCCTTCCCAACCTCTATTTCTAATTTCTTTACCAACTTCACGTAAAACCTTTACATCTTCTGGGTGCATTTCACCTGAAGGTAATGGACCCGTATTTAACAATAAATTTGCTGGATAATCTGCTGCTTTTTTAAGCATTGCAATTACTTCATCTTTATGTTTATGCTTTCCGTCTTGAGATTTTAAATACCCCCAACCTTTACGTTGTAAATGGTCGCAAATTTCTAAAGGTGTTTTTGGTTCTCCTTCATTTCTATATTTGCGTTCGGGTGCTAAAAAGTCTTCTGTACCTGTTAAACCTTGTTTATAAGAAACTAAGGTTTGTGGTTGTTTAGAATGCACCAAATCGTATAATTCTTGTAATTTAAATTTGCTTCTATCTCCAGATGCTGGTGTACCATGACCATCTAACCAAATACCTGCAATTTGAGAATAATTAGTTAATAACTCATCTACTTGGTTGTTCATAAACTCTAAATACTTGTTTAGATCATGCTCTTCGCCGTATTTATAAGCAGGTTCTTTTGTTGCATATTTAGGTCTTGCAGCTCCTCCCCATTTATCATTGTTTGGTGCATGCGGGTGTTGCCAATCTCTACCATGAGAATAGTATAAGAAAAATGCCAATCCTTTTTTGTTACATTGTTCAGAAAGTTCCGCGACTAAATCTCTTTTTGCTGGAGAGTTTGTACTTTTAAAATCGCTGTATTTTGTATCCCACAAACAAAAACTATCATGATGACGTGTAGTTAAATTGATATATTTCATTCCAGACTCTAATGCCAAATCTGTAATAAAATCTGCATCAAATTTTTCTGCTGTAAATTGGTCTTTTAATTTTGCGTATTCGGCAACATGAATTTTTTCATTATACTGTACCCATTCATGTCTTCCTAAAAGAGAATACAAACCATAATGAATAAACATACCATATTTAGCATCTTTAAACCAATCTATAGACGCTTTACGCGGATCGGTTGCATATGTATCTTTATAATCATTTAAATAAAGAGGCACATTATTATTAGTATTTGTAATTAACCCCTTACAGCCTGTCATTAAAAATGTACTTGCTGCTCCTAATGCAGAAAGTTGCATAAATTTTCTTCTATCTATCATGAGAAATATGTTTTAGTGATTTGTTTTTTTAACCTTTTTTAAGTCTACTCCTTTAAAATATTTGTCTAAAGTATATTTTGGTTGTTTTTTATCTGGTACTTGTTTTAATTTTGTGTAATCATACTCCATTGGTAAAATCTTTTCTGGAGACATGTTTGCAGTATCATCTGTAGTTTTATACCAATCTTCCATTAGGTTAGATAACTCAGCAATTTTAGCTTTGTATTCTGGTTTGTCTGCTAGATTGTTAATTTCTATAGAATCTTTTTTCAAATTGAATAATTGTTGGTAATTCTGATTTGGGTATTTAATTAATTTCCATTCATCTGTTCTAACAGCTCTTACTGTATTTCTGTAAACGGTATATAAAGATTTACGAGTTTCCATTTCTTTTCCTTTTAATAAAGGAGCAAATGTTTGTCCGTCTGTAGTAGTTGGTTTTGGTAATTCACATAAATCTGATAATGTTGGAAAAATATCAAACAAATAAAGCAATGCATCACTTTTTTCATTTTTAGTAATTCCTGGTCCACTAATAATTAAAGGCACTTTTGTACTGTGTTCATACAAGTTTTGTTTTCCTAATAAACCATGACTTCCTAAACCTAATCCGTTATCCGAAGCAAAAACAATAATGGTATTATCAAATAAATTTTGATCTTTTAACGTTTGAATAATATCTCCAATACGATTATCCATATGACTTATTAACGCATAATAATCTGCAAGAGATTCTCTTATTAATTCTGGAGTTCTTGGCCAAGGACCTAGCGTTTCATCTCTAATATTCATATTATCAAACTTAAAAGGATGCCATCCTTTAAAGTTTCCTGGTAATGGAATTGCTTCTTCTTTATACATTCCTATATAATCTTCTCTTGGAGATCTAGGGTCGTGAGGCGCATTAAAAGCTACATAACAGAAAAATGGTTTTTCTGTACCTTCTTTCGCATAATTATTTAAGTAATCAATTGCAGAATCTGCAAAAATATCTGTTGTAAATCCTTTTTTTACAGGTTTTGTTAATTTACCATTAGCATCTAAATCTCTAACAGGAGCACTAAAATAATCTGTCATCCCCATAGTCATTACATTTTTACCTTTATCAAAACTGGCTTCAAAAGCAGAAGGCTCATTATGCCATTTACCGGTACCAAAAGATTCATAACCATAACGCTTAAAATACATAGGCATCGTAGTAACTCCTTTTAATTTCTCATACACATGAAAAAGACTTTTACCACTCATTAACATCGCTCTACTAGGTGCACAAATTGCTCCTTGATTTCCTCCCATAACATACGTGTTTTTAAAACGCGTACCCGTTTCTGCAAGTTTATCAATGTTAGGTGTACTTATATAACCGTTACCACTAGCTCCGTAGGCATCTGCCCTTTGATCATCAGAAAAAATAAATAGAATGTTAGGTTTTTTAACCTCCTTTTTCTGGCTATGACTTGTTGCGCAACTACTTAAACTAAAAATAGTTGCTAAGATTAAAGATTTAATTATGTAATTTTTCATTTTATATATGATGATTTAATTTTTAAATTTATCCGTTCTAAATGGTCTTGCTGGTAAGCCTATCTTATTTACAAGGTTTACCATTGGTTTTGCCGCAAAAGCATAACGTACATGTACAGGAACATCCACTCCTTTTGCTTTAATAATTACTTTTTTTCCTTTGATGACTGCTTCCGCTTGATGCCACTTTTCATTTTTATCTGAAACCCAAAAACCTTTTGGAGAAGATCCATCTTTCGTTTTTAATCCTTTAGCATCAGAAAATTTAATACTGATTTCATTTTTACGAACCTTATAACTTTTAAATTTTGGTCCATCAACCAACCCTTTTTTATGTAAAGTCGCTTTTTCTGCTAAAAGCGAAATTCTTTTTCCAACTGGTAATTTGTCCGTTGGATGAATATTAAAAGCTTCTCCTAAATCTATAGTAGTAACTACTTGTACATTTTTAATTTTATCAAAAGAATATTGAGATTCACGCATCCAAGCCCAAGAGTCTTCTGTAGGATTTTCTGCATCAAAACGAGGTTTTTTATTTTTTTTACCAATATATCCCGGAAGTGCTACTACAATAAATTCTAAAGAAGGTTGTTTCCATTGAGTTCTTAAATAATCTACCCAAAAAGGAAATGTTTTACGATATTGTAACATGTCTTCTTTAGATTTTGCATTTGCCTCTCCTTGATACCATACAATACCTCTGCATGAATATGAAATTAAAGGATGCATCATGGCATTGTAAATAACATTTGGTTGTGTTCTTAAAAAAATATCATCTTTTCTTTGTCTTTTTTCTTTAGAGCTTAAAATTGATTTTATACGTTGCTGTTTTGTCTCATTTGCATCAAAAGTTTCCATCATTGTTTTAAAATGCGGCAACTCTTTTATTATATCTTTAGGCAACCAACCTTCTAGAGAAGAACTACCCCATGCTGCTAAAATAATACCAACTGGCACATCTGCGTTTTTTTGTAAGAAATAAGAAAACGTCATTGCCGTCGCACTCGATGGGTTTTTTAAAGCCCAAACTCCATTTTGTATATTTTCTTCCTTTGAAAACGAAACCGTTCTTGGAACCTCAAAAGTTCGAATATTTTTTGCAAGAGCATCTAATTTGTGAACTTCAGGAATGTTTGCGTGTGGCACTACCATGTTAGATTGCCCAGCACAAACCCAAACTTCACCAATCAAAATATCTGTAAAATTGATCGATTCTTCACCGGAAGTTACTTCAAATTTATATGGTCCGCCAGCTTTAAATTTTGGTAATGTTGTTTTCCATGCTCCAGATTCGTCTGCATAAACAGTTACTATTTTATTTTTTAATTGAATACTTACTAAGCTATTTGGTAAAGATTTCCCCCAAACCTGAATAGGCATATTCCTCTGCAATACCATGTGCTCTTGAAAAAGCGAGCCTAATTTTAGGTCGTTTGAAAATAAGGTACCTATTGAAAATAAAAGAATACATAAAACGAAAGGTCTTTTAAAAAAATTTTTAAATCTCATTTGTAATACATTTTTTACTATCCATATTACCTACGGACATGGGTTTCCTTACAAATGTATCAATTATAGCATTCTTAATAGATCCTATAAATATCAATTAGGGGTAACAAATGTTGCAGTATTTAAAATAACGATATTTATTTTGAAGCTTAGAAGTATATATCGTCTAATGCTAGATAAAAGACTTATTAGTGCAATAAAAAGAGGTTGTCTAGAAAGCCTTTTTTTATCAATCTGAATTTATTTCAGATTCTTATGAAGTCTAAACTTCAGTAAGTTGAGATACTGAAACGAGTTCAGTATGACAAGATTTAATCCTTTTTAGATAACCTCTTTTACATTTGCTTATATCAAAATAAACAAAAGTTTTATTACTCCTTTAAAAATTTACTTTATCAGAATTTCATCAATTAAAACCTCATCATTTCCTAAAGACTCAATCAAGATTGTGTTTGCTCCACGGCCAATCTTAATCGGAATTTTAACCGTTTTCCAGTTATTACCAGAATGCTGCGTATTAGATAATAAAACCTCTTTACGAACAACTTTATCACTTACAATTACTTTTATGTAAGCTCCAGATTTATCTTTAATTTTGGTGCTATAACGAATCGTTAATTCTGCATTACCTGCACTTCCATCATTTTCTTGATACCAAGAAATAGAAGCTCCTTTTTTAGCAAGACTTACAAAACCTTTTCCGTTAAAGTTTTTTCCTTTTAATGAAACTGTTGCATTCACTAACGTTGCTTCTTCTGCTTGTTCACCAATTTGCCCTAAATTCTCTAAAGTTTCATTCCAAGTGAAACCTTCACCTTTTCCGAATTTCTCTTCTAAAATTTGTGTCTCTTTTCCATCAACAACAATTAATGCTTTTACGGTTGTTTCCATTTCTATATCAAAAGCACCATTGTAAACGGTAGAGTTTGTTGTTGGTATGTCTCCGTTTGTAGTATAATACACTTCAATTTTAGGGTTGATTTTATTTCCTCTTAAATTGATCATTTCTGTATCGATACTTACTTTATTAGAAGTGATTAATTTTTTCTCTCCTAAAATACAACTTGCTAATAAATTAACAGCTCCTTTTTCATCAGTCGCAGAAATATACGCACGTGTTAATCCGTAAAATGCTACTCTATGATTTGGTCCAACATGTTGTTCTACATCTACAGGACTTCCATTATCTAGTGCTTTTATTTTTCCTCCACCAAACACATTAAAATAAGTTCTATTTTCTCCATACGGATAAAACTCTCCTTTATCATCTGTAGTTGTTACACGTACTTGAACAATATCATCTAAACTATTTTGTAACGCTTCTCCGTCTACAGATAATTTAATTTTAGAAGGTTGATCTGCAGTTCTAATAATTTTCTCTGAAACTACTTTACCATCTTTATACCCAACTGCTTTTAATGTTCCTGGTTGCCATTTTACCATCCATTGGCATTGCATTTCATCCCATGCGGTTCCTGGTTTTTGTTTTCCTAAAGAAACATCATTAAAAAACAATTCTACTTCTTCTGTATTTGAATATACCCAAACCGGAATTTCAGTATCTAACGCTACTTTTGGATGTGTCCAATGTGGTAAAATATGAACCATTGGTTTTGTTGTCCATTGACTTTGATATAAGTAAAACAAGTCTTTTTCAAAATTTGCTAAATCAATTGCTCCTCCCATAAAAGCTTTAAAAGGCCAACCACCATGCACGTAACCAGCTTCTCCAATATAATCGTAACCTGTCCATCTAAAAGAACCAGCATAAGCAGGAACATCACGTAATTGCTCAATACTTAATCTAGATGAAACACGAACCGTTGCATTATCATAACTAGAATTAAAAATTTGTTTTCTGTTTTTTCTTCCAGCTTCTGGAATCCAATCGTGAGTAAAAACTTCTTTTTCAGTTAAATCAGGAATTTCGTAGGTGTTATTTCTATTTGGAAATCCATCTCTATACCAAGTTTTAGTTCTGTAATACCCTCTAACTTGCCAAGTATGTGTGTTTTCTGTACCTATAAAAACTCTATCCTTCGGATTTTTTGCCAGATTTTCCATAAATCCTTTCTTTTCACTTCCTCCATTAATTCCTAAAACATTCATGTGATCTGAACCAGAGTGACCAGAAGTTACAGGTCTTGTAGGATCTAAAAGATTACAAGTTGCTACTAAATCTTTAGCAATTGGACCACCAGTTTCATTACCAACACTGTAAATAACTATTGAAGGATGGTTTCTATCACGCTTAATCCAATCTGTTAAATCTTGTTTCCACCATTCATCAAAATGATGCGCGCCGTAATCGTTTTTGGCTTTCTTTTTCCAACCATCAAAAATTTCGTCCATCACCATCATTCCTACTTCATCACAAATGTCATAAAATTCTGGTGTTTGTGGGTTGTGCGAAGTTCTAATAGCATTTACTCCCATATCTTTTAACTGCTGTACTCTAAACTTTAAAATTTTATAAGGTACTGCAGCTCCTAAAGCTCCTGCGTCTTGGTGATTACAAACTCCTTGTAATTTTACGTTTTTACCGTTAATCCACATTCCAGACTCCGCAATCCACTCAATATCTCTAACACCAAATTTAGTTTCTACAACATCAACAACCTTATTACCAATAAGTAACTCCGTTTTTAAAGTGTATAAATAAGGCGATTCTACAGACCATAAGTTTGGATTTTTAATGCTTAACTCCGTTTTTACAAGTCCTTCTTTTTCTAGTTTGATTTTATCTTTATCACAAGCAACCTCAACACCATTTTTATCAATAATAGAAGTTATTAACGTTACTTTGCCTTCATTTTCTTTGGTGAATAATTCTGTTTCTACAAAAACTTTATCACCTTCTGTTCTAAGAAAAATCCCATCTCTTTTAACATGAGTATTGTTTTTAATATCAATCCAAGTATGTGCATAAATTCCGCTACCTGTATACCAACGTGCAGCAGGTTGTTTGTCATTATCTACACGAACTGCAAACGTAATAGTTTCTGATGTTTTAGCAATCTCGCTAACATCATAGGCAAAAGAAACCCAACCATAAGGTCTAGTTCCTAATTCTTGTCCGTTTGCATAAACTGTACTATTCATAAAAACACCATCGAAAGCAATTTCTACGTGTTTTCCTTTCCAATTCTCTGGTACTGTAATGGTTTTTCTATACCAACCAAAACCTGCTGGTAAATAACCTGCTCCAGCTCCCATTGGATTGTTTTCACTATATTCTCCTTCTATACTCCAATCGTGTGGTAAATTTAAAGTTCTCCAAGAGGCATCATTAAAGGTAACTTTTTCTGCTCCTGTAATGTCTTGTTGAATAAATTTCCAATTGCTATCAAAACTAAGTCGCTGTACAATTTTATCTTTAGGGTTTTTATCGGTTGAAAAACCAGAGAATATAAAACTAAAAACAAAAAGGATTATTAAATTTTTTATACGCATATCTTTTAAATTTTAAATGTAGTTAAGCATATTTATAATATAAAAATGAGGCTACCTAAAAAGCTGTTTTGTCAATCTGAATTTATTTCAGATTCTTATGAAGTTTAAACCTCAATAAGTTGAGATACTGAAACAAGTTCAGTATGACAAGATTTAATCCTTTTTAGACAACCTCATTATAAAATTACTTTTATTACTTGATAGCTTCTATGGTGTAGCTATAACTTAAATTACCAGCATTAATTTGGTATTGTTTGTGAGGCATTCTACCCCAACTTGTATCTCCACCAACACCCATTTGACCGTAATCTATATTGATGTTTACTAAATCTCTTTGTTTAATATCTGTAGTATGACGTTGTGTTTTTTCATCTCCTGCATCAAAATCTTCATTATATTGATGGTGTGCACTAAAAGAAATTAAATCTGTAGCCGTTACTTTTATTCCTGTTCCAGATTCGTTTTTAAATGTTACCCAACGTGTGTCTGTTTTGTACCCATTTTCTTGCGGACGAATATAAGCGAAATATAAATCTTTTACAGAAGCCTCATAAACACCTACTAAAGCAGCTGTTTTACGATCTTGGTAATTCTCAAAAGGACCTCTACCAAACCACTCTACATTATTAAACTCGTTTTTAACTACAAAATTGTTTCCGAATCTTGGTAAAACTGGTAATTCTGTATTGATTTCTGAAAGCGTAGTGTTTACTAAAATTTTACCCGCTGCATCAATCGTATAATCAATAACTAATTTTCCTTTTACAGGACTTAATGCATACGTTGCAGATACCAAAATAGTATTATCAGCAGTTGTTTTACTGTCTATAGATGTTAAAGATTGGTTGTTAGAAGCTTCTTTCCAAACACCCATTTTTTTACCCATTTTAAAACCGTAATCGTTATCTGTAGTTGGTCTCCAGAAATTAGCTTTAATTCCTTTTAACAATACATTACCGTTTCCATAATCTAAGGTAGTTAACTCACCGTTTTCTTTACTAAAAGCCAAGTTGAATCCGTTACCTGTAACTTTAATAGAAGTTGCATCTGCATCTGCTTTTAAAGAACCATCATTTTTAGCTAAAACAGTTTTAGTTTTAGGGCTTGTAAGTGCAAATTGCTCATACGCTGCTTCATGACCTGCTGGCAATAAACCTGTAGCAGTTTTAGTTTTAGCATATACATTTACATGGTATTCTGCAATTGCATCGTCTAATTTAGGTAAATCGATTTTTACTTTTTTAGTAGTGTAAGGAGCAATATCTAAAACTGGCAATGCACCATTTGCTACTTCTTCTCCATTTTTAAGTAAAGTCCAAGAGAAATCTAACGTATTTAAGTTTGTAAAATCATAAATATTTTTGATTTCGATTTCTCCTTTTTTAATATTTACTTCTTTAAACTTAATGTATTGGTATACTTTTTTAACTTCATATAAAGCAGGATGTGCTGTTCTATCTGGATTTACAATTCCGTTTAAACAGAAGTTTTTATCGTTATGTAAGTGACCAGCACCTAAATCTCCACCATACGCCCAAAACTCTTCGCCTTCTTCATTTTTAGTTAAAATTCCTTGGTCTACCCAATCCCAGATAAAACCACCTTGCATAATATCATACTTTTCAATAACATCCCAATAGTCTTGTAAATTACCTACACTATTACCCATTGCGTGTGCATATTCACACTGAATTAATGGACGTGTTGGGTTACCTTCTGCATATTGTACCATTCTATCAATTGTCCAATACATTGGCGCTTGAATATCTGTATTAGAATACTGCGTAGCTCCTTCATATTGTGTAGGTCTGGTATTGTCTTGCTCTTTTAAATAATTATAAGTTGCAACAAAGTTTTCACCATTTCCTGCTTCATTTCCTAAAGACCAAGTTATAATTGAAGGGTAATTTTTATCACGCTCAAACATTCTAATTGTTCTGTCCATGTGCGCTCCTTTCCATTGTGGTAAATATGCTGGATGCACTGCCTGATCTTTCTTATTGTTATTTAAACCTTGGTTGGTAGTACCCATACCATGCGTTTCAATATTTGCTTCATCAATTACATAAAAACCGTGTTTGTCTGCCAATCTATAAAAGTGTGGGTTTTTAGGATAATGACTACAACGTATTGCGTTTAAGTTATTTTCTTTCATCACTTTCATATCTAACAAGGTTAAATCTTCCGAAATAACGTGTCCTTCTGTATCACTATGATCGTGTAAGTTTGCCCCTTTTAATAATACTGGCATTCCGTTTACTAAAAACTGCATGTTTTTAATAGCAATGTTTCTAAACCCTACTTTTATAGCAGTAGATTCTCCGTTTACACTTAGTAAAAGTGTGTATAAATTAGGGTGTTCTGCGTTCCAAGTTTTTACATTAGGAATATTTTTTGCAAAATCAACAACGTTTCTTCCTTTTGCTAATTGTACGTTTTTAGTAGCTGCATAAATTTCTTTATCACCATCTAATAATTGTACTTTTACTTCTTGCTGAGTTGCCTCTGCAGTATTGTTATCAACTTTTAAATCTACTTTAAAAATACCATCTTTAAAATTTTTTTCTAAATCAGACGTTACTCTAAAATCTCTTAAAGTTACTTTATTAGCAGCGTACACATATACGTCACGCTCAATACCGCTTAATCTCCAGAAATCTTGATCTTCCATATAACTAGCATCAGACCAACGTAAAACCTGAACAGCTAAGTCGTTTTTTCCTTTTTTAACAAAATCTGTTATTTTATATTCAGCAGCAGTTTTACTACCTTCATTATAACCCACTTTTTGTCCGTTTAACCAAATGTACATAGCACCACTTACACCTTCAAAATGTAAGTAAATGTCTTTTCCATCCCAGTCTTCAGAAACTTCAAATTCCTTTTTATAACTTCCGTTGTTATTTAAGTTATGAGGAATATAAGGTGGATTTGGAGGAAACATATACGTTCTGTTTGTATAAATAGGGATTCCATGTCCTTTTAATTCCCAATTAGATGGTACTTCGATATCATCCCAATTAGAAATATCAAAACCTGCTTTATAAAAATCTGTTGGTCTTGCTTGTACACTATCTGCATAGTAAAATTTCCAAGTTCCGCTTAAAGATTTATATAAAGATGAATTTTTCCAGCTTTCATTTTTTAAAGCAGCTGCATCATCTGCATACTTATAAAAAGAAGCTGTTGGCTCTTCTCTATTTATTTGATAAATTTCTGGATTTTCCCATTCTGGATTTTCCCATTTATCAGCTACATAAATAGGTTTCGTGTCGCCCTTATCACATGAAGTGAAAGTAGCAACTAAGGCAATAATGATTAATAAAGATTTTTTCATTTTGATAGATAATTAAGTGATGGTTTAATTTTTACTGATAAACTGATTTACAATGGCACTTTCAATTTGCTTACCACCTTTTACAACAAAGGCTTTTATAGCGTATTTTGAATTTACTTTTACTTTTGAATTAGGAATAAAAACATGAAAAGATTTATTCCTTTCTGCGTCTGGGATTCCTAAAATTTTAATATGCTCTACATTTAAGTAAGAAACATTGTTAATAATTGCTCCGAAAGAATCTTCTGGTTTTAATTTTAATTGATTTAAAACTACTTTAACCAAATACCCTTCTTTTTGAGTTTCTACAACTTGAATTTTAACCTGATTATTTTTTTCTTTTGAAAAAGCGGTAGCAATATTAGGATGAAAATTACTCTCACCAACTTCTGTTTCTGCTTTAACCGTATAATAATATTGTGTATTCTCTTTAATAGAAGCATCTACATAAACAGTATCTTTTATACCACTTGCAACTTTTGTAAATTCATGTAATTCTGTACCTCTATATATATTATAAGAAGTGTTTGACAATACTTTAGCTTGTGGATGCCATTTTACTTCAATTGAATTTGATGCACTATGTATTGCAGATACATTTCTAGGACTATATGGCACTCTAGACGAAACAAATACTTTTTCTTTTTCTGAAGAAATACTTTTACCCAAACCATTGTATGCGGTAACTGTAAATTGATAATTTGTATTATCTTTTAAATCTTCTATTCTATATCCAAAAACATTGTCTGTATCTATTTCAATACTTTTATTGTTTGCATCAACATAGTTAATTAAATAACTCGTTGCATTTGGAACACTTCTCCAGAATAAAGTGACACTATTATCTCTTCTTGAAACTTTAAAAACTTCAGGTTTAATAGGTAATTGATATGTTACAGAAACTGTGTTAGATAGCTCACTAATTTTTTCATCATTCTGTGCTTCAACACTAAAAAAGTATTTTTTCTTCGGATGTAATCCGTTCACTAAAAAAGTATTTGTAGCAGATACATTAATTGTTTCACTTAAGTTTGAAGCATCCGTACCATAATGAATTTTATAGGATTTCGCTTTTGCAATAGCGCCCCATTTTAATAAAACACCTTCTTTTTCTACGGTAGCTTTATAAATGGTTGGTTGCTCTAATTTGTAAGAATCTGTTTTCCATTTTAAAACAGATAAACTAAAAGGTTTTACAGATAGAATTCCGTTTTTAATTTGAGTTTCTTTAATTTCTGTATCTCTTGTATTTAGAGAATCTGCTGCAATATAAGTCACCGATAAATTGTCTTTCAACAACTTTTCATCAATATTAATTTGATATTGATTTGCAACAGCACTTCTATTACTTACCACTAAATAATTATAGCCGTTACTCCCTTTATATCCTTGCGCAAACATTCCGTTTACTTTTGTATTCTTTAAACCATCAACTTGTACATTGTTGGCAATTTCTACATGATATAAGTATTCTGAATTATTAACAGCTTCATTATAAATTTTATAAGCTTTACCTTCTAAATCTCTTCGGATACCTGTTAAAACCGTATCTGTTTCAATTTTCAACTTATTTTCGAATGCATTTTCTACTACATTCCCCATTCCTTTACCTGGGTAATATTTGTTACTTACCTCATGCGCACCTACATATTGTGTATTTGTATGTGCTAATTGACGCATTACATATTCAATATTATAAATACTAGAATAAATACCATTTAAAGGTTTGTTCCAAACACCAAATTCTGTAATTACCATTGGCACATCTTTCCAAGTATAATCTTCAATTTCTGACATTGCATTACTAGAAGTTGCTTCTAATAATTTGGTATTTGCACGTTTGTAAGCTTGTTCTTGCGTATCTTTTTTCCCTGTATGTGGCGCATAAGAATGTTTAGAAAAAACGTTCCAATATACTCCATGTTCTTTTTGATATTGGTTAATCTCTTTCATAAAAGTCCAAACGCCATCCCAAGTATAATTAAGGGTTAATTGCGCATCCGGAAAAATTTGTTGAATAGCTTCTGCATAAGGTTTCATTTTAGCAGCATAGTCAAAACCATCATTCCACCAAAATCTATTTCTGTTTGGAACGTAAAAATAAGGTTCGTTACAAAATTGCCAAACAGCTACTTCTATATTGTTATTTTTACAGAAACGAGCCAATTCTAAAATCATTTCTGGCGACTCTGTAAATGCATTTACAGTAATAATTAATTTACCGTTTACTTCACTTAAAAGTTCATATAAATCGACAACTCTGTGTGGTCCTTTTACCTTTACATATCTAAACCCTTTTAAAAATGGTTTTTCATGATCTAACATAGAAATGTAATCTAAATCATACTGACCTGTTGCACTACTAAAAGCATCGCCCATAGTACCCGAAAAAAAACGCAACCAACCTGGTTTTAATTCTTTTACAGATTGTACAAAATCTGGATGTGTATAACTCCAAATTTTGTCTGCTATACGAACATTAAAGCCACTTGCTCCTTTTTTTATAGCATGCCCATTATTGGTAGTAATATTTATCTTTTTTAAATCTTGCCCCAAAATAGTGTGCACAAAAAGAATGCTAAATAATGTAATAAAAAAGGTGTTTTTTAAAATCATAAACAGAAAGAAGAATTAATTTTTATCTATTTAAAAATATTCTTGTAGTTAGAAACAAAGAATTTCTAACTACAAGTAAAATTTTATTATTTTATTTTAAGCTTCTCTTTTTAAAAAGAAACTTGATCAAAAGTAAACACATCCGAAGGAGTTCTTGCTTCTAAAAACAAAGCCTTCATTTGAGCAACAATTTCTGGGTGTTCATCTGCAATATTATTTTTTTCTCCTATATCTATAGAAAGGTTATACAATTGCATTGGTGCATTTGGTTTCTTTAAAACATTATATTTTACAGCTTTCCAATCTCCTTTTCTGATGGCTTGTCTTCCTCCTCTTTCGTGAAATTCCCAATACAAGTAATCATGCTGTACTTGCTCTTCTGGTTTGTCTAATAATGTTGGTAAGAAAGAAATACCATCTAAGTTTTCTGGAACCTCTACACCTGCTATTTCAGAAAATGTAGGAAACACATCCCAAAAAGCAGAGATTAAATCTGTTTTAGTGCCTGGTTTAATTTTTCCTGGCCATTTAATAGCCATTGGCACTCTAATTCCTCCTTCGTATAAATCTCTTTTAACTCCTCTTAGAGGACCAGCACTATTAAAAAACTTTGGATCTGCTCCTCCTTCTTCATGAGGTCCATTATCTGAAGCAAAAACAATAATAGTATTATCCTCTATACCTAAAGCCTTTACTTTAGCCATAATTTCACCCACTTGCGTATCCATCACTTCTATCATAGCCACAAAAGCTGCATGAGATTCGTCTTGAGATTCGTATTTACCTAATCTAAATTCTGGACCACTATCGGTTCCTTTAAATTTCTTTTCTGGTAAATATTTTCCTCTATACTTTTCTATTAAGTGTTCTGGTGCAGCTAACTCTGCATGAGGAATAATAGTAGGCACATACATAAAGAAAGTGGTGTCTTTATTTTTTTCTAAAAACTGAATAGCTTCTTCCTGAATTAAAATAGGAGCATACTGTTCTTTTTTACCATTATCATTACCTGTTAAAGCAATAGAATCTCTATTAGACCATAAATGGTTTGGATAATAGTTATGACCTAAACGTTGACAATTGTATCCATAAAAAGTATCAAACCCCTGGTTAACAGGATCTCCTTCAGAACCAGGAAATCCTAATCCCCATTTACCAAAAGCACCTGTTACATAACCACCTTTTTTTAACGATTCTGCTAAAGTGAATGTATTCTCAGGAATTGGGTATTGCCCTTCTGGCATAATTTCTTTGTTTCCTCTAACAGGCGTATGCCCTGTATGCTGACCTGTTAATAAAGCAGATCTTGAAGGTGCACAAACCGTATTACCTGCGTAATGTTGTGTAAACATTAAACCTTCGGTAACCAATTTATCAATATTTGGTGTTTTAAACATTGTCTGTCCATAACTACCTAAATCTCCATAACCAAGATCATCTGCTAAAATATAGATAATGTTTGGTTTTCTTAAAGACGTATCTACCTCTTGTAAACTACTTTTTTCTGTTAAACTTTTTGAGCCACACGAAATCACAGTGAAGACTAACAACGCTAAAGAGAGAAATTTTAAACTTTTATTCATTTCCTTTTAATTTTACTTTAATTTACTGATTTGCATAACGAAATAAATTCGCTAGGTTCAAATATATTATTAAAAGAATATTTAAAAATATACAAAACACCCTCTTAATGTTGCATTTTTAGCCAAATATCACAAAAAATCAAAAAACGCAACATTAAAACCCCAGTACAGTATCAACAAACACCTCTAACCTTATTCAACGTCTCATTTTACAGACACTAATTTTGTTGCATTTTACAACCCCTTATATATTTAGCGACTTATTCATACTTTTTTCCAAAATTTAATTAACAAAATTTGCTAAGTACTAGAAAAAAAGCAACAGAAAAACATGCAAAGAGAAGTAAATCAGTGGTTCAATTAATTAAAAAACACTAAAAAAGGAATAAATCAACCCAAATAATCTAATTTTGCAACATATACAACACCAAGATGCAACATTTATCCTCCGTTAAGCATCTATAGAATTAAGGTAAAATAGATAATATTATAGTACCCGTACAGAAACTATTAATAATGAACTTTATGATTATAAAACTACCAAAGATTATAACCTGTAAACCACTATTAAAAAAAATATTCCTGTTTATATGTCTAACTTTTGCTACAATAAGTTTCTCACAAAAAAATGAACCTTATTTTAATGACTTAATAATACAAGGTTCTGCATTTAATAAAAAGATAAATGTGTTGTTTGAAGATAGTATTGGTTACTTATGGATAGGAAGTAATAATGGGCTATTTAGATATGATGGGTACAATTTAGTGTCTTATCAACAAGATGCTTTTGAACCTTTTTCGCTACCTAATAATAGTATTAATTCTATAGTAGAAGATGAGCACAAAAATTTATGGATTGGTAGTGAGAGTTATTTGATTCACTTTAACAGAAAAGAAAATAAGTTTAAAGGGTTTAATAAAAACATTACTTCAGAAGTTTTATACAAAAGTAAAAGCGGAAAAATTTTTATTCAATTAAAAGGAATAGGACTACTTAAAATAGATAGTAACAAAGACTTTGAAAAAATAAACAGTACAAAAAACTATACAAACAGTATTGCAGCCTCAAAACTAAAGGCACAGATAAACTCTTTGATAGAAGATGATTTTGGGAGATATTGGATAGCGACAAACAAAGGTTTTTTTATCTTAAATGAAGATAACACTTACACAGAGACAAATTTTAAAGAAGAAATTGTTAGTGTAAAAGACCTTGGAAACAATAGGTTTGCTGTAATTACTCCTCACGGTTTTTTTATTTTAAAATATAACAAAGCAGATTTAGTTGTAGAAACTATAGAAGATTACCCTGACTTTACGAATTCTATAGAAGAACAAACTACACTAACCTCATTAGCAATAAGCCCCAATAATGAAGATTTATGGATAGGAACTAGAAGTGGATTGTTTAAAGGAACTAGAAGTAATAATAACTACACCTTTGTTAGATACTCTAAAGAATCTGAAAGTGGAAACTTAAAAAATAACTTTATTACTTCTATTGTCTTTGACACTTATAGTAACCTCTGGATTGGCTCATTAAAAGGTATTAACAAATACAGAGTAAGAACATCTATTTTTGAGTATAACGAAATAAAAGCACCTAACAATATAGCTAATGATTTAACAAATTGCTTACTCTTTTATGCTCCTAATAATATCTTAGTAGGTATGAATACAGGTCTTTACACTTATAATACTAGAAAAAACACATCAACAAAAATAGAAACTGGAATCCGTAATATTAAACATATCTCATTTAATAATGAGAAGGACAAACTTTATATAACATCAGGTAATAGTCTATTTGAATCTGAACCTTATAAAAATGACACCAATAAGCTAGCACTAACAAAGTTAAAAACTTATAAAAATGAAATTACTGATATTAAAGTAATTAATAAAAACGAAATTTGGGTTGCACTTTGGAACGGTGGTGTAGATATTATAAATAACACGAATGAGATATCTAAATTTAAACAAGATATTATTACAAGACTGGCTAAAAACCATACCTCAGTTTTTCTTTTAACTGAAGATCAAAATTTATGGATAGGAACAAGGGGAGAAGGTCTCTATAAAGTAGATTTAAACAATGAAACAATCGAAGAATATACACCAACTATAGAAAATAAGTTAACATCTAATGCAATCTTAAGCTTGTATGAAGATAAAAACAAAAATATTTGGGTTGGAACAAGAAGTGGCGGTTTAAACCAATACGTTAAAGAAACAAATAGCTTTAAAAGTTTTAGAAAATTAAATGGAGTTTTATCTAATACTATTTCATCTATAGAAGAAGACTACGATGGTAATATTTGGTTAAGCACACAAGATGGTTTGGTTCGTTTTGATTTAACAACAGAAAAATTTATTCCCTTTAAAATTGAAGACGGAATTAAAGAAAGTCAGTTTAGTTTTAATTCTAGCGCTTCAAACCATAGTAAAAACACCATTTATTTTGGATGTGCAGAAGGTTTTTACACAGTTCATAGCAATTATTTCTTTCAAAAAAGTGTCTTACCAACCACAGTAATCACAAGTTTTGCAACACTCGGAGCAACAAAAAGTAACGAGATAAATTCAGAATTACACATTTCTAATCACTTAAATGTAGATGCAAAAGAACCAATTACGCTACCTTATAATCAAAACAATATTGTAGTAAACTTTTCCTCTTTAGACTTAACAACTCCATATAAAAATGAGTATGCTTATATGTTAGAAGGTCTAAATAATTATTGGGTATACACAAGTGCTTCTAATAGAAATGCAAATTACAATGATCTTTCTTCTGGTACATATAAATTTAAAGTAAAGAGTTCTAATAGCGATGGTGTTTGGAATGAAATACCAACAGAACTAACTTTTAAAATAATGCCTTCTATTTGGAGGTCTAATTGGGCTTATTTAACCTACTTTCTAATTAGCGTAATACTCATTTTTATCAGTATTAAATTAATTAGAAGATGGTACCGATTAAAACAAAACCTTGTAAAAGAAACTGTGAGTAGAGAAAAGGATAATGAGCTTAATAAAATGAAAATGATCTTTTTTACAGACATTTCTCATGAATTAAGAACACCATTATCACTTATTCTTGGTACGATAGAAAAAGTAGTAAAAGAAAAAAAGTTTACCCTAAGTCCACTTACCTCTCAACGTATTTACAATAATACATTAAGAATGCACAGGCTTATAAATCAGATAATGGATATCCGAAAATTTGACCAAGGAAAGTTCAAATTAAACATCTCTAAAAATGATATTATAAAAGATGTAAGCATTATAAAAAATGCCTTTAATGATTTTGCAAAAATCTATGATATTACATACAACTTTACTTCAGACGAACCTGCTAAAAAAGCATGGTATGATGTAGATATTTTAGAAAAAATACTTTTTAATTTATTATCAAATGCTTTCAAATACACTCAAGAAGGAGGAGAAATAAGTGTTGAAACAAAAATAGTTTCTACAGAAGACCAAGAGCTTACTAATTTAAACCTTCCTAAAAGCGAATACATAAAATGTATTGTAAAAGATAACGGAGTAGGTATTCCTGAAAAAGATTTAGTACATATTTTTGATAGATATTACCAAGCAACAAAACCCTATAGTAATCAAATTCCGGGTACAGGAATTGGTATGGAATTGGTTCAAAAACTAATAGAAAGACACCATGGACTTATTCTTGCAGAAAGTGAAGAAAACAAGTTTACCGAATTTACTTTTTACCTACCAATTAGTAAAAAAAGGTTTCATAAAAATGAAATTTTAAAAACAAGTACACCGTTATTAAAAAACTTTATTAAAAATTCAGAATTTCAAGTTATAGAAGAAATTTCTTCCGAATACGATCAAAAAACAACTCCAAAAGACAGTGCAAAACCTACTATTTTAATTGTTGATGATAATTCTGAATTAAGAACAATGCTTAAAGAAGAGTTAATAAGTCAATATAATATATTAGAAGCATCAGACGGAAAAGAAGGCTATGATATTGTCTTAAAAGAACAACCAAAATTGGTTATAAGTGATATTATGATGCCAGTAGAAGATGGTATTTCTATGTTAAAAAGAATAAAACAAAATCCAAAAATTAAAAGCATTCCAATTTTTATGCTAACTGCTAAAAATTCTCCAGACACAAAAATAGAATGCTTATCTATGGGTGCCGATGATTATATAGAAAAACCTTTTAGTATGGAGTTTGTTAAATGGAAAGTTAACAACACCTTGGTATCTAGAAAACAGCTTAAAAACGAATATAGTAAAGTAATTACAGCAGCTCCTTCTGAAATTGAAGTAGAATCTAATGATGAAAAATTCATAAAAAAACTAGTCGGTATTGTAGAGAGTTCTATGGGAGACCATTTATTTAGTGTAGAATACCTTGCTGCAGAAGTAGGTATGAGTAGAGCAAATTTATATAGAAAACTAAAGGTTATTCTAAACGAAACACCTGTTAATTTTATAAAAAAAATACGTCTAAAACGTGCCGAACAACTGTTAAAGAAAAATAGTATGTACATTTCTGAAGTTGCCTACTTAACAGGTTTTAATAATCAAAAGTACTTTAGTAAATGTTTTAATAAAGAATACGGCATTAGTCCTTCAGAGTACATAAAACAACACAAAGAACCTATTGAAAATAGTGACACTTCTTTTATGGATAACGATTCTTAAAAAAACATACTTTTACTGTTCAAACATACATAAATTCAGATAAGAACACCTATACTTACCTTCTTATAACCTAATTTACAGTAAGATGCAACATTTCCTACCGTATTGTGAAACAATAGTATGCCCTATCTCATTTTGTTTATTTTTAAATTAGCATAGATTAACTATTTAAATTAAACAAAATGAAAAAAAATTACTTTTTACTTACTTTACTATGTGTTAGCTTTTTAGGGTTTTCACAAGAATTTACAATAGACTTTGAAGGTACTGACCCTTTATCTAGCCTACCAACTGGAGTAACACATGTAGAGCCAACAGAAAACGTTCTAGCGTATGTTGCAGAAAGCTCGTATATTTTTGATAGTGCTGGAGGAGATATTATTCAATATGTTAGTGATTCTGGAGCAGGTGGTCAGATTATTGACCGTGCTCAATTTGCAAACACTGTTGTTACAGATACAGATAGTTCTAGTAAAACCTTTCAAGGAGATTATACAGGTCATATTATAATTGACGAAAATGCTTTGGGTGCTGATGACTTTACGCTTAGATTAGATTACAAACAATTTGGTCACAAAATGGGAAGTACTAGTTGTGGTTTTATTACGATAGTAGGTGAGGAATCTACTGGAGTATGGAAATCTGATAGAATAACTTCTAAAAATGGTGGATATACGAGTGGTATGGGATTAGCTTTTGGCGGATTTCCATATGGTACCGTTCTACCAGTTTTTAAAAATATCGTATTAACATACACAGCTTCAGATCAAATGTATCGTTTTTATGTAGATGGAGCTTTAGCAAGTACTTCAGATGCCGCTCAAGCTAGTGGAGAGTGGAATAACAGAAAAATTTATCTAGGTTTTACAGGACAAGATCATAATGCTACAACAGACCATTTAGACGCTACTACTGGAGAATTTACGACTAATGGCCTTAGATCTGATGGAAGAATTGCAGATTTACAAACTAGAATGGATAACATTCAAGTTTATAAAAAAGCTATTTCAGATGCAGATGTTACAAAATTATTCAATGGCGGCACTTTAGCAGTTAACCAATTATCTAAAGAAACATTTAAAACATTCCCTAACCCAGTAAAAGATGTTTTATACTTTTCTACAAATACTGTTTCTTCTGTAGAAATCTATAATATATTAGGTGCAAAAGTACTTTCTCAAAAAGTAACAAACAGTGTAGATATGAGTGATTTAAAAGCTGGTATCTATTTATTAAAAGCTACTGATACGAACAATTTAGAAGTAAAAACCTTAAAAGTGGTTAAAGAATAACATAATTATTATTTGAATTTGGTAAAGGGTAAGAAGTTTAAAACTTCTTACCCTTTATTTTTTGGTCTACTAATAGAAGTTACAACTTAATTAAAATAAATGAATCTTAAAATTGATTAAAACAACTTGTAAAAATCAATCAATTAAGGAGGGAAATAATTTAGAATGTAACATAATTACTCCCATTTAGATACAAATCACCACCCTCTTAACAAGTAATTAACAATACGTTTGTAAAGCATAGAGAACTACATAATGAAGGTAATTTTCAGTGTAAAAATTAAAACTCCAAGAAAAGAGTTAGACAAAATATGAATCCCCCAATAGCAGTATGCCTCTTAATTTATTTTGAGGCATATTTATAATTTTATAACAATAATTAGTATCAGTGTGCGGCTAAGCAATACATGTAATAGCCATTAAGTAATAAACAAATTATAATAAATAATGAAAGCAGGTTTTGAAATGTGGGACTATGTAGTTTTTATTGCATATGCCATTTTAATTTTAGGTGTAGGTTTATGGGTTTCTCGAGATAAAAAGGGACACCAAAAAAATGCAGAAGACTACTTCTTGGCAAGTAAATCTTTGCCATGGTGGGCAATTGGTACTTCTTTAATTGCTGCAAATATTTCTGCAGAACAATTTATAGGAATGTCTGGTTCTGGTTTTGCACTAGGTATTGCAATTGCTTCTTATGAATGGATGGCAGCCTTAACATTAATCATTGTGGGTAAATATTTCTTACCTATTTTTATTGAAAAAGGATTGTATACCATTCCAGAATTTGTTGAAAAACGTTTTTCTACCAATCTTAAAACCATCTTAGCAGTATTCTGGTTAGCACTTTACATCTTTGTAAACCTTGCTTCTGTACTGTATTTAGGAGGTTTGGCTATTGAAACCATTATGGGCGTAGATATGATGTACGCTATAATTGGTTTAGCATTATTTGCAGCTGCGTATTCTTTATACGGAGGTTTATCTGCAGTAGCTTGGACAGACGTAATACAAGTAGTATTTTTAGTTTTTGGTGGTTTGATAACTACTTATTTAGCTTTAAATACGGTTTCTGGAGGAGAAGGAATGTTAGCTGGTTTCTCTAAAGTTTGGGAAGCAGCACCAGAAAAATTCCACATGATTTTAGAAGAATCTAATGATAACTATGTAAACTTACCTGGTATCTGGGTATTGGTTGGTGGTTTATGGGTTGCCAACTTGTACTATTGGGGTTTCAACCAATATATTATTCAAAGAACTTTAGCAGCTAAATCTTTAAAAGAATCTCAAAAAGGAATTTTATTAGCGGCATTTTTAAAATTAATAATTCCTTTAATTGTAGTAATTCCTGGTATTGCAGCGTATGTAATGGTAAATGATCCAGCTATTATGGCTAATTTAGGTGAAGCGGGTATGTTAAATGTACCTTCTGTAGATCAAGCTGATAAAGCATATCCTTGGTTGTTACAATTTTTACCAACCGGATTAAAAGGTGTTGCTTTTGCAGCTTTAGCAGCGGCAATTGTATCTTCTTTAGCTTCGATGTTAAACTCTACATCTACCATTTTCACCATGGATATTTACAAGCAATACATCAACAAAAATGCAGATGATAAAACTACAGTAAATGTGGGTAGAATTTCTGCTGCAGCTGCTTTGGTTATTGCAGTAATTGTTGCGCCATTATTAGGTGGTATTGATCAAGCATTTCAATTCATTCAAGAATATACAGGTATTGTAAGTCCTGGTATTTTAGCAGTATTTATGTTAGGTTTATTTTGGAAAAAAACAACCAATAATGCAGCAATTTGGGGAGCGATTTTATCAATTCCGATTGCATTGGCATTAAAGTTTATTCCAATTGCAGTATTCGAACCTTGGATGCATCAAATGGGGATTACAACGCTTTTAACTTTGGCTATTATTATGATAATGAGTAATATTCAGAATAAAGGAGCAGATGATCCTAAAGGAATTGAAATTACGAAAGACTTATTTAAAACGTCTCCATTATTTAATATGGGATCTATTACAGTGTGTATTTTATTAACCGTATTGTACTGTTTATTCTGGTAAGAGTTATCGAAATAGTTTATAACAAAAATCGTCTAAAGAAATTTAGACGATTTTTTTTATTCAATTCATTCTATACTAGATATAGTATACCAGTTAAATTATATAATCTCGTAAAACAATTAAAACTCAAAAATATCTTCCTGAGCATGTCGAAGGATATTAAATTGGTATTACAATATAATTTTCATCAAATCTGATGGATGTTCTAAAATATGCGCTGCTCCAGCTTCTATCAATCCTTTTTTATCTCTAAATCCCCAAGACACACCAACGGGAAGCATTTTTGCTTTTCTAGCAACAAGAATATCTACATCTGTATCGCCAACAAAAATAGTTTCTTCTGGTTTTATCTGTATTTCATCACAGATTTCCAAAGCTACTTTCGGATTTGGTTTTTTATCAACCTCAACTTTCAATCCTAAAACCGGACTTAAAAATTCTGGTAACAAAAAGGCCGATATTTTTTTAGTCAAAGTATCTTCTTTATTAGAAAGCACACTTATTTTAATATTCTTAGCCTTTAATTGATGTAATAAATCTAAGATCCCTTCATAAGGTTCAGTTTTATTAGTACAAATTGCACTGTACACCTGCATCATATCTTTCAAACATGCTGCTACTTCTTCATCCTTAGGGTTTTCATCTGGAAGTGCCTTTACCACCAAACTTCTAACTCCACTACCTACAAAAGTTTTGTAAGTTTCATAATTGTAAGTAGGATATTTGCGTTTTTCGAGTACAATATTCATTGCATCGGCAATATCCTTTATTGAGTTAACAAGCGTTCCATCTAAATCGAAAATAACAGCTTTATACTTCATTTTTTTTTGATAAAATTACTAATAATATCATGATTAAAAGTTGAAAATAATAAAGATTTTCTGCTCTATTTTATAAAGTAATCTATCATTAGCGTATCTTAAAAAGAATTAAGACCGCTGCTCTAAAAGACATAAGAAACAAGACTCTATCAACTAACTGTTTTTAAGTATTTTGTATGTTAAAAAATCGTTTTTAAAAAAATATTCGTAATTCAAATCTTCACGTAATAGTTTCTATCTAACCAAATTGAATTTCATAAAGCCAACTTAAAAACGTGATGTTTTTAGTAGACACTAGAAATATTATCTAAAAGAAAAATCCCTCTAAAAGAGGGATTAAAAACATTAGTTATTATAATTCTTAACACTAAAAGGAATTATAATACTAATAGTTTACTGTACT
Organism: Polaribacter sejongensis; assembly: GCF_038024065.1. Taxonomy (NCBI): domain Bacteria; kingdom Pseudomonadati; phylum Bacteroidota; class Flavobacteriia; order Flavobacteriales; family Flavobacteriaceae; genus Polaribacter; species Polaribacter sejongensis. The sequence goes on along the minus strand of NZ_CP150667.1, from coordinate 2,869,705 downwards.
ACTTTATTATTTTCCGCTTAAAAACTTAGGCTTAATGACCAACATTGCCCAAGCCCAATTTTGTGTTCCTGCAGCAGCAGTTTCTGTAATTCCTTTTAATTCATACATACCATCGCTTGCAAACATTTGAGAATACCCAAGTGCTAAAGAATAGCCTTTAAATTTCTTACTATAAACCAAGTCTATTTCTGTTCCTAAAGATTTTTCTCCACTTGCTAAGGCTTGTTCTCCTCTAAAATTAAGCGCTTTTACCATTAAACTAGAAGAATCATTTATAGTAAATTTTGCGCTTACATGATAATCTACCAAACCAACTGAGTTTGCATGATTACCTACATAGAAATAATCCATAAACCCATTAAACTTATGGTTTGTTCCATATAATGGAAAGAAAGCTCCGGTTTCTCCTGCAGCGCCATCATTACCACTTATTACCTCTAAACCGGCTCCTAAACCTACTTTTGGAGCTACTTTGTAAGTGGCGTCCAAACCTACTAAATAAGCGCCTTTTACATCAACATCTCCCTGACGTTTTCCTGTTTGTAAGAATGCATTTGCAGACAAACCAAAACTTCCATCTTTGTATTCTAAATGCGTTCCTAAAGTTTGTAAATTACTTACGCCGTCTGCTTCATTTGTTACAGCATCAAATTCTTGAAAACCGTTGTTTAATAACAATAAACTACCAGATAATTTTTCCCATTTTTGCTTCATATACAACATCTGCATGGTTTTATATGAGAAATAACCTGTTGTGTTGTACGCAGTTCCTGCGGATTGAAAACCGGTTGGATTTGAGTAATCTTGATTAAATGCTAAAGCAACATCTAACATGAAATTTTCCTTTCTATACTTTAATAAAGCAGCATCGTGATTTCTACCTTGCTGCGCCCAATCTAAACCTCCTAAAATTCTTTGATCATCATAAGATAAAACTTGACGACCAACTCTTGTAGAAGTATTCTCGCCTAACTTTAATTCTGCCCAAGCCTGAAAAACGGCAAAAGAATTATTTTGATCGTAAGGCAAAATTTGTCTATTTTCTCCCCAAACCATTACATCTTGTAAACTAACATATACCCAATAATTATCGGTCATGTAGCTCGTATTTAAACGTACTCTTGTAGAAATTCCAAAACTTGCATCTGCTGCATCCGGAATTAAACTTCCAAAACCATTTCTATATTCTGTACGTGGTCTAAACTCTCCATCTAACGTAAATTGTGCGTTTACAAATTGGAAACTCACTAACAACAACGCTAAAACTATGTATTGTTTTTTCATTTTTAATTCTATTTTAAGTTCTGATTTTATTTTTTATTTAAGGTGTAATATAAAAAGACTAAAACATCTTTTTTGTGATAAATGTCATATTTATGGCTAGCATAAAAGAATATTTTAAATTTTTTAATGCGTTTTTATTTAACTAAAACTACTTTTTGAAAACTGCTTTTTGAAGCTTCGCAAAGCGAGCATTCATAACTTTCTGGCAGATCATTAAAAACAGTTTTTGGAGCAATATCTTGTGTAATATCTCCAAAAGCTTCATCATAAATTGTTAAACAATCTGTACATTGATAAACCTCTAACGCTGTAGTTTCTTTTTTAGTTTCGGCCTCTTTCTCTACTTCTTTTTCACTACCTAATTGATCAAAATACAACTGACTTAACTCCATTAACAAACCAGGTAATTCTACCTTATCCACGTCTTGTACGTGCATAATATATTGTCTTGTATTTGGATCAAAATTCTTAGCATACAAAAGATTATAGGTATCTCTTGTTTGAAAATTTCCAATCATTTCTGGTTGTTTATTTTTTTCGACAACAATAGATGTAAAATAATAAGCTGCTTTACTATAATCTGTAATTCCGAAGGTTAAACCATACGTACTAATATCATTCTGATCGAAGTTAGAAACCAAGTATTTCTTTAAATTTAAAGCATCTTTATTGGCAACCGGAATATGCCAATTTAACTCTAACATAGAATGGCGGACGTTGATTCCTCGCTTGCCTAAAAACTTCTCCCAAACCAGTTTAGATTCTTTCGGAATCCCTTTCACTACAAAAGATTTCCAAGGTGTAATAGAAATTTTTCCTATCTTATTTTCAGAGCACAATTCGCACATTTCTTTTAAGAAAGAAATATCATATTTATTGTTTCTCCAATACAAACCCAACCAATATTTATCCATACCAATTTTGTTCATTCCTTCAAAATAAGGAAAAGGATAAAAAGGCACTTCTAAAGGTTTATCAACCGTTCTATTATTGGTATCTATGGCATCACTTACCAAATCAAAAATCATTTCTATGGTTTCTGGTTCTTCTTGTAAGATGTTTTCTATAGCTGTTTCAACCTTATCTAAATCCCAACTATAAATTAAAGCAGGATACATTTGTGTGTTTTTCCATTCTGGAAGCCTCACATACAAATACCAATAATCTTCGTGTTCTGAAGCTATAAAATTGATGTTTCCTGTAAACAAAGGAACTAAACGTTGTTTTGGATCTGTTAAATTTATTTTTAATTTTGATTTTGATCGAAACTGTTCTAATAAATACAAATATCGATCTCCTGTTAACCAAGAAGTACTCGGAAAAATATCTGCACAAACATAAGACGAAACAATGTTTTCTGTACCCGTATCATCTGCTTCTACCAGCTGCAGTTTATCAAATTGAGATAACTCTTCTTGATTTATTTTTTTTGGTAATAAAATATCTTGTCGAGACCCAAAAGAAATCGTTTTTTGACCTAAACTTTCTACGGATTCGCATATATATTTTAGTTCTCCTGGAGATAAAACGCCACCTCTAACTATCAATCTATTTAATTGCTTGCTCATACCGTTACTTTTGCGTTATTCAAAATATCTCTTACTTCCGTTTTACAACTTCCACACCCTAAACCGGCTCCGGTTTTATTACATAATTCTGTAAAATCAGAACATCCACCAGCAATTGCTTCTTCTATATTACCCGATCCAACTTGGCTACAAGAACAAACCAACTCGCCCAACATTGGCGTATCGTTAGAGGCTCCTCTTAACAAAGTATCTCGTTTGTCAGACATTTCAATCTTACTTTCTATTAAGGTTTTAAACTCTGCGAATTCGTTTTTATCACCTACTAAAACAGCACCAATTAATAAATCGTCTTTAACAATACACTTTTTATAATATCCTTTAGAAATATCTGTAAAAATAATTTCCTCGTAACTCGGATCGTTTTCTGGCACTTTAATTTCACCAATACTACACAAGTTTAAATCGCTGAATTTTAAAATATTCATCAAAACAGAACCTTTGTAAGCTTCACTGATATCTCCAGCAATAAAGTTGGCTAAAATTCCTGCTTGCTCTTCTGCTGCAGAAGTAATTCCGAATAACTTATTATTGAATTCTGCTATTTCTCCGATGGCAAAAATATCTGGATGAGAAGATTGTAAATGCTGATTTACCTTTACACCTCTTCCGCAAAGTATTCCGTTATTCTTAGCAATTTCTATATTTGGTCTTGTACCAATGGCATACACAATTGCGTTTGCTGTAATGTATTTTCCAGATTTTAGGTTGATGGTTAATTCGCCCGTATCTTCATCATCAAAAACAGTACTTACTTCATTATCAAAATAAATTTGAATACCTCTTTCTTGTACATTTAGAGATAATAATTTACTAGAAATTTTATCTAACTGACGTTCCATTAATCGAGATGCACGCTGAATGATTGTAATTTTCACATTCTTATGCTTCATAGCAGCTGCCAACTCTAAACCTAACAAACCTCCACCAACAATTACAACATGTTGTTCTTCTGGCGGTAAACCTGTACTGTCTAGGTAATTTTTAAATCTGTCTGCATCACTTTTATTACGCATGGTAAAACGACCAGGTAATTCTATTTGTACATCCTTCGGGATGAAAGGTCTACTTCCGGTTGCTAAAATTAGTTTATCAAAAGAATGTGTTTCTCCGTTAGAATCTGTAACAATTTTTGCTTCTTTATCAATTTTATTGATAATTGTTTCTGGGTGAATTTTTATATTTAAGTTCTTTAATTCAGCGTTTTTTATTTTCAATAATTGCTCCCAAGAAAGTTCTTCTGTAATATATTCTGGTAATAAAACACGGTTGTAAAACAAGTTCTTTTCCATAGAAAAAACATGAATTTCATCAACCTCGTTATAATCTCTATAATTTTGTAAAAATCGAAAAGCAGCGGCTCCTGCACCTGCAATAATAATTTTGTCTTTCGGTTTTTTATATTTTGATACAGAAACAGATGTAAACTTAAAATCGGGTTCTTTAGAAACCGGATCTACATGTGTATTGGTTAAATTATTGGCTCTATTTAAATTGCTTTTTAAAACTTTACCCCAATGCATTGGCAAGAAAACAACTCCTTCTTTAATGTCATCTGTAATTTTAGCACGGACCCTAACAACTCCGTTTGCACTTTTTATTTCGGTAATATCTCCTTCTTTAATTTTGTTTAAAAAAGCATCAACCGGATTAATTTCTAAAACAGGTTTTGGATAATGTGTTTTTAATCTTGCTACCTTCCCCGTCTTCGTCATCGTGTGCCATTGATCTCTAATACGACCTGTGGTTAAAATTAAAGGGAATTCATCGTTTGTTTTTACAGAAGTATTTTCTATGGTAGATGGTGTATTAAAAATTGCTTTCTGAGATGGTGTATAAAACTTTTTATCTTCAAAAAGACGCGGTGTTCCTTTACTTCTATATTCATTTACAGGCCACTGAAAAGTCCCTTCGTTTTTTAATCGATCATAATTTAAGAAAGAAACATCAATATTAGTTCCCTTGGTCATAGACGCATATTCGTCGTAAATTTCTTCTGCTCCATTAAAATCGAAACCTCTAAAGCCCATTCTTTGTGCAAAATCACAGAAAATTTCTACATCTGGTCTTGCTTCTCCTGGAGCTTCTATTTCTTTTGGTAAATAAGAAATTCTACGTTCCGAATTGGTCATGGTCCCCTCTTTCTCTAACCAAGCAGCAGCTGGTAAAACCAAATCTGCAAAAGCTAAAGTATCTGCTTTGTGAGAAATTTCTTGCACCACCACAAATTTAGATTTTGCCATGGCTTTTTCTATCTGATGAGAATTTGGCATACTCACCAACGGATTTGTACTCGCAATCCAAACAGCTTTTACTTTTCCGCTTTCTAAAGCATCAAACAATTCTGTTGCTGTTAAGCCTGGTTTTGCAGATATTTTATCTACGCCCCAAAACTGTGCAACTTCTCTTCTGTGTTCTTCGTTTCCTAAATCTTTATGAACTGCTAACAAGTTTGCCATTCCGCCAACTTCTCGTCCGCCCATTGCATTTGGTTGCCCTGTTAATGAAAAAGGACCAGCACCTGGTTTACCAACTTGACCAGTAATTAAAGATAAGTTTATGAGTGAGGTGTTTTTGTCTGTACCAATTACACTCTGGTTTAAACCCATTGCCCACATGCTGATAAACCCTTTTGCAAGACCAATCATTTCTGCGGCTTTCTGAATTTCTTTTGCCGGAACTCCACAAATTTTGGAAGCTTGTTTTAAAGTTGTTCCAAAAATTATTTCTTTGTAACCATCAAAACCTTGTGTGTGTTTTTTGATAAAATCTTCATCAATTAAACCACTTTTGTATAAACACCTACCAATTGCATTGTATAAAACAACATCTGTTCCTGGTGTTAATTGTAAATGCAAATCAGCAAATTTTGCAGAATCTGTTTTACGAGGATCAATTACAATGATTTTTACATTCGGATTTTCTTCTTTCCGTTTTTCTATTCGTCTGAATAAAATTGGATGACACCAAGCAGGATTTGCCCCTGTAATTAAAAAACAATCTGCTAATTCAATATCATCATAAGAAATTGGCACACTATCTTCTCCGAATGTTTTCTTATAACCAACCACGGCAGAACTCATACATAAACGTGAGTTGGTATCTATATTATTGGTTCCTAAAAATCCTTTTGTTAACTTATTTGCTATGTAATATTCTTCTGTTAAACTTTGTCCAGAAACATAAAATGCTACTGAATCCGGACCATGTTTTTTTATAATGGATTTAAAAACACTGGCTGCTCTATCTAAAGCAGTATCCCAAGAAACACGCTCACGCGGATGCGAACGAGACCATCGCATTTCTGGATATAAAATTCTGTCTGAAGTATCATTGGCAACGTAATGAAGATTCATCCCCTTAGAACATAACATTCCTTTATTAACAGGATGGTCTTTATCACCTTCAACAAAAACCTTGTTGTTAATGTCTTTTTTTACGATAATTCCACAACCTACTCCACAATAAGAACACGTTGTTTTAATTTCATTTTTAATCATTTAGACCAATATTTTATACTAAATACGACATTAAAATTTTACGAACCAAAATTCTATTTTATTAATCTGAATACACTTTTAAAAGTACAGCGAGTTTTTAAATGAACAATAAAAACATTTTAGTTAATTTGTTTTTATTGTTTAAGCTTTTACTTTTATAGGTATTAATTCTGGCTGAAGACCATCTACATCTTGTTTAAAGCTTTCTGCTCCTTCTTCTTCTGTAGAAAACTTAATTGTTAAAGCTACAATACCTGTAATTACAACTACAAAACCAATTAGTAAATATCCGCTAGACACTGCACTTGAAGATGCTGCAGACTGTGCGGCTTTTACAACCTCTGCACTTAAACCTTCACTAGATAAAATTGCTGATTTTTCTGCCAATGCAGATTTCGATTTTAATAACATTGCTGCTAAAAATGCTCCTACGTTTCCTCCTGCTCCAACAATACCAGACACAGAACCAATTGCTTTTTTATTGATAAATGGTACTACAGAAAACGTTGCTCCTTCTGCCATTTGAACACTTAAACTAAACAAAATTAACAATACAACTCCTAAAACCAAACTTGTAGCTCCAGAGAAAAATATCAACATTACTCCCTGTAAAGTTAAAATGAAAGATAAGAATAAAACACGACCTCTTAAGCCTTTTAACTTCCCAAATTTATCTCCAAAGAAACCACCTAAAGTTCTTGCAAAAATATTCATCAATGCAAATGACAATACAATGTTACCAGCTGTAACTCTTTCTAACTGAAAGGTATTTTGAAGGTAATCATCCATGGTACCGTAAACTGTTAATTCAATTCCAAAACTTGCTGCATACACAACAAAAAGAATCCAAACTCTATAATCTTTTAGCACTTCTAAAAAACCAACTTGGTCTTTTTTAGTAACCACCATTTCTCCAGCTTCTTTTAACTCGCTAAAGTTTCCTTTAGGTGTATCTGTTGTAAAAAAGTAATATACAATACCCATTGCAAAACAAACAATACCAGCAATTACCATAGAATATCTCCAAGCCTCACCATCTGCAACACCAAAAGCAACAACTGCTGCAGCAATTAAAGGCATTCCTAATCTATTAGCTCCACCACCTAAATTTCCCCAACCTGCAGAAGTTGCATTTGCAGTACCTACAATATTAGGCGCAAACATTAAAGAAGTGTGTACTTGTGTAATTACAAAGGACGCACCAATAAAACCAATAAATAGTCTACAAACTAAAAATTGAGTCGGTGTTTGTACCAATCCACATAAAATTACAGGAATTGCACCTAACATTAATAACCAAGTATAACATAATCTTGGTCCGTATTTATCACATAATTTACCAATAAGTAAACGTGCAAAAACGGTTCCTGAAACGGCTAAAATTATAGAGTTCCATTTTTGATCTGGTGTTAAACCTAAATCTTTTACAACATCTGGCATAAATGGTACAATACCAAACCATGCAAAAAAGCATAAAAAGAATGATATTGAAGTAATCCAGAATGTACGAGTGGCCACATTCTTAAAGTCGAATAAACTTAATTTTGTTGATTTTTCTTGAGCTAGATTTATCATAATACATATTTTTAGATACACAAAACTAAGTATAAATACTTAATTAACTACCTAAAAAATACGTATTATTTAAAATTTACTAGATTAATAATTACGTAGTATCGAATTTATGAATTTGATAAAATTGGGGTTTAAAAATAATTGGTATGAAAAAGGTGTATTATATAAAATGATGCTATTCATTTAAAAATCATGAGACAAAGTGTAACAAATAGTTCTATTACACTACTAATCAATTGTAAATAAACGGAACAAAGATGAAAAATAATAAAGGAATAAACCTATTTGTACTAGGAATGTCACTTTCTACAATCGGAATGACATTTTTAGCTGATTATAGAACTTTACAATATAGCTCTATGATTCTTGGCTTACTAATTATGATATACAGTGTATTTGTAATTGATAAATTAAAAAAAAATCAAACGAAAAAGTAAGTATTAGTTGTTACACAGAGATGCGCTAAGAAACTCAGAGATGCACAGAGATTCTTTTTTTTGCGAGCTTTGCGGTTTATTCTATATTAACTGATATTCTTTCGCTTTATTGGTTAATTCTTGTAGGTTTTTAGCTTCTAGTTTCTTCATTAAGTTAAAACGATGTACTTCTGCAGTACGTTTACTAATTGCTAGTTCATCAGCAATATCTTTATTATTTTTTAACTCTAAAACTAAAGTCAGTATTTGTCTTTCTCTCTTTGTTAATTTAAAAGGAAGTTCTTTTATTGCTGTTTTTTGTTCTTCTTTTGTCGCAGTATTTCCGTTTACAAAATTGTTCATGATAATGGTAGAAACATCACCCGTAAAATACTTATCTCCTGCTGCAACATTATTTACAGCTTTTAAAAACTCCTCTTTACTCGCTCCTTTTAATAAATAACCATCTGCACCTGCTTGTATAGATTTTACTACGTATTCTTCAGAATCATGCATAGAAAGAACAAGCGTTCTTACATCAATCTTATTTTTAGTAATTTCTGCAACTACTTCAATTCCGTTCATTTCTGGCATACGGATATCTACAATAAGAACGTGTGGTTTGTTTTTAGCAATAACTTCTAGCGCTTCTTTTCCGTTAGAAGCTTCATCAATTACAGTAATTCCTGTTTGATCTTCTAAAAGTGCTTTTATTCCATCTCTTACCAAAACATGGTCGTCTGCTAAAACTACATTTATCATAATTGCAACTATTTTATACGTACAAAAATAAGGTTTTTAAGTAAAACTACGTATTTATATAGGGTGGAGTTTTTACACTCAGTTTGTCTTTTAGACTTTTTCTCAGAAACCTCATAAAGTTTGCTGCACTTTACGTTATCACTGTTATGAGACTTCTCAATACTTCGAAGTGACAAGTTGAGTGGTTATTTTTACGTACAGTTTGTCTTTTCGACCTTTTGGGAGAAATCTCATAAGGCTGCTAAACAGTGTTTTCTTTTCTTGTGAGATTTCTCAATCGCTTAAAAAAAGCTCATGTCGAAATGACAAACTGATTGGTTAATACTGTTTTTTTTTGCTGAAACACAAAATACTCAAGGCGTTGTTTTCTTCCCTTTAAGAAGATTAAGATAGATTATTAAATAGGAATATTCAATGTAACTCTAGTTCCTTCTCCTAATTCAGAATTTAAGAATAAACGACCATTAATATATTTAATACGCTCTTTCATAAAAGTCATACCCATGCCACCATCACCGTTTTTAACTTTTTTTACTTTAGAAGGCTCAAAACCCTGGCCATCATCATCAATATTTATACTTAAAATATTTTGACTATGAGAAAGTGACACTAAAATATGTGACGAATCTGCGTATTTAATAGCGTTATTAATTGCTTCTTGTACAATTCTATAAATATTAATTTCTACTAAAGAATCTAAACGTTCATTAAAATCTGTTTTATTAAAAAATATGATTTCTTTTCCTGTCAATCTACCTAATTCGTGTGTTAACTTGGTAATTGCAGGCACAATTCCGTGGTCTGATAATTCTGGCGGAGTTAAATTAAAAGTAGCAGTTCTAACGCCTTTTATAATATTTGTGGTTAACTCTTTTAGGTGTTCAATTTTTAAAGTGGTCTTCTCAATATCATTCATATTGATGCTTTCTAAATTGTACTTTAATCCAGTTAGCATTTGCCCAATTCCGTCATGCACATCTTTAGCAATTCTGTTTTGCTCCTTTTCTTGATTCTCAATAATCTTACTAGAGATTATCTTTTGCTGACTCATTTTCTCTTCAAAACTTTCTTCTGTAAGTCTTTCTACTTCTATTTGAGCCGCTTTTCTATCTGTAATTTCAGAGGCAATAATTAACAATTCGGACCTGTCTTCTGTTGGTCTATAAGGCACCAAAGACATTTCTAACCAAATATCGATATTTCCTTTTATGGTTGCTTTTACTTCTCCTTGCCAACCTGTTTTTTTATATTTATTAATTAAGCTTTCAATTACTAATTGTTCGTTTTCATTTTTAGATAAAACATTCCAAAATAACACTTCATTCTTTAAGTTTGATAATCTAAACAAGCGTGAAAATTTATTTCCAATATGAATTAAGTTTCCGCTTGGCGAAACCCTTGCAAACAATAACGTTTCATCTATTGCATGGCTAAACGCACGTAATTCTTTTATCGATTTTTCTTTCGAAAGACTAAGTTCGTCAGCATCAAAAGCCATTTTTTTAGCTCTTTTTTCTGCGGATAATAACTCTGAAAGTGTTGCTTTTACCGATTTTGCTGTTGGCCAAAAAATAAATAAAAATTCACCTAAAAGAATTATTAACGTGAAAGACATTAAAAGAAATTCTAATTTTTTTAACCAAGCTATTTTTTTATCAGCTTCTACATTGTATTGATTTACAATTTCATCCATCATCAATAAAAAAGAACCTTCATTATGAGTTACTTTTTTAATTTCTGATGTTAGCGCATCAATAGGAATAGTAGGGTTTTGTGATATTTTTTTTACGATTGATTTTGCTGCTTTTTCAATAGTATTAAAAACAGGATTAATCGCTTTAAATTCACTTTTAATTTTATCGCTATTATGTTCAGGAAGCCCTAAACTGTCATTACCCTTTTGAAGCGCATGATGAGATAACTGCCACAGATAAAGGGTTTCTGAAATTTTATTCTTAAGTAGAAGTCTATTTTTTTTATCAGAATAATCAGAAAGAGAAACTATTTCTTTGGTTAATTTCTGACTCAACATTCTTTGTCTACCAGCCACATTAATTACGGTAGAATCACTTTTTTGAGTTTCTAAATGATTACGAACTAAAACCTGACTAATTACTACAGAAAGTGCAATGGTGCTTAATGCAATAATGTATAAACGGCTTAATTTATCAAACGTTCTTTGGTCTAATGAATTGCCGTTTTTAGTCATGTTAAATTACATTTTATTTATGAAATAGCTTGTTTTACCAAGTCTAGACTTTTTTCTGAAAATGGAATTTTTAACGCTGCTGCATGTCCATTATCAGACATTTTTATCCACGTTTTCTTTAAAATATCGATAATTTTTTCATCGGTATGTTTTGCTGCAAATTCATCAAAATAATAATCTAGAAAAACCAAACAAATAACATCTTCTAAAGTTTGAGCTTCTTCGTTTTTCTTGATGAGTTTTTTTAAGATAATCTTCTGAACTCTGTCTACAAACTGTTCATCAAAACCAACTTGTTCTAAGATTTCTCCAGTAGTATTTGCGTGCATCTTTTTTAATTCTTCACGCCATTTTAAATACCCAACTCTATCCATCGGATATTCTTTTCTACCAATTTTCCAACGACAAATATGCTGTGCTCTTGCCGAAATTTGAAGTGCTTTAGATGCATTTGGATCAAACTGAAGTAACTTTCTTGTCATCCTTTGTGAGTATAACAACTCTTTAGGATACTCTAATCCAGAAACTTGGTAGTTGTTTGGATCTTCAGCGTTTTTTTTATCTATTAATGCAATGGCAGTTTCAAATCTTGTTGGCTTCATCTTTTGTGTTTATTCTGAAAAGCCAATATACACATTTTCTGCTTCAATCTTAATTGGATAAACAGCAATAGGTGCTAAATCTGCATTTAAATTTTCGCCAGTTTCTAACGAAAATGTTTTTTTATGCAATGGACATGCAATTTTAGGAATCCCTTTATGATCACCCAACATACCTCTAGACAATACATTCTCTTGTTTTTCTGGTGATAAATTTTGGCAAGCATACCATTTATCTAATCTCGAAAAATTGAAAACTGCAATTTGTAAATCTTTATACTTTACACAGGCTCCACCATCTTTTGGAAATGCACTAACCGATGCTGCTTTAAACCAAACTTTTACATCTGCTTCTTTTACTGTTTTGTATTTTAAAAGTAATGTATCCATAATTGTTGTTTTTGTTGATATGTTCTCGATACAAAATTTCTGAAAAAGAAATTTCACTCGAACTGACAGTACGTTTTAATAGTTCTAATTTTGTGTTGTCACATCGAGTGATTTTGCTTTTTTGCAAAATTGTATCGAGATGTTGTGATTACTTAATTTATCTTTAATTCTTCCAAAGTTCTGGCATTTTCTGATCACGTAACGGAACAAATACTAAGTTATCATCTCTATCATCTGAATTTACAAAATGCTGAAAACGTTTTTTAATCTCTTCGTTTTCTATAGCTTGTTTCCACTCACATTCGTAAGCATCTACTAAGAATTGCATTTCTTTTTCTAAATCTTCAACAATATTTAAACTATCTTCAACAACCACTTTTTTCAATTGTTCTATTCCGCCTTCTAATTTATCTAACCAAGCAGCAGTTCTCATTAACGGAGCAGCCGTTTGTATGTAATAAATTAAGTATCTGTCTAAATATTTTATAACCGTTTCGTTGTCTATTTTTTCTGCTAATAACTGAGCATGTCTTGGTGTTGCTCCACCGTTTCCACCAACATACAAATTCCAACCACCTTCTACAGCAATAATTCCAAAATCTTTACCTCTCGCTTCTGCACATTCACGGATACAACCAGAAACTCCACCTTTAATCTTATGCGGAGAACGCAATCCTTTATACCTGTTTTCTAACTCAATAGCAAACGTGATACTTTCATCTAAACCATAACGACACCATGTAGAACCGACACAACTTTTAACAGTTCTTAAAGATTTTCCATAAGCATGTCCACTTTCAAAACCAGCAGCAATTAACTCTTTCCAAATAGCTGGTAAATCGTTTAACTCTGCACCAAAGAAATCGATACGAGCTCCACCGGTAATTTTTGTGTATAAATTGTATTTCGATCCAATTTGGCCTAGAACAATTAAATCTTCTGGAGTAACTTCTCCACCAGCAATTCTTGGCACTACAGAATAGGTTCCGTTACGCTGAATGTTTGCTAAAAATTTATCGTTTGTATCTTGAGTAACATCTTCTTTATTTGGCGTGTCATTATATAAACTTGCAAAAATTGAAGAAACCAAAGGCTTACAAGTTTCGCAACCATGTCCGGTTCCACAAGCATCTAAAACTTCATTAAAAGAAGTCAGTTTTTTAGCTTTTATAATTCCGTATAATTCTTGACGGCTATATTCAAAATGTTCACAAATTACATTTTTAACCGTTTTACCAAGAGATTTCAAGGTTTCGTTTACCAAATCTGTAACCATTGGTTTACAACCACCACAACTTGTACTTGCTTTTGTTGATGAAATAACTCCGGCTAAATCTTCACAAGAACCATCTTTTATGGCTCCACAAATCTGACCTTTTGTTACATTCTCACAAGAACAAATTTGCGCTTCGTCTGGTAAATCTAAAGCACTACCAAAAGCACCGCCTTCTGTTGCTGGCAATATTAATTGTGCTGCATCTTCTGGAATTGGCATTCCGTTTAAATATACTTGGTGCAACATATTATAGTCCGATGCATCACCAACTAAGATTCCTCCTAATAAAGATTTACCATCTAAACTAACGTTAATTCTTTTATATAAATGCTGAGTTTTATTTTCGAAAATAACTGAATGTCCTTTTGATGCTGGCATAAAAGGTTCTCCAAAACTTGCTACATCTACTCCAATTAATTTTAATTTGGTAGACATGTCAATTTCAGCAGGCATTAATTCTTCTACATTTCCAATAATTTGATTTACTGCAACGCCCGCCATATCATAACCAGGAGCCACCAAACCAAAAATCATTTGGTTGTACAAAGCAACTTCTCCAATTGCAAAAATACTTGGATCGGAAGTTTGCATTTTATTGTCTACTACAATTCCGCCACGAACACCCATTTCTAAACCAGACACTTTACCTAGCTCATCTCTCGGTCTAATTCCGGCAGAAACTACTAACATTTCAACATCTAAAACATCGTCTTCGCCAAACTCCATTCCGGTAATACATGTATCACCTAAAATTTGATTGGTTGCTTTGTTTAAATGAATATTTAATCCTATAGACTCTAATTTTAATTGCAATACGTTACTACTTCTAGAATCTAATTGTCTTGGCATTAACTTAGAGGCAAACTCTACAATATGAGGTTCTAATCCCATATCCATAACGGCTTTACCAGCTTCTAAACCTAACAATCCTCCTCCTAAAACGGCAGCTCTTGCATTTGGGTTTTTATCTTTCAGTTTTGCTGCATATGCCAACATTCCTTCTAAATCTTCTATGGTTCTGTATACAAAAACCCCTTCTTTTTCTACGCCTTTAATTGGCGGAACAAAAGCAGAAGACCCCGTAGCTAATACTAAGTAATCGTAAGAAAACTCTCTATCGTTTGCCGTAGTAATTACTTTAGATTTTCTATTGATTTCCGAAACTCTTTCATCAACAATTAAATCGATATTGTTTTCTTTATACCATTCTGCAGGTGCCATTTCTAAGGCTTTTGCATCTTGATTTTCGAAAAACTCACTTAAATGAACTCTATCATAAGCAGGTCTTGGTTCTTCACCAAAAACAATAACTTTAAAATCTTTACTTTCTGGAGTTGCTGCAAATTTTTCACAAAATTTATAACCAACCATTCCGTTTCCGACAACTATAACTGTTTTCATAATTACGTATTTGAATTACAAAACTAAGTATTATTACGTATTAATACTTATTAAAAGTAATAAACTTTACGTATTTATCAAATTATTATCGATTTAAAGGAATGAATACTTATAAATTTGATTTTATTTAAAATTAAGTAATTAGAATTGTTAATAGTGTATTTAAGCTTTTATCCAATTACTGTTTTTAATATCTTTACCATTCACACTTAATTATTTTTTTTAATGGACGATTTTTTACTGTATTTTAAAATGGGTTTAAACCATGTGTTAGATTTATCTGCTTACGATCATATTTTATTTTTGATTGTGTTAGCTGTTGTATTTAGCTTTAAACAATGGAAAAAAGTTTTATGGTTAGTAACCTTATTTACAATTGGTCATTCTGTTACTTTGGCATTATCTGCTTACGGAATTCTAAAAATTAGAATAGATATTATTGAATATTTAATTCCGGTAACCATTTTTATAACTGGAGCAATTAATGTTTTTACAGCAAAAAATACTACTTCTGGTAACCAAAACATCAACTTAATATTTGCCTTGTTTTTTGGTTTAATTCACGGTTTAGGGTTTTCTAACTATTTTAAAATGATGGTTGGTAAAGAAGAAAATAAATTGTTTCCGCTATTAGAATTTGCATTAGGTATAGAAGCTGCTCAAATTATTATTGTCTTAGGTATTTTAATTGTTGGTACATTACTTCAAAACTTTTTTAGAGTTAGCAGAAGAGATTGGATTTTAGTTTGCTCGTCTATTGTAATTGGTTTTTCTATACAAATGATGCTAGATAGAGTATTTTGGTAAGCCTTAAAATTTAAAGTATTAAACTGCTGTTTGCAGACTAGCTGCGTTAGGGATTGCAGTGAAAATCCTTTTTATGAAGGATGAATAAAAAGATTGTAGCGGAAAGCCCGACCTATAAGGGAACGCCCAAAAAATTATTCATAACAGCTGAAAATAAATTTTGTCTAATTATTAACGTCATATTTATCTAAATCTTTTTACTTTCGTTCTGTATGACTGAAAAGAAACAATTAAAATACGATAGGGCTTATTTAAAAATGGCTCGCGAATGGGGGAAACTCTCTCATTGCAAACGTAAACAAGTAGGCGCGTTAATTGTAAAAGGCAGAATGATCATTTCTGATGGCTTTAACGGAACACCTACTGGTTTTGATAATTCTTGCGAAGATTGTAATGGAGTTACAAAGTGGGAAGTTTTACACGCAGAAGCAAATGCCATCTTAAAAGTGGCGTCTTCTACACAATCTGCAGAGGGTGCAACCTTATATATTACCTTATCTCCATGTACTCAGTGCAGCAAATTAATTCACCAAGCAGGAATAAAACGTGTTGTGTATGCAGAATCATACAAAGATACTTCTGGTATCAATTTTCTAGAAAAAGCAGGCGTAGAAATTATGCATTTACCTTATGAAGAATAGAAACAACCTCCCTATATACTTGTCTTTAGCAGTTATTTTTGGTTTACTTATTGGACTTTCGCTTAACGGAAGTGGTAGCAATATGTTGTCTTTAAATAAAAATTCGTCTCAAGAACTAAAAATAAGAAAACTTATTAATTTTATTGAAAAAGACTACGTAGATACTGTAAATACAGAAAGTCTTTTAGACGGAGCTATTACGCAAATGTTGGGTAAACTAGATCCACATTCTGTTTATATTCCTAAAGAAAAGCTGCAAGCGGTTACAGAAAACATGCAAGGTAACTTTGTAGGAATCGGCGTTCAGTTTAGAATGATTGAAGATTCAATTACCGTTATTCAACCTATAAAAGGTGGCCCAAGTATAAAAGCCGGAATTAAGGCAGGAGACCGAATTTTAATGGCTAACAAAGATACTTTGTATGGTAAAAAAATGTACACCGATAAAGTGCCTGGTTATTTAAAAGGGAAACCAAACACCAAGGTTGCGCTTAAAATTTATAGAAAAAGTAACGATTCTACTTTTACCGTTTCCGTGACTCGAGGTAATGTTAATATTAAAAGTGTTGATTTAGCATATATGGTGAACGATTCTGTTGGTTATATTAAATTAGATCGTTTTGCAAGAAATACTTACAGTGAATTTAAATCTGCATTAAACACCTTAATTGATGATGGAATGACTGATTTAATTCTTGACATTAGAGGCAATGGTGGTGGTTTTATAGACATTGCAAATAGTATTATTGATGAATTTTTAGAAGATGATAAACTGATTGTTTTTACCAAAAACAATAAAAACGAAATTGATGAATCTTTTGCAACGTCTAAAGGTGATTTTGAAAAAGGTGGTTTGTATGTTTTAATTGATGAAAACTCTGCTTCTGCATCAGAAATTTTAGCTGGTGCTTTACAAGATAACGATAAAGGAACTATTATTGGAAGACGTTCTTTTGGTAAAGGTTTGGTACAAATAGAAATGGATTTAGGCGATGGTTCTGCTGTGCGTTTAACAACGGCTCGTTATTATACGCCAACCGGTAGATCTATTCAAAAACCCTATGACCACAAAGGAAATAAGAATTATTATACAGATTATCAAAAGAGAGTTTCTAATGGTGAACTACTAAGTAAAGACAGCATAAAAGTAGTAGATTCTTTAAAATACACCACTCCTAAAGGAAAGGTTGTTTACGGTGGTGGCGGAATTATTCCGGATGTTTTTGTACCAATAGACACTACTTCTTACATGAATGGTTATTACTTTAATACTATTAATGATTTTGCTTTTGATTATGTTGATAACAATAGAAAAAAGCTACAAAAATGGACAATAGATAGTTTTATTACTGATTTTGATACAGATGATACTGTTTTTAATATTTATTTATCTGATATTAAAGATGCCTATAAACCTTCTTTAACAACCAAAAAAAGCTTAAAAAAATACCTAAAAGCTTCTATTGCAAACACGCTTTTTGGCGATGTTGGCTTTTACCGAATTATGCACCAGGATGATAAAATGATTCAGAAGGTTTTGGAATTGGAGAGTGAGAAGTAGTTTGTAGTTTTAGTTGATCGTTTTACAATAGCAATATTGAATGTTTTACACTGTTTGTCTTTTAGAATGTAGAGAGAAATCACATAATATTATTTGTTGTTTTGGAATCACTGTTATGAGATTTCTCCTAACGTCGAAATGACAATTTGGGTGTTTTTTCATACAGTTTGTCATTCCGAAATGAGCTTTTTTCAAGCGATTGAGGAATCTCATGATTTGCTCATGTTTGTGGTATCACGGTTATGAGGCTTCTCAATACTTCGCAGTGACAAGTTGTAAGTTTTTTGCGTTCAATTTTGTGATTTCGAACGGAGAGAGAAATCTCATAAAATTGCTTTTTGTTATAGTATCACTGTTATGAGATTTCTCCTTGCGTCGAAATGACAATTTGGGTGTTTAATTTTGTGAAATCACTGCTATGAGACTTCTAAATACTTCACAGTGACAAGTTGTGTGTTTTTTTTGCATTCATTTTTATGACTTCAAAATAAGCTCTTTAGCGATTGAGAAATCTCACTATCTTATAAAAGGAAATTGCAATTCCTAAGACATAAAAATACACTAGATTATTTGTTGAAATTAGTTTTTTATAATGAAAAAAGGGGATACTTTTGCATCATAAATTTTTGGTTTTATATTCAATAAATTGAATTAAAATTAAAAGGGAATCAGGTAGTTTTTTTAAGCCTGAGCTGTTCCCGCAACTGTAAGCATTGTCTAATTAGATTATCGTTATTTCTTACACCACTGTCTTTACAAAAGACGGGAAGGTTTTAACAAAATGCAAGCCAGGAGACCTGCCAAAAATTATATTCGTCTTTTTTAACTTTCGGGAGAAAAGTTAAAAAGAAATACGTGTCATATACATGGTTTTTCCGCTTTTTAATAAGAGTAAGAACTTGCCTATTTTGTTATTTAAAATTTTAAAATCAATCATAATGAAAAGTTGTCTAACTAGATTAGCCTTAATTGGCTTATTATTTGCAGTATCTTGTACTAAAAAAGATGTAGTTCCTGAAGCTCCAATAACCTACAATAATGCCTTTATCTTATCTCTAGAAAGTGATAAAACAGCACTTACATTTCTAGACGAAAATCAAATTGCAACACCAAACGTTACGGTATCTGAAAATGCAGAAAGCACCTCTTTTTCTAACTATAATAATCAACTATATATTGTAAGTCAAAATGGACCATCATATATTTCTAAAGTTAACCTAGAAACATTAAGTGTAGAAGAATCTATAACTTCTTCTAACGTATCTTCTCCATCTTATTTACAAATGTATTCTAACACGGATGGTTTGGTAATTAATACCTCTGGAAGTGGAAGAAGTAGAAATTACAATCTTTGCCATGTAAATACTACTACTGGTATTGGTGATGCTATAAGTGAGGTTTCTAATGAAATTCTTTTTAACAATGCTGCACTAATTGTAGATGCAGAAAATGTGTTAATTGCAGATGGAAAGGAATTAGTTGTAATGAATATGACTACTAAAGAGTTTACTTCTGTAATAACTTTTGATGATAGTATTTCTGGACTTTTAAAAGATAAAAACGAAACTATTTGGGTAGCAAAAGAAAAAAGAGCCACAGCTGCCACCTTTACAAAACTAAATGCAGACTATTCTATTAACGAAACAGTAACTGTTACAGATGATGTTATTAATTTATATACAAACAGTATTTTAACAATGAACTCAGAAAGTGTGAATGCTTTTTGGTCTGAATCTGCATCTGGAAAAATTTACACTTTTAATACAGAAACCAAAGTAATTGAAGAGTTTGCAGCACCAATTAACGACGGAATTGCATTTAACACAGTTGTAAAACAACACCCAAATACGAAACAAGTTTACGTTATCGGTTTAAAGGATTTTATAGATCCAGATAATAGTGGTTTAGTAATTTATAACGCCGATAAAACGGTAGCAAAAACGGTAGATAACGTAGGAGCTTCTCCAATAGATATTTACTTTTCTGCTAAAGAGTTTGAAATCTAAAACAAGTACCCTAAAATAAATCTACAAGGAAATACTTTGTAGATTTATTTTTTCAAAAAATCGATACAATTTTCAGTTACCTCTTCTAATTCTTTAGACATGTTTTCTTTTTTCCAAGGATGAGAAACATTAAAAACATGATCTGCATTTTTAATAACTTCAAATTGACTTTCAGCATTCCAAGAATGTATATTTTTACCTTCATCTATAGAAACAGAGGTATCTTTATCTCCGTGAATTATTAACTGTGGAATTTTTAAATTTTCTACCGCTTTCTGAATATTTAAACGCTCTTCGTTTTCTTTAAAATCTAAATAAAACTGATAGAAATGCGGCATATTCTGTTTTGTTCGTCCATTTAAAACGTATTTAACACCTGTTTTTTTCCAGTTCTCTAAATCGCCAATGGTTGAGCTTCTAGAGCCAAAATCGCACACTGCAGCTAAGGAAATTACTTTTTTTACTCTTGCATCTTCATTTGCTTTTAGCAATACAATTCCGCCACCTCTACTATGTCCGATTATTGAAATATCATTTATTTCAACTTCATTTTTATATTTTTCTTCGGATGAAATCCAATCCATAACACTTTCTAAATCGTCTAGTTCTTTGGTATAATTATTATTTCCAAAAGCTTCTAAATCCGGAAAATCTATAGGGTTTTCAGCGGTACCTCCGTTATGAGAAAAGTTGAATTTTATAAAGAAAAAACCTGCTTCTGCAAACGCTTCCGCCATTAAATTCCAAGCTCCCCAATCTTTAAAACCTTTGTACCCATGACAGAAAATAACTACTTTTTTTGGTTGATGATTCTCTTTGTAAAAAACATCTGCAACAATAGCTTTACTGTGTTTTCCTTGAACGATTAAGTTTTTTAAAATTTTCATATTCTCTTTAAATAAATAGTTTTATAAATGTAAAAACAGCTACTAAACCTGTTATTATGGATAAAATTAGATTGATATCTTTTGTGAGTTTCCCTGTTTTCTGTTGAATTACTTTTGCAAATTTCCCGTATAAAAATAGGATATAAAATGTTCCTAAAACAGATCCTAACGTAAAAAATAGTACAGAAACAGTATCAAAACTAAACAACTTAAAAACATCCAACGTAATAATGGTTCCACTAAAAAAAGGAATGCCAAACATGTTTAAAACAGATAGTGAAATACCAGTTAGTAGGGGATTTATTTCTTTGATATTTACCTCATCAATTTTTATTTTCCCTTTTTTTGATTCATTATAAAAATAATAAGATAAAGCTATAAAAACAACGATTCCTGCTTTTTCTAAAGTATCTAAAATGGTAGGGTTTTGCGCAATGTATTTGGTTAAAACAACCGCTATTATCACCTGAGGAATGATAATTAAAGAAACTCCGAATGCATATTTATTAGCTGCTAATTTCCCTTTTTCTAAGCTAATTTTTAACGCAGTCATATTTAACATACTTGGCGTTATAGAACCAGCGAAAGAAAAAATAAACCCGAAGAAAAAGAGTAAAAAGATATTCAAAATAAATTATTTGTAAAGTAGAAAAACAAAGTTTCCTACCGCAACTACACCTGTTAAACTACCTAAAATAAAATCCATTTTAGAAGCAATAAAAGTTAGTTTGTGTTCAATATTTTTAGCAATAATAGCATACAATGAATATAGTGTAAAAGAACCAATTGTAGAACCAATTGAAAAATAAAATCCATTTAAATAAGAATATTCAAAGTATTCTACCCCTATTAAAATAGAAATAGTTGTAAAATAAAACGGAATTGCAATGGTATTTAAAAGAGACATTCCAATACCATGTAAATAGGCTTTAGATTTAGGTATTTCTTCTTTTACCTTCTTTTCTTTTGATGTAAAATACAATCTAAAAAAGTTAATAGATAGCAGCAAGAGAATACCTGTACCTATTTTTTGTAATAAGGTTATGTATTCTGAGTTTTCCATTAAAATACTCGATAAATAAGCACCTATATTGGCTTGAAAAAATAAAACGGTAGCATACCCTCCAATAAGATAAAAAGCTGCTTTTTTTCCATTCCTTAGACTGAATTTAACGACTGTTAAGTTTAAAAAACTAGGTGTTATACTACCTAAAATAGCAACACCGAAACCTAAGAAAATAAAAATTAAAAAGCTCATAAATTGTTTTATATAGGCAAATAAACAAAAAAACGCGTCAAAAAATTGACGCGTTTCATTTATATTATAACTTATAAGAGTTCTATTAAACTACACCTTGTGCTAACATTGCATCTGCAACTTTTACAAAACCAGCAATATTTGCTCCTTTTATATAATCTACAGATCCATCTTCATTTTTACCATATTCTACACAAGAATCATGTATTTTTTGCATGATTTCTTTTAACCTTTCCTCTACTTTTTCTCTAGACCAGTTTAATCTTAATGAATTTTGACTCATTTCTAAACCAGAAGTTGCAACACCACCAGCATTAGATGCTTTTCCTGGAGCAAATAAGATTTTTGCTTTTTGATATTCATGAACAGCCTCTGGTGTAGAAGGCATATTTGCCCCCTCAGTAACACACATACAACCGTTGTTAATTAATGTTTTTGCTTCCTCACCATTTAACTCATTTTGAGTTGCACATGGCAATGCAATATCACATTTAACAGACCAAGGTCTTTCTCCTTTAAAATACTTTGCATTTGGATATTTTTCTAAATATTCGCTAATTCTACCACGCTTTTCATTTTTAAGATACATCACATGGTTTAACTTTTCTGTATCAATACCATCTTCATCATAAATATATCCTCCAGAATCTGAAAGCGTTAATACTTTTGCTCCAAATTCAATAGATTTTTCAGCAGCATATTGTGCAACATTTCCAGATCCAGAAATCACTACATTCTTACCTTTAAAAGAGTCGTTTTTAAGTTTTAACATAGATGCTGCAAAATATACAGTTCCGTAACCTGTAGCTTCTGGTCTTATTAGTGAGCCACCATATTCAATCCCTTTTCCTGTTAAAATACCAGTAAATTCTGTTCTTAATTTTTTATACATTCCAAACAAATACCCTATTTCTCTTGCTCCAACTCCAATATCTCCTGCTGGCACATCTGTATTTGGTCCAATATGTTTTTGTAATTCACTCATAAAATTCTGACAAAAACTCATAATCTCACGATCAGATTTTCCTTTCGGATCAAAATCAGAACCACCTTTACCACCACCCATTGGTAATGTTGTTAAAGAGTTTTTAAACACTTGTTCAAAAGCCAAAAATTTTAAAATACTTGCATTTACAGAAGGGTGAAATCTTAAACCACCTTTATAAGGTCCAATAGCAGAATTCATTTGAACTCTATACCCTCTATTAACTCTTATTTCTCCATCATCATCTGTCCATGTTACTCTAAAAGAAATTAATCTTTCAGGTTCTACCATTCTTAATAAAAGATTTTTACCGTAATATTTTTTATTTTCAAGAATAAAAGGAATTAACGTTTCTGCAACTTCTTTTACTGCTTGTAAAAATTCAGGTTCATGGCTGTTTCTTTTTTCAACCAACTGCATGAAATCTTCTATTTTGGACTCTATCTTTGTAAGCATTTTTTTGAATTTTATAAAAATTTAACGATAGCAAATATAAGTTATATTTAAGTTTTAGTAAAACTTAAGAGAATCAAACTTATGAATCTAACTTGATTGAAATTAAAACTATTAGCCTTCAATAAAATTTATTTAATCTTTATAAACCTTCTTATTATCCCTTTATTTTACTGCTTTTACTACTTTATAAATTCATTTTAAAAGACAAACATTACTGAGTTAAAATCTGTAAAAACCCAGCTCTTTTACGTTTTATAATTCTCTTACATTCAATAGCATACATAAAATATTATTTCTACAAAAAGCAAAAAAAAAACGCATCAATAAAATTGATGCGCTTTAGTATTTAATTTATTTATTTTTATACAACTCCTAAATCTAACATAGAATCTGCTACTTTAATAAAACCAGCAATATTTGCTCCTTTTACATAATTTACATAGCCATCTTCTTCTGTTCCGTATATTAAACAAGCTGTATGAATTGAATGCATTATTTGATGTAATTTTTCATCTACTTCATCTTTAGTCCAGTTTAGTTTCATTGCATTTTGAGACATTTCTAAACCAGAAACTCCAACTCCACCAGCATTTACTGCTTTACCAGGTGCGTATAAAATTTTAGCATCATGAAATGCATGAACAGCTTCTGGAGTACAACCCATATTAGAAACTTCTGCAACATATTGCACGCCATTTGCAACTAATTTTAAGGCATCTTCTCCATTTAATTCATTTTGAGTAGCACAAGGCATTGCAATATCACATTTTACACTCCATGGCTTTTCATTAGGATAAAACTTTGCTTCTGGAAACTCAATTGCATACGGAGAAACAATATCATTATTAGATGCTCTTAACTGTAATAAGTAACTAATTTTATCATCATCTAACCCTTTTTCATCGTAAATATATCCATCAGGACCAGAAATTGTAACTACTTTTCCGCCTAATTCTGTAATTTTTAAAGCCACACCCCACGTTACGTTTCCAAAACCAGAAAGCGCTACTGTTTTACCTTTAAAATTATCATTTTTAGTTTCTAATATTTCTTTTGTAAAGTAAACTCCACCAAAACCTGTTGCTTCAGGTCTTATTAAGCTTCCTCCCCAGTTTAAACCTTTTCCTGTAAAAACACCTGTATGTTCTTGTTGTAATTTTTTATACATACCATACATAAACCCAATTTCTCTACCACCTGTCCCAATATCTCCAGCTGGTACATCTGTACTTGGTCCAATCATTCTCCATAACTCTAGCATAAATGCTTGGCAAAAACGCATAATTTCGGTATCCGATTTTCCTTTTGGATTAAAGTCAGAACCACCTTTTCCACCTCCCATTGGTAGTGTTGTTAAGGCATTTTTAAATATTTGCTCGAATCCTAAAAACTTTAAAATACTTAAATTTACACTTGGGTGTAAGCGAATACCTCCTTTGTATGGACCTATGGCATTGTTAAATTGCACTCTATGCCCAATATTTACCTGAACCTGTCCTGCATCATCAATCCAAGAAATTCTAAAGGTTAAAATTCTATCTGGTTCTACTAAACGTTCAATAATTTTAGCGGCTTCGTATTGTGGATTTTCATTATAAATTGTCTCAATAGACTCTAAAACCTCTTTAACAGCCTGTAAATATTCTTTTTCACCAGGGTGTTTTGTTTCCAAATTTGTTAAAATTTCTTTTACATTCATAATGGTATAATTAGTAATTTTTATTGAATAACTTATACTTCAAAAATACATTTTAAAATTGATTTTAAAATAAAATTTTCAGCATGTTTTTTGATAATTAACAATATTTTATCTCTTTTCTAAGAATTTGAATATTAATTCATTTATTTGAAGTGTTTTTTTATAAAATATACATTTTACATAAATCCTTCTGGAGGCAATTCTTCAAATGATTCTTCTATATTTGAAGTACTGTTTTCCAAAGAGATACCTTCTTTAAAAATAGCTGCTTTATTATTTTCTCCATCAATAATAACAGTAAGGTCATTTTTAAAAGAAATATGCCTTAAAAAAGAATCTTCAAAATCTGCTTCTTGTTCGTTTAAGTAATCAACATCAAAAAAGCCATCTTTTATAAACGGATTGATGGTTAAATACCCTACTTTAAAAGATGTTAAATTTTGAAAAAAATGAGTTCCTTGACTCGGGTCTATTCTAAAATCATTTAAACCGGACTCAACTATTATTTTTGCTGCAGAAATTTGAGACCAAAGTACTGGAATACCTAACCAAGAATCGCTAGATCCCCAACGCCCAGGTCCCACTAAAATATAGGGTTTGTCTAGTGCTACAAATTTTTTATTAATTTCTTCAACGGCACTTGCAATATCTCTTGTATTTGCCGAATTAAACGTTTCTGGCTTTACATAAACTACATCACAAATGTTTTCATATTTACCATTTCCTAAAGCAGATTCAGAATAAATGATAGTTTCAGAAATATCTAAATTTTCAGGTAATTTACTTACGGTTTCCATACTTTCTATAATGGGCCTTATCTGCAAAAAGCTAAATTCTTTTGGTTTACCTGCAGGAACATCTAACTTTACAGCAAATTCTATTTCTATAGGGCTTCTCATTTCTCGTTGCCCAACACGTAAGAGTTCTTGTAAAATTTCTGGCAATGGAAACGTATTGTATTTTAAAATATTATCGAACGTAATTACTCGAATACCATCTTGCATTACACCTGGTCTAATCATATTATTTTGTAAATCATAGGTAGATGCGACAAACTTTAAAGACCCGTGATTTTCTGCTTTTCTAATCGTTACCTTCTTTTTATTGATGGCTTCACAAGTGGAAACTTTATAACTATCCGGATTCAAATCTAAACCATAAAAATACTGTTGCGTTTCTCTTTGTGTGGAGCCGGGAGAAGATAGTTGTAATATTTTTTTGGGATAAGATGGTGAAAAACGTAATGTTTGTCCGCCACCCACAATTATTTCCCCTAAACCTAGAGCAATATTTGCAATTCCTTCACTTGCCTTTTCATCTCCAATGGGATAAAAATTAATAGAACGTGCTACTCCAGAAATATTTGGATAATATACATCTTGATATGGCTTACCAATAACTTCTTGTAAAATTACAGCCATTTTATCTTCTTCTATAGTATGTGATATTGCTTTTAAATACAATTTACTGTTTTCAAAAAAAGCAGATGCTATAACAGATTTAATTGCATTAGCAACCATTTCAACTTTTTTGTTTATTTCAGAATTCGGAATCATGTAGGTTGCAAAAACACCTGCAAAAGGCTGATAATTTGAGTCCTCTAACATACTAGAGGAACGCACTGCAATAGGACAAGTAGTGGTTTTTAAAAATGCTCTAATATCTTCTAAAGCCCATTCTGGTAAATCTTTAGAAATAAATTCGTGTAATATTTTATCATCATCTGTACATTTTGCTGCAAATTTTATTAGTTTATGGGTTTCTATAAACTGATCAAAAACCTCTGTACTTATTACAACAGTTCTTGGTATGGTAATGCTTACGTTTTTATATTTGTTATATAAATTATTCCGTTTTAAAAAGGAATCTATAAAAGCCAAACCTCTTGCTTTACCTCCTAAAGCACCTTCTCCTATTCTTGCATAACCAACAAACTCATCGTATTTATCTTTATTAAACTTTACAATTACACCTCTAGATCTGTAAACTAAATATGCCTTAATAGAATTAAGTAAGAAATCTCTTATTTGACCATTGTTTTCAAATTCATCATATTCTATAACGCTCAATAAATCTGCTAAAGGAAACAGTGCTCTAGATTTTAACCATTTAGAAAACTCACTTCTTTTTGCGTGATACATCAAACAATCTTCAGAAACATTCTTTATAGCTTTTTGAAATTCACCTAAATCTTTGGCTGTTGCTAAAACTTTCATTTGAGTAGGATCCCAAAACTCGAAATCTCCAAAAGCAAAGTATTTTATAATATAATTTTTAATATCAACACCTAAAGTTTCTGAATGTTTATATAAAAATTTACCTTTCAATTCTAACGTTCGCCTCTCATTATTTTCATTAGATGATTGCATTAAAAAAGGAAAATAACGTTTGTATTTTCTTACATAATCTAATAATAAAAAACCTGCTTCTTTGTTTCTAACTCCGTCTTTAAAGTAATTAACATCAGATATTACACCTAGTAAATTTTCTTTGTAGGTATCAAACAAATCAATACCTTCCTCAAAAGTAGTGGCTAATAAAATTTTTGGTCTCCCTCGCATTAACAGCATTTTTCTATGCTCGTTTAATCCTTCAGACATTAACCCTTGCGTTTGTTTAAGGAGAATTTTATAAATAAGCGGAATATATCTAGAATAAAACTTCAGTGAATCTTCTACCAATAAAATAGCTTTAACACCAATCGTATTAATATCCGTTTCTGCATTCATTCTATCTTCGGTTAACTTAATAATTGCCAAAAATATGTCTGCATTACCATTCCAATGAAAAACAAAATCTATACTATCTGTATTTTCTTTTTGTAGCTTACTTCTCAATTGAGAAGAATGATGACTTAAAGCTGCAATAGGAACATCAGGAAAAGCTTCTTTAATTTTTTTTGATGTTTCAAAAGCATTATAATTACCAATATCTAACCAAGTAATAACAATGTCTATTTGATGAGTCTCCATCATTTTAATTGCTCTCTTTGCAGAATTTGCATGAATAAAATTTGGTGGATGCCTTAGGTTTAAAGAAGTGTATTCATTAAAAATTCGTTCTTCAATTCTACCATCTTCCTCAAGCATATAAAAATCGTAGTTAGAACAAACTATTAATACCTTATTAATCCTATTTTGCATTAATTTATCAAAAGTTACCTCTTTAAATGCATATGTTTTTAAATTAGATAAGATATTTTCTTTCATTATTATGCTGTTTTATATAATTTACAATATATTAATTTTCTAGTTTAGAACATTAATATATTACAAGTATTCAGCCAAAAATTAGATTCAACAAAAATAAAAATGTGTAAATTCGCGACCTAATTTAGTATGTAATGTTAGATAAAGTAAAAGAACTGATTGGTGATGTAAAGTCATTTAACGCAACCACAAAAGAAGAAGTTGAAACTTTTAGAATTAAATACCTAGGTAGCAAAGGCTTACTTAAGGATTTATTTGCTGAATTTAAAAATGTAGACGCAGAATTGCGTAAAGATTTTGGACAAGCATTAAATAATTTAAAAAAATCTGCAGAAGGAAAAGTTGCCGAGTTAAGCGAGTCTTTAGACAGTGCTAAGAGTAATAAATCTTTTTATGGAGACTTATCACGCCCTTCAGAGCCTATTAATTTGGGTTCTCGTCATCCAATTTCATTGGTAAGAAACCAAATTATTGATGTTTTTAATAGAATTGGTTTTACCGTTTCTGAAGGTCCAGAAATAGAAGATGACTGGCACAACTTTACAGCTTTAAACTTGCCAGAATATCACCCGGCAAGAGACATGCAAGACACGTTTTTTATAGAACAAGATCCAGATATTTTACTACGTACACATACATCTTCTGTACAGGTACGATATATGGAAGAAAATAAACCACCGATAAGAACAATTTCTCCAGGTAGAGTTTTTAGAAATGAAGATATTTCTGCAAGAGCACATTGTATTTTTCATCAAGTAGAAGGTTTGTATATTGATACAGATGTTTCTTTTGCCGATTTAAAACAAACCCTTTTGTACTTTACAAAAGAGATGTTTGGTAAATCTAAAATACGTTTGCGTCCTTCTTATTTCCCTTTTACAGAGCCAAGTGCAGAGGTAGATATTTATTGGGGATTAGAAACAGAAACAGATTATAAAATTACAAAAGGTACCGGTTGGTTAGAAATTATGGGATGCGGAATGGTAGACCCTAATGTATTGAAAAATGCAAACATAGATCCAACAAAATATTCTGGTTATGCTTTTGGAATGGGAATAGAACGTATTGCCATGTTGTTATACCAAATTCCTGATATTAGAATGTTTTATGAAAACGATAAACGTTTCTTAGAACAGTTTAAATCTGTTTTATAAAACCTAACAAGGAAAGAGTTAACAAGTTTGTATAATCGGTATTGTGAATTTTAATAGTAAAAAATAATTTAGATAATGAAATACTTTACACAATTTTGGGACGAAGAAAGAGATGATGAATATGCAGATTGGGGAACCTCAACTTGGTATTTTGAAACCAATGATGCAGACGAAGTTTTAAAACAAATTACGGTTTACAAAAACGAAAAAGTTACTAAATATAATGAAGATCATCTAGAAGATGAGTTTGGTGGTTTGTGCGAAGGCACATTAACCATAGATGAATGTGATGGAGATGCAATCTCTAAAGAAGAGTTTTATAAACTTTGGTAATTCTATAGTTACAAAAGAAAAATTTTTAAAAAAGCTTATTATCTAGACCTTTATCCGCTTTTAGCGGATAATAAACACATTCCAAACTTACATATTACAAAATTTAAAGCCGATATAACTATCGGCTTTTTCCTTTAACAAAAAATTAACTTCGTTAAGTTCGGTTTGTTCCGAACTAAAAATATATCTTTGCAAAGAATTTGACTGAAAATGAATAATTGAACTTCAAAAACAGTCTTAAAGCAAATAAAATGAAAGAAGAAATCTGTAAAATAAAAATGGACTTGGTTGAAAAACTAGGTGTGCATTTAGAAGACAGAGAACAATTAGCTCCAGTTGCAGCTCGTATTTTAGCTTACATCATCTTAACAGGTAAAAAAGGAGTCACTTTTGAAGATATGGTCACCATACTTTGTGCAAGTAAAAGCACCATTTCTACACACCTTAATCATTTACAAGATTTACATAAAATAGTGTATTTCACAAAAACAGGTGATCGTAAAAAATATTTTATCATTAATAAAGGAATGGTTCTTCAGCATATAGATAGTATGATAGATAAATGGAAAGAAGAGCGTGAAATGCATCTAGAAATAAAAAATTACAAAGAAACTATAAACAAGAATAAAATTGAAAATAAGGAAGAAAAGTTCGATCTAAATTTTCACGATGATTATATAAAATTTATAGACGGAGCAACAACCTCTGTAGAAGAATTAAAAACTAAAATAGCCAACCATAAATTCGATATTTAAACCAAGACAAAAAATGAAACATTATAAATTATTATCATTACTATCACTAGGAGTATTTTTAGTAGTTGCAAGTTGCACCAACAAAGAGCAACCAGCAGCCGCAGCAGCACAAGGTCCTGCACCTTCTTTTCCTGTAGTTACCATGCAACCTAAAACTGTTACAAGTTTTAATGAATACCCAACAAGTTTAGAAGGAGTTGTAAACAGTGCTGTTAGAGCAAAAGTATCTGGATACATTCAAAAAGTAATGGTAGACGAAGGTCAGAAAGTACGTAAAGGCCAAGTATTATTTAGACTAGAAACACAGTCTTTAAGTCAAGATGCTGGTGCAGCAAAAGCGCGTATTAATGTTGCACAAGTAGAAGTGAACAAATTAGTACCGTTAGTAGAAAAAAATATTATTAGTTCGGTTCAATTAGAAACTGCGAAAGCAAATTTAGCACAAGCCAAAGCAAACTATAGTAGTGTTTCTGCAAGTATCGCTTACGGAACTATTAGAAGTCAAGTAGATGGTTATGTAGGTGCTATTAATTATAGAGAAGGCGCATTGGTAAGTCCAGCAGATCCAACTCCATTAACAACCGTGAGTGATATTAGTAAAGTATATGCCTTTTTTAGTTTAAACGAAAGTGAATATTTAGACTTTTTACAAAATGCAGAAGGTAAAAACTTAGAAGAAAAATTGGCAAATTATGCTGAAATCAATTTGGTATTGGCAAACGGAAGCACGTATGCAGAAAAAGGTAAAATAGAAACAAGTACAGGACAAGTAAATAAAAATACAGGTACTGTTAGTTTAAGAGCTGTTTTTAACAATCCTAATCAACTATTAACCAATGGAAATAGTGGTAAAATTCAAATTCCAACTGTTTTCGAAAATGCAATTGTTGTTCCACAACAAGCAACTTATGAACAACAAGGAAATATTATGTTGTTTAAAGTAGGAGAAGATAACAAAGCAGAAACTTCAATTATTAAAGTAAAAGCAGCAGTAGGAAATTTATATGTAGTTGAATCTGGAATCAATTTAAAAGATAAGATTGTAGTATCTGGGGTTGGTAAATTAAGAAGTGGTACCGTTATTACACCACAAGACACTCCTTTTAATGATGCAATTAAACCTGTAGAAACTTTATTTAAAAACTAGCAAACCATAAACTTATTTAGTTATGTTAAAAACATTTATTGAAAGACCCGTTCTTTCAACCGTAATTTCTATTATCATTGTTTTGCTTGGAATTATAAGCGTTACAAGCCTACCAATAGAAGAATACCCAGATATTGCTCCACCAACCATAAAGGTAATTGCCTCTTATGCCGGAGCCAACGCAGAAACAGTTTTAGAAAGTGTAATTATACCTATTGAAGAGCAAATTAATGGTGTAGAAGGTATGACCTACATTACCTCTACTGCATCTAACACAGGTACAGCAGAAATAACTGTTTATTTTAATCAAGAAATAGATGCAGATATTGCTGCAGTAAACGTTCAAAACCGTGTAGCTAGAGCAACACCATTGTTACCTGCAGAGGTTGTACAAACAGGTGTAACTACTCAAAAGCAAGAAACAAGTGCTTTAATGTTTATTTCTATGTATTCTGAAAGCGACAATTACGACGCTACTTTTATTCAGAATTATTTAAAAATAAACGTAATTCCTGCTATTCAGCGTATTAGTGGTGTTGGAGATGTTAGTGTATTCTCTCAACAAGATTATGCTATGAGAATCTGGTTAAAACCAGAAAAATTAGCAGCTTATAATTTAATCCCTTCAGATATTACAGCAGCCTTAGCAGAACAAAATTTAGAAGCAGCTGCAGGTTCTTTAGGTGAAAATAGTGGAGAATCATTTTCATATACATTAACCTATAGTGGTCGTTTTAAAGAAGAAAAACAATATGGAGATGTTATTATAAAAGCATTAGGAAACGGACAATTTCTTCGTTTAAACGATGTTGCAGAAATTGAATTAGACGCACAATCTTATGCGTCTAACGCAATGAGTAAAGGAAATCCTGCAGTTTTTATGGGGATTTTTCAAACAAAAGGTTCTAATGCAAAAGTAATTATTGAAAACATTAAAGAAACCTTAGAAGAGGCAAAAAAAGACTTACCAGAAGGATTAGATGTTTTTGTTCCTTATGATACAAGTTTGTTTTTAAATGCATCTATAGAAAAAGTAATTAGCACGTTGTTAGAAGCCTTTTTATTAGTGTTCTTAGTGGTATTTATCTTCTTGCAAGATTTTAGATCCACCTTAATTCCAGCGATAGCTGTACCAGTTTCTATTATTGGTACCTTCTTTTTCTTGAATGTTTTTGGATACTCAATTAACTTATTAACACTATTTGCATTGGTACTTGCCATTGGTATTGTAGTGGATGATGCCATTGTGGTTGTAGAAGCCGTACATGCCAAATTAGATGAAGGAGAAAAGAGTGCTAAAAAAGCAACTTTAACTGCCATGAATGAAATTTCTGGGGCAATTATATCTATTACTTTAGTAATGGCAGCTGTATTTATTCCGGTAACTTTTATCTCTGGACCAACAGGTGTTTTTTATGAACAATTTGGTGTTACTTTAATTATTGCAATCCTTATTTCTGCAGTAAACGCATTAACTTTAAGTCCGGCATTATGTGCTTTATTATTAAAACCACATAAAGAAGATGAAGAAATTAAAGGTAAAAGTCCTTTAAAGCGTTTTTACACGCTGTTTAATAGAGGATTTAACGCAACTATTGATAGATATGGTAAATCACTACATTTCTTATACAAAAGAAAATGGGTATCTGGTTTATTATTAGTACTAGCTATTGTTGGAATTTTTTGGGCATCAGAACAAACACCAACAGGTTTTGTACCTAATGAAGATAGAGGAATTCTTTTTGCAAATATTGAGTTACCTGCAGGTGCTTCTTTAGATAGAACAAATGCAGTAGCTAAAGATTTGTACAGTAAAATAAATGGTATTGAAGGTATTGTTGCTGTAAACTTTATTAAAGGTAGAAGTTTAATTAGTGGAGCTGGTAGTAATTACGGTTTTGGTATTATAAAATTAGCAGATTGGGGAGAACGTGAAGATCCTTCTACTTCTGTACAAGCAATTACAGGTAAATTATTTGGAATTGCAGCTACCATACCAGAAGCAAATATTATTTTCTTCTCGCCACCAAGTATTAGAGGTTTTGGTAACTCTGCAGGTTTTGAAGTAAATTTACTAGATAAATTTGGAGGTGAATTTAAAGACTTAGACAAAGCAAATAAAGAATTTGCAATGGCTTTAATGAGTCATCCAGAAATTAAATATGCACAATCTTCTTTTAGTACAAATTATCCACAATATGAAATGGAAATTAATGTGCCTTTAGCAAAAGAAAAAGGAGTGCCTATTAATAGTATTTTCTCAACATTGCAAGGTTATATTGGAGGTATATATGCTTCAGATTTCTCAAAATTCGGAAAACAATTTAGAGTATATATTCAAGCTTTACCAGATGATAGAGCAACCGTAGATGATTTAAATAGTATGTATGTTAGAACAAACTCTGGTGAAATGACACCAATTACACAGTTTGTAAAATTAGAACGTGTATATGGGCCACAATCGGTAACGCGTTTCAACTTATTTAATTCTACTACCCTAACAGGTGCAACAAACGAAGGTTATAGTACTGGTGATGCCATTAGAGTTATTGAAGAAGAAGTTGCAAAGTTACCAAGTAACTACACCATTGCATATTCTGGTTTAACAAGAGAAGAAGTAAGTGCGGGGAGCCAAACTATATTTATTTTTGCATTAAGTATTTTATTCGTGTATTTCTTATTAAGTGCACAATATGAAAGTTATTTATTACCATTTGCAGTAGTATTATCACTTCCTTTTGGTGTATTCGGAGCCTATATAAGTACCTGGTTTTTTGGATTAGAAAACAACATTTATTTCCAAATTGCTTTAATCATGCTAATTGGTCTACTCGCCAAGAACGCCATATTAATTGTGGAGTTTGCGCTACAAAGACGTAAAAATGGAGAAAGTATTTCTGATGCAGCTATACATGGAGCAAAATCTCGTTTACGTCCTATTTTAATGACCTCATTTGCCTTTATACTTGGTTTAATGCCATTAGTATTAGCAAAAGGAGTTGGGTCTGAAGGAAACAATTCTATCGGTACAGGTGCCGTTGGAGGGATGTTGATAGGAACCATTTTAGGAGTCTTTGTAATTCCGATACTATTTATATTATTTCAATGGTTACAAGAAAAAGTTTCTAGTAAACCAGCAGTTATTTCTGAACAAAATGAAGAAGCATAAGATGATATCAATTATAAAAAAAAGAAACCTTCAAAAAGGAGTCGTTATAGCTGTTATGGCTTTAACGTTACAAAGTTGTTTTGTTGCTAAAGAGTACACAAGACCAGAAGTTACAGAAACAGAAAACTTGTACAGAACAGATAATTTGCCATCAGATAGTATATCTATGGCAGATGTATCTTGGAAAACATTGTTTACAGATACCTATTTGCAACAATATATAGAAGAAGGCTTGCAAAACAATATGGACATTCGTATTGCTATTCAACAAATAGTTGCAGCAGAAGCATATGCTAAACAAGGAAAATCTGGTTATTTACCTTCTTTAAGTGTTGGTCCTAACCTTACACATCAAGAATTATCTAAAAACACCCAATTTGGGGCGTTTTTAACAGATACTTCTACAGATCAATGGGATATTACTGCATCACTTTCTTGGGAAGCAGATATTTGGGGAAAAATACGAAGCAATAAACGTGCAACGCAAGCAGCCTATTTACAAAGTGTTGCCGGTCATCAAGCTGTAAAAACACAATTGATTTCTAGTATTGCAGCTACTTATTACAGTATTTTAGCTTTAGATGCGCAGTTAGAAATTACCAAAACATCTATTAAAACAAGAGAAAAAGGGGTAGAAACTATTAAGGCTTTAAAAGAAGCAGGATTAACAAATCAGGTTGCAGTAGATCAAAATATTGCACAATACAACAATGCGAAAGCATTAGAAGTAGATTTAGAAGTTGCGCTATTTAGAGCAGAAAATACATTAAGTATTTTATTGGGAAAAACACCTCAGGAAGTGGAAAGAAGTAGTTTAGAAGACCAAACTATAACCACTGAAATGAAATTAGGTTTTGCTTCAGAATTACTAAGTAACAGACCAGATGTAATTGCTGCTGAATATAACTTAATAAGTGCTTTCGAATTGACAAATGTTGCTAGAAGTAGTTTATATCCTTCTTTAACGTTAACCGCTGCTGGCGGATTGCAAAGTTTAGAATTAGATAAATTATTTAATGCAAACTCTTTATTTGCAAATATAGTTGGTGGTTTAACACAACCAATTTTTAATAAGCGTAAGCTAAAAACGCAAAAAGAAGTTGCTATTGCACAACAAGAACAAGCACTTTTAAATTTTAAAAAGACTTTATTAGTTGCAGGTAACGAAGTTTCAAATGCTTTATACTCTTTTAATTCTGAAAATAAAAAGTACGAATTCTTAAAAAATGAAGT
Source organism: Polaribacter sejongensis (assembly GCF_038024065.1). Lineage (NCBI taxonomy): Bacteria > Pseudomonadati > Bacteroidota > Flavobacteriia > Flavobacteriales > Flavobacteriaceae > Polaribacter > Polaribacter sejongensis. The sequence continues at coordinate 2,833,407 of NZ_CP150667.1, read as the reverse complement.
GGAAGCTTTGCGTAAAGCAGAGAAAAATTCTGATGAATTATTAAAGAATGGTTATGCTACTTATTTAGACTTATTAACAGCTAGACAAAGTGCCTTAAACTCAGAAATTAAAGTAATTGGTAGTAGATTACAACAGTTGCAATCTGTTGTAAACTTATACGAAGCTTTGGGTGGTGGTTTAAAATAATAACTTAAAATGGTTAGTAAACAAGAACTTATAGAATGTTCTATTACAAATTTCATCAAGTTTGGAAGCAAGCGTTTTTCTATGAACGAGCTCGCTTCCGAACTTGGTATTTCTAAAAAAACCATTTACAAACACTTTAAAACTAAAGACGAACTCATTTCTAAAGGGGTTCGTTTTATTATTGAAAAATACCTACACGAAATAGATAAAATTCTAAAAAAGACAGAAGATCCAATTGAAAAAATAATTTTAATTCAAAAAGTAAATTTTCAGTATTTAGACTATTTTCAACCGACTTTTTTATATGGAATTAAAAAATATCATCACAAAGCAGATGCTGTTTTTATTGATTTTAAAGTCAATTTTATAAAAACCAACTTAAAACCTTTACTAGAAGAGGCTATAGAAAAAGAGTATATTTGCAAAAATTTAAATATCAATTTGTTTTGCGATTTGTATTTTACAAAACTAAAAATCTTAGTTTTTGACCCTATAAATCTTTTTGATAAATACGGTATAGAAAGTGTTTTTAAACACCTTATTGTAAATAATTTAAAAGGTGTAATTACACCAAATTACAAAGACAAAAACAAATTATTTTCTTGATTATTTTTTATGAAAAAAGACATTCAAATACCAGAAGTTACCGATGTAGAAATGGCAATCGCTTATGAATACAATGATATTTATAAAACCAACGATTGGAATGTGTACATCATCAATAATAAAAATGTTGATTTAGAAATGATGGTTGTTGTTACACAAGGTTTTTCTGAAACTAAAATAACGTCATTATTCCGTAAAAAATTAGACAAACTTCCTGCAAATTCTTTTGCTAAAATTGAATTTATTCAACCAGAGTTGTTCAAATTAAACAATCGTTTTCAGGTTACTTTTTTTGAAGGAAATACGTTGTATGAAAAGACCTTTCTCTTTAAAGAAAACACCATTAAAGAAGGTGCTTTACGTATGATTGATTCCATTAAAAAACGTGGTATTTTAGCTGAGTAAAAAGATATTTCATATATATTTATCAACCTCTTTAAGTTTTAAAATTTAAAGAGGTTTTTTATTTTAATGAAGAATTCGAAAAACTTTTAAACTTATTACTTCGACGTTAAAAATAATATTATAGTATTGATAACAAAAAAGGGAACAATCATTATCAGGTTTCTCATAAGTTTATATTGAGCGTAGTCGAAATACTTAAAAAAGCTCTTTTCGAAATGACAAACTGTGTGGTTATTGAGTGTAATTAGATTCAATTAAACCAGAAAAACTCAAAATTGTCACTTCGACGTCAGGAGAAGTCGCATAACAAGTGATACTATAAAACTCTTAGCAAGACTTACACATTTCTCTTTCGCTAGTGCTCTTTTTTAACGAGTACGTGAAGGATTTTCTTTTGATAACGCTCTTAAAATTAAATAAAATTACAAGCTAAAGTGAGATTTCTCAATCGCTGAAAAGCTCATTTCGAAATGACAAATTGTGTGGTTATTCGTGATATAAATGAAACTATAAAAGTTAATAAAACTTCAAAATTGTCACTTCGACGTTAGGAGAAGTCGCATAACAGTGATACCTTAAAAATCTTAACAAGACTCACACTTTTCTCTTACGCTAGTGCTCGTTTTTAACGAGTACCGTACAAGATTTTCCTTTATGAAACTTGGTAAAACAAACAAAATGACAAGCTAAATGTGAGATTTTTCATAAGTTTATATTGAGCGTAGTCGAAATACTTAAAAAAGCTCATTTCGAAATGACAGATTGTGTGGTTATTCGTGATATAAATAGTTCTATAAATATTATGAGATTTCTCCCAAAAGGTCGAAACGACAAATTGAGTGCGAAATAACAATCTAATCAAAATTACAGTTTGTTCGCAATTACGCCCGCGTTAGCGATTGCAACGGCATCCTTTTTGTTTTTCGCAAAAAGATATAGTGGAAAGCGCGACCCTTGTGGTAACGCCCAAATTCTTAAAAAGGATCGTTAAAAAACGAATTTATCCTAAAAAACCGATAATCAAATACATTAAAACTGTAATTACACCACCCACTAAGGCATATGGTAATTGCGTTTTTACATGGTCTATATGATCACTGGCAGACGCCATAGAAGATATAATAGAAGTATCTGAAATTGGCGAACAGTGATCTCCAAAAACACCACCTCCTAAAGTTGCAGCAACCACAATAGTTGGATCTGCTCCATGAATGTTTGCCATAGGTATAGAAATTGCCAACATAATAGCAAAAGTTCCCCAAGAGGTTCCGGTAGAAAAAGCAATAAAAGAACTAATGATAAAAACCACAGCCGGTAACAATTCTGGCGACAACCAATCTTTGGTAACATTGGCTACGTAAATTCCGGTTTCTAGTTCCTTACAAGCGTCTCCAATAGCAAATGCCAACAACATTAACAATGCTAATGGCATAAGTTCACTTATCCCTTTTAAAGTTAAGTTAACGGCTTCTTTTGGCTTCATAATTCCTTGTATAAAATACATTGCCATGGCAACTAGTAAAGCGGTAATTACGGCGTACAAAACTGATGAAGAACCAGATCCCTCTCCGATTGCTTGTGTAATATGGTCTAAAGTAGATGTAGACTCTTTTACAGCAGCCCAACCTGTATAGATTAAATTGATAGGCATCATAAAAACCATCACCAAAAGCGGTACAATCATATTATACGCTTTTGCTTCAATTCCTTCTTTGGGTTTAAATGACGTAATTTCATCAGAAATCATTGGTGTAGAACCTTCATTCATTAACGCGCCTGTTTCTTTGGTTCTTTTTTCGGCTTTTTTCATTGGGCCAAAATCTTTTTTAGATAAGATGATAAAAAACAAAATTCCGATGGCTAAAATTGGATAAAAATTGTATTTAATGGATGCAATCATCATTGCAAAAGGTTTGTCTATTCCTTGTGTTAGCAAAAGTCCCATAATAAAAGCTCCCCAAGCATTAAACGGAATTAATATGGATGATGGTGCCGAACTAGAATCTGCTATATAGGCTAGTTTTTCTCTCGGAATTCCTAATTTATCGAAAATGGGTCTGTATAAAGTACCTACTGTTAAAGAACTAATACTGGTTTCTACAAATAGTAATAAACCAGTAAAGGTTGCTAAAATCTGAACCATTACTCTACTATAACCTGTTTTTTTATTTTCTAGTTTTACTAATTTTCTGTTGATGATATTGATAAACCCCTCTACTCCTCTAGAATATTGAATAAATATTAATAATGCTCCCACCAAAGCACTAAACATAATGGTTCTTGTATTTCCTTGAGATTGAAAAACATTTACCATGCCTTCTATCATTGCCAAAGTTCCGGATAACGGATTAAAACCTTCTATGATTAACCAAGAAAACCAAATACCCAATAACAAGGCAATGTACACTTGTTTGGTTTTTAAGGCTAAAATGATTGCCACAATAGGTGGTATTACTGATAAAAATCCATATTCCATAAAAAAGTGTTTAGAATGCTAAAGGTAGTAATTATTAAACCACATTATCAATCGTTATTTTGTAATTTGGTCAGCTAATAATTACGATTATGTCAAAATTTTATACAAAAATCACTTCTAGGCTTCAAAAATTTATAGAAGCACAAAAAATATTCTTTGTGGCTACGGCTCCAAATGATGGTAGAATTAATTTATCGCCTAAAGGAATGGATTCTTTTAGAGTGATGAATGAAAACCGTGTTTTATGGTTAAACGTTACCGGAAGCGGAAACGAAACTGCGGCTCATTTATTAGAAAACGACAGAATTACCATTATGTTTTGTGCTTTTGATGGTGCTCCGAATATTTTACGTTTGTACGGAAAAGGAAAAGAAATAAAAGAAGGAGATGCTTCTTGGAATGATTTAATTACACTGTTTCCAGAAACTCCAGGAACGCGTCAAATCTTTGATATTACCTTAGATTCTGCACAAACTTCTTGCGGAATGTCCATTCCGTTTTACGATTATAAAGGCGAAAGAAATGAATTAAATGATTGGGCAACCGAACAAGGGAAAGAGGGTATTAAAAAGTATTGGGAAGATAAAAACCAAACAAGTATTGATGGTTTACCTTCCCAAATATTGAAATAATGTTTTGAGTAATTTATAAAAAAGAAAAATATAATTACCCTAATAAGGGGCCTAAACTTGTTGGCTGGTAAAGCAACCAACCCGTTAAACTATACCTGTCTTTAAAAGATTTTAAAACAGCATGTGGTACTTTATCACTTTTAAATAAAACACATCTTTTTGCAATAGGTGCTACTAATTGTAATTTTTTGTTTTTATCTAAAATTTCTAATTGTCCACCATTTTCTGCTTCCCAATTATCATTAAGGTAAATAATCATAGAAATCATTCTATTATTTCTACCTTCAAATTGATCTAAATGTCTTTTATAATAACCTCCAGAAGGATAATGAGCTAAATGAAATTCTTGGCCAGATAAACTTAGATAACAATACCTATTTAACGTACTTTTAGTTTCTTCTAATAAATTCCAAAAACCACTAAGATCCGCATCTCTGTCTTTATTTAACCAATAGGTTTTATCACCACGAATGTTTTTTTTTATTGTGTGTTGGTTAAGAGAACCAATACCTGCTTTATCAAAAACATCTATTTTTTCAAAAAGGAAGTTTTTAATTTCTTTATAAAGGTTGTTGTCTATAAAATCATCAATAATTACATAATCTTGCTCTGCAAGATCGTCCATCCAGGACAACCACAGTTCTAGGTTGTGAATTGTTTGCAATTAAAAATTAAGCCTTGTTCACTAACTTTATTGCCTTAGTAAAATCGGATAAATCATTCTCATTTAAAACTAGTTGAATTGCTTCATCACATACTTTTTCTACATTATCATGTGAAAAATGTAAGCGAATAGCTATTTTTCTCATCAATTGAACTTCAATTAACTTTGCTTCTCCATCAACCAAAATCATTTTAGCCAAACGATATAAACGTTCTATTCTATCTTCATAACTTGCAGGTGCATTTGTTGGATACTTTTCTGGGTTTGTTAATATAAGAATAGATTCTTCTAATGTTATATTTAAGTTTTTGCCTGCTCTAATTAATAATTCTTTTTCACCTTCAGAAATTTCTCCGTCTGCTTTTGCAATTTTTACAATATTTGCAAAATGACCAATTTCTTGTTTGTGTTTTCCGCTAGTATATAAATCTGATATTGCCATTTTTTATTTATTTTCTATAAAAATAGTAAAAATGGTCTAAAAAAAAAGTTAAAAAGAGGTTTCCTTAAATATTCATAAAAAGACAAATCGAATAGATTGCATTTTTGTATTTTGCTAAAGATTAGTTTTCACAGAACTATTCTTTTATTAATTCAACTTAAAATATGAATCACTTTTCTTATTTAAATAGAGAAACTATTACCAAAAATTTACAATCTACCGAATTTGATGTACTAATTATTGGTGGTGGAATTACAGGCGCAGGAATCGCTTTAGATGCAGCATCTAGAGGAATGAAAGTTGCTTTGATAGAAAAAAATGACTTTGCTTCTGGTACTTCTAGTAAATCTACAAAACTAATTCACGGAGGTTTACGCTATCTAAAACAATTCGATTTTTGGTTGGTTAAAGAAGTGGGTACAGAGCGTGCTATTGTGCATGATTTAGCGCCACATTTAGTGGTTCCAGAAAAAATGATTTTACCTTTAATTGATGGTGGAACGTATGGTTCTTGGCTAACATCTATCGGACTAAAAGTTTACGATATTTTGGCTTCTGTAGAAGGAGAAGATAAACGAAAAATGTTAGACAAAGAAGAAGCTCTAGAAAAAGAACCGATGTTGCCAGAAGACATTTTAAATGGTGCTGGTTATTATGCAGAATACAGAACAGATGATGCTCGTTTAACTATTGAAGTTTTAAAAACAGCTTTAAATTACAATGCAAAAATTATAAATTATACCACAGCTAAAGAGTTTATTTACGAAGATAATAGGGTTGTTGGAGCAAAAGTAAAAGACACTTTTTCTGGTGAAGATTATGAAATTAAAGCTAAATATGTAGTAAATGCTTGCGGACCTTGGGTAGATGAATTAAGACAAATTAACCACTCTAAAACTGGTAAAAGATTGCACCTTACAAAAGGAGTTCATTTAGTGGTTGCTCATGATAAATTACCTGTAAAACAATCTGTTTATTTTGATATCCCAGACGGACGCATGATGTTTGCCATTCCGCGTGGAAAAGTTACGTATTTTGGAACTACAGACACCAATTATCAACTAGATAAAAATAATGTAGAAACCAATTTGGTAGATGCTACTTACCTTATTTCTGCTGTGAATAATATGTTTCCAAATATTCAACTTACGTTGGATGACATTCAATCTTCTTGGGCAGGATTAAGGCCTTTAATTCACGAAGAAGGGAAATCTGCTTCAGAATTGTCTAGAAAAGATGAAATTTTTGTTTCTGATACCGAACTGATTTCTATTGCTGGTGGAAAATTAACAGGCTATCGTAAAATGGCAGAACGAATAGTCGATTTGGTTGCCAAAAAATATGAACGCAGATTTGATACAAAATTTGAAGAAATAAAAACCAAAGAAATAGCACTTTCTGGTGGTACTTTTAGTAATTATCAAGAAGTACAAAGTTATACAGATGCTATTCAGAATAGAATAGCAGAAGTAGACTTCGATAGAAAAGATGCAGAATATTTAGTACATAATTACGGAAAGCAAACAGATATTATTTTGCAAAAATTTGATGATTTAATGCATGATAATATGCAAGAGAAAATGATCATTGCAGAAGTTTGGTTTACTATAAACTACGAAATGACCTGCACACCAACTGACTTTTTTATGCGCAGAACGGGTCGTTTGTTTTTTGACGCACACAGTGTAAATTTATACAAAGACTATGTTTTAGATTTGTTTAAAACTCATTTTTCTTGGGATGAAAAAACAACTAAAAAACATCAATTAGAATTAGAAGAAAAAATACAATTGGCGACTACTTTTGAATAAAAAATGTAGGTACTCATTAAAAAATCCTTCAAGTTTTAAAATTTGAAGGATTTTTTAATAAATAAAATACTATATAACTTATTAATTATCAATACAATTTATGATAAATTTATTATCAACATAACTTTTTATAAAATATTTAAAATAATATTTATTTTATTTTTCAATTCAAAAAAAATGTATATTTGATATACATCATCAGTAATTTTAAGGCTTATGAAAATATAGTTTCGAGTACTTCAAAACAATAGCCAATTCTTTTTTAAAAAAAGAATTGCTACTATATTTATTAAAAAATAACTTTAAAATTAAAAATCATGAAAACATTATATGCATCAGCATTCGTGCTGTTATTTACCCTTACTTTTGCTGTAAACACAATTTCTGCACAAGAAAAAGAAAACAAAATTGTTGCTACTTTTAAAGGAGTCACAGAAACTGAATATTTTAAATTTGTAGACGATAAAGATGCTACTATTTTATTCTACGACTTAGATGAAAACATAGAGCTTTCTTTATATGAAGAGGAAATGATTGGTAAGAAATTTATGATTACGTATTCTACAAAACAAATTGATGAATTTGATGAAAATGGTGAAGCAACAGGAGAACTAACAACTGTAAAAACCATACTAACCATCACAGAAGTTAAATAAATTTACAAACCGCTTATTAAAATAATAAGCGGTTTTTTTTACTTTAAAACTCAGTAAAAATTAATCTTCTTTTTGGTTTGCTTCTATCTCTTTTGTTAAATCTAACTCTCTTAAAGTAGGGTTTAAAGCACCAATACCTACAACACTAAGCAACGTCATCGTACCTCCAAAAACAACCGCCATAGAAGCTCCTAAAAACTTTGCAGCTAAACCACTTTCAAAAGCACCTAACTCGTTAGAAGAACCAACAAACATAGAGTTTACAGAAGAAACTCTACCTCGCATATCATCGGGTGTTTTTAATTGTAAAATTGTCTGACGAATTACCATCGAAATTCCGTCTGCGGCACCACTTAGAAACAAAGCTAAAATACTTACCCAGAAAATAGAAGATAACCCAAAAGCGATAATACTTAATCCGAAAATAAAGACAGAAACCAACATTTTTTTACCTGTTTTTCTGTTGATAGGAATGTATGTTGTTAAAAACATGGTAACAATACTTCCCATAGAAATAGAAGCATTTAAAATACCGAAACCTTCTGGCCCAACTTTTAAAACATCTTGCGCAAAAACAGATAAAATAGCTACGGTTCCACCAAATAAAACTGCAATCATGTCTAAGGTTAAAACACCTAAAATAGCTTTATTATGAAATACGAACCTTACACCAGCTTTTAAACTTTCTTTCATTGGTTCTCCAATTTTTTTGTTTAAAATGGGTTTCTTTTCTATTAAAAAAGTAAAAATTAAGGATAGAATGACCAAGATAAAAACCAAACAAAGTGTTTTATCAACACCAATCCAGCTTATAAAAAAACCACCAAATAAGGCTCCAGAAACCGAAGCCGTTTTCCAGGTACTTGTACTCCATGTTGCCGCATTATGATATATCTTTTTAGGAACTAATAATGCCACTAAAGAGAAAATTGTAGGTCCAAAAAACGAACGTAAAAATCCACCAAAGAAAACCAAAGCGTAAATTGAGTATAGAATTTTATTTGTAGACCAATGCCCAACAACAGTATCTGATGTTAATAAGAATAAGCCTAAACTAATCAGCGAAAAAGCCGCTATACAGATAGCAAATAAGTTTCTTTTTTCATTTTGATCTACAATATGACCTGCAAATAAAGCCATTGTAAATGCCGGAATAATTTCCATTAAACCAATAATACCCAAAGATAAAGGATCTTTTGTAATGGAATATACTTGCCATTCTATAACAATAAACTGCATAGACCAACCAAAAACCAGTAAGAATCTAACAAATAAAAAGATATTGAATTCCTTAATTCTTAATGCTGCATAAGGATCTTGTTTTGCCATTATAAAAAATAGATAGTTGGTTGTTTTATAATATCCTACAAGGTTTTAGAAACCTTGTAGGATGATCTGTTAATTTATAATAAGTAACTAAGTTCTATTTAACTCAATTTCATATCCATTAAAATTGCAAAAGTTTGGTTAATATCTTCTTCTTTTACAACTATAGTCATTTCGTTTGTAGTAGAAATAATTTCTTGTAACGGAATGTCTGCCCAAGCCAATTGTTTTAAAATAAAATAATAAATACCAGATTGTTCTTGGTTTTCTTTTGGAAGTTTGATAGTAATAGAAGCCAAATCTAATACGCTAGAAATAAGTCCTTCTTTTTCAAAAATCTCATTTACAAAAGGTTCTAAATTTTTACTAGTAACAATATTCGTTTCAAAAATACCTTGAGAAACCGTCAAGAAATAATCAGAACTTTCTGATGATTTCATTAAAATTTTTGCAATTTCTTTTAATAATGAAGTGGTGTTTTTAAAAGTGAAATCACACAAATCAGATCGTACAATTACATCACCTAAATCTAAAGCTAACTTCTTAATATTTTTTCTGATACGTAATTCACTTGCAGGAGAAAGTCTATTAATAGCCATCATAACTGCACCAACCTTTACTTCTTTCTTTAAAGCAGTAGAAACTTCGGGTAAAATAATTCTTGCTAAAGAAGAAACATTTATCAACTTTTCATTTAAAGCCTCTTCTATAAAAGGTGTTTTTCTAATGGTGCTTTCTACAACTTCTTGTATTGTTTTCATTGTAATTGTTTAATAATTAACTTCAATGTTCAAAATTAAACATTTAATCTAATTTATCTGTCAATTTTTGAAATTCTTTTTTAGGGTTTTTATTTGCATATAGAATATTATAAACGGTATCTATAATAGGTGTATTTGCTCCATTTTCTTCTTTCATTTTAAAAGCACTTTTGGTAGCATAATATCCTTCTGCAATCATGCTCATTTCCATTTGCGCAGATTTTACAGTGTAGCCTTTACCAACCATGTTTCCAAACTGTCTATTTCTACTAAAAAGAGAATATCCGGTAACTAACAAATCGCCCAAATAAGCAGAGTTGTTAATGTTACGTTTCATTTTATGCACCTTTTTTATAAAGCTTTTCATTTCTCTAATTGCATTACTCATTAACACCGCCTGAAAGTTGTCTCCATACCCTAAACCATGTGCAATACCTGCTGCAACCGCATAAATGTTCTTTAACATAGCAGCATATTCTGTACCAATAATATCGTCTGAAATCTTCGTTTTAATGTACCAACTTTGTATCGATTTCTCTATAAATTTTGCATTATCTTCATTTTTAGAAGCAATTGTTAAATAAGATAAACGCTCCATAGCCACTTCTTCTGCATGACAAGGCCCCGTAATTACACCAATATTTTCTATAGGAACATTGTATTCTCTATTAAAATGCTCGCCTATAATTAATCCTGTTTCTGGCACAATACCTTTAATGGCAGAAAAAATGATTTTACCATCTAATGAAGACGTTAATTTTTTTAATTCACTTGTTAAAAATGCAGATGGAATTGCAAAAATAAGAACATCATAATTTTCTACAGTGTAATTTATATCACTAGACAGATCTAATTGTTCTGCATTTAATTCTGCAGATTGCAAATAATTAGGATTGTGTTCATTTTCTTTTATGTGCTCAATTGCCTGTTCATTACGCATGTACCAACCAATTGTACTAATATTTTCAGACAACATTTTTACAATTGCAGTCGCCCAACTTCCTCCTCCAAAGACCGCTATTTTTTTCTGTGTGTTCATGAATCGTGTTTTTTACATCAAAAGTAATAAAACTATTATCTTTTGAGGATTGCATTTACGAATTATTATATTTGTATACTCTAATTCAAACTTATTGAGTTCCTTAAAACGCTTTTTTAAAGACACTATAATATACGGAATTGCCGCTGTTTTACCACGGGCAATTAACATCTTTTTGGTAAAACTACATACCTCTACTTTAGATGCAGAGAAATATGCCGTAAATACAGATTATTATGTGTACGCTGCCTATTTAAATGCACTACTAACCTTTGGTATGGAAACTGCTTTTTTCCGTTTTTTTTCTAAGGAAAAAGAGAAAGGAAAAGTGGTCTCTACATCCTTTATTAGTTTGCTAATCTCCACATTAATTTTCTTCTGTATAGCCCTATTTTTTAATAATGAAATAGCTGTTTTCTTCGGATTTAAAAACCCTTTATTTTTTAAATTATTAGTATATACAATTACACTAGATACCTTAGTTGTTGTGCCTTTTGCCTATTTGCGTGTTACCAACAAACCTTTAAAATTTACTACTATAAAATTGATAAATATTGGTGTGTTCACTATTTTAAATGTTTTCTTTTTGTGGTTTGTTCCTTATGCCTTAAAAAACGAAATTTATTTACCAGAATCCATTGTAAATTATTACAATAATTATCCAAAAGTAATACACATTTTTGTTGCAGGAACTGTGGCAAGTTTATCTACTTTTCTATTACTTTTTCCTGCTGTTTTTAAATTCAAATTCGAGTTTGATATTTCTCTTTTCAAAAGGATGTTAAAATATAGTTTTCCAATAATGGTTGGAAGTTTAGCTTTTGTAACCAATGAAAATTTAGACAAACTTCTTCTGGGAGATATTTTAGGTGAAAAACAAATGGGAATTTACGCTGCTTGTTACAAATTAGGCGTTTTTATGACCTTGTATATTATGGCATTCCGTTTAGGTGCAGAACCATTTTTCTTTAATAATGCTGATAAAAAAAATGCCAAAGAAACCTATTCTAAAGTATTGACTTGGTTTACAATCTTTGGGGCATTCTTTATGCTGATTGTTGTTGTTTTTATCGATTTGTTTGCTCAAATATTATTAGGAAAACCGGAATACTTTGAAGCCCTTTCTATAGTGCCTATCATACTTTTAGCAAACTTATTTTTAGGTATTTATAACAATTTGTCTATTTGGTACAAACTTACGGACAAGACAAAATACGGAATGTATTTTTCTATTATTGGCGCTATCATAACCATTATTTTTAACTTAGTAATGATTCCTAAAATTGGTTTTATGGCTTCTGCTTGGGCAACTTTAATAGCCTTTGGTACAATGATGATAATCTCTTATTTTTTTGGTAAAAAGCATTATCCTGTAAATTATAAGTTGAAAAAAATAGCTTATTATTTAGTGTTCTCAATCATTTTCGAGTGGATTTCTTTTACTTTATTTAGAGGGCAGTATTGGTTTTCTATAGTAACTATTTTACTTTTCTTTGGCTTGATTTATTACAATGAAAAAGATGAAATAAAGCAAATTTTAAAACGATAAATTATGAATAGAATATCTATCCTTTTTTTTGCTTTTATACTTGTTTCTATTTCTTGTAAAGTGAAAAAAGAAGATGTAAAAGAAAATAAATCTAAAGTAAATTCAGAAAGAACTTCTACAAAAGCAGCCAATGTTTCCATTTTAGAAACCACATTTGTTATTAATGGTTTAAATGATATTGCGCATAAAATTTGGTTGTATTTACCTCCAAATTATACTACATCAACAGAAAAATATGATGTAATTTATATGCACGATGGTCAGAATTTATTTGATAATGCCACATCTTTTGTTGGAGAATGGGGAATTGATGAAACATTAAATACTCTATACAAAAACACAGGAAAAAGCTTTATTGTTGTTGGCATAGAAAATGGTGGTGAGAAAAGAATTGAAGAATACACACCTTGGAAAAACGAAAAATATGGTGGTGGAAAAGGTGACATTTATGTAGATTTTCTGATAAATAAACTAAAACCTTTTATCGATAAAAAATACAGAACTAAACCTGCAGCAGAAAACACCGCTATTATTGGTAGTTCTTTAGGTGGTTTAATATCTTTTTATGGCGGATTAAAACATACTGAAACCTTTGGTAAAATTGGTGCTCTCTCTACCTCCTTTTGGTTCTCTAATAAAGTAATTACATTTGCCGAGGAAAATGGAAATCAGCAAAAAACAAAACTATTTCTATTAGTTGGTGATAAAGAAGGAGATTCTATGGTGCCTGATACCAAGAATATGTCAGAATTATTAATATCGCTTGGTTTTACAACACAAAATTTAAAAACGAAAATTGCAGCAAACGGAGAACATACAGAGTCTTTTTGGAAAGCAGAATTTTTAGAAGTAATTACATTTTTATTTAATTTAGAAAACAATGAACGTACAAATAATTAACAAATCGAAACACGCAACGCCTAATTACGAAACCGAAGGCGCTGCAGGAATGGATTTAAGAGCAAATATTGAAGAAGTAATCACATTAAAGCCATTAGAAAGAGCTATTGTTAAAACAGGCTTGTTTATAGCTTTACCAGTTGGTTTTGAAGCCCAAGTAAGACCAAGAAGTGGTTTGGCAGCAAAAAACGGAATAACCGTTTTAAATTCTCCAGGAACTGTAGATGCAGATTATAGAGGAGAAATTGGCGTAATTTTAGTCAACTTATCTAATGATGATTTTGTAATTAATGATGGTGAAAGAATCGCACAATTAATCATTGCAAAACACGAACGTGTAAATTGGCAAGAAGTAACTGTTTTAAGTGAAACAGAACGTGGTGCTGATGGTTTTGGAAGTACAGGTGTTTAAATACCAAACACATATTTTTAATAATACTTATTCCCGCTGTTGCGGGAATTTTGTTTTTTCTTAAACTAATTAACTTTTAAAAAGACAGTTTATATTATTTTATAATTTATATTCTTATAAATAAATTTTAGGATAAAATTATAAATTAATAACATGAATATCCTTTTAACAAGGACAAACATCAAAAAATCAATTATACTTTTTGTTTTACTTTAAAATGTAAATGAGTTTTTAAGCTTCTGAACATACTCTTTTCCTATGGGCACAAAGTTTTCTTCTAAATCTATAAGAGCATCAAGTGGTTGTAAAAAAAGTTGCCCTTTTCTAGTATTTAACTTTTCAATACAATCTTTGTTGATGATAAAACTTTTATGAATTCTAATGAATTTTTTAGGTAAAGTTTCTTCAAAATGCTTTAAGGATTTTGAAGTTGATAACTTCTCTCCTGTGATATTAAAAACATTGGTATAGTTTCTTTCTGCTTGTAAAAAACAAATGTCTTTGTAAGATAAAAGATGAATATCAGAACTTGTTTTTACAGCAAGATGCGATTGTCCTTCTGTAAATCCTTTCTCAAATAATAATAATGACTTTTGTAATTCTACCGGTTCAATTGGTTTACTTAAAAAATAAGATATTTGATTGTTTACCGCCTCTTTTGCATAATAATTATGTGAGGTTGTCATAATAATGGTTGGCAACTCCATAAAAAATTCTTTTAACCTAGGAATAAGCGTAAAAGAATTTTTATCATTTATTTCTACATCTAAAAAAATTAGATCGGGTTTAGTTTTTAAAATTAAAGCAAATCCATCTTCTAGATTCGATGCAACATCTATAAGCTTATAATTAGAATGTTTGTCTAAAGTGGATTTTAAATCATCAAGCGCTTCTTGATTGTCTTGTATAATTACGTATTTGTATTTCATATTCTCTTTTTAAAAGATAAAATTTCTAAAAAATAGACTTCATGCAAATTTACAAATAAAAAGTATTAAATAATAATTAATAAGGATAAACAAATATTTTTATAGGATAAAGATTAAGATACCTTTTCAATTTTAAAACATAATTTGAAGTGTTGTTATTAAATAATGCTTTTTTATTATATCTTTATGATTAGGTTTTCTATATGAAATAGGAATCTTCTTTTAGTAATATTAGAAGTTTAATGGCCTTTATTAACATAACAAAAAATAAAAATATGATTTTAGGTGTTTCAGATTGGTTAAGTCCAAAAATAAATGTAGAAGCAAAGTATATTAGAATAGGCTTTGTTGTTGCCTTTTTATTCGCAGGTGTTGGATTGGGTTTATACCTAATCTTATGGATTGTAAAGTTGCTTTCTAAGTAAACCATTTAGAGTCTTATTCTATTAAATACAATAGATAAAATTAGAAAGAAAACATTTTAAAAATAAGAAAACTGCTATAGATTGATTACTTCTATAGCAGTTTAATAATAATAGTTAGAACTTTTAATATTTATTCTTGATTTTCAATAGCAATCTTTATTTTACCTTCAAGTTCTTCTGCCAACTCAGGATTGTCTTTAATTAAGCCTTTAACAGCATCTCTACCTTGCCCTAATTTTGTTTCTCCGTAACTAAACCAAGAACCACTTTTCTTAACAATACCTAACTCTACACCAATATCTAAAATTTCACCAACTTTAGAAATTCCTTGTCCATACATAATATCAAATTCTGCAATTTGGAAAGGAGGTGCTACTTTATTTTTAACAACTTTAACCTTAGTACTGTTTCCAATAACTTTGTCTCCGTCTTTAATTTGTGTTCTTCTTCTAATATCTAAACGAACAGAAGCATAAAATTTTAATGCGTTACCACCCGTTGTAGTTTCTGGATTACCGAACATTACACCAATTTTTTCACGTAATTGGTTAATAAATATAACAGTACATTTTGTTTTAGAAATAGTACCTGTTAACTTACGTAATGCTTGAGACATTAAACGAGCATGTAAACCCATTTTAGAATCTCCCATTTCTCCTTCAATCTCAGATTTTGGAGTTAATGCTGCAACAGAATCAATAACCACAATATCAATTGCACCAGAACGTATTAAGTTTTCTGCAATTTCTAAAGCTTGCTCACCATGATCTGGTTGAGAAATAATTAAATTATCAATATCTACTCCTAAATTTTCTGCGTAAAATTTATCGAATGCGTGTTCTGCATCAATAAACGCTGCAATTCCACCTGCTTTTTGAGCCTCTGCAATTGCATGTAATGTTAAGGTAGTTTTACCAGAAGATTCTGGTCCGTAGATTTCAATAACTCTTCCTCTTGGATAACCACCAACGCCTAAAGCCAAATCTAACCCTAAAGAACCAGATGAAATTGCATCTATATCTTCAGTTACTACATCACCTAATTTCATTACAGCTCCTTTACCATAAGTCTTATCTAGCTTATCTAGAGTAAGTTGAAGTGCTTTTAGCTTTGCTGTTTTTTCTTTATCTGTCGCCATTAATCTTGCTTGTTTTATTTTTAAATAAGTCCGACAAGTTACAAAAAACTTAAATTAGTTTCCTAAAAAATAACAGTCAAATTTATTCTATTTTTACACAAAGCTTACTAACAATGAATTTTAAAGTATTTTTAAAAAATAAAGAGTGCACAGTTAACATTGAAAAAGGAGAAATTATCAGTTTTCAAAAAGATGATAAAGAATATATTCATCAAAAAGGAAACAACGGTTGGCGTAATTCTGATGATGAAATGTTTCCAGTAATTGGTCCAACTACTAAAAATAATTTTAGAGTTCATACCAAAAATGGTGATGCCATTCTAGACCAACATGGTTTGTTGCGTGAATTAGAGTATTCTTTAATCTCTTCAGATGAAAACTCGGCTAAATTCATCAAAAAATACAAAAAGAATACACTTATTAACAATAGTAAATTTCCTAAAAAATCTACAGAAGAAAAACTTTCTTGGCCTTTCGATTTTACTTTTCAAAAGAATTTTACTTTAGATAATAATACTCTAAAAATAGAATTCATTATTAATTCTGATGAAGGAATGCCATTTATGTTAGGATATCATCCGGCATTTATGCTATCTAACACTGGTAATGAAACTTTAATTTCTAATGGTACAGAAATTACTTTAGCAGATGTTTATAAAGCAGGTGCAAATGCTTTTCCGGTTTTAAATACTGATAAAATCATTTTAAAAAATATTGATAGAAACGATTTAGAAATTACTACAAAGGGATTCAATAATTTTATGTTGTGGACAGAAGTTGATAACATGCTTTGCATAGAACCAATTACTCAATATACGTCGTACACAGACCAAAAATTTTCCGAAGAAAATATGAGTATTTCTAAAAGTGAAAATAGTTTTTCTGTAACTATAAAAGTAATTTAACGACAATATTAAAATCTATACATAATAACATGAAATTTACTTTAATACTTAGCCTTATACTTGTCTTTTCTTGTAAACAACCTACTAATAAAACTACCGTAGAAAAAGAAAATAAAAGCATTGTAAAAGAAATAGACAAAAGTTTTCTAAAAACTACAATCACTTTTCCTTCTAAAGATAGTTTACCAATTACGGCAGATATTTATAAAAACAAAGAAACACCTATTACTATTTTATTATGTCATCAGGCAGGTTATAGTAGAGGAGAATATAAGGATTCTGCTATAGAATTAACTAAACTAGGATATGCTGTAATGGCAATAGATCAACGTTCTGGTAAAACGGTTAATAATATAGATAATGAAACCGCAATGGCTGCTCGTACAAAAGGTTTAGGCGATACTTATTTAGATGCAAAACAAGACATTGAAGCTGCTGTAGATTATATATACAATCAAAACGGCGGACAAAAAATTATATTAGTTGGTAGTTCTTACTCTTCTTCTTTAGCACTTTTAATGGGTGTAAATAATTCTAAAATAAAAGCTGTTGCTGCATTTAGTCCTGGTGAATATTTTAAAGGAATAGACATTAATAAAAGTATAAGTATGTATAAAAAACCTGTTTTTGTTACTTCTTCTTTAAGCGAAAGTGTTGCCGTTAAAACATTAGTAAATAAAGTAGATGCTAGTTATTTAACGCATTTTATACCAGAAGCAAAAGGGATTCATGGTTCTAGAGCGCTTTGGAAAACTACAGAAGGTAATGAAACGTATTGGGCTTCTTTTAAGGAGTTTTTATCTTCTTTAAAAAACTAATAAATTGATAGAAAAACACCGTCATTTTATAATTCACAAACCTTGGGGAATGATTTCTCAGTTTGTAAATCCCGCAAAGCGGAAGAAAAAATTATTAGGAGATTTACATGATTTCCCAGCAGGAACGATGGCAATTGGTCGTTTAGATGTTCCCTCGGAAGGATTACTTTTATTAACAACTGACGGAAAAGTATCCGCAGAAATTAGAAGTAATAAATACGAAAAAGAATATTACGTACAAGTTGATGGTGTAATCACCGAGAAAGAAATAGAACTATTAAAAAATGGTGTAGAAATTGGTTTTAATGGTAAAAAATACATGACAAAACCAGGGAAAGCTTCTATTATTGATGATCCAAAATTTCCGCTGAGAAGCATGAAGATTAGAGATGAAAGACACGGACCAACAAGTTGGGTTTCTATAATTATAAGAGAAGGAAAATTTAGGCAAGTGCGTAAAATGACGGCTGCAGTTGGTTTGCCTACTTTACGTTTAATTCGAGTACGAATTGGTGAAATAGAATTGGGAGATTTAGAAATTAGTGGCGTAAAGGAAGTTGAAGGTTTTATGTGATAATTATCAGAAAAAAACAATATTTATATTTCTAATTTTGTGTTATGAACAATTCTAACACCACTTTATATATAGTAGCTGCCGTAATTATTCTACACTTTGTAGTGGGTTTTGGTTACTTAATTTACAAAATGACAAAAAAGGGAGATAAAAATTAATTTATCTCCCTTTTTTATGTTTAAAAATCGAATCCTACATAAAGTTGCCAAACTCTATTTTTAGGCTTGTCTTCATCATAAATATCATTTTGACCTAAATGGTATCTAACACCTAAACTAACGCCTGAATCACTTTTAAAACCAGCACCTACATTCACACCCCAATCAAAATTATTAGGATCAAATTCTTTTTCGGTATCATATAAAATAAAACCACTTTCAAAGGTTTCTTTATGTGAAATTGAAAAGCCTATTTGTGGTCCTGCTTCTAAAAAGAAACTTTTTACAGGGTATAATTTTAACATCAATGGCACATTTATATAGTCTAGTTTTTGGGTATACGTACTAGATCCATCTATAATTTTATAACCCTGTTTAGAGTACAAAATTTCTGGTTGAATAGAGAGAAATTTACCTATAAAAGATTCTCCATAAATACCTATATGATACCCGTGTAATCTATCTGTTTCCGAGCTACCATCAAAACTTACAGAAGACATATTATATCCTCCTTTAATACCTGCTGTTGCTTTGTTTTTACTGTCTTGCGCATTTAATGATAATACACTTGTAATCATTAATGCCATTGTAATATATATTGTTTTCATTTTTCTATTTTTAAAATTATTTGCCACCATTGGCTTTTAAATCTTCTAAACATTGTGCGTCTAATGTTGGTACTTGTCCTCCAGAAAGCATATTGCCTATTCCTTGGCTTGTTTCTGCTGCCCAATACATTAAACAATCTTCTTCGATACAGTGTTTTGGATGTTCTGTATCTTCATGATTACTTTGTAATTCACTTCCTAAATTTGTTAATCCTAAGAGATGACCAAATTCATGATTAATTACTGAGGACTCTAATAAACTCCTTTCAGGTTCAAAAGCACCATTGCTTAAACCATGAAGCGTTTCTTCATAAATAACAAAAGAAGTGTTCCAATATGCAGCGCCTAAAATAGCACTAGAACTGGTATCTTTAGAAGATTTTCCGTTTACAAATAATACCCAAAGAGCAATGGTTGTATCTGAACTGTATTTAGTTCTATGCTCTTTTTCTAGAGCTACTACTTCTTCTAAAGTATATGCTTCTTTATCCGTAAAAGAAATTTCTTGAGTTATAAAGGTTACTCCTTCTGGTTTATTAGTTCTACTTGTAATAAAATTTTTAAAATTATTTATAGCTGTTTCAGAGGGTTTAAAACCTTCTATATATGCAATTTCTACAATCATTTTTTTTAAAATACCTCCAGAAAGTAAATCGTTTGCAGAAGAACCTGTTACTTGTCTGTTTGTACTTACATTTATTAAGTTACCAGTTTCATTATCTATTATTTCATCTTCTTTAGAAGAACAAGAAAATAAAATACTGCAAACTAAAATTACTTTTAAAAGAATATTTTTCATTCTGGTTTTATTAAAACTTTACAGCTATTACTTTAGGGGTATAGGGTCAATAGCTGCAAAGTTATCATCAACTAACTATATTTATTACTTAATAATCTTTTAAATTTTCTTAAAAGCTAAAGTTACAGAAGCATCAGTTTTACTTTTTAAAGTAATTAATGCACTGCTATAATTAGTGACAACCCAATCATTACCTAATGCACTTACTGTTGTATTACTTGCAAAATCAATAGTTACAAAGGCTTCTATTTCAGAACTTACAGTATAGGTTCCTTCAACTTCATTTAACGTTGCATTTACTACATCTTTGGCTACAACTTTTAAGTCGTTTGTAAATTCTATAGACCAATCTGCATACTCATTTGCAGTATCTACACCTGCTGTAACAAATGATTCTACTTTAAATTTAGTTCCTGTTAAAATAGCCTCTACTTCTACTGCCGTTTCTTTTGCTTCATCTTTTTCTTCTTCATATTGTACACATTCAGAAACCGCATTTTGAAACTCTGTATCACTATTAATTTCTGTTGAAGTACCGTTACTTAAGGTTACATTTATTGGATAATTTACAGCAAATAACTCATCAGATTGTAAATCTGTCATAAACGTATACAATTGTTCTTGTGATTCTAGAACTACGGTTCCTGTTTGTTCTAAACTTATACTATAAGTTAACATCGTTACCGGAAAATTAATATCAATACAAGAAATAGCATCTTTTCCAACTTCTTCTGCTTGCTCACATTCTTCCTTTAAAGCATCTAATTCTGCTTGGTTATTTACAATTACCTCTGTATAATTACTCGTTTTTACACGAATAGGAAAATTAAAAGTTACAGCATCACTATCGTCATTAAACTCTCCCATTATGTTTAAAACTGTAGAGAAATCTAATTTACTAATAAGCGTAATTTGTTTTCCGTTTACAGTTGCTGTTAATGGAAATAACAACTCAGTACATGCGTTTCCGTCTAAAAAGTCATCTTCAGAACCATTATTTTTAGCTGCTCTTTCATAATTTGAAGCTGTTGGAGATGTAGAGGAATTTGTATTTGGGTTTGTACCTACTTCTTCACTTTCGTTAGACTGACAAGATGTAAAACCTAATATTGCAGTCAACGCAATTGCAGTAAATAATTTTAATGATTTCATAATAATAAATTTTGATATTTTTTTTTTTTGTATTTATAAGTAAAACAACAGTAACTATTTATCTTACTTATTTTTTGAATAGCTATATTATTGCTGTCCTGTAAGTAAAACAACTAAACATTTATTTACCCTACCTTTGTCCTCAAAAAAAATTATATTTTTTATTTAATCCCCTTAATATGACTGATAAATCTCTTTGTGATGAAATCAATTTTAATGAGTTTTATACTTCTCATATTCAGTCTGCAAGTAATTTTGCTTATTATAAATCTGGTGATAAAAATGCTTCTTTAGATTTAGTACAAGAAGCCTTTATAAAAATATGGGAACATTGTTCTAAAGTAGATTTTACAAAAGCCAAGTCGTACTTATTTACAGTTATTAACAATCTTTTTCTAAATAAAGTAAAACATCAAAAAGTAGTTTTTGAGTATGCAAAAAGCAGTCCTTATTTAGATGTTAATAACCAAAGTCCAGATTATTTATTAGAAGAAGAAGAGTTTAAAGACAAACTAAAAAATGCTATTGCAGGTCTAACAGAAGGAGAACGTGAAGTTTTTTTGATGAATAGGATTGATGGAAAAAAATACAGAGAAATTGCTGAAACGTTAGAAATATCTCAAAAAGCAGTAGAAAAACGAATGTCATCAGCATTAAAAAAGTTAAGAACTAAAATAGACGGAATTTAATATCAATTTAAGGTAGGGTAAACTACTGATTAGTTGTTTTATATATAGAAGTACAATACAATGAAAAAAGAAAAAGACATATTAAAATGGCTAAACAGAGAAATTTCTGATGAAGAACTAACGCATTTAAAAGAAACAAAAGATTTTAATACTTTAGAAAAAATTGCACATTATTCATCTCAAATAGAAGCTCCTAAAGTTGATGTAGAAAAAGCCTTGGCAGATTTTAAATTAAAAACTGAAAATACCTCTAAAAAAGGAAAAGTTATTCCTTTTAATTATAAGAAACTCTATAAATATGCAGCAGCAGTGGTTGTCTTACTAACAACTTCATATTTTTTTATCTCTAATAATACTGATAATGCTATTTATAAAACAGCCTTTGCAGAAACAAAAAACTTTAATTTACCAGATAATTCTGAGGTGGTATTAAATGCAAATTCAGAAATTTCTTATGCTAAAGATAGTTGGCAAGAAAATAGAAATTTAACCTTAGACGGAGAAGCATTTTTTAAAGTACAAAAAGGAGAAAAGTTTACTGTTAATACAGAAGTTGGTAGGGTTACAGTACTTGGAACACAATTTAATGTAAAAGAAAGAGAAAATTATTTTGAAGTAAAAACCTTTGAAGGTTTGGTAAGCGTTGTTTATAAAGATAGCTTGATTAAATTACCTAGAGGATCTATTTTTAAAGTAGTAAATGGCGTAGTAGATATTAACAATACTTTTGATATTAAAGAGAAATCTTGGTTGCAAAAAGAATCTAATTTTAAAAGTACAGCATTACGTTTTATTTTAGAAGAAATAGAAAATCAGTTTGGGTATACTATTGAAACTACAAATGTAGATTTAGATATTTTATATTCTGGTGGTTTTACACATACAGATATAGATATCGCTTTAAAATCTGTTACAATTCCGTTACAGTTATCTTATAAAATTGATGGTAAAAAAATTACTATCTTTAATTATGAGAAATAAGTATCTTCTTTTTTTTATCAGTTTTATACTGACTAATAATCTTGTATTTTCTCAAAATTCTTCAGAGAAAAAGCCACTTACATCAATTTTATTAGGGCTTGAAAAAAGTTATGATATAAAATTTTCTTATTCTGATAATGATGTAAAAAATATTTTTATACAGCAACCAAAAAAAGATATTTCAATAGAAAATCTACTCTCTTTTTTAAATAAAGAAACCTTTTTACAATTTAAAACTTTAGACAATAGATATGTAACCGTTTCATTTTTAAATAAATACATTTCTGTCTGCGGAACCGTTTTAGATGCTAACTCTTTAGAACCTTTATTTTTAACTTCTGTAAAAGTAAATGGTTATAAATTAGGAACAACCACTAATAATAACGGTAATTTTAAGTTAAAAAATGTACCTGCTAATGCTACTTTAACAATTTCTTTTATCAGTTTTAAAACAAAGATTATTACTGCTAAAGAGTTGTTTTCTTCTAACTGCAAAGAAGTATTTTTAGAAGAAGAAACAGAGGAATTATCAGAAATTATAATGCCTAAGTTTTTAACCGCTGGTTTGCATAAAAATACTGATGGTAGTACAGTTTTAGACACAGAAAAATTCGGAATTTTACCAGGTTTAATAGAACCCGATATTTTAAAAACAATTAAAATTCTACCAGGTATAGAAAGTATAAACGAAAGTATTTCTAATATTAACGTAAGAGGTGGTACAAATGATCAAAATTTAATGCTTTGGGATGGTATAAAAATGTATCATTCAGGTCATTTTTTTGGACTTATTTCTGCTTATAATCCGTATTTAACAAAAAAAATATCTGTTACTAAAAACGGAACAAGTAGTGCTTTTTCAGACGGGGTTTCTTCAACTATAAAAATGGAAACATCTAATGAAATTACAAATAAACTTTCTGGTGGTGGTGGTTTTAATTTATTAAGTGCAGATGCTTTTGTACAAGTGCCTATAAAGAAGAATTTAGAAGCTCATATTTCTGCAAGAAGGTCGTTTACAGATGTTATTAACACTCCAACTTATAAAAATTATTTCTCTCGTAGTTTTCAAGATAATTCTATTTCATCAAGTACTATAAATAACGCCGATTCTAAATTTTATTTCTACGATTATTCTTTTAAAGTTTTATATGATGTTAGCTACAATCATACTATTAGAGCCAATTTTATTCATATAAAAAACAATTTAGACTATCAAGAAAAATACACTACTAATACGACAACAATTGAAGAAAATAGTACTTTAAAACAAGAAAATTTAGGAGCAAACATCAACTGGCATGCAAACTGGGATGCTAAATTTTCTACCAACTTATCTTTCTTTTTTTCTGATTATAGAATAAATTCTACAGATTATAATAAAGATTCAGATCAATATCAAACGCAGTTTAATAATGTGTTAGAAACGGAAGTAAAGTTAAATTCTAAATATGAGATTTCTGATGTTTTACATTTTACTAATGGATTGGTATTAAATGAAATAGGTATAAAAAATACCACAACTGTAAATGCACCTACATATTCTAAAACAGACAAAAATGTGTTGTTAAAAAGTGCCTTTTATACTGAAATTGAGTATCATAAAAAAAATACTTATGCAAGATTTGGAGTTCGGGCAAACTACTTTGATCAGTTTTCTAAATTTGTTGTAGAACCTAGAATTAACATCCGACAGCAATTAAATACAGAATTATCTGTAAAATTAGAAGGCGAATTAAAAAACCAAACAACAGCACAAAAAATAGATTTTGAAGATAATTTTTTAGGAATAGAAAAACGAAGATGGATTCTTTCTGATGATGAAAATACACCTATTATAAAAAGTAAACAGGCTTCTTTTGGAGCAGCATATTCTAAAAACAAATTATATGTAGATATTACTGGTTTTTATAAAAAAGCAAATGGAATTACAGCTGTAAACCAAGGCTTTTATAACAATACGCAAGCCATAAATTCTATAGGAAATTATAAAGTAAAAGGGGTTGAGTTTTTAGTGAACAAACAAACTGAAAAAATTAGTACTTGGCTAAGCTATACCTACGCTAAAAACGATTATACATTCGATATTTTTAATCCTACAACATTTTCTAATAGCTTAGATATTACACATTCTTTAAGTGCAGCATTTAACTATAATTTTACTGAATTTTTTAAAATTTCTTTTGGTGGAGTTTTACGTTCTGGTAAACCTTATACAACACCTATTGATGGAAACGAAACCATAAAAAGTGGTAACAGAACTATTGTAAATTATAACAATCCTAACCAAGAAAAGTTAGATAATTTCTTTAGATTAGATCTTTCTGGAAGCTATAATTTTGATTTTTCTGATGTTATAAAATCCACTATTCGTCTAGGTTTTACTAATTTAACGGATAAGGAAAACATTATAGATTCTTATTATATTGTAGATGAAACTAGTAAAAATAATGTAAATAGAATAAACAATTATTCTTTGCCTTTTACTCCTAATTTAAGCTTTAGAGTCAATTTTTAATCAATAAAAGACACAATAATTGTCACTTTTACAAAGGTAAAATTTCATAAAAAAGCCAGCGAAAAACTGAGCTACTTTATGAAATTTCTCATTAGTTTATCTTGAGCGAAGTCGAAAGGCAAAAAAGCTCATTTCGAAATGACAAACAACAGGTTAATACAGAACGGATAACGAACCATTCAAATTGTCTTTTCGACGAAAGGAGAAATACTATAACAGTAAAAATATTAAACTGAGTGTCTACAAAAACTAATTATTCTCTATCCATTCTAATATGCGGAATACCATCTTCTAAGTACTCCTCGCCTACTTGAATAAATTGATGCGTTTCATAGAATTTCTTTAAATATTTTTGAGCAGAAATTGTAATTTCATCTACCTTAAAATGAGTTTTAATGGCTTTAATAGAAGCTTTTATTAAATCATGTCCAAAACCGTATTTACGTTCGTTAGCAGCAACTACTACCCTACCAATACTGGCATTTTTAAAATAAACTCCTGGTTTAAAAATACGTGTATATGCAATTATTTTATCCTCTTTTAATCCAAAAACATGTAATGCTTTTTGATCTTTAAAATCTACATCTTGGTATACACAGTCTTGTTCTACCACAAAAACTTCAGATCGTAATTGAAGTATATTATACAACTCTGTAGTATTTAATTCTGAAAAAGATTTTATTATAAAGTCCATATTATATCAATTTGAAAGAAAAAATCACTCGAACTAATAGTAAGGTCGAGTGATTTTTATTTATTTTTTATAAATTTTGTATCAAGAATATTTAATAATTATCCTGCACAAGAAATTTTATTTACTCTATCTCCATGTCTACCACCTTCAAACTCTGTAGAAAGAAAAACATCTACAAAACCAATAGCTTGTTGTAAAGAAACAAAACGTGCAGGAATTGTAAGAACATTTGCATTGTTATGTTGTCTTGTTAATGCAACCAATTCATTATTCCAACACAAAGCAGCTCTAATGCCTTGGTGTTTATTAGCGGTCATTTGAGCTCCGTTACCAGAACCACATAAAATAATACCCATTTCTGCTTTACCACTTTCTACAGCATCTGCTGTTGGATGTATTGCATCCGGATAATCCATAGAATCATTTGTATCGGTTCCAAAATTTAGAACTTTATATCCTTTTTCTTCTAAATGTTTTATAATTTCGAATTTGTATTCTGTACCAGCGTGGTCGTTTCCAATGGCAATTGTCATAATAAATTGATTTTAATTGTGTTGTAGCCACAAAAATACAGAAACTAACGGTTATCAACAGTTATAAACAATCAAAAAAATAGCTTTTTTAATAACCTTTTAATTTTTAACTCTTTAGCTATGTTAGGTAATTGTTAAGAAGTATCAGCAAACTTTTATAAGTAAATTTGGTATATTGAATTAAAATTACAATACAGCGAGTACTATGACATACACAACTTTATTTATGAGTTTTTGATAAAAGTTTATCAACATAAAATTAACCATTTGTTTACATCAATTGGGTTGTTAACTATTAAGAGTTTTAGGTTAACTACTGTTTATAACTATTGTTAATAACTCTAATTTTAAATTGATTTTTAAGCTTTTAAGTAACTCATAACTTGTCAATGATTTTTAATAACTGAAATTAAAAAATAAAAAGACATTTTTTTATAGTAGCTATTCACACACTATTATAACCATTATTGTTTTTTTTAAATTTAAAAAGAAAATATAATTATTATAAAGAATGTTTATAACTGTTGAAAACGAAAAAATGAAATAGGAGGAAAGCGAAAAGAAAATAGAGAAGAAATTGACTTAAATTTTATTAGACTCTTTATTTTTCTGTTTATAGAGAATAAAAGTATTTTAATAATTTAAAGTTGCGTTACCTTTTATAAAAACAAAAAAGCATATTGTCTTCAATGTCTTTTTCTTTAAAAATATAAGCTATATTGAAATTATAAAGTTGATTTTTAATTAGTAACTACAAAATTAATAGCTTTTTCAATAATTTTTACTTGTACTTCTCCAGTTCCAATTACCTCACCATCAGCCTGAATAAAAGGTTTTGCTGTTTTTGGAACCACCCTAATTGCTTTAGTTTTATAAGTTTCTAGTTTTTTATGATCTACAATTTTACCAGAATATAATTTAGGTAGATTTAAAATTAAATCTAAGATATTCAGGTTTTTAGCTATGGTAACATCTAATAAACCATCTGTGCTATTTACATTTTTTGTAAACTGCATTCCGCCACCAGAAAATTTACAAATCCCAAAAACAGTCATTAAACAATTAGTTTCTAGTATTTTATCATCAAAAATAATTTTAAACACCGTTTTTTTATAAAATAATAAACCAGCTATTCCGCTTAATATATACGCTAGAGAACCAAAACTCTTTAAAGTTTTTAGTTTATTAACAATGTAACCATCATACCCTAAACCTGCTACATTATTAAAAAAAACAGTGCTATTATCAGTTTCTAAAACACCAATATCTTGTAAAATAATGTTCTTTTTATGAATAATTTCAATCGCTTTTTTAACGTTATTAGGTATATTATAAGTCTTTATCCAATCGTTACCAGTTCCCTGTGGAATTACAGCAATAGTTATATCAGAAGTTTTTGCGTACCTTTGCATCATTATTCCGTTAACTACGTTATGTAGTGTTCCATCTCCACCAATCGAAATAATATTTCTAAAACCTTGTTGAATTGCGGTATCAACCAATTCAATTTCGTGTTTAGAAAATTTTGTAAAAGCAAAAGAAAAGTCTATTTTCTTATTGTTTAGTAATTGTTGAATTTCCTTCCATTGTTTAGAAAAATTCCGATTTCCAGAAATAGGATTTGCAATTATAAACCAAGATGTAGACATAAAAATAATAATTAAAGTAATGCCAAATTACAATTTTAGATTGATAACCATTTTTTAATAGCCAATCACAGTAAATATTTGTAATTTAGTATCATATAATAAGAAGTAAGAATTAATGACAAAAAAGAAGAATAAAATATATAAAAAGAAAGGGAACGTTGTAAAAGACTTAACTAAAAATATATTTAAAGTATTAAAACAAGACAGCGAAAAATCCTATAATCATAAGCAAATTGCTGCAAAATTAAAAATTTCTGATACGGATGGGAAAACCCAAATAATTAAGAAATTAGCAGAATTAGCTGCAACTAAAGAAATAAAAGAAGTAGAACGCGGTAAGTTTCAAGTAAATGTTGATAGAAAATATTCTATTGGTACTTTAGATGTAACTTCTACAGGAAACGGATATTTTGTTACCGATGATTATGAAGACGATATTTTTATTCCGAATATTAATTTGGGTAAAGGTTTACATAACGATACTGTAAAAGCATATGTTTATAAAAGACGAAGTGGTAAGAAATATGAAGCTGACGTTGTAGAAATTATAGAAAGAGCAAAAACAGAATTTGTTGGTGTTTTACAAAAAAGTAAAACCAAAAATTTTGGATTTGTAGTGCCAGATAATAACAAAATGTATGCAGATATTTTTGTATCTGAAAGCAAGTTGAATGGGGCAGTAGATGGCGATAAAGTACAAGCTACTTTGTTAGATTGGCCTAAAAACTCTAAAAATCCTTTCGGAAAAATTACAACTGTTCTTGGTAAACCAGGAGATCATAATACAGAAATGCATTCTATTTTATTAGAATATGGTTTGCCGTTTGAGTTTGAACCAGAGGTAGAAAAAGACGCAGAATCTTTATCAATTGAAATTACAGAAAAAGAAATTTCTAAGCGTAGAGATATGCGTAAAGACTTAACTTTCACGATAGATCCTAAAGATGCGAAAGATTTTGATGATGCCTTATCATTCACAAAATTAGAAAATGGGAATTATGAAATAGGAATTCATATTGCCGATGTTTCCCATTATTTACAACCAAAAACTATTTTAGATGATGAAGCTTATAAAAGAGCAACATCTGTTTATTTAGTAGATAGAGTAGTACCAATGTTGCCAGAAATGTTATCTAACGGAGTGTGTTCTTTAAGACCACATGAAGAAAAATTAACGTTTTCTGCTGTTTTTGAATTGAATAAAAAAGCACAAGTAGTAGGAGAGTGGTTTGGTAGAACAGTAACGTACTCAGACCAACGTTTTGCATATGAAGAAGCACAATCTATTATAGAAAATGTAAAATTATCAGATGATGTTCAGGCGTATACTATGCCAGAAGATATTTCTATTACAGATGAATCTTATGTAGTAGCTCCAGAAGTTGTAGAAGCTACTTTAAAGTTAGATGAATTGGCTAAAATTCTTCGTAAAAAAAGAATGAAACAAGGTGCAATTTCTTTTGATAGAGTAGAAGTGAAGTTCAATTTAGATGAAGAAGCAAACCCAGTGGGTGTATTCTTTAAAGAATCTAAAGATGCTAACAAATTAATTGAAGAATTTATGTTGTTAGCAAATAGAAAAGTAGCTGAATTTATTGGTTTTTCTAAAGGAAAAGCTACCAACAATACATTTATTTACAGGGTTCATGATGAGCCAGATGTAGAAAAATTAGCTTCTTTAGAAAATATGGTCCGTAAATTTGGATACAAAATTAATACAGATACCAAAAAATCTACTTCAGATTCTTTAAATCAGTTGTTAAGTGATGTACATGGTAAAGCAGAATCTAACATGATTGAGACTTTAACTATTAGAACCATGTCTAAAGCAGTGTATACAACTCAAAATATTGGGCATTACGGATTGGCTTTCGATTATTACAGTCATTTTACGTCGCCTATTAGACGTTATCCAGATGTAATGACACATAGATTGCTGCAACACTATTTAGATGGCGGAGAAAGCCCAAAAGCAGATAAGTATGAAGAAAAGTGTAAACATTCTTCGAATAGAGAAGAATTAGCTTCTAAAGCAGAAAGATCATCTATTAAATACATGCAAGTAAAATACATGCAAGATCATAAAGATGAAATTTTTGAAGGTGTAATTACCGGTGTTACAGAATGGGGTATTTATGTAGAAATTTCTTCTAATAAATGTGAAGGAATGGTGAGAATTAGAGATATAAAAAGTGATTATTATCTTTTTGATGAAAAGCAATATGCTATTGTAGGTCAAGCTTCTAAAAAAATGTATCAATTAGGAGATGATGTTAAAGTAAGAGTAAAACATACAGATTTAGAAAGAAAACATTTAGATTTTGCTTTAATAGAAGCCTAATTTTTTTAAATGGTAAATATTTGATTTAAAATTCATTAACTAAATTTTAATATTTTAAGATTATTATCTTTTTTATTTTTGTGACAATAAAAAAGATAAAAAGTCTTTATAGTGGTATAATTGTTGAATTAAATATAATAATCAAAAATTTTAAATAATGAAAAATATAATATATATCTGTACTATACTGTTAAGTTCTGTAACAATTGCACAAACAACTGTAACTAAAAATTTAGGAGATTATTCTGAGTTAAAAGTTTATAATGGAATAGAGTTAGAGTTGATAAAATCTGCAGAGCAAAAATTAGAAATTACTGGAGAAAAATCTGAAATGGTAAAAATTAAGAATGTGAATAACATCTTAAAAATATCATTACCCTTTTCATTAAAGCCAGAAAACAATGCTGCAGATGGTCAAGTATTAGTAAAACTATATTATAACAAAAATATAGCTATTATAGATGCTAATGAAGGTGCAACGGTAACCGGTAAAGATATAAATCAAGATAAATTAGAAGTAAACTCGCAAGAAAGAGCTTTTATTAATTTAACAACAGACGTTAAATATTTAACTGTTAAAACATCATCTGGCGGAATTATAAAATTAACTGGTACTGCAGATAACCAAGAAGTAGATGTAGACTTATATGGTATTTACAATGGTTTTGACATGCAAGTAACTAGTAATTCTAATGTTTTTGCAGGTACAGGAGCTAAAGCAGAAGTTTCAGTAGGTAAAACCTTAAGTGCTAAAGTAAGCTTTGGAGGATCTATTTTTTACAAAGGAGATCCAGAGGTTGTTCAAGATAAAAAAGTAATTGGTGGAATTATTCAAAAAAGGAATTAACAAAGGTTACTGTTATTCCCTTTTTTGTATATTTGTATATTAAATTAAAGAAAACATGTATAGTTTAGCAACAAATTTTATGTTCATTGGTGGTCCACAACTAATCATTATTGTGGTAGTAGTTTTACTATTATTTGGTGGTAAGAAAATTCCAGAACTAATGAAAGGTTTAGGAAGCGGAATTAAAGAGTTTAAAAACGCTGCTAAAGAAGAACCAGAAGAAAAATTAGAAGAGAAAAAATAATAATAAGTTATTCTTTTTAAACATAAAAAAAGCTCAATTTGTATAATACAAGTTGAGCTTTTTAGTATACGAATTAAAAAAATCCCCCAATATTTTTAATCCTTTTTCATTGACACAAATATATATATCTTAATCGAAATTATTAAAAATTTGTTATAAACAGGAAGATTTTTACGGTATTTGGGATAAATGGGAAGGTTTATTGTATCAAACTTTGTAAAGATTGTTTAGAAAAACTTCTAGATACTGGAATAACTATTGGTATTAATTTTGAACCTAATAAATAACCTCGTGCATTTCCAGAAATATCAGTAATATAATTCACATTTACAATATAACTTTTATGACATCTTATAATATTAGGATACTCTTCTAATTCTTTAGTTATTTTGGTTAATGTAACTCTTAATATTTTTTCTTTCAGATTATTATCATGTAACAAAAAGAAACTTGCATAGTTTCCTTGAGAAGTAACATAAACTAAATTATCTATTTTGAAAGTAATATTTTCTTTTCCATTATCTGAAGTAATAGAAATCTTACTGGCTAGTTTTTTAGAAATATCAATTTCTTTATCTTTTTTTATTTCTTTAATTTCTAATACCTTTTTTTCTCTTCTTTCTCTTATATTTTTTTCATTAATAAAAAGAAAAAAGGTTAATGGAATTAAGCTCATTAAAAATGTATAGAAAAGAAATTCTAAAAGGCTAAACCTTCTAAGGTGATAGGGTCTTGTATATAGATCACTAAAATACCAAACAATAGTTCCCATTATTATAATACTTACCACTATTAAAAATAGATTTCTACCAATAGTCCATTTATCTTCATTAAAATAATCTTTAAAAATAAGTGGTGGTACATATTGAATAATAAAAGCAGATATAAAGGCAGTAATACCTATTGATAAAGTATATTCTAAAAGAATAACTTCAAATTGATTCAAATAAAACGGTCTAAAAATATATAAAAATATAAAGATGAATAACCCAAGAGAAAAACTAATTTTTAGTTTAATTTTTATGGATGGATTAAAATAATAGGGCGTTGAAAGCCATTTAAGAATATTTTTCATAAAAATTATATTTTATAAAAATTTTAAAAATAATAGTTATTTATCAGTATTTCAACAAGAATCTATCTAGTTTTCAAACTAAATGAAAGTTAAGATAATTAAATTACGAAGTAAGTTAAACTATTTTTTTATATTAAAAGTGATAATTTATCCTTAGATGATCTTTAATATTTTTTACGAATACAATGTGCATTAAAATTTAGGAAAAAAAGCTTAATAAAATTTTTAGTAGAATATTTTATTAAGCTTATGATCATTAAAAAGTAGCTATTTTACTATAACTTTACTGCTGTTCCAGAGGCTGTAACCATTAGCATTCCTCCATTTTTACCAACAGTTTCATAATCTAAATCTACCCCAACAATAGCTTCTGCACCTAAAGAATTTGCCATTTCTTGCATTTCTTTTAAAGCAGAATCTTTAGCTTCTCTTAAAACTTTTTCATAAGAACCAGAACGTCCACCAACTATGTCTCTAATTCCTGCAAAGAAATCTTTAATAAAATTAGCGCCAATAATGGTTTCTCCTGTTACAATACCTAAATATTGAGTTGCAGGTCTGTTTTCTATGGTGGGAGTTGTTGTAACTATCATTTCTTGTAATTTTTTATAAGGTTACTTCATCTTTTATTAAAGTAACAAAAGATGAAGTATAAATGTATTTACTTATTTATCTAATTTTTTAGGTTTTGCATTTTTCATTGCTTCACCAATTTGGTTACTTGCAGTAAAACTTGCTACCATATCATTCAACATTTGACTACCCGCTTGTGGAGAATTTGGTAATAATATTAAATTACTGTTAGTTTCACTACCAATAGACTGTAAAGTATCATAATGTTGCGTTACAACGATTAATGCAGATGCTTCTTGGCTATTTATACCAACTCTGTTTAAAACGTCTACAGACTCTTCTAAACCACGTGCAATTTCACGTCTTTGGTCTGCAATACCTTGTCCTTGTAAACGTTTACTTTCTGCTTCTGCCTTTGCTTTTTCTACAATTAAGATACGTTGTGCATCTCCTTCATATTGAGCAGCTGTTTTTTCTCTATCTGCAGCATTAATTCTGTTCATTGCTATTTTTACTTGTGCATCTGGATCAATGTCTGTTACAAGGGTTCTAATAATATCGAAACCATAATCTAACATGGCATCATTTAATTCTGTTTTTACAGCAATGGCAATGTCATTTTTTTTCACAAAAACATCATCTAATTTCATTTTAGGTACTTCTGCTCTTACCACATCAAAAACATAACTTGTTATTTGATCATGCGGATAATCTAATTTATAAAAAGCGTCATATACTTTTTCTGTGATTACTTTATATTGTACAGAAACTTTCAATTTTACAAAAACATCATCTAAAGTTTTAGTTTCAATAATAACATCCAATTGTTGAATTTTTAAACTCAATTTTCCAGCAATTTTATCAACAAAAGGAATCTTTAATTTAAGTCCAGATTGTTTAATGCTATGGTATTTTCCAAAACGCTCTATAATGGCAGCAGTTTGTTGCTTCACCATAAAAAATGATGAAAATAAGACAAGTGCAATTATAACAATAGGTATAATAATAGTAGTTGATATCATAGTTTATTTTTTATTTAGTTAATAATTTGTTTATATGTAAAGATAGGGTATTTAAGTAATTATTTATAGGACGTATTTTTATTATATTGTTACAGTTTTATTAAAAAAAAATCCTGTAAAAAGTATTTTTACAGGATTTTTATATTGTGAAGTTTATAAATTATTCTTCTTCTTTTGGAAAAACTTTATATATTTTTTTGTTGTACTTAATCCACTTTTTATATTGCTTTTCAGAAAGTAACGCTTTTATTGTTTTATCAAGTTCTCTATCTTCTTTCTTTAATATTTCAGAAATAGGCTTGAGGTTTTCACTCATTGTTGTCATCACTTTTTTTTGTGAAGAATTATCACCAGTTTTCATTACTGTTTTCTGATAATTTTCAACCATATCTTTCGTACTTCTTAATACAAACGTATTAATTCTAGTGATGTCTTTAATATCTTTATTGTACTTAGTCAATACCCTAGAGAATTCTTGTCCTTCAGTTGAAGAAAGCTTAACACTTGATTTTTTAGCTGCTTTTTCTATGTCATAATTAACAATACCAATATATCTTTCTACATTAAAATCTGGATCTGGAGCCTTTTGTTCCGTTTGTGGCATTTGATTTTGTCGTTGTCTACTACTACCATTTCCATATTGTGCTTGAGCTGTAAGAGCACAAAATAGAATAATAAGAAGGATAAAATTTTTCATAATTAAAGTTTTTCTATTGCGTTTTCTAATCTTTTAATAGTTTCATTTTTACCAATCATTGCAATAATATCAAATAAATGTGGACCCGCTAATTTACCAACTAAAGATAAACGTAAAGGTTGCATTACTTTACCAAAACCAATTTCTTTAGCAGTAATCCATTCTTTAATTTCTTTTTCTGTATTTTCTGATGATAAATCTTTGTTTGATGAAATTACAGTAATTAATTCTTGCATTAATTCAGCTGTTCCTTCTTTCCAATTCTTTTTAGAAGCTTTTGCATCGTATTCTGTTGGTGTTTCAAAAAAGAAACTAGATAAATCCCAAAAATCATTTACAAAAGTTGCTCTTTCTTTAATTGATGAAACTACTTTTAAAACAAACTCTTTGTCTTTTGTAATTCCTTTTTCAGCTAAAAGAGGCAAGTATAGATCAGTCAATTCATCATCAGACTTTGTCTGCATATATTGTTGATTGAACCATTTTGCTTTATCCGGACTAAATTTTGCTCCAGATTTACTTACACGTTTTAATTCGAAAGCTTCAATTAATCCTTCTAAATTAAATAATTCTTGTTCTGTTCCAGGATTCCATCCTAAGAAAGCCAACATGTTTATAAAAGCATCAGAAAAATAACCATCTTCTTTGTATCCACGTGAAACATCACCAGAGACTTCATTCGTATATTCTAAAGGAAACACTGGGAAACCTAATTTATCACCATCACGTTTGCTTAATTTTCCTTTACCAACAGGTTTTAAAATTAACGGTAAATGCGCAAATTTAGGAGCATCCCAACCAAAAGCTTTATATAGTAAAACATGTAGTGGCATAGAAGGTAACCATTCTTCTCCACGAATTACGTGTGTAATTTCCATTAAATGATCATCAACAATATTTGCTAAATGATACGTTGGCATTCCGTCTCCTTTAAATAAAATTTTATCATCTAAAGTATTGGTATCAATTCTAATATTTCCACGAATTTCATCTTCCATTCTTAAAAGCTGATCTTGTGGCGTTTTAAAACGGATTACATAATTCTCACCAGCATTAATTTTGTTTTGTACTTCTTCATCAGTTAAAACCAATGAGTTTACCAAACGTCCTTGTGCTCTGTTATGCCAGTTGTAAATAAAGGTTTTTCCTTCTGCTTCGTGTGCTTTTCTTTCTGCATCTAAAGCTTCAGTAGAATCAAAACAATAATATGCCCAACCAGTTTCAATTAGTTTATCTGCATATTCTTTGTACAATTCTTTACGTTCTGATTGTCTGTAAGGACCAAATTTTTCGTTCTTTCCTGGACCTTCATCAAAAGGAATATTACACCATTCTAAAGCGTCTATAATATATTGTTCTGCATTTGCAACATAACGCGTTTGGTCTGTATCTTCTATACGAAGCACAAACGTTCCATTGTATTTTTTAGCAAATAAATAATTGTATAAAGCTGTTCTTACACCTCCAATATGTAAAGGTCCTGTAGGACTTGGTGCAAAACGAACGCGAACATTAGATTCCATTTTTTTGTTTTTTTTGATTCCTGCTAAAGCAGCTAAGACATTATATATGTACCTTAAAGAATAATTAAGGTGCTTTTTTAATGCGCAAAGATAGTTTTTAAAAGAGAGAATAGAAATTAGGGAAAAGAAAAATTAGCGGTGTTTTTTAATTACAAAAGATGAATAAATAAAATGAATCTTACTAGGTTCTAAATGAATGGTGTTAAAAAGTCTTCTACAAGCTCAGACAGACATTCGTCTTTTTTAATTGGAAGTATAGATTTTTTATTAATTTTAGAATCGTATAAATTAAAAAAAGAAATATCAATTTAAACTCAAAATGTCAAACTGAGCCTGTCGAAGTTTTAATAAAAGTTCATTTCGGAGATAGTTAAATAAATAAATTAAAACTTTTGATAATTTAATTTTAAAGTTCAAAAGTTATTATAATTAAAAAGTCTTCGACAAGCTCAGACAGACATTCGTCTTTTTAATTGGAAGTATAGAATTTTTATTAATTTTAGAATCGTATAAATTAAAAACGAATATCAATTTAAACTCAAAATGTCAAACTGAGCCTGTCGAAGTTTTAATAATATAAAAAGACCCTTCAGGTTTTTAAAACCTGAAGGGTCTGATATTCTTACTAATTTTGATATATGAGTTAATTTTCTAAAACTTTTTATAAATTCCAACTGTTAAAGCTACTTGTTTGGCAACATTGTTTCCGTAAAAAGCAGCGGGTAAACTTGCTGTAATTCCAAAATTATCAGAAAACTCTCCAATTGCTTTTAAACCTACAACTCCATATTCTTGATCATTAACATACAAACCTGTTGCTTTATTAGAATTTGGTATTTCTACATCTCCATTTTTAAATGATTTTTCGATATCTAGAAAACCAATCAACCAAATATTTTTATAAACTTTACCACCATATTCTCCACCAACTTTAAAATTAGAACTGTAATTATTGGTTCTAATTTTTGTACCTATAAATGTTTGTAAATAAGATTTATTAAAACTTTTACCAGCTAAGAATAGGGGAGTGAACGTAAATGCATCATAACCTGTTCTTAAACCAGAATTTTCATCATACGAACCTGTATTCGATTCTATAGAAAACTGACCAGAAAGTAACCAATCTTTTTTATAGAAATTATGTTTTACACCAATTTCAATATTTCCTAAAGCAGTTTTATTATTTGTATATTCTGGACAAGGACCAAATACACAAGGATTTACTAACTCTTTGTGTTTAATAATTTTATAAGGCATATTTACAATCAATGTTGTATTATTTGTAAGACCATATTCACCATAAAGTTGAACTGTATTATCAGTTAGTTCACCATTAATAGTATAATCAGGATCACCAAACAATTCATTATAACTAGGTATGGTAGAAAACGATATTTGTGTGTAAAATTTCCCTTTTTCTTGTGTCCAAGGTCCTTGAGAAAATGCAGATATGGATAAGAATAAAAATAGAAAGTTGGTAATTTGTTTCATTTTTTTAATTTTAAAATTTAGTGGTGCTATTTTTTAATTACTCACAAAAATCGTTTTAACAATTATTTGGTTGTGCATCTATGTAAAAATAGTACTTTTAAACGTTATTTATGGCAGAATTTAAGAATTTAGAAGAGAAGTTACATCAATTTACACGTAAATATTACACCAGTGAATTGATAAAAGGAAGCATATTATTTCTTTCTTTAGGATGTTTATACTTTTTTTTCACGGTGTTTATAGAATATTTTTTGTGGTTAAAACCAACCGCAAGAACTATTTTATTTTGGATTTTTATATTAGTGGAAGTTTTTTTGTTAGTTCGATTTATTTTTCTCCCAATTTTTAAATTAATTGGTCTTAGAAAAGGAATTACTTATGAACAATCTTCCAAAATAATTGGTGCTCATTTTCCGGAAGTTCAGGATAAATTATTGAATGTTTTACAATTGAAAAAAAACAGCAATAATTCTGACTTATTGTTAGCAAGTATTCAACAAAAAGAAACAGAATTACAACCAATTCCGTTTGTAAAAGCTGTAGATTTTACCAAAAACAAAAAGTATTTAAAATATGCGATAGTTCCTGTTATAATATTTTTAATAACCTTATTTACAGATAGTAATGATAAATTATCTCAAAGTTTACAACGTGTTGTAAATCATAATACAGCTTATAATCCGCCTGCTCCATTTTTATTTTCGATTAAAAATAACGATTTAAAAGTGATACAAGGAAAGTCTATTTCTATTTTGGTTGAGACCCTCGGAAAAGTGTTGCCAATCGAAGCGCTTATCCACTTTGAAAATCAGCAATATTTTTTAGAAAATAATGGTAACGGAACCTTTACTTATACTTTTTCTGATGTTGAACAACCAATTGATTTTTTTATTGAAGCAAACGGAGTTCAATCTCAAGATTATAAAATGGAAGTGATAAAAACACCTACTATAAATGCTATTTCTTTAGATGTTAAGTATCCTAGATATTTGGGTAAGAAAAATGAAATGATCAAAAATTCTGGTAATGTAATAGTTCCCGAAGGTACTACTATTACTTGGAATGTATCTGCAAATCAAACAGATTCTATGGCTTTTATCAACAATAAAAAAAGTGTTTTTTTTGATTCAAATTCAGACAATATTTTTTCATATTCTAAAATAATTCAGAATCCGTTAAATTATCAAATTTCATCATCGAATAAAGATTTAAAAGATTTTGAGAATTTACAGTTTTCTGTGGATGTTATAAATGATGAATTTCCATTGATTTCTGTGCAATCTAATATTGATAGTACTTCACGTGGAGCTGCGCAGTTTGCTGGTCAGATTTCTGATGACTATGGAATTAAAAAATTACAACTCGTTTATTATGATGACGAGCAGCCTGAAAATCAAAATAAATTTGAGTTATCAATAACGAAAGAAAATATTCAAACTTTCTTTTATCAGTTTCCTGACGGATTAAATTTGGAAGCAGGAGTTAACTATGAATTGTTTTTTGAGGTTTTTGATAATGATGCTATAAACGGAAGAAAAAAAACAAAATCTAAAATTTTTAATTATCGACAAAAAACAACAGATGAAGTAGAGGAGGAGTTGTTGCAAGAACAAAGAAATACGATTAATAATATTTCAAATTCAATTCAGAAACAACA
The DNA here is from genome assembly GCF_038024065.1 of Polaribacter sejongensis. NCBI lineage: Bacteria > Pseudomonadati > Bacteroidota > Flavobacteriia > Flavobacteriales > Flavobacteriaceae > Polaribacter > Polaribacter sejongensis. Next base: position 2,793,501 of record NZ_CP150667.1, on the reverse strand, counting down.
AAAGCAGCAGAAAGAATTAGAAAAAGTTCAGCAAGATTTACAAGGAAAGAAGCAGATTAATTGGAATGACAAAAAGAAGATTGAGAAATTTGTAGAGCGTCAGAATAATTATAATAAAATGATGCAACGACAAACTGAAAAGTTACATGAAAATTTAGATGAGAAAAAGGAAGAAAATGAGAATCTTCAGGATAAAAAAGAAGAATTAAAAAAGCGTATTGAAGAACTTAAAAAATTAGATAAGCAACAAAAACTTTTAGATGAAATTCAGAAAATGGGAGAGAAGCTTAACAAAGAAGATTTGTTAAAAAAGGCGAAGGAATTATCTCAACAAAATAAACAACAAGAAAGAAGTTTAGAACGTATTTTAGAATTAACGAAACGTTTTTATGTTGAGCAGAAAACAATGCAAATTTCGAATAAGGTTGAAGAATTATCTAAAAAACAAGAAGAGTTATCTAAAAGTAAAGAGAATAATTTAGACAATCAGAGAGAAATAAAAAAGGAATTTGAAGCTATAAAAAAAGATTTAGAAGAATTAAATAAAGACAATAACAAGTTAAAGGAACCTATGGAGCTTCCGGATGTGGAAGATGAAAAAGAAGATATTGATGGTGAATTAAAAAAATCCGAAGAAAGTATTTCTAAAGAAAACAAAGTTAATGCAAAAAAGAGTCAAAAGAATTCATCAAAAAAGATGAAAGAAATGAGTGCTAAAATGCAGAAAGCAATGATGGAAATGGAAGGAGAATCTATGGAAGAAAACATTGATGACTTGCGTAAAATTTTAGAAAACCTTGTTATTTTTTCTTTCAAACAAGAATCTTTAATGCATAAGTTTGAAGAAATTTCTACATCACATCCAGATTTTGGTCAAGATTTAAAAAAGCAAAATGAATTAAAAACTTATTTTGAACATGTAGATGATAGTCTGTATGTGTTGTCTATGAGATTGCCTAAAATCTCATCAATTATTAAAGATGATTTATCTACAACGCATTATAATTTAGAACAATCTTTATATAATTTTTCTGAAAATTTATTTTCATATGGAGTTTCTAATCAACGTTACGTTATGACTTCTGTAAATAGTTTAGCAGATTATTTAAGTAATATGTTGAGTAGTATGAAGAATTCTATGTCTATGAAAAAGGGCAAAGGAAAGAAATCTAAAGGCAAAGGTTTTAGTTTGCCCGACCTTATAAAGAAGCAAGGAGAGTTGTCTGAAAAAATGCAGCAAGGAATGAAAAAAGGTAAAAAACCTAGTGATAATAAATCTGAAGGTAAAGAAGGCAAAAAAGGAGATAAACCAGGAGAAAACGATAAACCCGATGGCAAAGGACAAAATGGTAAAGGAGATAAACAGGGAAAGAATGGAAAGAAAGGCAGTAATGGAGAAGGAGGGTCTATAGATGATTTGGATGGAGAAATTTATCAGATTTATAAGCAACAAAGTTTATTAAGACAAGAATTACAAGAACAAATTAAAATGTCTGAGGAAGCTGGAAATGGTGAAAATTCAGAAGCAAACAAAGCTTTAAAAAAGATGGAAGACTTAGAAAATGAAATTTTAGAAAAAGGTTTTAACGCTGAAACACTTCAAAAAATGCAGCAATTAAATTATGAATTATTAAAGTTAGATAAAGCTGCTTTAGAACAAGGAGAAGATAAAAAAAGAAAGTCTAATTATAATTTAAAAGAATTTGAAAAGAGAAATATAAAGGCTTTAGAATTTAAAAAGCAGTTTTACAATCAAACAGAGATATTAAACAGACAATCATTACCTTTGCAGCAGAATTATAAAAACAAGGTTAGAGCATATTTTTCTGACTCAAATAAGGATTAATTATGGTTACTTTTAATTACGAAACAGATTTTGATTTAAAAGATGAAAATCTTTTAGAATATTGGATTGATAATGTGGTTTCAAAAAAAGGTTTTAGTTTAGGTGAGTTGAACTATATTTTTTGTGATGACGAATACCTTCATAAATTAAATGTAGAGTTTTTACAACATGATACTTTAACGGATGTAATTAGTTTCGACAATACTTTAGGTAAATTAATTAGTGGAGATATCTATATTTCTATTGAAAGAGTTGCTGACAATGCGAAAGATTTTGAGGTTTCTTTTATAGAGGAATTACACAGAGTGATGATACATGGTGTACTTCATTATATGGGATATAAAGATAAAACAGAAACTGAGAAAAAAGAGATGAGAAATGCTGAAAATACGGCATTATCTGAATTCAAATAATTGATAATCAATAATGTAAATACAAGGTTTCACGTGGAACCATAATATAATGAGTTTATTTTCAACAACATACGACGTTATTGTAGTAGGAGGTGGTCACGCTGGGAGTGAGGCTGCAGCTGCTGCTGCAAACATGGGTGCACACACCTTATTAATTACAATGAATTTGCAAAATATTGCGCAGATGAGTTGTAATCCTGCAATGGGAGGAATTGCTAAAGGACAAATAATTAGAGAGATTGATGCTTTAGGAGGTTATAGCGGAATTGTTACTGATAAAACAGCGATACAATTTAAGATGCTTAACAAATCTAAAGGACCTGCAATGTGGAGTCCGAGAGCGCAATCTGACAGAATGCAGTTTGCAGAATGCTGGAGAGCGATGTTAGAGCTGACCGAAAATGTAGATTTTTATCAAGATTCTGTAAACGGTTTATTGTTTGATGATAATAAAATTATTGGAGTAAAAACTGCTTTAGGTTTAGAAATTAAAGCCAAAACTGTGGTAATAACTGCTGGTACTTTTTTAAATGGATTGATCCATATTGGAGATAAAAGTTTTGGAGGTGGTAGAGCAGGTGAGGGAGCATCAACCGGAATTACAGAAGATTTAGTTGCTAAAGGTTTTGAATCTGGTAGAATGAAAACAGGAACTCCACCAAGAGTAGATGGTAGATCTTTAGATTATTCTAAAATGATTGAGCAACCTGGTGATGAAGTTACAGAGAAATTTTCTTACTTACCAACTACTAAAGCATTGGTAAAACAACGCTCTTGTTGGCTTACGTATACAAATTTAGATGTGCATGATTTGTTGCGTACAGGGTTTGATAGATCTCCAATGTTTAATGGTAGAATTAAATCTACAGGACCAAGATATTGTCCTTCGATAGAAGATAAGATAGATCGTTTCGCAACGAAAGATAGACATCAAATGTTTATTGAGCCAGAAGGATGGACTACTTGTGAAATGTATGTAAATGGTTTTTCAACATCTCTTCCAGAGGATGTTCAGGACAAAGCAATTCGTTCTGTAGCCGGTTTTGAAAATGTAAAATTTTTAAGATATGGCTATGCGATTGAATATGATTTCTTTCCTCCAACGCAATTAAAACATTCGTTAGAAACTAAAATAATTGAGAATTTATTCTTCGCAGGACAAATAAATGGAACCACAGGTTATGAAGAAGCTGCTGCGCAAGGTTTAATGGCGGGTGTAAATGCTGCTTTAAAAACGCAAGAAAAAGAACCTTTTGTTCTAAAAAGAAACGAAGCTTATATAGGTGTTTTAATAGATGATTTAATTACAAAAGGTACAGAAGAGCCTTATAGAATGTTTACATCTAGAGCAGAATATAGAACCTTATTAAGACAAGATAATGCAGATTTAAGATTAACACCAATCGGTTTTAAATTAGGTTTAGCCTCTCAAGAAAGATTAGATAGAGTTATCGAAAAACAAGAAAAAGCAGATTTATTAATTCATTTTTTACAAAATACAAGTGTAAAGCAAGAGGAGATAAATCCTATTTTAGAAGCAAAGAATTTAGCATTGATTAACCAATCTATGAAGCTTTATAAAATTGCTGCAAGACCTCAATTAGATTTTTCTGATTTTAAAAGTGTAAAGAAATTAACTGCTTTTTTAGAAGAAAATAATATTGATAAGGAAGCAATTGAACAAGCTGTTATTCATTTAAAATACTCTGGTTATATAGAGAAAGAAAAGAATAATGCTGATAAATTAAATAGGTTAGAGAATGTAATGATTCCTTCTAGTTTTAATTATCAAAAAGTAAAATCTCTGTCTTTTGAGGCTAGAGAAAAGTTGACTAAAATTCAACCGACATCTATATCACAAGCAAGTAGAATAAGTGGCGTTTCCCCCAGCGATATCTCTGTGCTTTTGGTTTATATGGGTAGATAAATTGTGAAAATAATTGCTATGTTCCTCGTGGAACATATTATAAAGAAAAAGTATTATGGGGGAGAAAAGAGGGCTTCACAAAAAGTTAGAACCTTATTTAAACTGCAAAGATTTTACGGTTTCAGATGAAACTTATGAAGTGATGTTTAATACAGAATATGATATGTTGGTAACATCACCAATTCCTGTAGATCTAGAAAATTACTATAAGAGTGAAAATTATATTTCACACACTGATAGTAAAAAAACATTAATGGATAAGGTTTATCAGTCTGTAAAGAATGTTACATTAAGGAGTAAATTAAATTTAATTAATTCCTTTAAAACAGAGTCTAAAAATATTTTAGATGTTGGAGCAGGTACGGGAGATTTTTTAAAAGTTTGCGTATCTAATCATTGGAATGTTCTTGGTGTAGAACCAAGTGCTGATGCTAGAGAAATTGCAAATGATAAAGGAGTTATTTTACAAGAAGAATTACTTGATATCCAAAATAAAAAATTTGATGTTATTACGCTTTGGCATGTTTTAGAACATGTAGAAAAATTGTCTGATTACATTTCTAAATTAAAAGAATTGCTTTCTGAAAATGGAAGATTGATCATTGCAGTTCCGAATCATAAAAGTGATGATGCAAAATATTATAAAGAGTATTGGGCGGCTTTTGATGTGCCAAGACATCTTTGGCATTTTTCTCAAAATTCAATTCAGAAAATTTTTTCTGAAGAGAATATGATTGTAGAAAAAACATTGCCAATGAAGTTTGATTCTTACTATGTTTCGCTTTTAAGTGAAAAATATAAAACAGGAAAAATGAATCCTTTGAAAGCACTTCATAGAGGTTTTGTTTCCAATTTAAAAGCAAGGAAAACAAAAGAATATTCTTCTTTAATTTATGTAATTAAAAATAAGTAGAATTATAATTTTTCTTTTTTAAAAGAATTATCAACCTTCAAAAAAATAATTTTGAAGGTTTTTTTATAAGCAAAAAATCAAGTTGTTCCTCGTGGAACATTTTAGTTTTTAATCTAAAATTAGGAGCGTTTTTTAAAACAATATTTAAAAAATTGATTTAAGAATGGTTTTATGGTTTAGCTACAAACATTAAATTAAAAAATAGATTACCAGATAAGAACGATTTAATTTTATCTAATGATTATTAATGTTGGAGTAGTGGTAGCATTTGTAGAATTATAGAATAACCGTTTTACGTATTTAAAACAAGTTTGAAAAGTTCAGTTACTTCAAGATAAATTACTTTTTTATAAATAGAAGTAATTAGAATGTAATTCTGATTTTTAGTTTCTAAATTAAATTATAATTAGTTTTTACTAAAAATTGTATTCTCTTTTAAATTCTGGTTTAGTTGTGTTTTTTCTTATCGGATAAAGTTCAATTTTTTTTGTAAACAAGTCGTAATGTATAAATATTTAAGAATACTAAATAAAGATGTTTTTAAGAAAGAGATATCAAAATTGAAAAAAAGAAGGTTCTAAAATCAATTTTCAGTTTCATTTACATCAAAAAGAAGAAAAGTATATCTTACTTTAGTTTTTGTACTTAAAAAGCCATTAAAAATGATTTTAAAAAGACTTGTTAAAAGTTTAACTCTAATAGAATAGAAATACCTTAGCTAAAAAAGAAAAGCTCTTAAAACGATTGTTTTAAGAGCTTTTTCTATAAATATTATTTATATAATTGATAAAAAATATCAGTTTTACTTATTTAGTAAATATACACCACAAAGTGAAATGATAAAATAGACACCTAAAGACATCGCTCCTGGATAATCTTTTGCAAGACGTTGCCCAATAAGCATAAAAATTATACTGATCGCAGAAAGCTGTATTCCGAGTAATGCAATTTCTTTTGCTTCTGAAGTATAAATTTGATACACTCCAACAATCATAAATCCTACAGCAAGAATTTCTATGATTAATAAAATGAATAATAAAAACGGAACACTGCCTTTTAATGGAGAATTTTTAAAATGATCTTTTATAAAAGAGATCGTTCCTTTCCAATCTAGTATTTTTTCGAATGCAGATATTAAAAAAGTAATGATTAAAAATAGTAAGATTAAAATCTCAGTTGGGTAATCAGATAAAAAATGCATAATTACTTCTCTTTATGATTTTCCAAATAATCGTTGTAAAAAGCTTTTCGACTTTTCTTTCATCTCTTGTAGTTCTTCTTTAGCATCTTCTGCAAAATCGGCTAAATGTTCTGCAGCGTCTCCAGCTAATTCAGAACCTTTTTCTTTTAAATCTTCATAGGTTTCTTTGGCGTCATCTGTAAATTCAGTTGTTTTTTGTTTTGCTATTTCAGAGTATTCTTCTGCTTTATGTTTTACTTTATCTATGTTTTCATCAGATAAAAGTTCATTTACTTTTCCTTTTGTATCTTCAAAAACTTCTTTAGCATCTTCTATAAATTCATTCGCTTTTTGTTTCGTATTTTCAAGGGTTTCTTTTGCATCCTTAGAAATTGAACCAGCAGTTTGTTTTAGGTTCTCCTCTAAGTTTTTACTTTTTTCTGACATGATTTTTTGATTAATTTGTTCATATATATTTCTAAAGAAAAGCTTTATCTATCGGTTCCCAAAGCTCAATTTTGTTTCCTTCGTTGTCTAAAATCCAACCGAATTTACCGTAGTCATGTTCTTCCATTTCACCCACAATAGTAACACCTTCTTTCTTTAATTCAGCTAATAATTGTACTAAATTTTCTACTCTGTAATTAAACATAAAGTCCTTTTTAGAAGGTTCAAAATGTTTGGTATCCTCTGCAAACGGACTCCATTGTGTTGAACATTTATTCCCATTTTCATCTTTCCACCAGAAAGTACATCCCCAATCATCAGTATTAAAACCTAAATGATTTTTGTACCATTCTTTGGCTGCTTTGGCATCTTCAGATTTAAAAAATAAACCTCCAATTCCTGTAACTCTATTTTTCATAAACTACTTCTTTTTAATATTAGTTTCATAAACTGCTATCCACTCATCAACAGTTATTTTTTTACATAATTCAGCAATTAATTCAAAAGGAATTTCTGCTACTTTTTTAAAACGGATACAACTTTTACCCATATCTAATTTCCGTTTGCAATGTTTTGGATATTCATTTACAAACCAATCTTTAATTTCTGGAACGGCATAAATACCGCTATGATATAAATTTATGGAGTTTTTTTGAGAAGCAAAACTCATAAAAGGCAAAGGTTCTTTTGGGTTGCAATGATAACCATCTAGATACAAAGAATGAGGAACATAATAGCCGATCATTCCATACTGAATACCTTCTTTAAAACCGTTAGGTAGGTTTTCTAGAATAGTTTTTCGTAATTTATGTAACGCACTTTTACGATCTTCAGGTACTTGGTTTATATACTCTTCTACTGATGTTGCTTTGTATGGCATAGTAATTTTTTTATACAATTGTCAATATGAAATGAGACTTTTGACGATTGAGAAAACTCATAAAAATTGACAATAATAAATTTCTTCTTATTTTTTATTAGGAATAAGAAAGGCTAACAAGTTAATGAATTTTTGTGATTTCAAAGTATTGAATAAACCTATAAAGAAGCTAACGTAAAAACGAGCAACCTCATGAGATTACTTCTAAAAAGATCGAAATGACAAAACTGGGTGTAAGCATAGCTGAACATAAAAAAAACACAAAATTGTCATTTCGACCAAAGTAGTAGTCTCATAACAGTGATAACACAACCCTATGTAATTACTCCTTAAGTTTTATAAAATAAAAAGACCCTTCAGGTTTTTAAAACCTGAAGGGTCTGAATGTTAAAATAAAATGATCTAATTAAATTTTGCCTTAATTTTATCTACAATAGTCTGTGCTAATCGTTCTTTACTTTCAACAGTCCAACCGGCTACATGCGGTGATAATAAAACATTTTCTGAATTGATTAAATATTGAAAAGCATCTGGCATTTTATCATCAGAAAACAAATTTTCAAAAGATGCTTTTTCGTACTCTAAAACATCTAAACCAGCACCTAAAATCTTACCTTCTTTTAAAGCTGAAACTAAATCTTTGGTAACAACAGATTTTCCACGTGCGGTATTTATCAACCAAAAAGGCTTTTTAAAACCATTGATAAGGTTTGCATTTATCATATTTTGAGTAAGAGGTGTTTGTGGTATGTGTAAACTTAAAACATCTGCCTTTTCTTGTAATTCTTCTAATGAAACTTGTTTACAATTTGCATCGCCAACATTTGGTTTTATATCATAACACAAAACTTCCACATCAAAACCACGAAGTTTTTTTGCAAAAGATTTCCCCATATTTCCATAACCAATTAAACCAACCGTTCTTCCGTCTAGTTCAATTCCGCGGTTTTCTTCTCGTAGCCATTTTCCATTTCTAACTTCTTTATCAGCTTTGTTTAGCTTGTTAAATAACGATAATAGCATTCCTAAGCTATGTTCTCCTACAGCGTTTCTATTTCCTTCTGGAGCAGCAATTAATCCGATATTTAAGCTTTTTGCGTACTCACAATCTATATTTTCTAATCCAGCGCCAACACGTCCAATAAACTTTAGATTGGTTGCTTTGTCTAAAAATGTTTTATCAATAGAAAAACGACTTCTAATGATAAAACCATCGTAGTTGTGAATTTTAGCTAAAATTTCTTCTTTTGAAGAAGTGTAATCTTCATCGTTAGTATATCCTAAATCATTTAATTGATTTATCAACAAAGGATGATTTGAGTCTAAGTGTAGTATTTTCATTTGTAATAATTTTTTGACCACATAGAAACATAGTCAACAGAGGTTTTTATTTCCCACAGATTTCACAGATAAACACACACTTCATTCGTGTTTATCTGTGAAACTAGTGGATCATATTTTTGTAACAACAAGTCCCTTCCCTTTGGGAAGGTTAGGATGGGCCCTAATACTGCTCTTTATCATTAGGGAAATCACTACTTTTTACATCATCAATATAAGATTTAAAAGCACCCGTCATTTCTGTATGCATATCTAAATATCTACGTAAAAAACGAGGATGAAATTCATGTGTCATTCCTAACATATCATGGGTAACTAAAACCTGACCATCAACACCATTTCCCGCACCAATACCAATTACAGGAATAGAAATAGCCTCTGCAACCTCTTGTGCTAATTTAGCCGGTACTTTTTCTAAAACAACGGCAAAACAGCCTAATCTTTCTAACATTAAAGCATCTTCCATTAATTGTTCTGCTTCTTCTTCTTCCTTTGCTCTTACGGTATACGTACCGAATTTATAGATAGATTGTGGTGTTAAACCTAAATGTCCCATTACAGGAATTCCGGCATTTAAAATGCGTTTAATAGATTCTTTAATTTCTTTACCACCTTCTAACTTTATAGAATGTCCGCCGCTTTCTTTCATAATTCTAATAGCAGAACGTAACGCTTCTTTTGGGTCCGATTGGTAACTACCAAAAGGTAAATCTACAACCACTAAACATCTAGTAATAGCTCTAACTACAGAACTTGCATGATAAATCATTTGATCTAAAGTAATAGGTAAAGTTGTTTCATGACCTGCCATAACATTAGAGGCAGAATCTCCCACCAAAAGAACATCGATTCCAGCTCCATCTAAAATTTTTGCCATTGTAAAGTCATAGGCAGTTAACATGGAAATTTTCTCTCCATTTTTCTTCATATCTACCAAAGATTTTACCGTAACTTTTTTATATTCTTTTTTTGCTGCTGACATACTTTATGTTTTTTAAATAGTATGTAAATGTAAGGAAAAGCATTAAATATTAAACTAGTTAATCTTGCGTTAATCTTAATCAAATAAAAAATAATAACTGATTTAGTTGTCTATATTTATGTTTTTCTAAGAATAGACTTCGTTTTATTTTTGTTGTAATTTATGTCTATTTTAGACTTCTAATTTCTTATTAATTGAATTTATTTAGGAGATTTTACGATATGAAGGAATTGTATATGTACAAAGAATAAAAAAATAACATTATCTTTGAGTTTTATTTATTAGATGACAGAAGAGCAAGTTGTATTAAACACAGACAAATGGATAGATAATTATGCAGATTATATGTATAATTATGCTGTTGTGCGTGTAAATAATAGTGATTTAGCGAAAGATTTAGTTCAAGATACTTTTTTTGCTGGCTTAAAATCTGCTAAAAATTTTCAAGGAAAATCTACCGAAAGAACGTGGTTAATTTCTATTTTAAAAAGAAAAATAATAGATTATTATAGAAAAATAAATTCTAAAAAAGGACAAGCCGAAGTTAGAATGAATTTTTATGATGATGGTGAAAATGAAGGTAATTGGTTAGAAGAGAGAGTGCCACAGAGTTGGGACAATCAGTCGGAAAAAACCATTGAAAACGAAGAATTAAAAAGTCAGTTAGAATCTTGCATAGATGCTTTACCTGAAAAATACGGAATGGTTTTTAGAATGAAAACTATTCAAGAGTTTGAAACTGAAGAAATTTGTAAGGAATTAGATATTACGGCGTCAAACTTATGGGTTATTATACATAGGGCAAGAACACAGCTTAGAAAATGTATGGAAGATAACTGGTTTAATAATTAAGAGATGTTTAAAAGTTTAAAAATTACTTGCGACGAAGCCACAACTATTTGTGATAAAAATCAATATGGTGCAGCTACCTTATTAGAAAAAATGAAATTAGGTATTCATTTTATAAGGTGTAAAAAATGCGCTAAATATTCAAAACAAAATAATCTTCTTACAATACTGTATAAAGGACATGCAAAGAGTTGTAAAGAAAATAAGATTTGTATGAGTAAAGAAGATAAAGAAGCTCTAAAAAAAGAGTTTGATAAAATAAAGTCATAAAGATATTTTGGTAGTTTTTAAAAAACTACATTTTTTGATTTTTTGTTAGATTGAAACGGGATTTATAGAAATATAGATTCCGTTTTTTTAGTTTAGAATATTAGATTATTATTATATTCGATTATTAGAAATTACAATCCAACAATCCAACAATCCAACAATCTAACCATCAAACAATCTAAAAAAGGATGCATTTTTTACCAGAAAATATAGACAATTACGTTGTGGAACATTCACAACAAGAGCCAACCATTTTAAAAGAATTAAGTAAAGAAACTTGGCAAAAAGTATTGAATCCTAGAATGTTAAGCGGTGCTTTTCAAGGAAGAGTATTGTCTATGATTTCAAAATTAATTCAGCCAAAAAACATTTTAGAAATAGGTACGTATACTGGTTATTCTGCATTGTGTTTAGCGGAAGGATTGTCATCCGAAGGAAAAATTTTTACTTTAGATAAGAATGAAGAATTAGAAACACTTCAAAATAAATATTTTGAAAAATCTGGTTTTAGAAATCAAATAGAACAATTTGTGGGGAATGCAATTGAGATTATTCCTACTATTGACCAGAAATTTGATATGGTTTTTATTGATGCAGATAAATCTAATTACATCAACTATTTTCATTTAATTATTGATAAAATGAATTCTGGTGGAATTATTTTATCTGATAATGTACTTTGGAGTGGAAAAGTAGTAGAAAAATTAGATCCTAAAGACAAAGACACCAAAGTTCTTTTAGAATACAATAAACTATTAAATACAGACGATAGAGTAGAAACGGTACTTTTACCAATTAGAGATGGTTTAACAATAACTAGAGTAAAATAGTTTCCGCTCTGCGGGATAAAAAACATCGTTTACAAAAATAAGAATAGCTGTTTTACAAACTGATATACTGTTTAAAAAGTAATTTTTGAATAGTATATTATAGTTTTCTGCCTGGGCAGGAAAGATCGTTTAGAAACGTTTTTGAGAGTAATCTGTTTTTCTAAAAGTAAATTTTGAATGACGTAATAATTAGAAATTACGCTTTATCGGGCCAGTTAAATCTTCAATATCTTGTTTTACAGAATTGATTCCTTTATTAATATCTTTTGTAATATTTTTAAATTCCTGGTTTGCGCCTTGAGATACCTCTTTTGCAGAATCTGCTTCTGCTTTTGGTAATTTAGAACTTTCGTTAATTTCTCTCTTAATATCGTTGGTTGCATCTTTTACTTGACGCATTCCTTTTCCTAATCCTCTGGCAATTTCAGGAATCTTATCTGCACCAAAAAGCATTACCACAATTAACATGACAACCATTATTTCTGGACCACTTATAAATAAAAGAATTGTATTCATATACTACAAAGGTAAATATTTATTCAATATATAAACTTCACAAACCAAAATATTTGTAGTTTAGAAAAAAAATATATTAAAAATAGTTTAAATGCTTAAAAGAGTACTTGTAGTTTTGTTTGTAACTGTCTATTTTACAAGTTGTAAAACGGTTAAATTATCTAGAAATATCGATCAAAAATTAGCAACTTCTTTTTTTGATAATCAATTTACGGGAATTTATATTTATGATGTAGCAGCAGACAAAGTACTCTATAATTATAATGCAGATAAGTATTTTACACCCGCAAGTAATACCAAAATTTTTACACTTTTTACGGGTTTAGAAATGTTGCCAGATTCAATTCCGGCTTTTAAATACGCTGTAAATAAAGATACACTTACAATACAAGCCACAGGAGATCCTACTTTTTTACATCCATTTTTTAAAGACAGTACCGCTTTAAAATTGGCGAAAAAATATAAAAAAGTACATTTAATTGCTAATAATATTTCTGATAAAAGATACGGACCAGGTTGGGCTTGGGAAGATTTTGATAGCTATTTTAGTCCAGAAGTAAGTGCTTTTCCTATGTATGGAAATGTTGTGTTTGTCCAAAATCAAGATTCAATAAAAGTTGCTCCTAACTATTTTGCTAATAAATTAGAAATTACAGATAAAAGTTACGGTAGAAAAGAGCTTTCTAATTCTTTTTACTTCGGAAAAAATAGGAAAAGAGAAACTGAAATTCCGATGATTATCAATGATTCTTTGCTTTTAAATCTCTGGAATGATATTTTACCCAACAAAGTAAGTTTACTGCATAAATCGGCTTTAAAACCCTCTACAATTGCATACAGTATTCCTAAAGATTCTTTGTTTAAAAGAATGATGGAAGTAAGTGATAATTTCTTAGCAGAACAGATTTTAGTTCTAGCATCATCAACACTTTCAGATACCTTAGGTGCTGCAAAAGCAAGAAACTTTATGTTAGAAAATCAATTGAAAGATTTGCAACAAAAACCACGTTGGGTAGATGGCTCTGGATTGAGTAGGTATAATTTATTTACACCGATTTCTTTTGTAGAAGTTTTAACCAAAATACACAATAAAATACCAGAAAAAAGATTGTTTCAATTTTTTCCGGTTGGAGGAAAAACAGGGACTTTAAAAAATTGGTTTTCTGGAAATCCGAAACCATATATTCATGCAAAATCGGGTACCTTGGGGAACAATTATAATTTAAGTGGTTACTTAATTACAAACTCCGGAAAAACATTAATATTCAGTTATATGAACAATCATTATATGCATTCTAATTCTGAAGTAAAAAAGAAAATGCAAGCTGTTTTTGAGGAATTAAGAGATAATTATTAAGTATATTTTAAAAAAGAGCAACATATATGGAAGAAGCGATAAATGATTTTAGTGCAGGTGGTTTTATTTGGCAAGTAATGCAAATAATATTTTTAACGGCCGCGGTATATTTTTTATACAAATTTTCGAAACGTTTTAGTAAAAAATAAATTTTACTGTTTTGTTATTAACAAGTATATTTTTACCATATAATAAATTGCTAAATCTAAAAGTAAATTCTTTTTTTTACCTCCCTTTAACGTATGGATAAAATAAATTTTTACTGGTATACATAACGTTATGCACAAACTAAAAACCGAATTTGGCATTAAAATTGAATAATTAAAAAGAACATTCTAAAAATATAAATATTATGAAAAAGATTACGCTATTATTATTTGCTCTTGGAATTTTTACTGCTTTTGGATTTACTATTTTACAAGGTGGAGATAATCCAATACCTGGAATTGACATTATTATGAAAGAAGATCCAAGTCTTGTACCTATAATGAATCTATCAATGGATGATACTTCACTTAAAGAATTAAGTGCTTTAGAGGATGAAGAGCGTTCTATTTATCTTTCAAAATACTTAACACCGATATTTGAAAAAGCAACTAACGAAAAAGGACTTGAAAAAGTTATCCTTAAAGGTCTTTTACAAAATAGGTGTATAGAATGTAAAAGTTTTGAAACTTTTACATTTAAAGTACCTTCAAATTATAAGAAAAACGGATATACTGTTACATTTAACATAAAATTTGACACAAAATGGATTTCTGTAATTACAGACAGAGAAAATTTTGAAAAACCAATTGCTAATCCTCATAATTTTGAATTAATAGATACCGTTAACGAATTAGAATCAAAATTAAAACCTGAAGAAAAAAAAGAATTAGTTGAAAAATTTAAAAATGAATTTTACAGAATTGAAGGTCATTTAGGAAAAGAATACAAAACTAAAGAACAAGTTTTTAATGCATACATTTCTATTTTGAAAAACATACCACCTCCAGCAATATTAGAAGAAAGAATAAAACATAATGCTATAGAAGATGTTATGGAAATACTTGACCGAAAAAAAGAGAGAGTAAGCCCAGATAAACCAATGAATGAAAAGGAAACAATGCTATTAAAAGAAAAGAAAAAGCAATAAAGTCAGTGCATAACACCGTGTATAATTAATGGCTGGTTTTAGTCAATTTACGAAAGTCCTCGCGGACTTTCTTTGCCAGTAATTATTCACTAAATTAGTTGCTTGAAACACGCAACAAAGCTTACACAACAACGTTGGCGGTAATTTGAGCATACAAAACATCAAAGAAAGAAATGAACGAATATTTAAAATCATTTAATTTATTTACCGACATAGAGATTAATGATTTTTTGAATTTATCTCAAACTATTTTATTAAAAAAAGGCGATTTATATATTAATAATAATGAAATTTGCGATTCTATAGCTTTTGTCAAAAGTGGAATTTTTCGTTCCTATTATTATTCAAATAATGAAGATGAAATCACATATTGTTTCACTTTTCCTAATAAATTATTAATGGCTTATTCTTCATTTATTTCACAAAAAAAATCTGAAGAAAATATTCAAGCTCTGACAGATGCTGAAATAATTTCAATACCAAAAGCAACTTTAGAAAATTTAGCCAAATCAAATAGTAATTGGTTGCGTTTTTTGAAAATTATTGCCGAAAAGGAATATGTTGAATTAGAAAAATGGATATTTAATCATCAAAAAGATAAGGCTCAACAACGCTATTTAGATTTAATTACAACGCAACCTGAATATATCAAAGAGATTCCACTACATTATATAGCTTCTTACCTAGGCGTTACACAACGTCACCTAAGTCGAATAAGGGCTAATATTACGTATTAGACAAATGTCCTCTTCATAAACTTTTAGTGCTTCATAAATTTGCATATAATTTAAAAACAGATATTATATGAAAACAATAATTTTAATTGGAGCAAACGGAAAAATGGGACAAGCTGCTCTTACGGGGCTAGGAAAACACAAAGTTATAACTGCTGGACGTTCTGCTGATAGCTATGACTTTCAAGTAGATATTACAAGCGAAGCATCATTAAGGAAATTATACGAAGATGTTGGTCATTTTGATGCTGTTGTAAACACTGTTGGTGTTTGTGAATATGCAAATTTTACTGAAATGACCGAAGAACAATGGATGAGTACCATTTTAAGTAAAATGATGGGACAAATAAACATTGTACGTATTGGTCAAGAATATATTGCAGATAAGGGGTCATTTACTTTAATAACAGGAATTTTAAATACTAAGCCTATACCTTTTGCAATTGCTGATGCTACTACTAGTGGCGCTATTGATACATTTGTTAAATGTGTTGCTTTTGAAATGCCAAGAGGAATCCGAGTAAACTCAATAAACCCAACTGTTTTAGAAGAGGCTTGGGATGTTTATGGTGAAATGATGCCAGGTTTTGAACCAGTTCCTGGAAAGTTAGTAGGTAAAGCTTTTGAACGTTCGGTTGATGGATTTATTACGGGTCAAGTAATTTTTGTAGATGCATAAATACAAACTTAAGCCGTATATAATTTATTGCTAAGTCCTCATCTATTTACGAAAGTTTGTGAGGACTTTTTATTTAGTTATTATTTACTAAATTAGTTGCTTAAAACACGCAACAAAGCTTATACAACAACGTTCATTGACGAAAAATACTCACAAATAAAAAATAAAATGAATACTAATAACAAAAATAAATTTGGACTAATAATTTCAACAGTTTTAATTTTATTAACAATGATAACTCTAAAATATAATGCTATTGAAACGGGAGCAATTATAGATATTTTTCTTTATTCAGCATTTATAATTAATTTCTCATTAATCTTTGATATTTTCAAAAGTAAAAAAAAGACATCTTAAAAATATTGAACACTTTGCGCAATCAATCGGAATTGAAAAATATTAGGGCATGAAATGCTGACCGAAATCAGAATTTCGCCATTCGTGTTTTATTTAGTGAATTCAATGCTTAAATATCGCAACAACCAAAATGAACATCGAACTAAAAGAAATATCGACTTTTTTTGAAACAGAATACCCATTAAATAAAGATGGTTTACGAAAACTACTTTCATTATTTAAAGTGGAAAATATTAAGAAAGGAACACATATTCTTAATGCTGGAACGGAAGAAAAACATTTGCGATTTCTAAATAAAGGCGTTATTAGAGAATATTATGCAACTTCAGATAAAGAGACAAATATTAACTTCTATACCAAACCTCAATTTATTACAGATTTATATTCCTTTAACGCAGACTCTAAAACT
Organism: Polaribacter sejongensis; assembly: GCF_038024065.1. Lineage (NCBI taxonomy): Bacteria > Pseudomonadati > Bacteroidota > Flavobacteriia > Flavobacteriales > Flavobacteriaceae > Polaribacter > Polaribacter sejongensis. Next base: position 2,776,436 of record NZ_CP150667.1, on the reverse strand, counting down.
AAAAAACAGCAAGAAACTTTAAGTGACACTCAACTTTTATCAATCAATAAAAGTGCTTTTCGTGAATTACTGAAAGAATATGATTGCGGAAAATCATTCATAGATTTATCATTTCGACAATTATTAAAACAAAAAGAACTTTTTGAATATAATCGGATAACCAAAACCGCGGAGGAACTTTATAATGAACTTTTTATTTATAGACCAAATTGGCTTGATAAAATTCCGCAATACCATATTGCTTCTTACTTAAATATCACACCAGAAACGTTAAGCAGAATTCGCAAACGCAGTTCTTGATTCAAATCAATGGATAACGATATTTCATATTTTAATTTTGCTACTTAAAATATCAAATATGAGGATACATCACTTACGAAACGCTACAATGGTTATAGAAACTAAAGATAAATTTATTTTAGTTGATCCAATGTTAGGAAAAAAAGGAACTGCTGGACCAACTTTTACTCTCTTCAGGTTTAAACCACAACGAAATCCGATACTGGACTTGCCAGATAATGCAATGGAAATAGTAAACAAAACAACACATTGTCTAATTACTCATCTTCATCCTGACCATTTAGATAAAGAAGCTGAGAAGTTTTTAAAAGCAAAAAACATACCAGTAATTTGTAGTTTTAAAGACAAAAAAACATTACAAAAGAGAGGTTTAAATGTTATTGAATCTGTAAATTATTGGCAAGAATCTAATTTTTTAGGCGGTACTATAGAAGGAATTCCGGCAAAACACGGTTATGGTTTCGTTGCAAAGCCAATGGGAAATGTAATGGGATTCTACATTAAAATGCCAAATGAAAAAACAATTTACCTAAGTGCGGATACTATTTACACAAAAGATGTCGATAAAGTTTTGAAAGAATACAAGCCAGATATTAATGTAGTTGCTTGTGGAACTGCACAATTAGATGTTTTTAAACCATTACTAATGACAATGGAAGACATTCTTAAATTTACTAAAAATGCAACAGGAACTGTTATTGCGAATCATTTAGAAGCAGTTAACCATTGTCCAACAACAAGAACACAATTAACGAGTGATTTAAAAAAACACGGACTTATGGGAAAAACAAGAATTCCGAATGATGGACAAGTAATTGAAATTGAATAAAGTCAGTTGCAAACACCCTATAAAATTAATTGCTAGCTTTTAGCCTACTTACAAAAGTCTAAACTGACTTTCTTGGTTCGTGGTTTATTTACTAAATTAGTAGCTTAAAACATGGACCAAACCAAACACAAGAGCGTTACTATTTTAAACATCTTTATCACTATCATTTGCCCTTTATAAAACATTAAAATTTGAAAATAAAGTATAAAATATTAGCTCCTTTTTATAGAAAAAAATCAAAAATTGAATGTCATCAAGTTTTACTGAAATCTAATTCATATTACAAAAATCTTTCAGAAGTTCTTAAAGCTAATTTTCAACTAAGAACATTGTTATTTATTTCTACAACAAACTTCAGTTCAGAGCCTGATTTTTTGGTAAGTAAAAAAATGAAAATTATTATTTCGAGTGCTTTTGTTCAAATTACATTTGGATTAAAAACAGATACTTTAAATAAGTTTAATGATGTATTTGTTGCACCAAGTTCTTACTCTTATAAAAATAATACAGCAGTTTTTAAAGGTGATGTAAATATTGCAACTAAAAAGGTAAATATGTCTTGGCCTGCAATAGAAAAGGGCTTTAAAATTACAGATGATGCGCTTAATTTATCTATTCACGAATTTGGTCATTGTTTAATTTTCGAGAATCATACAAGGTCTTATTTCTCTAAGATATTTAACAAAGCAGATTTTGAAAATTGGAAAAACCATGCAAAAACAAAGTTTCAAAAAGTAAAAGCGAAAGAAAACATCGTTTTAAGAGATTATGCAGCTACTAACCTTGTCGAGTTCTTTTCAGTTTCATTAGAAACTTTTTTTGAACAAGCAGTATATTTTAAAGAAAATGAGCCAGAATTATATGAAAGTATGACGCAATTATTAAAGCAAGATCCAATTAATAAAAAGAATCCTATTTTATAATATTTACAGATTTTCAATCAACTTTAAAACTAAACTTCGCTTGCCGATCATACATAATAATGCTTCCTGCTACGGATACATTTAAACTTAATTCCGATTTAAATTTTACCAAATGATGCGATTTTTCAATGGCAATTTTAGACATTCCATGATCTTCTGCACCTAATAAATACACGCAGCGTCTTGGATGCGTAAAAGTTTCTAATTGTACTGCTTTTTTATCTAGTTCTACGCCAACCAACATAGCACCTTTTGGTAGGTTGTTATAGAAATCTTCAAAAGTTTCGTAATGAAAATAAGGCATTGCACCAGTGGCTTTATGTGTATCGCAAGCTTGTTTTGCATACCGGTTGCCAATGGTAAAAATAAAACTAGCACCCATATTCTGAGCAGAACGCCAAAGGACCCCTAAATTTTCAGGCGTTTTTCCATTCTGAATACCAATTCCGAAAAAACCTTGTTCTAAATTATTTACCATTACTTTTTAATATTATTCAATTTCATCAACGTTTTTTTAGAAGCATCTTAATGCTCTTTAAAATATTTTCTTTCTTAACTCGCTTATTTTGATAGTACTAAAAGATAAAAAAAATATCCATAAATCATATGTTATCTTTATTTAGAACAAATAAAAATAACATTGTATGTTTGCAAAATATTTACCAAAAACTAGTGTGTCATTATCAGATTTCATACTGGAAACATACTATTATTAACAGATTAAAAAAATACTTAAAATCAAAAGTAATGAATTATTTTATAAATTCGAAAAGTTCTATAAACCTCATTAAAATAGTATGCTGTATACTGTTTTTATTAAGTTTCCAAGACGGGAAAGCTCAAAATAAAAGTGGCAAAATTCATGGGAAAATTGTTAATCAAAGTGGTACTTCGCTTTCTAATGTAACCATTCAAATTAAAGAATTTTCTTTGGGAACTTCATCAGATAATAATGGAGAATTTATGTTGAAAACACCTGTTGGTAAGATTATTTTATCTGCTTCTTATGTTGGTTACAAAACAGTTAATAAAACCATAACAGTAAACTCAAATAAAATTTCTGAAGTAAATTTTACACTTACAAATACATCAGAAAATTTAAATGAAATTTTAATTGAAGCTCATTTAGACAAAGAAAAAGTACCTACAGTTTCTCGTTCTGCTACAAAATCTAAAATTAGTTTAATGAACACGCCTGCGCCTGTTGTTGTTGTTGGTGGTTATTTACTAGATCAGCAAGCTAATAATACCATACAACAAAGTATTAGAAATATAAGTGGAGTTACACAAGCGGGTAATAATTATAATATTGGTGATAACTTAGTTATTAGAGGATTAGGAGCTAATTATGCATACGATGGTATGTATGGTGGTGGTAGTTTAGGAAATACATTTAATCCGGTTCGTTCGCAAACAAATATCGAAAGAATAGAAGTTTTAAAAGGTCCATCAGCAGGTCTTTACGGAATGGGTGCCGCAGGTGGAGTGATTAATTTAATAGAAAAGAAACCTTTAGATATTGAACAATATTCTATTGAAACTCGTTTGGGAAAATGGGGACATTATAGAGTTATGGTAGATTTAACAGGGCCAATTTCAGAGAAATTAAGCTATCGTTTTGTTAGTGCAAGTGAAGGTGAAGAAGGTTATAGAGATGTATCATCTGAAAGATTTGAAAATTATGGATCTTTAAAATATGAAACAGATAAACATCAATTTATATTATCTAGTGCATATATAGAAGATGCTGTTCAGATAGATCCCACAGGAAACCCCGTAAGATTAATAAGTACAAGTTTATTGGGCAATCCGGAAGATGGTGGTTATAATTGGGAAAACTTAGTAAATGATACAGGTTTAGATAGTAATGGAAACTTTTCTGGTGTACAATTAACAGATGAGCAACGCCAAGTCTTAGCAAATTCATTAACCAATACAGATGGTTATGAACCTTTTGATATTGGAGATGCTACATTGGTTTCACCTTTGGCAACACCAAACAAGGGAAAAGAATTTAGAGTAAAATTGCGTCATGAGTGGAAACCAAGTGAAACTGTTAACATTACAAACCAGGTTTTGTATAGAAATTATAGCTCAGATTATGTTAGACAAACTGGTGCTTTAAATTATTCTTATTATCAACAAAGTGGTGTTATACATAGTGGTGCTCGTTCTCCATTAATTATAGATAATGTAATTTATCCGTATGCGGCAAGACGTCAAGAATATAGAATTGTTGATGCTCAAGAAAAGATGTTTCAATATTTTGGTGATTTTCAAAAAACATGGGGAAAAGGAAATGCTTTAAGAGGTGAACACTTATTAAGTATAAATTACGAAAATAGAAATATCGATTACAGCCAACATTCTACTTGGGATGCAGATGATAGTAGAGCAACGAATCCTGTGCCATATATTTTAGATATTAGAAACCCTAACTGGGGATCTGGAAGTATTTGGGATTATGACCCAATTTTAAGAAGCCAATACGAAAAAACAGTACAAGGTTATGGTGTAGGTTTTCAGGAAGTTATCTATTATGATAAATTAACAGCTAGAGTAGGTGGTGCTTATTTAGGTACTCAACAAGATTATAGAAATCTTTATGATGATGGACAATTAGTTGATTTTAATGATGCTGGTTTTGCTTATAATTTAGGTTTAAATTATAGAGCTATGGATCAGTTATCTTTATTTGGTAACTATTCTGTTGGTAGAACGGTTTATAGCGTTACTTCTTCTTTAGATGGTGATGATCGTCCTGATTCTGAATCTTTATCAATAGATTTAGGAATGCGTTTTAAGACGAAAGATAACAGTTTATTAGCGTCTCTTGTATTTTTTCAGACAGCAACTACAAACTTACAATATGCTAATGATGATTATGAGGATGATCCTGCAGCATCAAATTTTAATATTGATGTACCTCAGTATTTTTATGATCAAGAAAATAGAACAAGAGGTGTAGAGCTAGATATAAATTATGCGGTTAATAATTTCTTATCTTTTAATACCAATGCAACATTTCAAGATCCTAAAACAATAGAAGGAGCAGATGTTATTACAGAACAAAGTAAAGGTGTACCAAAAACATATGCGCGTTTTTGGGGACAATACAAGTTCTTATTAGGTAAACAAAAAAATCCTTTAAGCTTTAATTTAGGAACAAGTTACGAAAGCAAAAGAACTATTGACGGTTATAGTTTAGTAGATGCTCACGTAAATAGTTATGTTCTTTTTGATGGAGCTTTGGGTTATGGAATTGGAAAAAACTGGGATTTAAGGTTAAATATTGAAAATATCTTTAATACAAGATATTATGTAAAAGCAATGTTTGCAGGAGCTTTACCAGGAGAAACTAGAAACTTACAACTGACAGCAAAGTATAAGTTTTAACAAACTAGAATCATAGATAATTAAGAAGAGCTAAACATTTACGTTTAGCTCTTTTTTACTTTTTAATCAACATTCGTTTAATTTCATTTAGCTTCATTAAAGCTTCAATAGGCGTTAAAGTATCAATATTTGTTGCTAAAATTTCTTCTTTAATATTTTCTAACAAAGGATCATCTAACTGAAAAAAGCTGAGTTGCATTTCTTCATTCTGATCTTGTTTTAAAACGTCTTTAACTTCGGCGTTTTTATTATTTTTCTCTAATTTTTCTAAAATTTTATTCGCCCTATGGATTACCATATTTGGCATTCCAGCAAGTTTAGCAACATGAATACCAAAACTATGATCAGAACCACCAGAAACCAATTTACGTAAGAAAATAATGGTATTTTCTAATTCTTTTACAGACACATTAAAGTTTTTAATGCGCTCAAAAGAAGTAGTCATTTCATTTAGTTCATGATAATGTGTAGCAAACAACGTTTTTGCTTTGGTTGGATGTTCGTGTAAGAACTCTGAAATTGCCCAAGCAATCGAAATTCCGTCATAAGTAGAAGTTCCTCTACCAATTTCATCTAACAAAATTAAACTACGCTCAGAAACGTTATTTAAGATCGATGCTGTTTCGTTCATTTCTACCATAAAAGTAGATTCGCCCATAGAAATATTATCACTTGCGCCAACACGCGTAAAAATTTTATCTACAATTCCGATTTTTGCATTCTGAGCAGGAACATAACTTCCCATTTGTGCTAATAAAACAATCAATGCTGTTTGCCTTAAAATTGCCGATTTACCAGACATATTTGGTCCGGTAATCATAATTATTTGTTGCTGATTTCTATTCAACACTACATCATTTGCAATATAGGTTTGATCTATCGGTAACTGTTTTTCAATAACCGGATGACGACCATTTTTGATCTCTAAATCGGTACTTTCATCCATAATTGGACGCACATAATTGTTATCAACCGCTAAAACCGAAAAAGACAATAAACAATCAATTTTTGCGATAATCTGTGCATTTTCTTGGACTATCTGTACATATTGAATGATATACTGTAATAATTTAGAAAATATTTCTTGCTCTATTTTGGCTATTTTTTCTTCAGCACCTAAAATTTTGGTTTCGTATTCTTTTAATTCTTCGGTAATATAACGCTCTGCATTAACCAAGGTTTGTTTTCTGATCCATTCTTGTGGAACTTTGTCTTTATGAGAATTCCGAACCTCAATATAATACCCAAAAACGTTGTTGAAAGAAATCTTTAAACTTGTAATTCCTGTTCGCTCAGATTCACGTTTTAGCATGTTATCTAAATACTCTTTTCCAGAGTTAGATATGGCACGTAAATCATCTAATTCTTGATGAACACCTGTTGCAATTGCATTTCCTTTATTGATGTTTACCGGAGCGTCATCAAATAAGGTTTCATTAATTTTTTCAATTAAATCTTGGCAAGTGTGTAACTGATTACCAAGTTGTTTTACTGCCTTATTTTTACTTTTTTCTGCGGATGCTTTTATCGGAAGAATCGCTTTTAAAGAATCTTTTAAAAGTACAATTTCTCTTGGTGAAGCTTTACCAGTTGCTACTTTAGAAATCAATCTTTCTAAATCGGATATTTGTTTTAATTGATACGTTACTGTTTCTGAAAATTCATCGGAATCTATAAAAAACTTTACCAATTCATGACGATTTTTAATCTCGTCTATATTTTTTAAAGGAAGTGCCAACCAACGTTTTAAAAGTCTTCCGCCCATCGGCGATATCGTTTTATCAATAACATTTAATAACGTTACTGCGTTTACAGAATTCGGATTATAAAGCTCTAAATTTCGAACCGTAAAACGATCCATCCAAACATAATTATCTTCGGCAATTCTACCAATATGCTGAATATGTTTTAACTGATTATGTTGTGTTTCCGACAGATAATACATTACTGCACCGGCAGCAATAATTCCGTTTTTAACATCTTCAATTCCAAAACCTTTTAAGCTTTTTACTTCAAAATGATTTTGCAACGTTTCGTTTGCATATTCCTTTTGAAAAACCCAATCGTCTAAATAAAACGTATAATAACGGTTTTCAAAAAGCTCTAAAAATTGTTGTTTGTGTTGTTTTTGTACCAAGACTTCACTCGGACTAAAATTTTGCAACAATTTATCAATGTATTCTGCATTTCCCTGCGCCACTAAATATTCACCTGTAGAAACATCAAGAAAAGAAATTCCGAGTTGTTTTTTATCAAAATGAACCGCTGCTAAAAAGTTATTTGTTTTGGTTTGTAAAACTTCGTCGTTTAAAGAAACTCCGGGTGTAACCAATTCTGTAACACCACGTTTTACAATGGTTTTAGTCATTTTAGGATCTTCTAACTGATCACAAATAGCAACACGCATTCCAAACTTTACTAACTTTGGTAAATAGGTATTTAAAGAATGATGCGGAAAACCAGCCAAAGCCGTTTCTGTTTCACTTCCGGCACCACGTTTTGTTAAGGTAATTCCTAAAACATCAGCAGCTTTTTTGGCATCTTCACCAAAAGTTTCATAGAAATCTCCTACTCTAAAAAGTAACATTGCATCAGGATATTTATTCTTGATTGCGTTGTATTGTTTCATTAAAGGAGTAACCTTTTTTGCTTTTGATTTTGCCAAGTTTTTGGAAATTTTCAGTTAGTTTTGCGAAGATAGAAAAAGTAGGCAGTATTCAGTTGACAGTTTGCCGTGAACTTATCCACAAGATATGAGAAAATTAAAGAATAACGAGTTAGGAAGAATTTCAGTTGATGAATTTAAAACTGTTGAAAAGACACCAATAATTGTAGTTTTAGACAATATTAGAAGTTTAAATAATATTGGTTCTGTTTTTAGAACAAGTGATGCTTTTTTGATCGAAAAGATCTATTTATGTGGTATTTGCGCTACTCCGCCAAACAAAGATATTCATAAAACAGCCTTAGGAGCAACCGAATCTGTGGCTTGGGAATACGTAGAAGATACTTTGACTTTAGTCGAAAAATTAAAGGCAGAAAATGTAAAAGTCTTGTCTATAGAACAAGCAGAAAACGCTACAATGCTCGATACTTTTTATCCGACGAAAGGAGAAAAATATGCCATTGTAATGGGTAACGAAGTAAAAGGCGTGCAACAAGAAGTGGTAAGTGCAAGTGATTTGTGTATCGAAATTCCACAATTGGGTACAAAACATTCTTTAAACATCTCTGTTACAACAGGTGTTGTAATTTGGGATTTGTTTCAGAAAATGGGTAAATTATAGTTCTTTTTAGTTCTAAAATTCTATTTTTAGTTTGTAAAAATAAAATCCCCTAAAAATGAGTTTAGAAGAAAAACGAAGAATAGAATTTGTAATTAGTTATAAGGTTGTAAAAGAGTTTGATAAAAGAAAAATATAACCAATTAATAGTTTATTCTTATGCGTAAAAATATTTTTCTACTGCTGCTATTTGTTTCTATTTCTATGTTTTCTCAACAGAAAGACTTACATATAGATTCTTTGGCTATTTATTTAAACACATATACTAAAGAAAAACAAACAGAATTACCAAAAAAAGCATTTTTATTAGCAGAGAAAATTAAAGGAGATTCTTTATTAAAAAACACTTATTTTCTTTTTGGAATGAAAAGTTATTTTAATAAAGATATTGCTAATTTAACTTTAGCATTCCAAAAGCTTAGAAAATTTTATCTTAGAACTAAAGACACTGCTACTTTAGCAAAAGAATATTATTATAAAGGATTATCTTTTAAATTACAATACAAACCAGATAGTACTTTTTATTATTATAGCAAATCTAAAGACATTTCTGTACAGTTAAAAGATTCTTTAGAAGCAACTAGAAGGTTGTTATCTATGGCTGCGTTGCAATATGATGAAAGAGATTATTTAGGTAGTGAAATATCAATTATAGAAGGATTACGTTTTGTCGAGCCTCATATTAAAGATTCGGATATTAAAAATTACCCTAATGAAGTTTTTTTTACGGGGCTTTTATATGAAAGATTAGGGAATGTTTTATTGATGACAGATAGACAAGAAGAAGCTAGAAAAACGTACCTAAAATTCTTTGAACTTCAAAAGAATAGTCCGCTTTTAGATATAAAATACGAGGCGGCAAGATTATTTAATCATTTAGCAAACACCTATGAGTCTGAAGGAAATTATACAGAAGCAATAAATTATTTTAAGAAAAGTTTAGCTATAGACAGTCTTCAGTTTAAAGATGTTTATAGGTATGAAACGGCATTGGGAGGTATTGCTTTTAATAACTTTTTATTAGGAAATAAAAAAGCTGCAATAGAAAGGTATTTGGTGGTTTTAAAATCTAGAAAACAAAGAAATTACAAAAGAGGTTTAGTATTGACCCATTCTAATTTAGGAAAAATTTATGAGGCAAATAATGAAATTAAAAAAGCAATATTTCATACGAATAAAGGATTAAAAAAATCTAAAGCAGTAAATTTCAATAGGTACACTTTAGACAATCTTTTACTTTTATCTCATTTGGTAAAAGGTGAAAAAGGAAGGCTGTTATTAGAAGAGTATATTACTCTAAATGATAGTCTTTATAGAAGAGAAAGGTCTTTAAAAAATCAGTTTGCAAAAGTGAGGTATGAAACGGAAAAGAAAGATGTAGAAAACCATCATTTAAAAGAAGAAAATGCTAGAAAACAATTAAAAATTGACAAAGAAAAACAGCAAAAAATTATTGGTTGGTTACTTGCTGGTGTAAGTATTCTGTTTATTGGTTTTGGAGCAAGTATTGTTGCTAGTAGAAGAAAGAAAATATTGTTTGAAGCTAAATTGAAACAAGTAGAAGTGAGGGAAACTGAGCGACAGCAAATTGCAAAATCTTTGCATGATGAGGTTGCTGGAGATATTAGAATGTTGCTTTTAAAGTTAGAAAAAACGAATTTATTAGAAGAGGTAAAAAGTTTAGATATTATCAAAGAAAATGTTCGGAATTTATCACATCAATTAAGTAGTGAAAGCTTTGATGAAGTTTCTTTTGAAGATCAAGTAGTTAGCTTGGTTTCAGACTTTTTTGAAGTCAATTTTAGAATCAAAGTTCATGATATAGATAGCGTAAATTGGAAAGAAATTAATAAAGCTATTAAAAGAACATTGTTTTTGTCTATAAGAGAAAGTATTCAAAATACGAAGAAACATGCAGCGGCTAAAAATATGATTTTAAGTTTTAGTGAAACTAAAAATGGTGTTTTTTTAACCATTTCAGACAATGGAAAAGGTTTTAATGTTGAAGATAAAAAAAGTGGCATTGGTTTAAAAAATATGAAAGAAAGAATAGAAGAAATTAATGGTGTTTTTAATATGGAAACTCAATTAGAAAAAGGAACAATTATTACGATAGAAATTCCTAAAAATGAAAAATAAAACTAAAATTTTAATTGTTGATGATCACCAATTAGTAATACAAGGAATTCTTTGTTCTTTAAAAGAAGTGGGCGATTTTGATATTGTTACAACCGATAATTGTGATGACGCTTTTCAGTTGATAAAAAGTCATCAAAAAACCAAGCCTTTTCACTTATTATTTACAGATTTAAGTTTTGATAACGCTACAGATGAAACTAATTTAGATGGGGGAGAAGAATTGATAAAAGCCATTAGAAATAATGAGTTTGATATTAAAATAGCGGTTATAACGGGGCATACAGAAACCAATAGAGTCTATAATGTAATTAGCAATTTAAATCCGAATGCCTATCTACTAAAAAGTAAGTGCGATGCTACAGAGATTGGTTTTGCAGTTCAAAAAATGTTAGTAAACGGTTACTATTACACACATGAGATTCATCAGAAAATAATGCGTAGAAATATTGTGCAAATTCAAATGGATGATGTAGCTATTCAAATTTTAAAGGAGCTTCCAAAACACCCTAAAATAAGTAATTTAGAAGGTATAATTATAAAATCAGATAGTTCTTTTTTAAAACTACGTTCTATAGAAACTAAATTGTGTAATTTAAGAACAAATTTAAATGCAAGAAATAATACAGATCTAGTTCTTAAAGCAAAAGAATTAGGAATTATAGATTAATCTAAAAGAGTTTTTTTATTATTTTACCTAGATGTATTTGGTATTAAAACAATAATTATTTTCATTTTGCGGAAAACCGCATTTTTAATTTCGGTTTTTTACATTTTACATTTTTATAATAGCTGTATGTTTGTGGTATAATTATATCACATATAATTATGGGGACAATTGCTGATATGCATTAAGGTATATCGAAAATGAAAAGAATAAAAATCTTTCAGTTTATCTGAAAGGTTTTTTTTTAAGAATAATTTTAGCACTAATTTAATAGGTTTTAAGTATAAAAGTTGATCTTGAAGAAAATTAAACTTAAAATCCTAAGACTAATTTAGCGATAGAAAAGTAGATTAAAATTCCTAAAATATCATTACTAGTGGTAATAAATGGGCCTGTTGCCAAGGCTGGATCAATACCTTTTTTTGCTAAAATAATAGGAATAAATGTTCCGATAATTGAAGCAATAATAATTACGGAAATTAAGGAAGCTGCTACGGTAATTCCTAAATCTAGTGGAAAACCTAAAAATAACATTCCGGCAGACATTAATAAGGCAGCCAATACAAAACCGTTTAACAACCCTTGTAATATTTCTTTTAACAACCTTTTAAACAGCGATCCTTTTAAGCTGTCGTTTGCCAAACCCTGCACAATAATTGCCGAAGATTGTACCCCAACATTACCTGCCATTGCAGCAATTAAAGGTGTAAAAAAGAACAGTTCAGGAAAAGTGTTTATTGCATTATCAAAACTACCTAAAACAGATACGGAAATAAAGCCACCAAAAAGGGCTAAAATTAACCACGGTAAACGCGCTTTTGTAAGTTCCCAAATGGTATCATCTGCTTCTACATCTTGAGAAAAACCAGCTGCCATTTGGTAATCTTTGTCGGCTTCTTCTCTAATAACATCTAAAATATCATCAATGGTAATTCTACCCACTAAAACATTGTTATCATCTACAACAGGTATGGCCTCTAAATCGTACTTAGCCATTATTTTAGCAACTTCTTCATCGTTTTGATGTACGTTTACAGCATCTACTTTTGCTTTACAGATGTCTGCTATTTTATGGTCTGATTTTGCAATTATTAGGTCTTTTAAAGACATTCTGCCAACCAATTTATCTTCTTTATCTACTACGTAAATAGAATGAACTCTGGTAACGTCTTTTGCTTGTCCTCTTATTCTGCGCATACAACCGGCAACGGTCCAGGTTTCATAGACTTTTACCAATTCTTTTGCCATTAAAGCACCTGCAGAATTATCATTGTAGGATAATAATTCTTTAATATCTGCCGCATGATCATCATCTTCTAAAGCAGAAATTACGCGATGTTGACGTTCTTTAGAAAGCTCTCCAATAATATCGGCAGCATCATCGGTGTCCATCTCTCTAACTTCATCTGCAATTTCTTTTGCTGATAAGTTTTTTAAAATTTTCTCACGAGTATCTTCGTCTAATTCGGTAAGAATTTCTGATGTTTTTTCGCTATCTAAAAGTTTGATAATATAGATAGCTTCCTCAAAATTAACTTCGTCTAAAACTTCTGCGATATCGGCAAAATGGACTTCAGAAAATAATGCTGTTATTTCTTTATCATTATTAGAAATGATAAGTTCTGATAGGTTTTCTAAAGATTCATCAGTGATTTCGAACTTCATTTTCTGCCAATTTTTGCGTAAGTAAAATAAACTCAGAAACAGATAATTGTTCTGGGCGTTTCGCAAAGATAGGGTCTTCTTTTAAGGTATCCGAAATATTGAAAGACTTTAAACTAGAACGGAGCATTTTTCTTCGTTGATTAAAGGCTGTTTTTACAACTCTAAAAAATAATTTTTCATCTACAGGCAACGAATAATCTTTTTTACGAATTAATCGGATAACTCCAGAATCTACCTTTGGTGGTGGATTGAATACCGTTGGCGGAACTGTAAATAGGTATTCTACATCAAAAAAGGCTTGGGTTAACACAGATAAAATTCCGTATACTTTACTACCTTCTTTTTCTGCAATTCTTTTAGCCACTTCTTTTTGAAACATACCTGCAAATTCTGGTACAAATTCTCTGTTTTCTATGGCTTTAAAAACAATTTGTGTAGAAATATTATAAGGGAAATTACCAATAATTGCTACTTGCTTTTTATTGAAAATATCTTGAATTTGATTCTTTAAAAAATCGCCTTCAATAATTTCGAAATGTTCTTTAGAAGTATCTAGTTTAATGTGCTCTAAAGGAAATGTTTCATGCAAATAAGCAACAGATTCTCTGTCTAATTCCATGACAGTTACCTTTGCTTTTTTTGGTAATAAATATTTGGTTAAAACACCCATTCCAGGACCAATTTCTAAGACGTCATCATACCCATTACCAGTTAATGCATTGGCAATATCTTGTGCAATGGTTTCATCTGTTAAAAAATGCTGACCTAAATGTTTTTTTGCTTTAACTGACATATTTCTATTTTTAAAAAGTAAAGAATTTGTTCTTAATTGTTCGTGTTTGTAGGATAAAATTCTTTTATCAACCTTAATTCTGTTCTAAAAGCCAACATTTTATCTCCAAATTTTTGAAGACTTTTCTGTTGTAATGTTTCTGCCTCGTGTTTATAATAATCGTCTAAATCTTCTCTAGTATTTGCTGTATATTGTATAGAATAAGTTCTACCACCCATTTCTTCTTCTACCAAAACTTCAGTTAGTTTTGCTGCAGTAAATCTACCAGTATTTAAGACTTTTAAAATATGAGTTTCCATAAATGTAAGCCATTCTTTATGAACGGTTTCATCTATATTTATAGTTACGTTGTATATGTACATTATGCTGTGTAATTGTAATTTTGTGTAAATGTTTAATTGAAAAAAATAGAGCGTTAAATTTTATCTCCTCTTAATTTTCGATATTTTTTTCTAGCATCTACTAGATAAATACTAGAAGAATAGTCAAAAATAATCTTTTGATAGTATTCTGAAGCTTTTTCTGGGTTGTTTAATTGATTATTATACAATTCTGCCATTTCGTAATACACATCATCTGCATAAATACCTTGATTATCGGCCTCAATAATTTTTGAAAAACTTACAATAGCGTCGTCATATTTTTTTTGTTTGATGAATAGTTTTGCTTCAAAAAATAATACATCATCATAAATTACTTCTCCGGGATTTAACCCGTTTTCAAAAACGTTTTTAGGTGTAAATAAACTGTGTAATTCTGTTAATGCTTCCTCATTTTTATTTTGATAAGAGAGCAGTTCTGCTTTTGCCAATTGCTTTAATCCAGACGGAATAGAGTCTACTGGTTCATTATCGGTAATTTTTAAAAACAACTCTAAAGCATCATTCGCAATTAATTGTGTTGTAGAACCTTTTAATACTTTTAATTGTGCTTTAGCCCATGTAAAATCTGCTTTATAATAACTTGTTTGCGCTACTTTAAAACGGGCTTTTTGTGCTAATTCATGGTTTTTAAGTTGCGTTTGAATTTGAGAAAAATAGATTAAGGCTTTGTTATAATTTCCTGTAAAAACTAAAATGTCTCCTAATTTTAATTTTATTCTTGCTTTGTCAAATCGAGAACGTGAATAGTTTAAGGCTTCTTCTAAAACAGTTTTAGCTTCGTTTGGTTGGTCTTTTTTAAAAGTTAAAAAATCAGCATATTCCACTTGTAACCTTATGGTTGATGAATTTTTACCGTACTGATTAAAAAGAGATAAAAACATTTTTTCTACTTCAGGATTATCTGTTGCAATAGCTATTTTTGTAAGGTATAAAGAAGCTTCAATTTTTTCTATTTGTAAAGTTTTTTGTTGGGTAATAAAATAAAAACATTCTTTAGCAGTGCTATAATCTTTGTTTTCAAAAGCTATTTTTCCTAAATTATAAATTGAATTTAAATCAACAGGATTTCTTTTGTACAGAGCTTTTTCTTGCGTAAAAGCTTTATTATAATCTTTCTGCTGTGTAAAAAGCCAACTTAATAAAAGATTCCAAACATCTTTTGGGTTGCTTGCAGATTTTTTTAAAAGTGTTTTTCTAAATAAAATATTTGCTTCATTTTTTGCATCATCTGTAATATAACTACTCGTATATCTTTTTACTAAATCGTAATTTTCAATGTTTTTATCAACTAGATTAAAGTAAGCCTCAAACATTTTTTTTAAATCACCTTTTTCACCATAAATCTGAGCAATTCTAAAGTTGTAATCTGCTTTTTTATTTTTAGCCATTGTTTTTTCATACGCTAAAATTGCATGATCTAAAATATTATAATCTTTAAAAAGTCTACCAATAAATCCGCCATAAAAACTATTTGTATCAATAGCGTTTAAAGCGATAGAGTAATTTTTTTCTGCGAACTCTTGTAATCCTTGTCTTTGGTAGTTATATCCTAAATGCACATAAAAAAAAGCTTGTTTAGGGTCTTTGTCAAGTGCGGTTTTTAATAGTTTTTCTACTTCATTAAATTTATTGGTTTCTTGATAACAAGAAATCAATCTACTTAAATAAGTAGTATTAAAAAGGTTCTTAGAATATAAGTTTTTAAAGATTTGAGTGGCTTTTTCATACTCTCCTTCTCTATAGTAATCTTCCGCCAAATAATAATCACCTTGAGAGAAGCTAACGCTAGTTATAGTAATAAAAATAAGTAAAAACAGTTGTTTCATCAATTTCAAAGATAGGTAAGAAATATGTTAAATTTTTATTAAAGACGTCTGTTCTAAGGTCTTCTTTGTAACATTTTGGCACGAAACTTGTCTAAAGAGAATATAACCAATCAAATTTTAAGAAGATGAATACATTTAAAAAACAATACGAAACAGCAAAAAACAATTCTATAGAGTTTATGAAAAACGGACAAATTAGTGCGTATTTAAACTCACTTTTAGAAATGAATAAATACAAAAGATTAATGGTTGCTGTAGTTGCAAATTAGTTTGCAGTCTCAGTTTTCAGTAAGCAGTCAAAAAAAAGTAATCAGTCTCAGTTTGCAGTACTATTAGAACTGCAAACTGAGACTGATTCATATTTTCACAAACTTTAGCACTCAATACTGCTACTGTAAACTGAATACTAGAATTAATCTATAATATCGAACCCGCAATAAGGTACTAAAGCATCTGGTATTTTAATTCCGTCTGCTGTTTGATAGTTTTCTAGAATACCTGCTAAAACACGAGGTAAAGCCAAAGAACTACCATTTAAGGTGTGTGCCAATTCGCTTTTACCTTCTTTATTTTTAAAACGAAGCTTTAATCTATTTGCCTGAAAAGTTTCAAAGTTAGATGCAGAACTAATTTCTAACCAACGGTCTTGCGCTGTAGAAAATAATTCAAAATCGAATGTTAAAGCAGAAGTAAAACCAGTATCTCCACCACACAAACGTAATATTCTATAAGGTAATTTTAATTCTCTTAAAATATCTTTAATATGTTCTACCATTCCGTTTAAAGCTTGGTAAGAATTATCAGGATGCTCAATACGTACAATCTCCACTTTATCAAACTGATGTAATCTGTTTAAACCTCTAACATGCGCACCATAACTTCCTGCTTCACGTCTAAAACAAGGCGTATAACCTGTTACCGTAATAGGAAATTCTGCTTCTTGCATTAAATTACCACGAAACATATTAGTAATAGGAATTTCTGCAGTAGGAATTAAATACAAATCGTCTACTGTAGAATGATACATTTGCCCATCTTTATCTGGCAATTGACCCGTTGCCGTTGCAGAATCTGCATTTACCAAATGTGGCACTTGTACTTCTGTATAACCTGCTTTTGTGTTTTTATCTAAAAAGTAGTTAATTAAAGCACGTTGTAATCTAGCACCTTTTCCTTTATAAACCGGAAAACCAGCACCGGTAATTTTATTACCTAATTCAAAATCGATGATATCGTATTTCTTAGCTAATTCCCAGTGAGGTAAAGCATTTTCTCCTAAATCCGGAATTGTTCCTTCACTAAAAATGTTCTCATTATCTTCTTCAGAAGTTCCTGCTTTTACAGAAGCATGAGGAATATTCGGAATCTGGTATAATAATGTTTGCAACTCTTCTGCAAAAGCATTAAAATTATCACCAAGCTCTTTAGATCTTTCTTTTAACTGAACTGTTTTTTCCTTTAAAAGATTTGCTTTTTGTACTTCTCCAGATTTGAAAAAACCACCAATTTCTTTGGATAATTTATTAGATTCTGCCAAAGTATTATCTAACTCAACCTGAGTAGATCTTCTATTCTCATCTGCAGTTAAAACTTGTTCAATAATCGTTGCTGCATTGGCAAAATTACGTTTAGCCAAACCCGCTAAAACCGTTTCTTTGTTGTCTCTAATAAACTGTACTTGTAACATTTTTGTAGAATTTTTGTAAATGCAAAGATATAATTTGTGAAGTGGTTTTACACTAAATTATAAATAAAAGTGCGTTGTAAAATTCTAAACAAATAGGCACAAAGAAATCATAGAAAATAGATGTTTTCAAATGTTTTTTGGGCGTTACCACAAGGGTCAGGCTTTCGCACTCGCTTTTTTTGTAAAAAACAAAAAAGAGCTCAAACAATTGCGCTATCCTTAACGCGTAGTGAATACCAAAAAAGGAAGTTATTATGAGGTTACTCAGTTCAGACCCTTCAGGTTTTTAAAACCTGAAGGGTCTTTAATATTAAATACCGAAATTGTCATTTCGACGTAAGGAGAAATCACATAAAGAAGCTAACACAAAATTGCTCCACAAACTTGTCACTTCGAAGCATTGAGAAGTCTCATAACCGTGATAACATAACAATTACCAAACTTTATGAGATTTCTCCTAAAAGGGTCGAAATGACAAAACTGGGTGTAAAAAAACAATCAACTTGTCATTTCGACAAAGGAGAAATCCCACAACGGTAAACCACCCCAATTGTCACTTCGAAGTATTGAGAAGTCTTATAACAGTGATAACACAAATTTGCGGAAAATTAAAAAACTTAAAGATTTTCTTTAATATACTCTCTAGCAGTTTGTTCATCATTTTTAATCTGAACAACTAATGCATCAATAGAACTAAATTTTTCTTCATCACGTAAAAAATAAAGCAACTCTATTGTTAAATATTCGTTGTATAAATTTTGGTTGAAGTCAAAAAAATGAACCTCAATAGTTTGGTAAGTTCCATCTACAGTTGGTCTGCTGCCAATATTCATCATTCCGAAAACAGTTTTATTGTCAATGGTAGATTTTACAACATAAACGCCCGTTTTAGGAATCAGTTTATAAGATTCTTTTACATCAATATTTGCAGTAGGATATCCAATTTTTCCACCTAATTGTTTTCCGTTTACTACCGTACCACTTAGCATAAAATTGTAGCCTAAATAATTATTGGCAGTTTTTAGGTTTCCAGTAGCCAAAGCACGTCTTACTTTGGTAGAACTGACAGAAACATCATCGATATCTTGTGCCGGAATTTCTTCTACCACAAAATCGTATAAATGACTATATTCTGTTAACTGAACAATGTTTCCTTCTCTATTTTTTCCAAAATGATGATCGTAACCAATAATTAATTTAGAAATATTCAATTGATTTACCAAAACATCACGCACAAATTCTAATGCGGTCATTCTAGAAAAATCTTTGCTAAAAGGATGAATGATTAAATAATCTAAGCCAGTTTTTTTAAGTAATTCGGCACGTTCTTCAATCGTATTAATCAACTCTATGGTAGCGTCTTTTTGTAACACCATTCTTGGATGCGGAAAAAAAGTAAGTAAAACAGATTTTCTATTTGCTTTTTTAGCCTCTAAAACCAGTTTATCAATAATTTTTTGATGCCCAAAATGTACCCCATCAAAAGTACCAATGGTTACATATGTTTTTTCTGAAGTAGAAAAATTAGAAATATTCTGAATTGTATTCAATCAAAAAGATAATTAAGTATAATACAAATGTACAATAACTAACGGTTTCTCCTAATATGAAAAAGAGTAGTTTTTAAACTTTCTATTTGATAATATAATAGCGATATATTGCTATAATCTTAAAATAAGCACCTGTTTGTTAAGTTATTCAAAAAATATTGTATTTTGCATTTACTTAACAAAAAAATCAAATTATGATAAAAAAAATTATACTTCTTGCGTTTATAGCTTTTAGTAGTGTAGCAATGGTTGGTCAAACCAAGGTTACAGGTACTGTTACAGACGCTAAAACAGGAGAAACAATTCCTGGAGCAAATATTAAAATTGCTAGAAAAGCGTTAGGAACAACCACCGATTTTGATGGTAATTTTGTATTAAATGTTTCAGACAAGCCACCTTTTACTATAGAGATTTCTGTGCTGGGGTTTCATGTAGAAAAAGTGGAGATTATAAAAAATAATCAAAAAGTAATGGTTGCCTTAATAGAAAATGAAACTTCTTTAGATGAAATTGTAGTTTCTGCTTCTAGAACACCAGAACGTGTTATGGAATCTCCAGTTACCATAGAAAGAATGGATAGTAGAGCTATTAAAAATACTTCTTCACCTTCTTTTTACGACGGATTAGAAAACTTAAAAGGAGTAGATGTAAACACCAACAGTTTAACTTTTAAATCTGTAAATACACGTGGTTTTGCAACTTTTTCTAACACACGTTTTATGCAATTGGTAGACGGTATGGATAATTCGTCTCCTGCATTAAATTTTGCTTTAGGTAATTTACTAGGTATGTCTGAACTAGATGTAAAAACAGTAGAATTATTACCAGGTGCTTCCTCTGCATTATATGGTGCAAATGCATTTAATGGTATTATGTTTATGACCAGTAAAAGTCCTTTTGAAGATCAAGGAATTAGTGTTTCTTTAAAAGGAGGAGTTACAAGTCAAGAAGCAGCAGGAAATAATGAGTTTTATGATTTTAATATTAGAATGGCGTATGCTTTTTCTAATAAGTTTGCGGCAAAAGCAACCTTATCCTATTTAGAAGGAGAAGATTGGCATGCAACAGACTATAGAAATACAAACGGAGATGAATACATTTCAGGAGATAGATCAGATCCAAATTATAATGGTGTTAATGTTTATGGAGATGTAGCTTCTAATGATTTTGGAGGAGCTATAGGAAAAGTGAGTAGAACAGGTTATAATGAAAACGATTTGATGGACTATGGCGTTAAAAGCGTAAAGTTTGGTAGTTCTTTAAATTATAGACCTTTTGGTGATGATCGTTTAGAAGTAATATGGAATACTAAAGTAGGCGTTGGAACTACTCAATATTTAGGTGGTCAAAAATATAGCATTAAAAACTTTCTGTTAGAGCAACATAAATTAGAATTTAAAGGTAAAAACTTTTTTGTACGTGGTTATGTAACAAGTGAAGATGCTGGTGATTCTTATAATACCTTATTTGCAGGTTTAAATATTAATAGAGCTTGGAGTTCAGACCAAAATTGGTTTACAGAATATGCTGGAGCTTATTTAGGAAGTGTTCCTGGTGTTACTGCTAGTTCTCATGAAGCTGCAAGAGCATTTGCAGATAGAAATCGTTTTTTACCTGGAACTGCTGAGTTTAAGAATGCTTTTAATACAGTAACAAGTGACCCAGATTTAATTACAGGTGCTAAATTTAGAGATCAAACAAAATTATATCATGCAGATGCGAATTATAATTTTCAAGACTATATAGACTTTGCAGAAATTCAAGTTGGTGGTTCTTATAGAAGGTATTCTTTAAATTCTTTTGGTAATATATTTACAGATACAGACGGACCTATTAAGTATGATGAATATGGTGTTTATACACAAGCTCAAAAGAAATTTTTAGAAGACGACCGTTTAAAGGTAACCGCTTCAATTCGTTATGACAAAGCACAAAATTTTGATGGTAATTTTTCTCCAAGAATTTCATTTGCATACGCAGGTGGTGAAAATAAAAATCAGAACTTTAGAGCTTCTTTTCAAACAGGATTTAGAAATCCTACAACGCAAGATCAATATATTGGTTTAGATGTTGGTAATGCAATTTTAGTAGGTGGTGTAGAAGATAATATAGATAGATATACCACAAGTTTTACAGATGCTGCAGGTGTAAATTATACTTTAACAGGTAGAGATGCTTATGAAAACTCTTTTACTGTTGCAAGTGGTGGAACTGTAAAAGCAGAGGTAGACTTTGTGAAACCAGAAAAAGTAACCGCTTTTGAAGTAGGGTATAGAGGTCTTATTCCTGTTAATGAAAGTAACCTTACTGTAGATTTAAGTGTGTATTATAATCAATATGAAGATTTTATAGCCAATAAAAATGTAATTGTACCTTACAACGCTGCCGGCGGATTTAAGGTTTTTCAATTGTATACTAATTCTGATGCAGATATTAATTCTTATGGAGCAACCATTGGTTTAAATACCAAAATTTTAAAAGGTTTTAACCTTGGTCTTAATTATACTTATGCAAAATTTGATTTTGATCAAGCTTCAGATCCAGATTTTGAAGCTGGTTTTAATACTCCAGAACATAAAGTAAAATTGCAATTTGGTAAAACAGACTTATTTAAAAACTTTGGTTTTAATGTTAATGCAAGATGGCAAGATGAATATAGATGGGAATCTTCTTTCTTAGATGGTACAATGAAAGCGAGAACCGTTTTAGATGCTCAAGTTAATTATAGTGTTCCTTCAATGAAATCTGTATTTAAATTAGGTGGAGCAAATTTAACAGGTCAAGAATACTTGGGTGCTACCGGTGTAGGAGCAGTAGGTTCTCAGTACTATATTTCTTGGACAATTAATAACTAAAATAAAATACTTTATGAAAAATTATAAATATATAGGATTATTTCTTTTGGCTTTCAGTTTTACTTCTTGTGATGTAAACAATGAGTTAGATGAAATAGTAGATCCAGTAAAACCCCTAGTAACATTAAATAAAAATGGATTAGATTTTTCTACATACATTTCTATAGGAGCTTCTTTTACCGCAGGGTATACAGACGGAGCATTGTTTAAATCGGGGCAAGAAAATTCTTTTCCAAACATTTTAGCAGAAAAATTTGGAACCACATTTAAACAACCTTTAATGAATGATAATATTGGAGGTTTGGTTTTTAACGGAACAGCAGTACAGCCGCCAAGATTTTATTTTGATGGAGCTGGTCCAACTAGGTTAAGTGCTTTACCTACAACACCTTTAACAGCTAAAGTATCTGGCCCTTTCAATAATTTTGGAGTACCTGGTGCAAAAAGTTTTCATTTAGGTGTTGCTGGTTATGGAACATTAAACCCATATTTTGGTAGAATGGAATCTAGTTCTTCTGCTACTGTTATAGGAGATGCATTGGCCCAAGCACCAACGTTTTTTACATTATCAGAAATTGGAGGAAATGATGTTTTAGGTTATGCACTTTCTGGAGGTTCTGGAGTAGACCAAACAGGTAATTATGATCCTTCTACTTACGGTGAAGCGGATATAACAGACCCAAATGTTTTTGCAAATGTGTTAAATGGTATGGTAACCGCACTTACATCAAATGGAGCAAAAGGAGTGGTTGCAAATGTACCTTATATTACAGATTTAGCTAATTTTGTTACAGTACCTTATAACCCTGTTCCTTTAGATGCAGCAACAGCACAAGCTGTAAATACTGGTTATGCGACTTATAATGGCGGTTTACAAGCGGCTGCGGCAGCTTTAGCCGGAACTGGCTTATTAACAGATGATGAGGTAGCTAAAAGAACAATTAGTTTTTCGGCTGGTCAAAATGCTGTAGTAATTATAGATGAAGATTTAACAGATTTAGGAGCTATAAACCCAGCTTTTGCAGGAATTCCAAAATACAGACAAGCAACTGCAGATGATTTATTATTATTAGCAAGTTCTGCTATTATTGGTACTACAGTTAATGGAAATGCATCATTAATTAACGGAGTATCTGTTCCTTTAGCAGATAATTGGGTTTTAACACCACAGGAGCAAGCAGCAATAAAAACGGCTACAGATGCTTATAATGCAACAATTGAAACAATAACGAGTACAAATGAAAATGTTGCATTGGTAGATTTTAAAGGTCTTTTACAAGAAGCTTCCGAAGGTATTATTTTTGATAAATATAGGTTAAATACAAGTTTAGTTACTGGTGGTTTAATCAGTTTAGATGGTGTACATTTAACAGGAAGAGGGTATGCTTTAATGGCTAATGAAATTTTAGAGGCTATAGATGCAGAATTTGGTTCTAATTTTACATTAGCAACAGATGGTTTGGCTAAAGCAGATGATTATCCTACAAATTATTCGCCTACTTTAAAGTAAGAAAATAATTATGAAAACATAAAAAGAGGTTATCTTAAAATATATTTTAAGATAACCTCTTTTATATTATTAAACAATCTTCTTAAGACAACATCATTACTGCTCTTTTAACTCCGCTAACCAAAATATCAATCTCTTCTTTTGTGTTATAGAACGAGAAAGAAGCTCTAATAGTTCCGGGTATTTTATAGAAGTCCATAATTGGTTGTGCACAATGATGACCAGTTCTTACGGCAATTCCTAATTTATCTAATATAGAACCAATATCATACGGATGAATATCGTTTACATTAAAAGAAATTACAGCCGTTTTATCTTTTGTAGTTCCGAAAATTTTTAAGCCTTCAATTTTTAATAATTCTTGTGTTCCGTATGCTAAAAGCTCATGTTCGTATTCAGCGATAGCGTCAAAACCAACGGAATTCATATAATCTATAGCTGCTCCAAAAGCAATTCCGCCACAAATATTTGGAGTTCCAGCTTCAAATTTATGAGGTAAACCTGCGTAAGTCGTTTTTTCAAAAGTTACGGTTTCTATCATTTCTCCACCACCTTGGTAAGGAGGTAGTTTTTCTAACCATTCTTGTTTTCCGTATAACATTCCAACACCTGTTGGGCCACATAATTTATGTGCAGAAGCTACATAAAAATCAACATTTAAAGCTTGTACATCTGGTTTTATATGAGGTGTAGCCTGAGCTCCATCAATTAAAACAGCAGCATTCACCTTATGAGCGGCAGCAATAATTTCTTTAATTGGGTTTATAGTTCCCAAAGCATTAGAAACGTGGTTACAGAAAACTAATTTTGTTTTATCATTCAATAAATTATGATATGCTTCCATGTTTAAAGAACCATCTTCTAACATTGGAATCACTTTTAAAAGAGCACCTGTTTTTTCACACAACATTTGCCAAGGCACAATATTAGAATGGTGTTCTAAAGCAGAAACAATAATTTCGTCGCCTGTGTTTAAAAGTGAGGCAAAACCGGCAGCAACTCTATTAATGCTGTCTGTGGTACCAGCAGTTAAAATAATCTCATACGCTTCTTTTGCATTAAAATGATGTTGAATTTTAATACGCGCTTGTTCATATTTATCGGTTGCTTCCTGACTTAAAGTATGCACACCTCTGTGAATATTAGCATTGTAGTTACTATAATAATCTACAATTGCATCAATAACAATTTGTGGTGTTTGAGAAGTAGCAGCATTATCAAAATAGACTAAAGGTTTTCCGTGAACGGTTCTTTTTAGAATTGGAAAATCTGCTCTAATTTTATCAACATTTATCATACAAAATCAATTTAAAACACAAAGATAACGGATGAAGTTTGAAACTTGTAATAAAGACAATATGATTTTCTTATTTTTACATAATTAAACTCTTTTTCTGATGAAAATTTTTAAACGAATTCTATTTTTAGTATTAATTACTGTGATTGGTGTTGTTATTTACAACTACCCAAAATTGAATCTTTTGGCTGGTTATTCTGCTAAAAACATGGCTTCGTCTGTTTTTATTGCAGATAGAACTCTAGAATTTACTGACACCACAGACAATGATTTTTCTCCAGTTAATTTGGCTTCGGATAAAGTTGATTTAGAAAATAAAAATGCAACATCTTCTGCTTTTGGCTTGTTAACAAGAAAAGCTATTTATAGAGAAGGTTTAGGAGCTGTTTTAACCTTAGAAGAAAGCGATGAAACTGCAGATTATTTAGTTCCTAAAAGATTAGAAGCAGATAATAATACACCTTATCCTTATGGAAACGCCCCACAAATAGATACTATTTTTGCAAATTTAGATTATGATAAAATTGATGAATCTGTAGATTTGTTATTTGATCCTACCAATAAAACAAGAGCTGTTTTGGTTGTTTATAAAGATCAAATTGTTTCAGAAAAATATGCAGACGGATTTCATAAAGAGTCAAAACTTTTAGGCTGGTCTATGACGAAGAGTTTGTTAAGTACTGTATTTGGAATTATGCAAACTCAAGGTGGAATTAATGTGTTTGACAAAGCTCCAATTGATTCTTGGCAAAATGATGAGCGTAAAAAGATTACGATCAATAATTTATTACAAATGAATTCTGGTTTAGAATGGGATGAGAATTATGGGGAAATTTCTGATGCGACTAAAATGTTGTTTTTAGAAAGAAATATGACTAAGATGCAAGAAAATAAGCCTTTGGTTGGTACCCCAAACGAAAGTTGGAATTACTCTTCTGGAACCTCCAATTTATTATCAGGTATTTTAAGAACTTACTTTAAAACACATCAAGAATATTTAGACTTTTGGTATGTCAACTTTATTGATAAAATAGGGATGAACTCTATGGTTTTAGAAGCTGATTTAAGCGGAAACTACGTAGGTTCTTCTTATTCATGGGCAACTGCAAGAGATTGGTCTAAATTTGGGCTTTTATACCTTAAAAATGGAAATTGGAATGGAGAACAATTATTTACCAAAGAATGGGTTAACTATATAAGAACACCAACGAGAGGTTCTAACGGAACTTATGGTGCGCAGTTCTGGCTAAATGCAGAAAATGATTTTAAGGACGTGCCTAAAAACATGTATTATGCAGATGGCTTTCAAGGACAAAGAGTGTACGTTTTACCAGATCAAGAGATGGTAATTGTCCGTTTTGGTTTAAATAATTTTGATGAAAACACCTTTTTAAAGGGGGTGATTGAATCGATTAAATAAATTTTATTATTTCTAAATTAGAAAAATTGCTAGAATTAAAAGAAATATGATACAAACACAAGAAGAATTAATAGAAAATGCGCTTTTATATTTTAAGAGAGGCGATTTTTCTTTAGGGTATAGAACGCTTTTAGATGCTTCTTTAAACACCGATTCTGTAGAAGTTTTTGCCAAAGTATTAGACTTTGTAGAAAAATATGAAAATGAAAGTAGTGATGATAAATCGTCATTACTTTTGTTATTTACAGAATGCTGTAATCAACTTAAAAAGATAAAAATTGAAACCAAAAACTTAGTTGGTACAACAATTTTAAAAGCAGATAACATTACCAAAGATTATAACAAAGGTCGTTTTGTTTTAGGTCCTGTAAATATCGAATTGAAAAAAGGAGATATTTTTGGTTTGGTTGGCGAAAATGGAAATGGAAAAACAACGTTATTAACGGTGTTGGCTTCTTTAAATAAAGTATCTGCAGGTAGTTTAGAATATTCTTTTTCATCAAAAAATAAAGACGCTTACGATGTGTTGTCTAAATTGGTTTACATACCGCAAAGAACTGCAGTTTGGTATGGTAAAGTTTTAGATAATTTAAAATTTGCGTTGGTACATTATGGTGTAAAAGGTGAAAAAAATGATTTATTAGTTTTAATGATGGTTGCCCGGTTTGGTCTTTGGAAATACAAAGATTTAAAATGGAGCGAACTTTCTTCTGGATATAAAATGCGTTTTGAGTTGGCAAGAACAATGTTACGCAAGCCAGAAATTATTTTGTTAGATGAGCCGTTGGCAAACTTAGATATTTTAGCACAACAAATTATCTTAGAAGATTTAAAGATGATGTCTAAATCTCCTGTAAACCCAATTGCAATGGTGTTTTCTTCTCAGCAATTATATGAAGTAGAAAAAATTTCTGATGAGGTTATTTATTTAAGAAACGGTAAACCTTCTAATCAATTAAATATAGAAGAAAAAACAGCAAAGCAGTTAATTATAGAATTAGATGCAACCAATTCTAGAGAAGAGCTAGAAACTGTTTTTAAAGAACTGAATTTAGAAAAGCTAGAGTTTAATGGAGGTGTTTATATCTTGTACTTTAAGCATGATATTACATTTAATATTGTGCTAAATACGATTGCAAGTCATCAATTAAATGTAACGTATATCAGAGATATTTCTAAATCTACCAGACGCTTTTTCGTGTATTAATCATCTAAACAATAAGAATGAATTTCATCAATAAAATAAATAAATACCTTTTAGAGCATTATCCATTAATATGGAATACTCGTTTAGTTTGGATGCTTGGAGTAAATATAATTGTTCATTTGCTTTTCTTTTTAATTGGCTTTTCTTCTGTTAATGGTTTAGCAGACTTAAAAGAACATTATAAGTTAGATGATTTTTTCTTTTTTACATCTAACGTGTATTACAACGTGTTGATTTCTATTTTTATCTTATTAATTTGGATTATTTTTTACCTAAGAAACAATGCTTTTAAAAATTTGTATTCTATAAAAAAGGGAATGATTTTTCAGCAATTTTGTATTGTATTTCTCATCATTTTAATAAGTACAACACAATTTTATTCTTTTAAAACAGGTTTAAAAATTAAAACAAGATCTCTTTATAATTGGCAAGAATTAGATAAAGATATTAAGACTTTTAATAAGTTTAGTTTGTTTTTAATGCAAGAACAAGATGAGTATGAAATAGATAAAAAAGAGTATCCAGCTCCTTTTCCTTTAAAGGTTGCAGTAGGTTATGAGCAGAATTTAACAGATAATATTGATACTACTCAGGTTTTTTTCAAAAAGAATGATCATTTTTTACAGTTTTATAAGTTCAATAATAATTATGATTTAGAAACGAATAACGCTTACAAAACTAGATCTTCGATTGATTTTGATAATTTTGAAGATAGAACTATAATTGATATAAGTGAGTTTAAAGAGTTTTTAAATCCATCTTTATTCAATTACTCAAAAGAGAAATTTAATTACGGTCAAGATACTTTAGATTATAAAAATCAGCTTAATTTCTATCAAGAAATATTAAATAATAAAGATGATGTTAAAATAAAAGAAGGGTTAAAAAAGGTGCTTTCTATCTCAAAAAAATATGAAATAAAACATAACTTAACGGTAGACAATTGGTTTCAATTAATCGATAATAAACCAAATTACCTTTTAACTGAATTGATATATACGAGTAACCCAAAAGAAGAGTATTATGCAAGAACTGGTTATGGAGTAAACAATTTATCTTCGGGTAAAGATATTCCGTATTCTAAGAGTTTATACTTCGATTTTAATGATACTGATAATTTTTTTAAGAACGTATATGAATCTTATTTCTCTGGTTTTGATATTGTCTTTTTGTATTTTATAATTGCCTTTTCTTTTTGTTTAAGCATTCTTATTTTAATATTTAAAACAACAAGTATTAAAACAATATTGTTAAGTTTTGTAGCAAGTTTGGTTGTTTTGGTATTAATAGTTTGGTTAATGTCTTCTTCTAACAATTTGTTTGGGTATAGTAAATATAACGAGTACTTTATAATGTTGTTTATCTCGTTTTTAATTATCGTTTTTTCAATTTTTTCCTATATTTTAAATTGGAAAAAAACGATAATATCTATCTTTTGGTCGTTAGTTTTATTTGCAGTACCAACTTTCTTTTTGTTCGCTGCTTTTAGTTATTCTAGATTTTTAAAAGATGTTTATTTAGAGTTAAATCCTCAAAATTATAATTATAAAAGTAATTTTGAAACGTGGTTTCAGAATTATGGTTTTTGGGCAATACTGTTGGTTAGTATAATTACAATTTATGTGTATTCGTTATTTATCAGAAAATTAAAAGCAAGACCAGAGTAAACTATTTATGATAAAACAAAATAAAACCACTTATTTCTAAGTGGTTTTATTATACAA
Source organism: Polaribacter sejongensis (assembly GCF_038024065.1). Lineage (NCBI taxonomy): Bacteria > Pseudomonadati > Bacteroidota > Flavobacteriia > Flavobacteriales > Flavobacteriaceae > Polaribacter > Polaribacter sejongensis. Next base: position 2,746,984 of record NZ_CP150667.1, on the reverse strand, counting down.
TTTAATGGTAGGTTTATTAATTTTTACCTTTTATCAAACTAAGTGCTACAGCAGCAATACCTAGTGCGATAGTGATATAAGAATTGGTGTTGTCTTGAGATTTTATTAAATCTAGATCGCCAATTGATACTTCTGTTTCTGGTTGTATCATAGTGTAAGTTCCATAAACAAGTAATGCAACTCCTGCTATTAATAATACTGTTTTAATTGTTTTATTCATAATCTTCAGTTTTTTTATAAAGTTACAAAAATTATAAATATAAAAAAACCACGCAATCTGCGTGGTTCTATTTTTTGTATAAGAAAGTAATTTCGAAATTTATAATTCGAAACCAATATTAACGTTTAGTTTCTCTGCAATTAATTTAGTGATACGTTGTTTTACCTCTGGGATTTTAACGCTTTCTAAGACAGTATTTGCAAAAGCAAACATTAACAATGCTTTCCCTTCTTTTTTAGGAATACCACGTTGTTGCATGTAAAATAAAGCATCATCATCTAATTGACCAATAGTACAACCGTGAGAACATTTTACATCATCAGCAAAAATTTCTAATTGTGGTTTTGCATTAATCGTTGCTTTATCACTAATTAAAACATTGTTGTTTTGTTGATATGCATTTGTTTTTTGAGCTTCTTTATTTACAATTACTTTACCATTAAAAACACCGGTAGAGCGCTCGTCAAAAATACCTTTATAATCTTGATGAGATTCACAATTTGGTTCTATATGATGTACCAAAGTGTGGTGATCTACATGTTGTTTTCCTTCAATAATTGTAATTCCTTTTAAGATAGAGTCCATATGTTCTCCACGTTGATAGAAATTTAAATTATTTCTGGTGATATTTCCTCCAAAAGAGAATGTATGTACAGAAACAACACTGTTTGTTTTTTGTTCTATGTACGTATTATCTACTAAAGAAGCATTTATTTTGTCGTTCTGAATTTTATAAATGTCTACCGTAGAGTTTTTAGCTGCAAAAACCTCCGTTACAACATTAGACAACACAGCATTGTCTGTTAAACTTTGGTGACGCTCTATAATTTGAACGTGTGCATTTTCTTCTACAACAATTAAGTTTCTTGGCTGTATCATTGTAGCAGCTTCCGAACCTGTTGTAAAATTAATAATCTGAATAGGCTTTTCTACTTCTACATTTCTAGGAATATAAATGTAAGCCCCTTCATTGGCGAATGCAGTATTTAACGAGGTTAAATTATCTTGTTTTGCAATTTTATTGAAGTAGTTTTCTATAACAGGACTATATTTAGCTTTTGATATTGCTGAAGAAAGTAAACAAATATCTTTTCCATCATGTGTTACATCAGAAAGAAAAGAACTGTATTTTCCGTCTATAAAAATAATTTTATAGGTGTCAATATCATGAATAAAATACTGTTTTACATCTGCAAATTCAACGTTATTTTCTTTGTTAGGGAAAATACTATAATCTTGTTTTAAAATTGAGTTTAAAGAAGTGTATTTCCATTCTTCCAATTTTTTGGTAGGAAACCCTAGTGCTTCAAAATTTTGTAATGCTTTTGTACGTATATCATGTATTTCTGAATTGATATCTACATCATTTTCAAAAGCAACATAAGACGATACTATTTTATCTTTTAATTCCATTGTTTTATAAGTTTCAGGTTTAAAGTTTCTTTTGTTTCAAGTTGTGACTACTTGAACTTAGTTCCTTTAAAATCTCTTTTATTTAAATAGCTGATAAAATTTGCTATTTTTTTACTCAAATGTTCACATTCAATAATTAAATTGTTTAATTTTTCTTCAGAAATATATTCCGAATCAAAGAGTCTGTAAGATTGTGAACGAACTTCTCCAGCAGAACCTTTTGCAATTGATAAATATTGTCTAAACTCTAAATTTCCATCCCTTTCAAAACCTTCAGCAATGTTATCCATTACTGAACCAGAAGAAGCTTTAATTTGATCTTTAAAACGATAATCGTTTTTTCAAATCAGTATTTTTAGAAATAAAAATAACTTGCTGAGCTAATTTTCTAGCTAGTTGCCATATTTCTAAATCTTCGAATCTTCTTATAGTTGCCAAAACATGAAACTTTAAACAATAGAAACAAGAAACATTTTAAACTAATTCTTGTTTAATCCAGTCATATCCTTTTGCTTCTAATTCCAAAGCTAAAGAAGCGTCTCCACTTTTTACAATTTTACCATCGTGTAAAACGTGTACAAAATCTGGTACGATATAATCTAATAAACGTTGGTAGTGTGTAATTACAATAACAGCGTTGTCTTTAGATTTTAATTTATTTACACCGTTTGCAACAATACGCAAAGCATCAATATCTAAACCAGAATCTGTTTCATCTAAAATAGCTAATTTTGGCTCTAGCATTGCCATTTGAAAAATTTCGTTACGTTTCTTTTCTCCTCCAGAAAAACCTTCGTTTAAAGAACGAGATAAGAATTTACGGTCTATTTCTAACAATTCAGATTTTTCTCGGATCATCTTTAACATGTCTTTTGCTGGCATGTCTTCTAAACCTTTTGCTTTACGAGTTTCGTTAATAGCAGTTTTAATAAAGTTTGTTACAGAAACTCCAGGAATTTCTACAGGATATTGAAAAGATAAAAACACACCGTTATGTGCTCTTTCTTCCGGTGCTAATTCACTAATATCTTCACCATTTAACTCAATTGTACCAGCAGTAACTTCATAATCTTCTTTTCCTGCAATAATATTTGCTAAAGTACTTTTACCAGCACCATTAGGTCCCATAATTGCATGTACTTCACCTGCTTTTACTTCTAAATTCAATCCTTTTAAAATTGATTTATTATCAATACTCGCTTGTAAATTCTCTATTTTTAACATCCTTTTTATGCTATTGGCTTTTAGCTTTTGGCTAGAAGCATTATTTTAATAATTATATATCTTATGGTTGGTAATTAATTATCCAACACTTCCTTCTAAACTGATTTCCAATAATTTTTGAGCTTCCACTGCAAATTCCATTGGTAATTTATTTAAAACCTCTTTACTAAATCCGTTTACAATTAAAGCAATGGCTTTTTCTGTATCTATACCACGTTGGTTACAGTAAAATAATTGTTCTTCACCAATTTTACTTGTAGTTGCTTCGTGTTCTATTTGTGCCGATTTATTCTTAGCTTCTATATAAGGGAAAGTGTGTGCTCCACAAGCGTTACCCATTAATAAAGAATCACATTGTGAGAAGTTACGAGCGTTTTCTGCTCTTGCTCCAATATGTACCAAACCTCTATAAGAGTTTTGAGAATTACCTGCAGAAATACCTTTAGATATAATGGTAGACTTGGTGTTTTTACCCAAGTGAATCATTTTTGTTCCGGTATCTGCTTGTTGAAAATTATTAGTAACTGCAATAGAATAAAATTCACCTACAGAGTTATTTCCTTTTAAAATACAAGAAGGATATTTCCATGTTACAGCAGAACCAGTTTCTACTTGTGTCCAAGAAATTTTTGCATTGTTTTCGCAAATACCTCTTTTAGTAACAAAATTGTAAACTCCACCTTTTCCTTCTTTATTCCCAGGATACCAGTTTTGTACGGTAGAATATTTAATTTCTGAATCATCTAATGCAATTAATTCTACAACAGCTGCGTGTAATTGATTTTCATCTCTACTTGGTGCTGTACATCCTTCTAAATAAGAAACATAACTACCTTTGTCTGCAACAACTAAAGTTCTTTCAAACTGTCCTGTTCCTCCTTCGTTAATTCTGAAATAGGTAGAAAGTTCCATCGGACATTTTACACCTTTTGGAATGTAACAAAAAGATCCATCAGAAAAAACTGCCGAATTTAATGCTGCATAAAAGTTGTCTGTTGTTGGTACAACGGTTCCTAAATATTTTTTAACCAATTCTGGGTGTTCTTGAATTGCTTCAGAAATAGGCATAAAAATAATACCTTTTTCACCTAATGTTTTCTTAAAAGTAGTCGCAACAGAAACAGAATCCATTACAATATCTACAGCTACATTAGCTAATTTTTTTTGCTCATCTAAAGAGATTCCTAAACGCTTAAAAGTGTCTAATAATTCTGGATCTACTTCATCTAAAGAGTTTAACTGTGGCTTCTTTTTTGGTGCAGAATAATAAGCAATGTCTTGAAACTTTGGTTTCTCATAATGCACATTTGCCCATTCTGGTTCTTCCATTTTTTCCCAAACCCTGTACGCTTCTAAACGCCATTCAGTCATCCATTCTGGCTCGTTTTTCTTTTTAGAAATTGCGCGAACAACATCTTCACTTAATCCTACAGGAAATGTGTCACTTTCTATATCTGTATAAAAACCGTATTTATATTCTTGGGTTTTTAATTCTTCTTCTAGCTGCTCCTCTGTATACTTTGACATCTTTTTCTTAAATTTTTAAAGTGAGAATGATTCTCCACAACCACAAGTTCTATTTGCGTTTGGGTTGTTAAATACAAATCCTTTTCCGTTTAAACCTCCAGAATATTCTAAGGTGGTTCCTACTAAATATAAAAAGCTTTTTTTATCAACAATGATTTTTACATCATTCTCTATAAAAACTTTATCGTTTTCTTCTTGTTTGTTATCAAAAGTTAAATCGTAAGATAAACCTGAACAACCACCACTTTTTACACCAACGCGTACAAAATCGGTTACTGCATTAAAGCCATCGTCAGTCATTAATTCTATGACTTTCTTCTTTGCTGTGTCTGAAACTTTTATCATAATTTTAAATAGATTAAATCTAAATTGTCTGCAAATATACGATATAAGTCGAAGAAAAATAACAAACTTTCATTAACAAACCCAATTAAACAATTGGTTTTATTGATGGCTCTTTTAATTGACCATTTTATAGACCGCGATACTATTTTAGATTGATCTTATACTTTTGCAGATTGTAAGAAAATATTAAATTCCTGTTGATGTAAATTAATGTACTAAGTAGTTTTTATTGTTGATAGAACGCTTTAAAATGAATTATGAATATTATAACAAAATATTGATAGATTGAGAACTCATTTTGTATTTTCGAAACATGGAATTGCAACCACCTTTTAGAAAAATAATTCATGTAGATATGGATGCGTTTTACGCATCTGTAGCAGAGTTAGACAACCCCGAATTAAGAGGGAAAGCAATTGCAGTAGGTGGAGAAGGTAGAAGAGGGGTTATTTCTGCAGCGAGTTATGAAGCTCGTAAATTTGGAGTAAAATCTGCCATGAGCGGTACGTTGGCAAAGCAAAAATGTCCGCATTTAATTTTTGTTGATAGTGATTTCCCTCGCTATAAAGAAATATCACAAAAAGTTAGAGACATTTTTTACGAGTATACAGATTTGGTTGAGCCACTTTCTTTAGATGAAGCGTATTTAGATGTTACAGAGAATAAAAAAGGAAATCCATCTGCAAATACCATTGCCAAGGAAATCAGAGAGCGAATTTTTGAAGAAACTGGATTAAGAGCTTCCGCTGGAATTTCGATAAACAAATTTATAGCAAAAGTAGCTTCGGATATTAACAAGCCTAACGGACAAAAAACAGTGCATCCAGATGAGGTAATTCAGTTTTTAGAAGAATTACCCGTCAATAAGTTTTATGGAGTGGGTAAAGTTACCGCTGCAAAAATGTATAATTTAGGCATATTTGTTGGGAATGATTTAAAGAAAAAAACCTTAGAAGAACTGATTAAATCTTTCGGGAAATCGGGTGCTCATTATTATAATATTGTTCGCGGAATTCATAATAGCGCAGTAAAACCAAACAGAATTAGAAAGTCTGTTGCTGCAGAGAGAACTTTTAGTGAAAATATTTCTTCGGAAATATTTATGATAGAAAAGTTAGAGAAAATTGCGGATGAGTTAGAAAGACGCATGACCAAAACAGATACAAAAGGAAAGACAATTACTTTAAAAATTAAATATTCAGATTTTACACAACAGACAAGAAGTAAAACCAAGGAATATTTTATGCAGACCAAAAACGAGTTTTTTCCTGTTGTAAAAGAATTGTTGTTTCAAGATAAAATTACAAATTCAGTTCGTTTATTAGGCTTATCTTTTGGTAATTTAAATACCGAAAATAAAGAACCTGTTTGGGTACAATTAAAGTTTGAATTCTGACGCTAAGCGTCTTTTTGTATGCTACAAAATTATGGTAAGGATTACTTAGTAATTTGTTAATTTAAATTATGAAGAGTTCAATTCCCGTAGGCTTGCCTAAAAATGAAAAGGATTAATAATACTTCCAATTGTCATTTCGACGATAGGAGAAATCTCATAATCTAGAAAACATTAAACAGAGTAACTTTATGTGATTTCTCTCAAAAGGTCGAAATGACAAACTGAAAGGAAAAACCATACATCTTATTAGAGAAAAGACTAAATTGTAGGTTATTATTTCGGGTTCATTATTTTTTATCGGGTTTAAAATGACATAAATAACATTAAAAATGAAAATAGAAATTATCAGAACAAATTCTGAAAACCCAGATTTTATTAATTTGGTAAAACAGTTAGATGCCTACTTAAAAATGAAGGATGGAGCAGAACATGCTTTTTATAATCAGTTTAATAATATTGATGTTTTAAAGAATGTAGTGGTTGTTTCTGTTGATAAAAAAGCAGTTGGCTGTGGAGCAATAAAAAAGTTTGATAATACTTCTGTAGAGGTAAAAAGAATGTTTGTTTCTCCGGATGATAGAGGAAAAGGAGTTGCTAAAAAAGTATTACAAGAATTAGAAATTTGGGCTAAAGAATTAGGATATAAAAAATGTGTGCTAGAAACTGGTGAAAGACAAGTGGAAGCAGTAAAATTTTATACCAAATGCAATTATAAAAAGATTCCAAATTACGGACAATACAAAGGAGTAGAAAATAGTATTTGTTTTGAAAAAGCATTGTAAAAGTCAATAGATTAAAATGAAAAAACCTATAAACACAGATAGTTATAATAAAAGCAATTTAGTTGCAGATGTAATTATTATTGGTGGTGGTTTAGCGGGTTTATGTAACGCAATTCATTTATCAAAATTTAATAAAAAGGTTTTGTTAATTGAGAAAAATGAATATCCGAAGCACAAAGTTTGTGGAGAATATATTTCGAATGAAGTTTTACCTTATTTAGACTTTTTAGAGATTAATCCGTTTAATTTTGGTGCTGTTAAAATCTCTGAATTTCAATTATCAACTACAAAGAATAATCTTATTTCGGCAAAGTTACCTTTGGGCGGATTCGGGATTTCACGATATCAATTAGATCTTCTTTTATCAGAAAAAGCAATAAAAAATGGTGTTACAATTTTAAAAGATTCCGTCATAAATGTTGCTTTTGAAAATGATGTATTTTCCGTTGAAACGAAAGAAAATAATACCTTCACTTCTAAAATTACCATTGGAGCTTTTGGCAAACGTTCTTTATTAGATGTGAAAATGGAACGCGAGTTTATCAAGAAAAAATCACCTTATTTAGGTGTTAAAATTCATGTAAAAGGAAATTTTAAAGAAGATTTAGTAGCACTTCATAATTTTAAAGGTGGTTATTGTGGTGTTTCTAAAGTGGAAAAAAATGCAATTAATTTGTGTTATATCACCAATTATGAGTCCTTTAAAAAGTATAAAAACATTGATGATTTTCAGGAGCAAGTCGTTTTTAAAAATCAGTATTTAAAAGAAATTTTCGATAATTCTGAAGCAATTTTCGAGAAACCATTAACGATAAGTCAGATTTCTTTTGAAACCAAAAAACCAGTAGAAAACCATATTTTAATGTGCGGCGATTCTGCAGGAATGATTCATCCGCTTTGTGGAAACGGAATGAGTATGGCAATTCAATCGGCACAAATTGCATCTAAATTGATTTTAAATTACTTGAATGGTGAAAATATATCTAGAAAAGAGCTCGAAAAGCAATATATTAGACAGTGGAATAAAAAATTTAGTTTGCGTTTGAAAGCAGGTCATTTTATTGCAATGTTATTTCGAAAAGATAAAATTGCAGCTATTTTACTTCAAATATTAAAGAAACTACCTTTTTTATTACCCATAATAATCAAGCAAACACATGGTAAACCAATGAAAGTTTAATGGATTTTTTTATCAGCACAAAAAATAGAACAGACAAAGAAGAACTGATGGATGATTTTTCTATTGGCGGAGATTTGCTGCGAGATACTTTAGATAAATTAGAAAATATAAATCGGTATTTAGGCGGAAATTTAGTAACTTTAAATTCACTGAAAAAAGTATTAAAAAATCATCCAAAAGAACAAGAGTTAACCATTGTAGATATTGGTTGTGGTCATGGAGATATTTTACGAGATGTAGCAAAATTCGGAAGGAAAAAAGGCTATAAAATGAAGCTGTTAGGCATAGATGCAAACCCAACAGCAATAGCGTACGCAAATGAATTATCGGCAGCATTTCCAGAACTGAGTTTTAAAACGGAAGATATTTTTTCTGAAGCTTTTAAAAACAGACAATTCGATGTGGTATTGGCAACCTTATTTTTACATCATTTTAAAGAAGAACAATTGGTTTCTTTTCTAGGAAATACACTAAAACAAACAAAAATAGGAATTGTAGTGAATGATTTGCATCGACATAAATTAGCGTATTATCTGTTTATGTTGTTGTCTCTTTTTATCAAAAATAAAATGATTATTGAAGACGGATTAACATCTGTTTTAAGAGGATTCAAAAGAAAAGATTTAGAAGGAGTCTCTCAAAAATTAAATGTAAAACCACAAATTTCTTGGAAATGGGCATTCCGTTTTCAGTGGATACTTAAGAGTTCAAGGTTTTAGGTTTTTAATTTAAAGTTGACATAAATTAGAAAAAATTAAACACAAAATAGTCGATAATCAGTGAAATACGTATCAAAAAATTATATATAAACCTCCGAGAATCTCTGTGAAAAAACTCTGTGAATCTCTGTGTAATACATTAATATGAAAGTAAAAATAACATCAGTTGCAAAACAACTTCCAAAATATCACAGAGAAACAAAAGATATTATTCCGTTTGTAAAATTATGGATGCAAGATCAAGATACTCGTTTTCAAAGAAAAGTGATTAAACTTTTTGAAGGAGCAGGCGTAGACAAGCGCTATTCTATTATGGATCCAGAAGAGGTTTTTATAGCAACTTCTTTTGAGGAAAAAAATGATATTTACGCACGTGAAGTTGTAAAATTAGCAGAACAATCTTTAAAAAAATCTTTAAAAAAAGCGAGTTTAAAACCTACGGATATCGATTATATAATTACCGTAAGTTGTACCGGAATTATGATTCCGTCTATGGATGCTTATTTGATTAATTCCCTGCAAATGAAACAAGATATTGTGCGTTTACCTGTTACAGAAATGGGTTGTGCAGCAGGAGTTTCTGGAATTATTTATGCAAAGAATTTTTTAAAGGCAAACCCTAATAAAAGAGCAGCCGTAATTGCAGTAGAAGCACCAACAGCAACGTTTCAGTTAGAAGATTATTCGATGACAAATATTGTAAGTGCTGCTATTTTTGGTGATGGAGCTTCTGCGGTTATTTTATCTTCTTATGGAGATGATGAAGGACCTGCAGTTATTGATGAAGCGATGTATCATTTTTACGATGCGACTTCTATGATGGGATTTAAATTGGTAAATACAGGTTTGCAAATGATATTGGATAAGGAAGTTCCTCAGAAAATATCAGATCATTTTCCGGCAATTGTGCATCCTTTTTTAGAACGAAATAATTTAACGATTGATGATGTAGACCACTTAATTTTTCATCCAGGAGGAAAGAAAATTGTACAAACGGTAGAAGATTTATTCGGTGTTTTAGGCAAAAATATAGACGATACAAAAGAAGTTTTACGTTTGTACGGTAATATGTCCAGCGCAACTGTTTTGTATGTTTTAGAACGATTTATGGATCGGAATCCGGCAAAAGGAGAAAGAGGGCTTATGTTAAGTTTTGGTCCTGGTTTTTCGGCACAGCGAATATTGTTGGAATGGTAATTGAATTTGAATTAGACCTCACAGGTTTTAAAAACCTGTGAGGTCTGTTAAACTAAATAAATGAACCAAATAGAAATCATAAAAAATCTTCCTTATACAACGCCTTTTTTGTTTGTTGATGAACTCACAGAAATTTCAGAAAATGGAGTTACTGGAAATTACACCTTCAACGAAAGTGCCTTTTTTTATGAAGGCCATTTTAAAGGAAATCCGATTACGCCAGGTGTTATTCTAACGGAAACCATGGCACAAATTGGTGTTGTGTGTTTGGGTATTTATTTATTAAAAGACGAAATTTTATCCGAAGAAAAAAAACTACAAATTGCGTTAACTTCTAATCAGGTTGATTTCTATTTACCGGTTTTACCGAATGAAAAAGTAACTGTAATTTCGGAGAAAGAATTTTTTAGATTCAATAAGTTAAAGTGCAAAGTAAAAATGGTGAATGAGAAAAATGAATTGGTTTGCAGAGGAACCATTTCTGGCATGATAAAAGGTTAATTTTAATAGACCTCACAGGTTTTTAAAACCTGTGAGGTCTAAATATTTAAAAATGAAAAACAGAGTTGTAATTACGGGTTTAGGGGTTGTTGCGCCAAATGGCGTTGGTTTGCAAGAATTTACAAATGCAATAAAAACAGGGAAATCGGGGATTACCTTTCATCAAAATTTAAAAGACAAAGGTTTTTCTTGCTGTATTGGTGGAATCCCTGAGGTTTCCGAAGAAAAAAAAGCAGCCTATTTAACACCTTTACAATTACGGGGATTTAACAGTACGTCGATTTTATACGGTTGTATGGCAGGAATTGATGCCTGGAAAGATGCAGGTTTTTCTGTAGATGAGAACTCTAAATTAGACTATGATTCTGGTTTAATTTTTGGAACAGGAACCTCGGGAATTGAAAAATTTAGAGAAGCAATTTATAAAATTGACGATCAAAATGTAAGACGTTTAGGAAGTACTTCTGTAGTGCAAACAATGGCAAGCGGAATTTCGGCATATTTAGGCGGGATTTTAGGTTTAGGAAACCAAGTAACCACAAATTCATCTGCTTGTACAACGGGTACAGAAGCCTTGTTATTAGGTTTTGAACGTATTAAAAACGGAAAGGCAAAAAGAATGTTGGTCGGCAGTTCTAGTGATAGTAGTTTGTATACTTGGGGTGGGTTTGATGCCATGAGAGTGATGTCTTATAAGCACAATGAAACGCCAGAAAAAGGATCGAGACCGATGAGTGAAACTGCGTCTGGTTTTGTTCCTGGAAGTGGAGCGGGAGCTTTGGTTTTAGAATCTTTAGAAAGTGCTTTAGAAAGAAAAGCTACAATTTATGCAGAGGTTTTAGGTGGAAATATAAATTCTGGCGGACAAAGAAATGGCGGAACGTTAACGGCTCCGAATGCAGAAGCTGTTCAGAAATGTATTACAGATGCAATTTTAGATGCTTGTATTTCTGCAGATGAAATAGATGTAATAAACGGACATTTAACAGCTACTTCTAAAGACAGTTTAGAAATAGAAAATTGGACCAAAGCATTGCAAAGAAGAGGAACTGATTTTCCAACTATTAACTCTTTAAAGTCTATGGTTGGCCATTGTTTGGCTGCTTCTGGTGCTATTGAATCTGTGGCTTCCGTTTTGCAAATTAAAGAACAGTTTGTGTTTCCGAATATCAATTGTGAAGATGTTCATCCGGAAATTTCTGAATTAATTTCTACAGATAAAATTCCGACTAAATTGATTGAGAAAAGCATTACTATTTTAGCAAAAGCAAGTTTTGGTTTTGGTGACGTAAACGCATGTGTTATCTTTAAGAAATATGAAAAATAGACTTTGACAGGCTCAGACTGATATGCGTAGCGTTAATTAGTGTTTTTAATTTTTGATATAAATTTATGAAAGTTAATAATTAAAAACGCTGGAACAATAAAAACTAACAATGTCACACTGAGCTTGTCGAAGTGTAAATAACTATAAAAATGACAAAAGAAGAAATTATATCGAAATTAACTGTTATTGTAAAACCATATATTCAAAACGAAGAAGGTTTTAAAAATTTATCAGAAGAAACAGATTTTATAAATGATTTAGAAATAAATTCTGCAAATTTGGTAGATATTATTTTAGATGTAGAAGATGAGTTTAAAATAGAAATAGACAACGATTCTATGGAGAAAATGCTTTCTGTAAAAGCTACTATTGCTGTAATTCAATCTAAAATGGATGCATAATATTGGCAATGATATTGTAGATTTAAACCTTGCTAGAACGGAAAGTAATTGGCTGCGAAAAGGATTTTTAGAGAAACAATTCACCCAAAATGAACAAGAAGAAATCCATGATGCTGAGAATCCTTTTTTTAAAGTTTGGCAATTTTGGTCTATGAAAGAAGCGGCTTATAAATGTTATACTCAAAAAATAGAAAAGCGCTTTTTTGCACCTCAAAAATTTGAATGTAGTTTAGTTTCTAAAACAGAAGGGTTTGTTCTTTTTGAAGAAAATAAATATTGCACAAGTACAAGTTATAATCCACTTTATATTCATACAATTGCCAAAGAAGAGAGCAGTAAGGTTGCTATTTTTTTAAAGATTGGCGCATCAAAAAATATTTATATCGATTTAAAAACACAATTGTCGATAGAAACAGGAGTTTTATCCGATGAAATCGTAAAAGTAAAAACAATTATTGGAGCTCCTTTGTTTTATCACAAGGAAAAATTATTAACCAAATCTTGCTCAATTTCGCATCATGGAAATTATGGTGCCTTTGTGTTTTCTTTAGAAAAATAAAAATAATATATGACGCAATTAAAAGTTAAAGAAGCACTTTATAAGCAGTGTGAAGCTTTTGTAAATAAACGCTTAAACACGGTTACTGAAATTATATCCTCTAATCAAAAAGCATTGCAATCAGAAACTAAAAGTTCTGCTGGCGATAAGCATGAAACTGGTAGAGCCATGTTGCAGTTAGAAATGGAAAAAGCGAGTCAGCAACTTGCCGGAATTACACAAATGAAAGAAATTTTAGCTAAAATTGATGTTTCTAAAACGTCTAATATTGCGCATTTAGGCACGGTGATTGAAACAACTATGGCTAATTATTTTTTATCTATTTCTGCAGGTCAACTTACAGTTGATAATGTAGTGTATTTTGCTATTTCTGTTTCGTCCCCAATCGGTAAGTTGTTGTTAGGTAAAAAGATGGAAGATGCAATTGTTTTTAATGGAAATACAATAATTATAAAAGGACTAAAATAATAATCTGTATTTTAGAGGTTTTAATACCTTAAATAGATGTCAATTACCCTACACAGAACCCATAATTACTTAAAACTCCAGCAATCAAATTTTGATATTGTTAATTTTCAAGACTTAGATAAGTTTGAAAGTGAAGAAATTCTTACAAAAAATCATAAAGTAGATTTTTATGCATTAATTTTTATAACAGAAGGAAAAGGTAAACACTCAATAGATTTTTCTGATTATGAATATGATAAAGGGACTATTTTGGCTATTAGAAAAGATCAAATGCATCGGTTTTATTTAAATAAGGCAACAAAAGGTTTTCTATTATGTTTTAAAGAAGAGTTTTTAAATAGTTATTTAAATGAAATTGAGGTTGCAAATGCAATTCAGATGTTTAATGAGTTATTAGTTTCTCCAAAAACACAATTAAAAGACTGCGATTTTGAGAGTATTTTTAAATTAATAAAAGGAATAGAAAAAGAGGTTTTAGTTGTAAATGATATTTATTCTTTTAAACTGATAAGGAGTTTATTACATATTTTAATTACTTTGATTTATAGAATTAAATCGACAGGCTATAACACTTTGCAACAAAGTAGGTATTTAAAAGAGTTTATTATATTTCAAAATTTACTAGAAGAAGATTACTACAAAACTAAAAAAGTGTATGATTATGCAAATAAGTTAGGGTATTCTGCAAAGAAGCTTAATATGGTTGTAAAATTTATAGCAAACAAATCTGCTAAAGAGTTTATAGATGATACTGTTATAATTAAAGTGAAAAGATTGCTGATACATTATAATCTTTCTATAAAAGAAATTGCTTTTAAAACTGGTTTTAATGAGCCTACCAATTTGTATAAATATTTTAAAAAACACACTAATTCTACACCAGAAGAGTTTAGAAAAAAATATGTGTAATGTTTTTTTGAATTTATTCGAATAACATTAAGTTTCTATAATTTAAAAGCCGTTTTCACTTAAAAAAGTAGGTGAATTCTTATTTATTTTCCCATTTCTACAGTTTTTTGGAGTATTATTATCTAAAAATGTTTTTAATTAACTTTAGTTTTGCTACAAATAATTAAGGTTTCCCCCAATTTCTTCAATTTTTTAGGAAGTGATTCCTGTTTTTTAAAAACATATATTTAAATCATTTTAATTTTTATAATTAAGATGATTTTTTTTGTACTAAATTTTTAAAATTGATTAATATCAAGTATTACTACTTTGAAATTAAGACTCATAAAGGAGTTTGCTGTTGAATGTTTTTTTAAAAATAAGTGGTATGGAAGTTTACGCATCAATTTGTTTTTCGATTAAAAGGAGTATTTTTGTTTTTTACAAATCATTATTTTCAAAATGAAAAAGACACTATTTCTTTTAACGATACTTTTTACTGTACATTCATTTGGACAATCTAATTTTAAAAGTTTTTTTAAGCTCTCTCCACCAATTAAAAAATGGGTATTTTTTCATCCTTTTAAGGCGACAAAATCTTTAGAAATTTCTAAAGAAACAAATAGGGTTTCAGATTCAATTGCAAAAACAGATTTGTTAGATAAAGATGGAGCAGGTGGGCAGGTAGATGCTTTTAGACATGCTTATTGGATGGCAAGACTAGCGCAAGAAATGGGTGAAAATGCTGCTCGTTCTTTAGGGGAGGCACATGAAAAAGAAAATTATTTAACGTACAAGAAACAAAAATTAGAAGATGGTGTTGTGCCAGATGAAATTTCAACTGAAATGGATTTACACAATAATGAGGAAGGCTTAAAATTAATTGCAAAAGGAAGTATTGTTTCTAAAAACGGGTTGGTTTATAGAATTGTAAATGCTATTGAGAAAGGTAAAATGAAAATTATAAAAAAGGACGAAAAAGGGAATTTTTTGACATGCAATGGAGAAGTAATTCAGAAAGAGGAACTTATGGGGAAGTGGAAAAATGATAAATGTCTAATCTCCTCGGATACTAAATAAATGGCTCATTTTAATTGATAAAATGTACTACAACGTATTCGTTCAATAGATATAGTAGTTGGAGAGCGTGTAGTTTTAAAATATCAGTAACAGCAAGGTTTCTAGTGATAATTATCATAAAAATTAAATACACTAAAGACCTACTTTTGTCTACTTAAATTAAAGTCAATTTTTATAAAAAATAATAAAATTAATATTAAAAATTATGGAATTTTTTTTAGAATTACTCACTAAAGATTACTTTGTGTTATTTCTAGTTATTGGTTTAGGAATCGCCCTAGGAAACATTCGTATAAAAGGGATAAGTTTTGATACTTCTGCGGTTATTTTTGTCGCTATCTTTTTTGGATATCTGTACAATTTAAACGGCATTACCTTTAATATTCCTCCAATTATTCAAAGTGTAGGTTTGGTGTTATTTATTTACACCATTGGTATGCAAGCAGGACCTTCTTTTTTTAGCTCTTTTAAAGAACAAGGAGCTAAGTTAATTGTTTTAGCAGGAATTACAGTTCTAACAGGTGGTATTACTGCAGTGTCTATTTCTTATATTTATGATGTAGATATGAATATGATGAGTGGTTTACTAACAGGAGCACTAACATCTACACCTGGTTTGGCTGCTTCTATAGAGGCTTCTCAATCTCCTTTAGCGTCTATTGGTTATGGTATTGCATATCCGTTTGGAGTTTTAGGTGTTATTTTATTTGTAAAATTAGGTCCTTCGTTGTTTAGGGTGAACATCGAAAAAGAAGAAAAAGATTTTGAAGAAAAATCGAAATCTAGCACTCCAATGGTGATCAATAAAAACCTAATTATCTCTAATGAAAACGTAAATGGTAAAACGATTAGAGAATTGAGAATTCGTTTTATGACCAAAGCGAATATTTCACGTATTATGAAGCCTAATCAGTTGCCTATTTCTCCAACAAAAGATACTATTTTAGAAACGGGAGATATTATAAAAGCAGTAGGTACGGTAAATGCGTTGCAAAGAATAGAGGTTTTATTAGGTAAAGTTACCGATATTAAAATCCCTAGAAGTGGAACATACGAAGTAAAATGGTATGTAGTAAGTAATGATGCTGTGGTAAATAAAACCATTGAAGAACTTAATCTTCTAGAAAATTATTCTGCTACCATAACACGTATTAGAAGAGCTAGTATCGATTTAGCTCCGCATCCATCAACCAAAATAAAATATGGTGATAAAATTTTAGTTTCTTGCTCTAAAGGGAATGTTCCTGCGGTGACGCAACTCTTTGGAGATAGTTTAAAAAGAATAGGACAAACAAGTTTTTTACCTGTAGCATTTGGTATTGTTATCGGTATTCTTGTAGGTGCTATTGCTATTCCTTTAGGAGGAATTGGTTTAAAATTAGGTCTTACAGGAGGTGTGCTTTTATCTTCTATATTTTTAAGTTGGAAAGGAAAGTTTGCTACTGTAATTTGGAATTTATCGGGTCCTGCAAACCAAATATTACGTCAGTTTGGGCTTTTATTATTTCTTACTCCTGTTGGTTTAAAAGCAGGACAAAGTTTAATTTCAGCAATTGAAAAACATGGTTTTATTTTATTTTTATACGGTGCTTTAATTACCTTAATTCCTATGATTATTACTGTTCTTGTTGGACGATTCCTATTAAAAATAAACTTTTTGTCTGTTTTAGGAGCCTTAACAGGAGGTATGACTTCTACACCAGGATTAAGTGCAACAGATTCTATGACCGATTCGGATGCTCCTCAAATTGCTTATGCAGCTGTGTATCCTTTTTCATTGGTTCTTATAATTATTGTAGCAGAAGTAATGGCAGTGTTATAACACGCTAAAAAATAAAGTAATATTTAAAACAAAATCATCACCTTAAAACGATTCTAAATAACCAAAAAACAACCATTATTATTTCAGTAGAGCGTATCTAAATGGTACATTTGTAAAAGAACAATTATAACTTAATTATACATTTATACAATGAGCGGATTTTTCAAATCTTCAGTTGGGAGAAAGGTAGCCATGGCGCTTTCCGCATTCTTCCTCATGTTTTTCTTAATTATACATTTAGCGGTAAATATTACATCACTCTTTAGTGAAGAACTCTTTAATGAGTTGTCTCATTTTATGGGAACCAATCCTTTAGTACAATTTGCGTTGCAACCTGTATTAGTTTTTGGTGTTATTTTTCACTTTGTATTAGGTTTTATTTTAGAAATAAAAAACAAAAAAGCAAACGGAGTTGCTTATGCTAAAAACAATGGTGCAGCTAATTCATCTTGGATGAGTAGAAACATGATTTGGAGTGGAGCAGCTATTTTGGCTTTTATTGTACTTCACTTTATAGATTTCTGGATTCCAGAAGTTAACCATAAATACATTGCAGCATTACCAGAAGATCCTGTAAGATATTTTCATGAGTTACAAGAAAAATTTGTACCTCTTTGGCGAGTTGCATTTTATGTTATCGCTTTTGTTTTCTTAGGATTGCATTTAGCACACGGTTTTACATCTGCTTTCCAATCTATGGGAGTTACTGCAGGTAGAAAAAAAGCATTACAAAACTTTGGTAAAATATATTCTATAATTATTCCTTTAGGATTTATCATTGTTGCATTGTTTCATCATTTTAATCATTAACCATTAATCTTATAACTATGGCTTTAGATTCAAAAATACCAGAAGGTCCAATTAAAGATAAATGGACAACTTATAAAGATAAAATAGATCTTGTAAATCCAGCTAACAAACGTAATATTGATATTATTGTTGTTGGTACAGGTTTAGCAGGAGGTTCTGCAGCAGCAACGTTAGCAGAATTAGGATATAACGTAAAAGCATTTGCTTACCAAGATTCTCCTCGTAGAGCGCATTCAATTGCAGCACAAGGTGGAATTAACGCAGCAAAAAATTACATGGGAGATGGGGATTCTAATTACAGATTGTTTTACGATACTGTAAAAGGAGGAGATTACCGTTCTCGTGAAGCAAACGTACACCGTTTGGCAGAAGTATCTGGTAACATTATAGATCAATGTGTGGCACAAGGAGTTCCTTTTGCACGTGATTATGGTGGTTTATTAGATAACCGTTCTTTTGGTGGAGTTTTAGTTTCTAGAACTTTTTATGCAAAAGGACAAACAGGACAACAATTATTATTAGGATGTTATTCTGCAATGAACCGTCAAATTGCTCGTGGTAAGATTGAGATGTTCAATCGTCATGAAATGTTAGACGTTGTTAAAGTTGGAGGAAAAGCAAGAGGAATTATTGCGAGAGATTTAATTACAGGAGAAATAGAACGTCATTCTGCACATGCTGTTGTAATTGCAACGGGAGGTTACGGAAACGTGTATTTCTTATCTACAAATGCAATGGGTTCTAATGCTACTGCAGCTTGGAAAATCCATAAAAAAGGAGCGTATTTCGCAAATCCTTGTTATACACAAATTCACCCAACATGTATTCCTCGTTCAGGAGATTATCAGTCTAAATTAACTTTGATGTCTGAATCTTTACGTAACGATGGTAGAATTTGGGTTCCTGCAAGAATAGAAGATGCAAAATTAATTCAGCAAGGTAAATTAAAGCCTACTGAAATTGCTGAAGAAAATAGAGATTATTACTTAGAAAGACGTTACCCTGCCTTTGGTAACTTAGTACCACGTGATGTTGCTTCTAGAGCAGCAAAAGAGCGTTGTGATGCTGGTTATGGTGTAAATGCAACAGGTGAAGCTGTGTATTTAGATTTTGCTTCTGCTTTTCAACGTTATGGTAAAGAGCAAGCTAAGATTCATGGTATTAAAAATGCTTCTAACGAAAAAATTATAGAATTAGGACAAGCAATTATTGAAGAAAAATACGGAAACTTATTTCAGATGTATGAAAAAATCATCGCTGAAAACCCATATGAAACTCCAATGATGATTTATCCAGCAACACACTATACAATGGGTGGTGTTTGGGTAGATTATAACCTAATGACTACTGTAGAAGGTTTATACTGTATTGGTGAAGCTAACTTCTCTGATCATGGTGCAAACAGACTTGGAGCTTCTGCTTTAATGCAAGGTTTAGCTGATGGTTATTTTGTATTACCTTATACAATTGGAGATTATTTATCTGATGATATTAGAACGGGAGCGATTGCAACCGATACTAAAGAGTTTGATGAGGCTGAAAAAGAAGTAACAGATAGAATCGATTTCTTCTTGAACAATAAAGGAACAAAATCTGTAGACCATTTCCACAAACGTCTTGGAAAAGTAATGTGGGATAAAGTAGGTATGTCTCGTAACGAAAAAGATTTAAAAGCTGCTATGGCAGAAATTAAAGCAATTCGTGAAGAGTTCTGGAAAGACGTAATGGTTCCTGGTACTGCAAACGAAATGAATGTAGAGCTTGAAAAAGCAGGACGTGTAGCAGATTTCTTAGAATTAGGAGAATTGTTTGCTAAAGATGCTTTAGTAAGAAATGAATCTTGTGGTGGACACTTTAGAGAAGAATCTGTAGAATTAGACGGTGAGCAAAAAGGAGAAGCAAAACGTAATGATAAAGATTTTGCTTTTGTATCTGCTTGGGAATATAAAGGAGAACCTGCAGACGCAGTTTTACATAAAGAAGAATTAGAATTTAAAGATATAGAACTTAAACAACGTTCATACAAATAAGAAAGACAAAATGAATTTAACACTTAAAATTTGGAGACAAAAAGACGCTGGTTCAAAGGGTCAAATGGTAGACTATAAAGTGACTGATATTTCAGAGCATATGTCTTTCTTAGAAATGATGGATGTTTTGAATGAACAATTGGTTAATTCAGGTGAAGAACCTGTTGCTTTTGATCATGATTGTCGTGAAGGTATTTGCGGTATGTGTTCTTTATATATTAATGGAGAAGCACATGGGCCAGATAGAGGTATTACTACCTGTCAATTACACATGCGTATGTTTCATGATGGAGAAACTATTACTATAGAGCCTTTCAGAGCATCAGCATTTCCTGTAATTAAAGATTTAATTGTAGATAGAATGGCTTTTGAGCGTATTCAGCAAGCAGGTGGTTACATTTCTGTAAACACTTCTGGTAATACACAAGATGCTAACTCGTTGCCTATTTCTAAACATGCAGCGGATGAGGCTATGGATGCAGCAGCTTGTATTGGTTGTGGTGCTTGTGTAGCAACGTGTAAAAACTCTTCTGCAATGTTATTTGTAGGTGCAAAAGTATCTCAGTATGCTTTATTACCACAAGGACAAATAGAGGCTGCAGATCGTGTACAAAACATGGTAGCTCAAATGGATTTAGAAGGTTTTGGAAACTGTACAAATACAGGGGCTTGTGAGGTAGAATGTCCTAAAGGAATTTCTTTAGACAATATAGCTCGTATGAATAGAGAGTTGATGAAAGCTAATTTATAATAAGCTAATTTAAATATCATTGCGATTTTTTACAAATCAATCTTAAAGTAAATTTATAAATATAAAAACCCCGAAGCTAATTATTAGTTTCGGGGTTTTGTTTTATAATAAAAGTTGATAATTTAGCTTAAAAAAAAGTGTTTTAGTACCCATATTTAAACAGCCTACAACTGTAAAATAGCCTTAAAAGATCTAGTTTAAAGTCTCTTTCTCTTTATTAAGACATCCACTTGTGGTCATGTTTAATTTAATGGTTAAATCTGTTTGAGAGAGCTCTAACTCTTGTCTTCTTTTTATGATTTTAAGTCTTGTTGATTATCACTGTCATGCGACTTCTCATTACTTTAAAGGGACAAGTTGTACGTAATAACAAGAATTCTACTATTTAGTATTGGATATACTAGAGTGTTCAGTAATAATTTCCACAACAGTAAGCAACTGAAAACTGTTACTGCCAACTGCGTACTTTTTTACTTCCTCCCAAAATCCGCAGGAATTTCTCCCCAAGCTTTGGTTTCCCATTTAAGAATTGGGTTTTTATACGTGTTATTCTTTAGCCAAGTTTCAGCTCTTTTTATCAACTCTAATAAATCTTTGTTAGAAGCATCAAAATGCATGTTGGTTTTGCATCTTTTCTGCTTTACCCAACTCATGGCAATTTTAGAATCGGAATAAATAGGAATATTTTCCTTGTTCTTGCTCTTTAACAAAGCAATTCCGTGCACTAGAGCTAGGAATTCGCCAATATTGTTAGTTCCTCTAGCAAATGGGCCTTTTATAAAAATTTGTTGCTTATTATGCGTTAAAACGCCTCTGTATTCCATTTTACCAGGATTTCCAGAACAAGCTGCATCCACAGAAATACTTTCTAAAATAGGTCTCCCAATTTTTTCTTTTTCTGTTGATGATAACGTTTTCTTTTTAGTGTCTTTCCCTACATAGTCTGCATAACTTTTGGTTGCAGCTATTTCGGCTTCATTTAAATCTGCGAACGATTTATATTGAGCACCTTCAAAACCATCAATTTGCTTTTTACAGACTTTCCAAGACGTAAAAACCCCTTTTCTGTGTCCGTTCCAAACTACATAAAACTTTTTTTTACTCATTTATAGCTAAAATTACATCTTCAATAACTCTAGGAAAGTAACGTTGCTCTAAAATATGGATCTTTTCTGCAATTTTTTCGGGAGAATCTTCCTCGTTTAAGGCTGTTTTTGCCTGATAAATGATGGCACCTTCATCATAATTGGCATTTACATAGTGAATTGTAATACCCGTTTCTGATTCTTTATTTTCTTTTACCGCTTTATGAACGTTCATTCCATACATCCCTTTTCCGCCATATTTTGGCAATAATGCAGGATGAATATTTATGATTTTATTCGGAAAAGCATCGATAATTTTGGTTGGAATTTTCCATAAAAAACCAGCTAAAATAATGTAATCTGCCTGCTCTTTTAATAGGTTTAGCACTTCATCCGAAGTAAAAAAAGCTTCTTTTTTAAAATGTAAACATTTGATGTCTAATTTTTTACATCTATCAAATACTTTGGCATGTTCATTGTTACATAGCACAGTAGTAACCTTAGCGGTTTTAGTATGATTAAAAAATTTAATAATGTTTTCTGCGTTCGTTCCAGAACCAGATGCAAAAATAACAATACGCTTCATAACTTCATTTCTAAGCTACAAAAAAAAGAATAATTATTAACAAATTGATTATTTTAAGAGAAGATTAAATATTTTTATTTACTTTTAAGAATCATTTTCGGGACAAAAATTAGTTTTAATTGCTAAGATTTGTATTTTTGCCCCGATTAAAATTTTAAAAAACACAAAATTATGTCAGACATTGCATCAAGAGTAAAAGCTATTATCGTAGACAAATTAGGCGTAGACGATAACGAAGTAACAACAGAAGCTAGCTTCACAAACGATTTAGGAGCAGATTCTTTGGATACTGTTGAATTAATTATGGAATTCGAAAAAGAATTTGATATTCAAATACCAGATGATCAAGCAGAGAACATCGGAACAGTAGGTCAAGCAGTAAGCTATATTGAAGAAGCTAAAAAGTAAATTTATATGCAGTTAAAACGAGTTGTAGTCACTGGACTTGGCGCACTTACGCCAATTGGTAATAATATTGAAGAGTATTGGAATGCTTTAGTTAACGGAGTTAGCGGTGCAGCACCTATCAAGCGGTTTGATGCTGCCAAGTTCAAAACTCGTTTTGCATGTGAATTAAAAAACTTCGAGGTAACGGACTTTATTAATAGAAAGGACGCTAGAAAAATGGATCCATTTACGCAGTATGCAATGGTTGCTTCAGATGAAGCAATTGCAGATGCAAATTTTGATCTAGAAAAATTAAACAAATTACGCGTTGGTGTAATTTGGGGAGCAGGAATTGGAGGCTTAGAAACTTTTCAAAACGAAGCTATAAATTTTGGAGCCGGAGATGGTACACCAAAATTTAACCCATTTTTTATCCCAAAAATGATTGCAGATATTGCGCCAGGAAATATTTCTATTAAAAATGGATTTATGGGGCCAAATTATACTACGGTTTCTGCATGTGCGTCATCTGCTAACGCAATGATTGATGCTTTAAATTATATTCGTTTAGGTACTTGTGATGTTATTGTAACTGGTGGTTCGGAAGCTGCAGTTGTAATTTCTGGTGTTGGTGGTTTTAATGCCATGCATGCCTTATCTACAAGAAACGAAAGTCCAGAAACAGCATCTAGACCTTTTGATGCAGAACGAGATGGTTTTGTATTAGGTGAAGGAGCAGGTGCTTTGGTTTTAGAAAGCTATGAGCATGCTAAAGCTAGGGGAGCAAAAATTTATGCTGAGGTTATTGGAGGAGGAATGTCTTCTGATGCTCACCATATGACGGCACCACATCCAGAAGGAATTGGTGTGATTGCTGTAATGAATAACTGCTTAGAAAATGCAGGTATTAAACCAGAAGATGTAGATCATATTAATACACATGGTACTTCAACTCCTTTAGGAGATGTTGCAGAATTGAAAGCAATTTCTGCAGTTTTTGGAGAACATGCTAAAAACATTAATATTAATTCTACAAAATCTATGACAGGTCACTTGTTGGGAGCTGCAGGAGCTATAGAGTCTATAGCTGCAATTTTAGCCATGAAAAATGGTATTGTACCTCCAACAATTAATCATGTTAATGTAGATGAAAATATCAATCCAGAATTAAACTTAACTTTAAATAAAGCTCAAAAGCGCGATATTAATATTGCTATGAGTAATACTTTTGGTTTCGGTGGACATAATGCATGTGTTGCATTTAAAAAACTTGATGAATAATACTCTATGAATTTTATTCGTAAAATAGTAAAACCTCACAGTGAAGAGGATGCACAATTATACAACGAATTAAAAAAACTACTTAATTTTTCTCCAAGAAGAATAAATAAATATAAAAAAGCATTTACACATAGGTCTGTGCAAATGTTAGACAGCAAAGGAATTCCTATAAATTACGAACGTTTAGAGTTTTTAGGTGATTCTATTTTAGGATCTGTAATTGCATCTTATTTATACAAAAAAGTACCTACAGGTAGTGAAGGTTATCTTACACAAATGCGCTCTAAAATTGTTAGTAGAGAGCATTTAAATGAATTAGGAAAAGATCTAGACTTAATACGTTTCGTAAAAAGTAATATAGATCAAGCTAACGTAGGCGATAATATTCATGGTAATATTTTTGAAGCATTAGTAGGCGCTATTTATTTAGATAAAAACTACAATACTTGTCAGAAATTTATTTATGAAAATGTAATTGTACCCTACGTAGATATTGAAAAGCTAGAAGGGAAAATTACAAGTTACAAAGGGCTTATAATAGAATGGTGCCAGAAACAAAAGAAGAAATATACTTTTGATACCTATGAAGATTCTGGTAACGAAGCTATCAAACACTTTAGTGTAAAGGTAAGTATCGATGGAGAACAAATAGCCAAAGGTAGAGCTACTTCTAAGAAAAAAGCAGAAGAGCAAGCTGCTAAAAGAGTCTATTTTGCGTTTCAAAAAGAAATCAATTTAGGCTAACCACGATAACGTTTTCGTTAAAATTAACAGTAAAGTTCGTAAACAATTAGTAATTTTGTTTTTCATAAAAACGAGTATTAGTTATAATCTATGCAGGTACACGCTTTAGAAATGGACGATTTTTGCGAAGAAGAATATTCTTTAATAGGAATCCATTCTACTTTAGAAGATTATAAACTTGCCTACTTATTAAATAAAAACCTTAATACCAGGTTTTATAAAGCAAAAGAAGACTTAAAATTTGTTATAGAAGAAAAGAAAGCCTCTTTTTCTATATATAATTATGAAAATATAGAATATGATTACGAGTGGTTTTTAATAACGAATAGTTATAGAACAGAAAACCAATCAGCATCTAACGAGTTGTTATTAACATCAGAAACAATAACATACCTAATTCCAGAAAAGAAAAAAGTAGATTTTTTCTTAAAAATTTGTGGAGATTCAGACGATGATTTTGTAATGAAAACAGTAAATAGAATTAAAAGTATTGATAATGTAATTACCGCATATTCAATAGATAAAAACACCTTAAAGTCTAAAGACTTTTTAATATTTTAAACATGAAAGACTACAAAAAAACAAAAATAGTTGCAACCTTAGGTCCAGCAATCGATACTAAAGAAAAGATGAAAGAGTTGGCAGTTGCAGGTGTCAACGTTTTTAGAATTAACTTCTCGCATGCAAATTACGATATCGTAAAACAAAATGTAGAAAGAATTAGAGAGATTAATGAAGAAGAAGGCTTTAATGTTGCCATTTTAGCAGATTTACAAGGACCAAAACTTCGTGTTGGAGTAATGGAAGAAAATGTTATCTTAAATGATGGCGACTTGTTTACTTTTACAACAGAAAAGTGTATAGGTAACAACAAAAAAGCATTTATGACTTACCAACGTTTTCCTAAAGACGTAAAAGTTGGTGAAAACATTATGGTAGATGATGGTAAATTACGTTTTGAAGTAGTTTCTACAGATAAAGACAAAGAAGTTGTTGTCAAAGTTATAGTTGGTGGACCTTTACATTCTAAAAAAGGAGTAAACTTACCAAACACAGCTATTTCTTTACCCGCTTTAACAGAAAAAGATAAAGAAGATGCCGTTTTTGCTTTAGGCTTAAACGTCGATTGGATGGCACTTTCTTTTGTAAGAACTCCAGAAGATTTAAGAATGTTGCGCGATTTAATTGATGAGCATTCAGATTATAGAGTACCCGTAATTGCTAAAATTGAAAAACCAGAAGCAGTTGCAAATATTGATGCATTAATTCCTTTTTGTGATGGTTTAATGGTTGCCCGTGGAGATTTAGGAGTAGAAATTCCTATGCAAGACGTTCCATTAATTCAGAAGAAATTAGTAAGACGTGCAAAGAGAGCAAGAATTCCTGTAATTATTGCAACTCAAATGATGGAAACAATGATTGATAATCCTGTTCCAACTAGAGCAGAAGTAAATGATGTTGCCAATTCTATTATGGATGGAGCAGATGCAGTAATGTTATCTGGAGAAACTTCTGTAGGGAAACACCCTTTAAAAGTAATTCAGAAAATGTCTGAAATCATTAAAGCAGTTGAAAACTCTAGAATGATTAAAGTACCACATGAAGCGCCACATATTAGAACAAACAGATTTATAACAAAATCAGTTTGTCATCACGCAGCTTTAATGGCAAATGATATCGATGCAACCGCAATTTCTACTTTAACAAATAGTGGTTATACAGCATTCCAAATTTCAGCATGGAGGCCACAAGCTAAAATATTAGCATTTTCATCAGAAAGAAGAATTTTAGGAAAACTAAACTTACTTTGGGGTGTAAAAGCTTTTTATTACGATAAAAACTTAAGTACAGATGATACTGTTGTAGATATTAACAAAATATCTAAAGAAAAAGGTTTTGTTAAAGAAGGAGATTTAATGATTAACCTTACTTCTATGCCAGTTGAAGCAAAAGGTATGGTAAATACATTAAGAGTTTCTGAAATAGACTAAAACAGCCTAAAATTATATTTAAAAAGCATCTAGAGATCTCTAGATGCTTTTTTTTATGCGTTTACTTTTTTAGAAGCTATTTCCAGCTTTCCACTATATCTTTTTTCTTCTGTTCTCGATACAATTTTTCTTCCTTCGTCATAAAAACCACTCGAACTGACAGAAAAAAGGATGCCGTTTCAATCTGGGCTAAACTTGTTTGACAGCTGTTTTTCTTTCTTTAAAAGACAAAGTGCATTATTTATAGAGAATTCTATTTAGACTTTTTTTCTAGATGAAATAGAGGTTTTAAATCAGAAAAACTCCAAAAAATAAGACCG
The DNA here is from genome assembly GCF_038024065.1 of Polaribacter sejongensis. NCBI lineage: Bacteria > Pseudomonadati > Bacteroidota > Flavobacteriia > Flavobacteriales > Flavobacteriaceae > Polaribacter > Polaribacter sejongensis. The sequence goes on along the minus strand of NZ_CP150667.1, from coordinate 2,719,950 downwards.
ATAATTCTAAATACAGATATAAGAGATGAAAAGGCTTTTATTTGATTATTTGATAAATAAGTTTATTTAAATGTAGTAAATAAAAAAAAACTTAATAGAAAAGTTGTTTAAAACAGAAAAAACAGTAAATTTAAGAGAACCAAAAACGAAACTATTATGGCAATTAAAAGCTTTCAAGGAAAAAGAGATACAAGTCAGGGAAAAGAAGATGCGCAAATTTTAGTATCTGATTACATGACAAAAAAATTGATAACTTTTAAAGCTGAGGATACCTTAGATCATGTAATTGAACAATTAATTACACATAAAATTTCTGGAGGACCGGTTGTAAATGATAAAAACGATTTAATAGGAATTATTTCTGAAACAGATTGTATTAAACATATATCTGAAAGTAAATATTACAATATGCCTTCTGATGTTAACAATACAGTAGGTAAATATATGGCTATCGGTGTGGATACTATTGATAAGAATACCAATATTTTTGATGCAGCTTTTAAATTTATTAGTTCTCACAGAAGAAGATTCCCTGTAGTAGAAAACGGAAAGCTAATTGGTCAAATAAGTCAAACAGATGTTTTAAAAGCTGCAATTAGTGTGAAAGGAAATACGTGGAATAGTTAAAACCTTTTTTTAGATTTAATATTTGGTAAATCTGTAATAATTAATTTTTGTTTATCAGAACTTTCTAGTTCGGCTATTTTAGAATACGAATAGCCTTCTATGGGCTCTTTTAAGCTTTTCCACTTTGCAATACCTGCAACGGTAATTTCTTCTCCAATTTCTATAATGGCTTCAGAGTAGCGTAAGGTTTTATTAAGTCCTAAAAAATTATCACTTTTAATATGATAGCTTTCTAGTAATGCTTTAAACTCTGAAGTTGGGTCATTGAAAGTACCCGATTTTACTTTTTTATCAGCTACTAAATAACTTGTGTAGTTTTTAGGGTTTTGATGGAGTCTTACCATAGCAAAATCACTATTTTTTTCTATAAAAAAATCTTGTACTTTTTCTTCATGTACAATTGTTCGCCAGCTTTGTTGTTTTCCGTTACTTTTCTGTTGTTCAATTTTTATGACATAAAACACACATTTTCTTTTGCTAAATGGCGCAACTAAAGGCTCTTTAACATGTAAGGCTTTTCCTGTAAATCTTGTAAGTTCATTATTTTTTAAGCTTCCTATTTGTTTAATTGGTAGTTTAGAAAGTGTTCTTATAATTTTTTGTTTTGTACTAAAATAATAAGTTATAAAGATAATAAGACCAACTATTATAATAAATAGTATTGGAATTAAAAAGGGTTCGAAATCTGTAAATAATGGCATTTTATAAAAGTATATGTTGATGTAAATTTTTTACTCTTTTCTTATTAATAAAAAAGTCTCATTTTCTAAAGGCAAATAACCTTCATTGTAAACGTAAAAATAAGTATTCCCAGTTTTTGTTTTGTAAATAGAGGTAAAGAACTGAAAATCGAAACCTTTATCGTACAATTTGGTTCTGGTTACTTTTGTTTTACCAGTTGTATTTAATTCTGATAAAATCTTGTAATTTTTTCTAAGTCGATTGTTTATATTTCTAATGAGGTTTTTACTGTCTTTGTTAACACGATTATTGTACGCATTTCTACAATAATCTGAACAAAATTTCTTGTCAATTCTACCTTTAACAACTTCATCACATTCTAAACATTTTCTACTTTCCATAGTTTTCTTTCTTTAGTTCGTACCAATTTACCAGCTTATTACCTTCTTTAAATTCGTTTACAAATTGTAATCCAATTTTTTGTAAAATTTTATTAGAACCAATATTTCCAATTTCTGCAGCACCATAAATAGTGTCTAAATTCATGGTTTTAAAACCGTATTCTAAACAAGCAATAGCAGTTTCTAAGCCGTATCCTTTTTTCCAATATTTCGGAATGAAGCGATAGCCAATATCAATAAAATCTTGAAAACCATTTAAGCTTTCTTTTGTTCCTTTATTTAGTTTTAAACCAGACCAACCTATAAAATTACCTGAAGATTTTTCTATAACAGCAAACCGACCAATACCATTTTCTTTATACTGTTTTAGAATAAATTCAATCATTCTTTTTGCTTCTTCTTTCGTTTTAATTGTCTTTTTCCCTAAATATTTATGAACTTTTGGGTTAGAATCTAACTCAAACATTCCTTCTACATCAGTTATTCTAAATTCTCTAAGAAGTAGTCTTTCTGTTTCTAAATGAAATTTCATAAGGTAAATATACTTAAATTTTATCCGTTTACAAACGACTACAAGTAATTACAACCGAAAGTAATTGTTTTGTAACCGAATAAAATTGTAATGGTGTCGCAACTTTGCAGAGTCAAAACGAATTGACAAAAACAAATTATAAACCTGCATTCAATAAAAATGCATAAAAACTTATCTTATGAATACGTTAAGAAACAAAGTACAGTTAATTGGTAGATTGGGTCAAGATCCAGAAATAGTAACTTTTAAAGATGGTAATAAAATGGCTAAATTTTCTATGGCTACAGATGACAGTTACAAAGACAAAGCAGGTAATAAGGTAGAGCGTGCTTATTGGCATAATATTGTTATTACTGGAGGTTTGGTTAAAGTGGTAGAAAACTATGTAAATAAAGGGCAAGAAATTGCCGTTGAAGGGAAGTTAACAAACCGTTCTTATGATACCAAAGAAGGAGAAAAAAGATATGTTACCGAAATTATGGTGAATGAATTATTGCTTTTGGGAGCTAAATAAATTACATAGAAAGAGGCTGTCTAGAAAGTATTGCACCTTTTTAGATGGTCTTTTTAAATTTGATATTTATGTTTTCTTGTTATAAACTCTCGTTTGTAATTTTTTTACCGGTCATTTCATCAACAGTTATTCTAAAAACAATTGGAATTTTTTTCTGTGTTCTTTTATTAGAGAAATCGCTTATACAATGCAAATTTCTGTGTTCATTTTTTAGAATAATTGCTTTAATACCTTCGGTAAAATCGTGCAAATATTTTTTTGCTACAGAACCCGATAGTTCTTCATAAATACCATGCACTAAAACAGAATTACAAGTATTGCTGTCTGCTTTTTCTGAAACCTGCAGAGAAACTTTTCTATAATTTCTCATTGCCTTTGTTTTATGACCTTCTTCGGAATAGCCTACAATACTATTTTTCTTGTCAAAAAAATAAGTCATGGGTACAATAAAAGGTCTTTCTATATAAATATAGCTCAGTTGCCCTACATAGTTATTTTCTAAGATGTTTATGCATTCATTCTCTTTTAAATTAGTTATCATGATGCTTAGTTTTAGTTAAAGGGAGTGACTAATGTATTAAAAATCAATTAAATAAAATATGATAAAAATCAGTTTATTAATTTTTTATCTTTAATTATATGATTTTTTAGGTGTAAAAAGCCTAAAAAGACTAGGAGGTAGCGCTAAAATAAGGAACTATTTTTATATGAAATTATTTTAGAATTTTATTCGTTTTCGTAAAAATTGAGCTTGTTTTGTAAATCGGTTATTTCTTTTTTTAAAGAATCTACTTGGTTTAATAAATTATAAATTACGTCTACACCTTCTAAATTTATATTTAAATCATAATGCAAACGAATCATTTTTTCAACTTCTGTTATTTGCGTAATTTTAATATAATGATCATTATTTTCTACAATAATCTCTATTAATTCATACTCTTTTAACTCATTTATAAAAGCTGTAGGAATGCTGTAGTGGGCACAAAACTGCTGAATAGATATTAAATTTTGAGTTTCCATGTTTAGCGTAGTTTTTGTAATTCTTTAATTAATGCTATCTCTTTTTCGTTTAATTTAGTTGGTATTTTAAGTTGATAATTGATATATAGATCTCCAAACTGATCTTCTTTTTTATATTTAGGAAATCCTTTTCCTTTTAGTTTTACCTTGGTTCCGTTTGCTGTTTCTGGCTTAACGGTTAATTTTACTTGTCCATCAAAAGTATCAACGGTTAATTGTCCACCTAAAAGAGCCGTATATAAATCTAAATCAACATCAATATAAAGATTGTCTTTGTCTCGTTTAAATTTGGTGTTATTTATAATAGAAAACTGAATGTATAAATCGCCATTAGGTCCACCATTTACACCTTTTCCTCCATGCCCTTTTATTTTGATTACTTGTCCGTTTTCTACACCAGCCGGAATTGTAATTCTAATGTTTTTTCCATTAACAGTAATTACTTGTTTTTGTGTTTTATAAACATCGTTTAAATTTAGTTGAATTTCAGAATTGTAATCTTGCCCTCTAAATTTCGCATTCGTCCTTCTTCCTGAAGAAGCACCACCAAACATGTCTCCAAAAATATCAGAAAAATCTTCTTGAGAATACCCACCTTGATTACTTTGAGACCTACTTTGATGTTCTTGCTGTCTTCGTTTTTCTTGTTCGTAAGCTTCTCCGTTTTGCCAATGCTCTCCATATGCATCGTATTTCTTACGATTTTCTGGATTACTTAAAACTTCATTAGCTTCGTTAATTTCTTTAAAGCTTTTCTCAGCAGTTTTATCATTAGGGTTTAGATCTGGATGGTATTTTCGTGCTAATTTTCTGTAAGCTTTTTTAATATCAGCTTCAGAAGCACTTTTGGTAATTCCTAAAATTTTATAATAATCTATAGAAGCCATCAGTTAAGGTGTTTAAAAAGTAATATACGTATTTTTTTTAATTTGGTTGTGTATTACAACTTGGTTAAAATAATACTTAAATTTATTATTTTTCAAGTTCTAAACTTAGTTTTGCAACCAATTTTAATTCAGATTTATTTAAATCTGCAACAGAAGCAGCTATTTTAGTTGCTGTTTTTATAATTAGACTTTTTATTTCTTCGGTAAATAAGGAAGGATGTTCTTTTTTAAAATCGATAAACTCATTGTAACAAGTTTCTGAATTAGAAAAACTTTCAATATTTAACCAATCGAAAACGGTTTCTATTTGATAGGCTGCATCCGAATGAAAATCATCATCTACAGGATCTACTTTAGTCCATTTGTCTTTTACTATTTTTTTTAAAACATTAAATTCTACTTCTTCTACAATGTTATCTGCAGCTGCAATTGCGAAAAATAATTTACCTAAGTTTTCATAAAAAGAAATAATTGTGTTTTGTGATGGTTTCATAATTAAGAATTTATGAATATGAGTAAAGTTATATAATAATGAGTTATATAATTATGATATTAGTCATAAATTACTATAATTTGAATATAAAATGTAGTATTTTTAATCTTTGTTTAATTAGATAATTTATTGCCAAATGCTAAGTAAAGATCGGGATGTTTTTAATGTACTTTTTGAGGCTGTATCAGAGGGAGTTGTTGTAGTAAACGATAAGCAAAACATAGTTTCTGTAAATTCATCTGTAGAGAGAATGTTTGGTTATGATCCAGGAGAACTTATAAATAAACCACTTAATATTTTAATCCCTAAAAATTATCATGCAGGTCACGGAGCCCATTTTAAGGGTTTTATGAAGAACAAAGAAAAAAGACAGATGGGCAATGGGAGAGATTTGTATGGAGCCCGAAAAAATGGCGCTATTTTTCCGTTAGAAGCAGGTTTAAATCCGTTTCAAATAGAAGGACAAACTTTTATAATGGCTTTAATTATAGATATTTCTGTTAGAAAGCAACAAGAAGAAGAAATACATCAATTAAACAATGATCTAGAAAAAAAGGTTTGTGAACGAACAAAAGAATTAAGTAAAACAGTTCATGAATTAAAAACTGTAAATATAGAGCTGGATAAAGAGAATCATAAACGGCTAGAAGCAGAGAATAAAATTAAAGATGCTTTAAAAAAGCAAAAAGAACTCAATGAGCTAAAAACAAAATTCTTGTCGTTAGTTTCTCATGAGTTTAAAACACCGTTAAGTGGTATTTTAACGTCTACAATGCTTTTAGGTAAATATAAGTTGGCAGAACAACAAGAAAAAAGAGATAAGCACTTAGAAACCATTACTAATAAAGTACATTATTTAAATAATATTTTAAATGATTTTTTATCCATAGAAATATTAGAAACAGGTAAAGTAAATTACAAGTTTCATTCTTTTAAATTGAGTAAGGTAGTAGATGAGGTTATTTATAATGCAAACATGCTTTTAAAAGTAGGACAAAGAATTAAATATCCAGAAGATATAGATGATATTTCTTTATTGCAAGATGAAAAAACAATCGCCTTGGCATTATCTAATTTAATAAACAATGCTATTAAATATTCTCCAGAAAATTCTGAAATAGACATTAAAATAAAGCAAGATAGCACGACGACGACCATCAAAATAAAAGATCAGGGAATTGGGATTCCGAAGGCAGATCAAAAAAATATATTTAACCGTTATTTTAGAGCAGAAAATGCTTTATTAACGGAAGGAACAGGAATTGGTTTAAATATTATTAAAAGTCATTTACAAAATTTAGGAGGAACAATTACTTTTGAAAGTGAAGAGAATATAGGATCAACTTTTACATTGAAGATTATTAACAAAGCAATATGAGAAAAATACTATTAATTGAGGATGATGTAGTTTTAAGAGAAAACACATCAGAACTTTTAGAATTATCAAACTATGAAGTTACCAGTGCTGCTAACGGTAAAATAGGGGTACAATTAGCAAAAAAAATAGTTCCAGATATTATTGTTTGTGATATTATGATGCCAGAGTTAGATGGTTACGGTGTTTTAGAAGCTTTAACTAATAACGAAATAACGCAACACATTCCGTTTATATTTTTATCAGCAAAGACAGAAAGAAGTGATGTAAGAAAAGGAATGGATTTAGGGGCAGATGATTATATAACAAAGCCTTTTAATGAAGATGAATTAATTAGTGCTATAGAAAGTAGATTGGCAAAAGCAGCGATACTAAAAGATCGTAGAGAAAAAATTGAAGTTGTAAAGGAAGAGGAAGAAGACATAAGAAGTCTTAATGACTTAAAAAATTATTTTGAAGATAATGGAGAAACTTTTACTTTTCTAAAAGATGCAAGCATTTATAAAGAAGGTAATAACTCTAATTATATTTATTTAATAAATAAAGGGCTTATAAAATGCCATAAGTTAGATGAGCAAGGAAAACAACTTACAACTGCTTTATATAAAGAAGATGATTTGTTTGGCTATACTTCTTTTTCTCAGAATTTAGCATATCAAGAATCTGCAACGGCAATTCAGAAAACAGAATTAGTTGGTCTTTCTAAAAAAACATTAACAGGTGTTTTAAACAAAAATCATAAAGTAACATTAGAGCTGATAGAATTGTTAACAGAAGACTTAGCAGTTGTAAAAGATCAACTTTTGCAAATGGCGTATAGTTCTGTAAGTAAAAAAACAGCGAAGACAATTTTAATGTTTGCAGAAAAATTAAATAGAAAACCAGACGATCAAATAAAAATTTCTAGAAACGATTTAGCAAGTGTTGCAGGTATTGCAACAGAAACATTAATTAGAACTATGTCTAGTTTTAAAAAACAAGGTTTAATAGAAATAGAAGGTAGAACAATTAAAATTTTAGATTTAGAGAAACTAAAAGATATTTCTTGATTTTAAATGAATTAGCAGCCATATGACTAATATCATTTTTTAAAAAGTATTCTAGCAATAAATTTGTCTTTTAGATAAAAGATGAATTTAAATGAAAGCTATTTTACTCCCTACAGATTTTTCAGACAATTCTTGGAATGCAATTGAGTATGCTTTAAATTTTTATAAGCACGCAACGTGCAATTTTTATTTGTTACACGTTAATAGGTTAAATAATGTTGTAGTAGATGATTATTTCTATGATAACACGCAAGAAGTTATTATAGATGTAAACATAGAAAATGCAAAAAAACAATTAAAAGGACTTCAGCAAAAAATAGCCCTAAACTTTAATAATAAGAACCATAATTTTTACACTTTAACAGATACTAATTTTTTTATTGAATCTATAAGACAGCAGGTAGAAGAAAAAAAAATAGATGTTATTGTTATGGGAACCAAAGGAGCTAGTGGTTTTCAGGGATATATTACTGGGAGTAATACGGGAGATGTTATTACAAAGGTAAAATGTACAACCTTAGTAGTACCTGAGAATGCTAAATTTAAGAAAATAGAAGAGGTGGCATTTCCAACAGATTTTTCTCTATGTAATGAATTACAAATATTAGAACCAATAATAAAAATCTTAGAAGAAAAAAACGCTTCTTTAAGGGTTTTAAATATCAGTAAAAAAGTGATCTCTTTAAATGAGGATCAACAAAAAAGTAAAGAACTATTAGAAGATTATCTCTATAATTACCAACACAGTTTTCATTTTTTAACAAATAAAAAAGTAGAAGATGCTGTGCAATGTTTTGTAAATAGTAGAAATATAGATATGATTGCTATGGTGGCAAAAAATCTTAATTATTTTCAACAAATACTATTTCATACTAAGGTAGCGGAAATAAGCTATCATACCGATGTTCCTTTTTTAGTACTGCATGAATAAAAACAATATGTTATGGATAATTCAATTTTTTTAGCAAAGTTTTGGGGTTATTACTTACTTATTTTTTTCGTTATACTAAGTTTTAATCCAAAAAGGATTAGGCAAATATTTAATGATTTAGAAGATCAAAAATTTCTAATTATTTTTTCTTTTTTAGCCATTATTATTGGGTTGATAAATATTCTATTCCATAACATATGGGAGCCTAATTGGAAACTTATAATTACCCTAATTGGTTGGTCGTCATTACTTATAGGGTTATCTCTTTTTAGTATTCCTAAGCGAACCATACATTGGTTAAAACTTGTAAATATTAGATTTGTACAGGCAATATATACACTACTTTTTCTAATAGGTTTATATCTATTAAATATTGCATATGCTATTATAATAATTTAATTAAAAAGGATTATCTTAGAACTACATACGAAACGATAGGTTTCAATAATTTTTTTATTAATAACTAAAAACACCATAAAGATGAAAATGAATATTCAATTTGTTAACATGTCTACAAGTGAAACTATGGAAGCTTATACAGAAAAAAAGCTAGATGGTTTGGTTAAAAAATTCGAAACAATTATTAAAGCAGATGTGTTTTTTAAAAAGGAAAATGATTCTAAAAACAAAGGTGTAATTTGTGAAATAGAATTAAGTGCACCAGGACCAAGATTATTTGCATCTTCAAATGAAAAAAATTACGAGCTTGCTGTAAAAAATACTATTTCAGATTTAGAAAAGCAGTTACAAAAGAGAAAAGCAATTACAAAACCTTATCTGTAAATGCAGATAAATGCTCGGTTAAATTATTATCAGGCTAATAAAGACTTTTTTTTAGTCTGATAATAATTCTGCAACAGATGTGCTTTATCTTTCTGATAGATATTTAACTCTTTACAAAGGAGAATCTAAGAAATTTAGAGGTTCATTTTATACTTAAAAAGCAACATATTCTATTTTAAAACCATATAGATAAAATAAATTTATAGGTAAAAATCTCTTCTAGGAGGTTATGGAATAGGAAATATAATTTAGAATTTATTAAAAACAAACATCATGAAAAATATACTTTTACCTACAGATTTTTCAGATAATTCATGGAATGCAATTCAATATGCAATTCAATTATTTAAGGACGAAAAATGTAATTTCTTTATAATGAATACTTATACACCAATGATTTATGATGTAGAGTATATGAACCCAGGTGTTGAAGGTTTTAATTTGGTTGATGTTGTAAAAAACACATCAGAGGAAGGACTTGATAAACTTCAACAAAAAATTGAAAATCAATTTAAAAACCCAAACCATACGTATCGTAAAATAGCTTCATTTAACACTCTAACAAGTGAGATAGAAGAGTTGCATGAAAAACATGTAATGGATCTTATTGTAATGGGAACCAAAGGAGCAACAGGTTTAACCGAAATTTTATTTGGTTCTAACACCGTACATATCATTAAAAATGCAAAATGCCCCGTGTTAGCAATACCAAGTAATTATGCTTTTGAAGCTCCTAATGAAGTATTATTTCCTTCGGACTATGAAGTTTCTTTTAATGAAAAACAAGTAAAACTAATTGTAGATATTGGCCTTTCTAATAGTTCTAGAATAAATATAATAAACACTACTTATGGCGATGATTTATCTAAAAATCAAATAGAAAATAAACATAAGTTAGATAAAATCTTAAAAAATGTTTCCCATTTATTTTATAGTGTTAGCAACCAAAGTGTAACAGGTGCTATTTCTGAATTTCAATTAAAAATGCGAATAAATCTGTTAGTGATGATAAACAATAAGCATTCTTTTTTCGAAAATCTATTTTTTAAATCAACAATTAGTCAAATAGGTTTTCATTTAAATGTACCTTTCTTAGTAATTCCTTCAGGGGAAAAGGCAAACTAATTTAGATGATATTAATCATTTTATAAGCTTGTTTTTTTAAGTAAATTAGGGGTGGATAAGTTTTTTAGTGTAGAATTTAATACTATTTATGATGAAAATTAAACATGTAAATACAAGTTATATAAAATGGTTAAGTGTAGAAGAAATGCACAATGATTCTAAAGAATGGCGTTTAGAATTAGAGTTTTTAAATGATGAATATCTCTTTTTCGAAGACTTAATAAAATGGAATACGCTTCAATTAATCGATTTTCAATCTTATGATAAAAGTAAAGAAATTATTGAGAAATTAAGTAATTCTATAAAGACCAATGATGCGTTAATTCAATTGGTTCAAAAACATGAAAATAACCTAGAAGTTATAGAACCTGAGGGTGATAAACAAAAAGAAACTTATAAGAACGAGCATAAAACACTGCTTATTTTATTTAAAAATCACTTAAAAGAACATAGAGAGTTAAAACTAAATTTATTTGATGTTTTAAAAAAGATAAAAAAAGAAGAAAAACAAAAACGAATTATAGATGTGGAATAAAAAAAAAGTAAGATAAAGCTGCGTAAAATTGATTTGAAAAAGTTGAATCCACCCTTTTTAGGGTGGATTTTTTTTTGTTTTAAAGTGTTTTTTAAATTATTAATTCGCTGTTATTTAGTGGTTTATGTTTTGTTTTCGTTAAGATAGTCCCAAAATATATTCATTTAACTTCCAGTTAAAATAACAAAAGCAATTTTTTGTAACTTCCAACTTTAATTTTAAACCGACTTTCTATGCCAAATTATACACTTCATATTAACGGAACAGCGCGTAAAGTATCTGCAGATGCAGACACTCCATTGTTATGGATTTTAAGAGATGAATTCAATTTAGTAGGTACAAAGTTTGGTTGCGGAATTGCGCAATGTGGTGCTTGTACGGTTCATATAGATGGCGTTGCAACAAGAAGTTGTCAAATGCAAGTTTCTATTTTAGATGATGTGAAAATTACCACCATAGAAGGGTTGTCTACAGATGGTAAACACCCAGTACAAGAAGCTTGGAAAGAGATTGATGTGCCACAATGTGGATATTGCCAGGCGGGACAAATAATGACTGCTTCTGCTTTTTTATCAGAAAATAAAAATCCTTCAGAAGAAGAAATTAGAGAAGCCATGCATGGTAATATTTGTAGATGTGCTTCTTATAACAGAATTGAAAAAGCGGTAAAAGTTGCTGCAAATAAAATGTCTTAATCATAAAACTACTTCACAAAATGGAATCTATATCAAAGAATAATTTTAGCAGAAGAAACTTTTTAAAGGCATCAGTTTTAGCAAGTGGTGGTTTATTAATTGGGTTTAATTTATTAACGGCTTGTAAGCCAGAAGCAGTAATGCCAGTGGATATTACAAAATTAAACTTCAATGATTTTAATGCATTTATTAAAATTTCTGATGATGGTTATGTCACTATTTTTTCGCCAAACCCAGAAATAGGGCAAGGTGTAAAAACAGCAATGCCTATGCTTATTGCAGAAGAATTAGATGTCGAATGGAGTAAAGTAAACGTAGCTCAAGGAAACCTAGACACTAATAATTTTACCAGACAATTGGCTGGCGGAAGTCAATCTATTCGCTTTGGTTGGGATGCTTTAAGGCAAACAGGAGCAACCACTAAACAAATGTTGGTAAATGCTGCTGCTGCAAAATGGAATGTAGATGCCAATACATGTAAAGCATCAAAAGGAGTTATAACCAATGCCAATGGAGATACATTAGGCTATGGAGATGTTGTTAAAGAAGCTGCATTATTAGAGGTTCCGGAAAATGTAAAATTAAAGGAAGCCAAGGATTATACCATTATTGGTCAAGAAATTGTAAATGTAGATATTGATAAAATTATCACAGGAAAACCACTTTTTGGATTGGATTACAAAACAGATGGAATGGTGATTGCAACTGTTTTAAGACCACCAGCTTTCGGGCAAATATTAGAAAGTTTTGATGCTACCGAAGCAAAAAAAGTAAAAGGTGTAATTGATGTTATTACCATAGGTGATAAAATAAGAAAGTATGTTGCGTCTGGTAAGAAAAACTGGACATTTACCATGTCTAAAACAGATAAAGTAGTGGTTATTGCAGAAAGCACTTGGGCAGCAATAAAAGGTAAAAAAGCACTTACCGCAATTTGGAAAGAAGATAGTAATTTAGAATCTACAGAAAACCATGATACTGTTTTAACCGATATTTTAGACGGAAAAAACCTAGATACAAGAAGAGAAGATGGTAATATTAAAAAGGCTTTTGCAACTGCAGATAAAGTGATAGAAAAAACATATCATTCGCCTTTTTTACCACACAATTGTATGGAACCTATGAATTTTTATGCTGATGTTACATCAGAAAAAATACATTTAGCAGGTCCTGTACAAACACCAGAATTTGCTGCAAATGTAGTTGCAGATTTGTTAGATTTTGATATCGATAAAATCTCTTTAGAAATGACTAGAATGGGTGGAGGTTTTGGTAGAAGATTGTATGCCGATTTTGTGTATGAAGCTGCAGAGATATCTAATGCAATTAAAAAACCAGTAAAATTGGTTTCTACTAGAGAAGATGATATGACAACAGGTGTTTACAAACCTGCTGTAAAATATAGAATAAAAGCCGCTTTAAAAGACGGTGTGGTAACAGGTTATCATTTAAAAGAAGCTGCGGTAAATGGAAATATGTACGGATTAATTCCTAACTTTTTTCCTGCAGGCTGTATCCCTAATTATAAAGTAGAAACGGGCAGTTATAATAGTAATATAACAACGGGAGCTTGGAGAGCACCTTATACTAACTTTTTAGCGTTTGCAGAACAGAGTTTCTTTGATGAATTAGCATCAGAATTAAATGTAGATGCTATTCAATTGCGTTTAGATTTATTACAGAACGTAAAAGGAACTACAGATAATAAAATAGAATATTCTGGGCAAAGAATGGAAGACACTATTAAGTTGGTGAAAGAAAAAGGAAATTGGGGCAAAACAGAAGAGGGAGTTTATCAAGGTTTTTCTGCTTATTATAGCCACAACACGCACGTTGCAGAAATTGCCGATATTGTATTAAAAGATGGTTTTCCTGTAGTTAAAAAAGTAACTGTTGCGGTAGATTGTGGTATTGTAGTAAACCCAACAGGAGCAAGAAACCAAGTAGAAGGTGGTGTTTTAGACGGAATAGGGCATGCCATGTATGCAGATTTCTCTTTTAAGGACGGAAAGCCAAATGCTAAAAACTTTGATACGTATCGCTTAATTAGAATGCAAGAAACACCAAAAGTAGAAGTGTATTTTGTAGAAAATGATTTATCTCCAACAGGATTAGGAGAACCAGGTTTACCACCAGCAGGAGGTGCCGTTGCGAATGCAATTAATGCTGCATTAGGCAAAAGAATTTATAAGCAGCCATTTATTAACGAATTGAAAGAGAGCAGTGTTTTAGGTTAATGTACTAACAGTATTAAATCTAAAAAGAGTTTTTGAGTAAAATGAAAATCGCTAAAAACAAATGAATGTTCTAGCGATTTAGCATAGGGAGAGTAACTTAAGTTTGTTAAAAATTTAGGGATTCCTAACAAATTACTTCTCTAAATATTTTATAGGGATTATATTACCGTGTTGCTAAATTATTTAATTACTTGATATATATTGTTTTAATTCGTTAAAACGAAGTCAATATTCTTTAAGTCGTTTGTAATTCTCGATAAAAAGTAAAACTACATAGTGTAATTTAAGAATAAAATTCTAACTTATAAATAAAATCATGTAATTTCTACCAAATGGAGAAATTACACGATTCTAATATAAAAAGTTTGTATTAACTTACTTGTTGTCCGTTTTTAACTTCTTTTGTAGGCTCTACAAAAGCTAATTTACCATCTGGTGTATCTGTCATTAAAATCATTCCCTGGCTTTCTACACCTCTAATTTTTCTTGGTGCTAAGTTTACCAAAACAGATACTTGTTGTCCAATAATATCTTCTGGAGAAAAGCTTTCTGCAATACCAGATACAATGGTTCTTGTATCAATACCAACATCAACTTTCAATTTTAAAAGCTTTTTAGTTTTAGCCACTTTTTCTGCTTCTAAAATAGTACCAATTCTAATATCTAGTTTGGTAAAATCATCAAACTCTATGGTTTCTTTTTGTGGTTCTACCACTTTGTTTTCTTGCTCGTTGGCAATTTTTGTAGCTGCTAATTTTTCTAATTGAATTTCAATAGTTTGATCTTCAATTTTAGAGAATAATAATTCAGCTTTATTTATTTGATGCGCTGCAGGTAATAAAACGTCCTTTTCAGTAATATCTTCCCAAGACAACGTTTCATCAAGGTTAAGAATCCCTTTTAATTTATCTGAAGTAAAAGGTAAAAAAGGTTTAGAAACTACTGCTAAAGCTGCAGAAATTTGCAAGGCAACATACATAATTGTTTGTACACGTTCTGCATCTACTTTTATCACTTTCCAAGGCTCTTCATCAGCTAAATACTTGTTACCAAGTCTTGCTAAGTTCATTAATTCTTGGCTTGCTTCTCTAAAACGGTATCTTTCTATAGATTTACCAATAATATTCGGAAACTCTTTTACAGCAGCTAAAACATCTTCATCTACTTCTGTAAAATCATTTGCAGCAGGTACAATACCTTCGTAATATTTGTTTGTTAAAACGACAACTCTATTAATAAAGTTACCAAAAATGGCTACTAATTCGTTGTTGTTTTTTGCCTGAAAATCTTTCCAAGTAAAATCGTTGTCTTTGCTTTCTGGTGCGTTTGCCGTTAAAGTATAACGTAAAACATCTTGCTGATTTGGAAATTCTTCTAAATACTCATGCAACCAAACTGCCCAGTTTTTAGAAGTCGATAATTTATTTCCTTCTAAATTTAAAAACTCATTTGCAGGTACATTGTCTGGTAAAATATAATCTCCGTGTGCTTTTAACATCGCAGGGAAAATAATACAGTGAAAAACAATATTGTCTTTTCCTATAAAATGAACCAGTTTCGTATCGTCTTTTTTCCAATAGTCTTCCCAGTTTTTTCCTTCTCTTGCAGCCCATTCTTTGGTAGAAGAAATGTAACCAATAGGTGCATCAAACCAAACATATAAAACTTTTCCTTCTCCGCCTTTTACAGGTACAGGAATTCCCCAATCTAAATCTCTGGTTACGGCTCTTGGTCTTAAGCCATCTTCTACCCAACTTTTTACTTGTCCGTAAACATTAGGTTTCCAATCTTTTTTATGTCCTTCTAAAACCCATTCGCGTAAAAAAGCTTCGTGTTTATCTAAAGGTAAAAACCAGTGTTTTGTTTCTTTTAAAGTAGGTGTATTACCAGTAATTGCAGATTTTGGGTTGATTAAATCTGTTGCGTTATGAGAAGTTCCACAGCTTTCACATTGATCTCCGTAACTTTCTTCGAAACCACATTTAGGGCACGTTCCAACAACAAATCTATCTGCTAAAAACTGATTTGCTTCTGCATCATACAATTGCTCAGAGGTTTCTTCTATAAACTCACCATCATTATACATCTTTGTAAAAAACTCTGAGGCAGTCTTATGATGAATTTCTGCTGAAGTTCTTGAATAGTTATCAAAAGAAATTCCAAAATCTTCAAAAGATTTTTTGATAATTCCGTGATATTTATCGATAATCACCTGCGGAGAAACACCTTCTTTTTTTGCTCTCATTGGTATGGCGGCACCATGTTCATCAGAACCAGAAATATAGGCAACATCATTACCCGTTAAACGTAAATAACGTGCATAAATATCTGCAGGAACGTAAACACCTGCTAAATGCCCAATATGTATTGGTCCGTTTGTATATGGTAAAGCTGCTGTAATTGTATATCTTTTAGGAGCACTCATGTGTTCTATGTATTAATTATGTACTGATTTTTGAAGTGCAAAAGTACGAAAAAGAGACTTTTAAAAACCATTGAAAATTGATACATTTACAGGAAATAGATTTTTACTAGATTAGAACCCATAAATAAGACATATTTTGATTAAAAAAACACTTTTTACACTTGCACTCTTTATGATTTTTTCAACAATATATGCACAAGAAAAATTAATTACACCACCTTATTTACAACCTGGAGATACGATTGCAATTCTTGCACCTGCCGGAATTTTAAAAAATAGGGCAGAAACCATACAAAGGGCTAAGAAACTAGCAGAAAGTTGGGGTTTAAAAGTAATTTTAGGGAAACATATTTTTAATCAGAATAGTCATTTTGCTGGTACAGATAACGAAAGAGCAGAAGATTTTCAAAAAGCATTAGACAACCCAAATATTAAAGCAATTTGGTCGGGTCGTGGAGGTTACGGTTCTGTGAGGGTTTTAGATAAATTAGATTATACTACATTTTTAAAACAACCAAAATGGATTATTGGGTATTCAGATATTACGGCTTTTCATAGTCATATTCATAATTTAGGCGTAGAAACGATGCATGCAATGATGGGCACTAGTGTAGATGAGAAACCAGAATCAATTATAGAAACAGTTGCTAGTTTTAAAATAGCAATTTTTGGTAAGCAATTAAAGTACACGATTCCTTCTTCTAATTACAATAAAAAAGGAGTGGTTAGGGGACAACTAGTAGGAGGGAACCTTGCATTATTATCCTCTATGTTGGGGTCCAACAGTCAGACAGATACAAAGGGAAAGATTCTTTTTATTGAAGAAATAGGTGAGTATAAATATTCTATAGATAGAATGTTGCAAAGTTTAAAGCGTGCTGGTTATTTTGATAATTGTGCGGGTTTAATTATTGGTGATATTTCTAGAATTAAGAATAATTCTACCAAATGGGGAAGCTCTATAGAACAACTTGTTTTAGATGTTGTAAAAGAGTATGATTTTCCGGTAATGTTTGATTTTCCTGCAGGACACGAACCAGATAATAGAGCTTTAATTTTTGGAAGGAATATTCAGTTAACCGTTGATTCTGGACAGAGTTCTGTTGTTTTTGAAAAATAAACTACAGTGTTTTTATAAAGTAAACCTCAAAGGTTTTTAAAACCTTTGAGGTTTTTTGTGTCATTCAAAACATTAGCATATCTACTAAGATTTAAGCTAAAAAATGTTCAGTTTTTTAAATAATTTAGATAGTAGCTTTTATTTCAAGGATTGAATTTCCTATTTCTTCGGAAATTCTTATAAATTTTTTAGACATAATTTCTTCTCTTCGTCTACTATTTGTCCAGCTATCATCAATAATATACGATAATAAGTTAGTTCCTTTATATTTCGGAATAGAAAAATCAAAGTGAATATTTTGTACTTTTTCTTTTATACTATGTTCAAATTTTGAGTTTTGAAAAAGAGAGATAAATTTATTTACCTCAAGCTTAAAAAGTTGAATTTCATTTTCATTGACTAATTTATCATTAGAATGCCTTAAGCACTCCGTTTTAAGAAATTCCAAATATTTAATCAAGGTTTCTTCACTCATAGTTTATAAAAGTAATCAATATTGTGTAAATTAACACATTGGTAATTTCATTTAACAATAATTCAAGGTTAGTTATAACTGAAAACTTATAATATGGCAGAACACAATGAACTTGGTAAAAAAGGAGAAAAATTAGCCATTGCGTTTTTGTTAAAAAACGACTATAAAATTCTAGAAACAAATTACCGATATTTAAAAGCCGAAGTAGATATTATTGCGCAAAAAGGAGAAGTATTAGCAGCTGTTGAGGTTAAAACAAGAAGTTCAGACTATTTTGAGGAACCACAAGATGCTGTAAAAGCTAAAAAGATAAAATTATTAGTTTCTGCAATCGATTATTATGTGGTAACAAAAGATTTAGACGTGGAGGTTCGGTTTGATATCATTGCTATTATTCATCAAAAAAATAAAACAAAAATTGAGCATTTAGAAGATGCTTTTCTTCACTTTTGACACTTTCTGTCATTCTGAATTTATTTCAGAATCTTGTAATTCTCAATTCAATTTTTTAGTTAGACTTCGTAATCGTTTAATTTTAAAACAATTTTCTAAAACCGTAAGTTTTAGATTCGTTTTATGATGAAAAAAAACTTTTGGTTGGGTGTTTTCTTAGGTGTTTTGGGCATTGTGCTCTTTTCTTCTAAAGCGGTAATGGTTAAGTTAGCTTACAATTATAATGTAGATGCAATTACCATGTTGTTGTTAAGAATGCTGTTTTCTTTTCCGTTTTACGTAGTGATTGCCTATTTATATCGAAATAAAAATAAGGAGATCAAAACTACCAAAAGTGATTATTATTGGGTGGTATTTTTTGGTATGGTTGGTTATTATTTAGCAAGCTATTTCGATTTTGAAGGTTTAACGTATATTAAAGCGAGTTTAGAACGTATTATTCTATTTGTGTACCCAACAATTGTAATTTTATTAAATAGACTTTTTTTTAAGCAACCGATTACTAAATTTCAAGCTTTAGCCATCTTTTTATCCTATTTAGGAATTGTAATTGCATTTTCTGATGAAGTAGATATTTCTGGAAACAACGTTTATTTAGGAGGCTTTTTTGTGCTTTTAAGCGCTATAACGTATGCTTCTTATTTGGTTGGAAGTGGTTGGCTAATTCCTAAATTCGGAGTTGTAAAATTTACAGCGTACGCCATGTTAGTTTCTTGTTTTTGTGTGTTTATCCACTTTAGTTTTATGGGAGAAACAGATTTGTTTAATTTACCTTGGCAAGTATATGGTTTCGGACTTTTAATAGCTGTTTTTGCAACCGTAATTCCTTCTTTTTTGGTAAGCGCTTCTATAAAAATGATTAGCTCTTCTAATTTTGCAATTGTGGCTGGTGTTGGGCCAATATCTACTATTGTTTTGGCGTCTTTTTTCTTAGGTGAAAGATTAACGTTGCTTCAGTTTTTTGGAGCATTTTTAGTGATAGTTGGTATTGTAATTACTTCTTTAAAACAAGCAAAGAATAAGAAAATGTAATTATTTTAATGCTTCAATAATTGCATTCTTTAAGTCGTTAGTTTCTGGCATTTTACTGCCGCTATCTATGTATGCAATTTTTCCTTTTTTGTTGATGATAAAATAAGATGGATAAACTTGTTGCTTATTAAATTTCTGACTAACATCCATAGCAGAATATGCTATTTTAAAATGAAAAGGATGTACTTCTAATAATTTTTCTATAGCTGGTTTTCGGTCTAAAGCAGGTGCAATAAATAGAATATCATCTCTTTTTTCAAATTCTTTTACAAGGTTATTTAATTTAGGGATGTCTGTTAGACAAGGCATGCAAGAAGTAAACCAAAATTTTAAAACAACTACTTTTCCTTTGGTATCATTATTTGTTAATTTACTGCCGTCTGTAAGCCAAAGCTTAAATTCTGGAGCAGTATCATCAATTTTAAAAAACTGTTGACTTACAGCAGAAAAATGAATTAAGAAAACTAAAAAAATAAGTAGTTTTTTTGACATTATTTCTTATCAAAAAATAGTTTTACATCTTTAAAATGTTCCGGTTTTGCGATGATTTTTTTGTTAGCATCTAAAATAAAGTAGCTAGGAGTAGAAATAATATTATAAGTTCTAGCAGTTTTATTTTCCCATTTATTTAAACCTAAAACATGGTGCCAATTTGGTAATGTTTTCTTGAAACTATTCCAACCGAAACTATCACTTTCTAAAGAATAAGCAATTACTTTTACTTGATCGTTTTTGGCTAAAAAGGTATGTACTTGAGGTATTTCTGTTAAACAATGTGAGCATGTAGTACTCCAGAAAATCAATAAATAGTTTTCTGCTTCATTTAATTTAGAAAGGGTTAATTGTTTACCACCTTCTTTCCATGAGAAATCTGGTGCAATTCGGCCTATTTCTGCAGCAAATAAGGCTTCTTTTCCATCTATAAACCCTTTGTCTTGTAGATTGGTTGGTAATTTAGAATAATAGTTATCGAACAAATAATCTATTAGTTCAAGATTCGTATCCGTTTCAAATTGGTTGATTAAAAACTCAATGATTTCCTTTTTATAAGATAGGTTCTCAATTTTAGAAAGAACAGTGTCTACAGACTGTTTAAATAATTTTTGTTGTGTTGCTGGATCTGGAGAGTAATTAATGTAAAAAACATAATCTGTAATTTTATCGGTAATAAAAGCAGAGTTTAATAGTGTTTTGCTCTTAAAATCTATAGGGTCAAAAAAAGTACCAATCATAGTAGCCATATACTTTTCTGGCGTTTCTATGATTTCTGGTAGATTAATTCTTTTTGAAGCTTTAATAAAAGGCTGTACATACATTCCGTTTGAAGCTTCTAAATACCCTTTTTGAATATTATTTACTGTTTTTAAAGCTTCTTTGTATTCATTCTTAAGGTCTAAGTCTTGGTTTTGTAAAACGGCAACTTGTATAGAGTCTAATTTTTCTTGTGCTATAGAAATATTATCTACATAATCCTTGTACAACATGTTTTCTTTAGAAGTTGTAAAAGTGACTGTTTGGTTTGCATATTCTGGGTGAAAACCAAAGTTTACATCTTCTTTATTAAACACAAAATCTACAAATCCTGCATTTTCTAATCTATACGTTATTCTATAAGAACCTACTTTTGTATTTTCTGGAAGTGTAAAACTAAAGCTACCGATTGCTTGTTTTTTTCCTTGAATATCAACAGAATCTATTTTAATTTTTGAGTTTTGTATAAACTTTTGTGATGCGCCTTCAATTTTGTATAAAATTACCCAATCTGTATCTATTGTAGGAGACATGGTTCCGTTAACAGTATATTGTGCTTGTGCAAATGAAGAAATTAAGAATATAAGAACGAGTATTTTTTTCATCTTTTTAAGGTTGATTTTTGGTCTTGTTAAAATATTTTCAAGAAGCATACCAAAAGTACTATTTCTCTATTTTAAAGTCTTATTAATAATTTAAAGCCTCAAAATAGTTAATAATAGCTTCTTTCATTAACACCGTTTGTTCTCCGGGTTTTAAGTTTGGTAACTCTGTTAGAGTTTTATAATGTGGCCAAGTATCATCATCATAATAATCGAATTCGTAATAACCATAAGGCTCTAAAAGCTTACATATGGCAATATGCATAAGGTTTACTTTTTCGTCTTTTTTAAATTCTCTTTGTCCTTGTCCTAATTCTTGTACACCAATTAAATAGATGATTCCATCCATATTTAATTCGTCTCCATCTGCAAATTGGTTGGTTAATTTACTAACTAACAATTCCCATTTTTCTTTTAAGGTGAGTGTTTTTGGCATCTTACTTTTTTTATAAGTTGTAAAGATACAACTGGCATTTTTAAATTGACAAAAAATTATGTAGGTTTGATAAAATTAATTTCATGAATATTTTTGACATTGTTATAGCTTCTTTATTACTTTTTGGTTTTGTTAGAGGGTTATTAAAAGGCTTATTTGTTGAAGTTGCTTCTTTGGTAGGACTTATTGGTGGTGTGTACGGTGCAATTCATTTCTCTTATTTTGTTTCAGATTTTTTAAAAGAGTATGTTTCTTGGAATCCAGAATATATCTCTTTAGCGGCTTTTGCTGTTACTTTTGTTATAATTATTTTGGTAATTGCACTGCTAGGAAAAGCATTGACTAAAATTGCAGATTTTGCTTCTTTAGGAATTTTAAATAAAATATTGGGTGGTGTATTTGGCGCCTTAAAAATAGGATTGATACTAAGTGTTGTTTTTATTTTTTTTGGTAAAATGAATGATACAATCCCTTTTATAGAAAAGGAAACATTGCAAGAATCTATATTATATGCTCCAGTAAAAAAGGTTGCACCTACTATTTTTCCATCAATAATAAAGGAAGAAGAACAAGATAAAGCTTTATAAAAATTGCATAAACTTTATGGCAAAAAGAAACCCAAGGAATTTTCCTTGGGTTTTATTTTTTAATCTAAATGATAAATTTCCATTATATCGTCTAAGTACTTTTCAAAATCAATTTTTAGATCAATTAATTTACCTGTATGTACATCAAAAACCCAACCATGTACTTTTAAACCACGATCTCTATATGCTTTCTGTACAGCCGCTGTTTTAATAAGGTTTACACATTGTTCTTTTACGTTTAATTCTACCAAACGTTCGTATTTTTTTTCTTCGTTTTTAATAGTATTCAGCTCTGTAGCATGAATTCTATATACGTCTCTAATATTACGTAACCAAGGGTTTAAAATACCAAGATCTGCAGATTGCATAGCTGCTTTAACGCCACCACAACCATAATGGCCACAAACAATAACATGACTTACTTTTAAATGATCTACGGCATAGTTAATTACAGACATTACGTTTAAGTCGATACTAATAACCATATTCGCAATATTTCTATGCACAAAAACTTCTCCAGGTTTTGCCCCCATTAGTTCCTCTGCAGTAGCTCTACTGTCTGAACAACCTATGTATAGCAACTCTGGTTTTTGGCCTTTCCCTAATTCTTCAAAATAGTTTTTATCTGTAGCTAATTTTTCTTTAACCCAATTTTCATTGTTCTTAAATACAGTTTCTAAGTTCATTATTAAAGTTTTAGTTAGTATTTTTTTAGTTTATACTTTTTCTAATTGCACATTTATATATGATTATGTTGTGCATTAATAATGGAAAGGTAATTATTATAACTTAATAAAAGAGGCTTGTGTTCCCTCTTTTATTAAGTTGTTTTATTTTTAATTGATAAAATTAACAGATCCATCATTAATATTGTACATCGCTCCAACAATCATAATTTCACCATTTTCTTCCATTGTTGTTAAAACTTCACTCTCGCGTCTAATTCTTTCAATAGTAAGTGTTACATTTCTAGCAGCAACATTATCTACAAAATCTAAGTTAGATGAGGTTCTAGAGCTAGCTTCTTTTGGTTCTAAAACAGCGTTTACAGCTGGTTTAATATTGTTAAGCATTGCAGTTAAGTTTCCTAATTTTGCATTGTCGCAAGCACCTTTTATGGCACCACAACTAGTGTGTCCTAAAACTACAACAAGTTTTGTGCCTGCTAGTTTACAACCAAACTCCATAGATCCTAAAATATCTTGGTTTACAAAGTTACCTGCAATTCTAATACTAAAAATATCTCCTAAACCTTGATCAAAAATTAACTCTGCAGAAACTCTAGAGTCGATACAACTTAAAATTGTAGCAAAAGGAAATTGACCTGTACTTGTATCATTTACTTGTTCTAATAAGTTTCTATGTGCCTTTAAGTTATCTTGAAATCTTTGGTTTCCTTCTGCTAAAAAATCTAACGCTTTTTTAGGCGTCATTGTTGCTTGTGTTTCTTTAGTATGTGCTTTCATGTTCTTTATGTTTTGTATTAATGAAACGTTTGTTTCAATAATTATTTGTTTTGAAATTTAGCATCGTTATCTATTACCTTACAGTACTTGTAGTGTTTTTAGTTTAGATGCTATTTGGTTTTTATATTCTTTTTGTCGTCTTAGTTTTAACTCAAACTAATGTTAGACTTTGGATTTTCCTTAAAGAAATTGATAAAACTTTCTGGGTTTTCTACAGTTCCTCGTTTAGATATAAGTTTAATATCAATATTTCTTTCTTTTGCTTTGTATAAAAAGTCTTCAAGAATTTCTATAATATCATTATCTAAATACCTTGTTTTAATAAGATCTATTTCTAAGTAAGAATCTTCAGGTAAGCTGTCTAATTCTTTTAAAATAGCTCCTTTATTAAAGAAAGTTACTTCTTCTGCTAAGGTCATTTTTATCTTATGTTTACCATTACTATTGTCTTCAATGTGAAGAAAGTGAGAATTTTGGTAACTCTTTAATAAGATCACAACAATTCCTACTAAAAGACCTAAAGCAATTCCTGATAATAAATCTGTAAAAACAATACCTACAACTGTAACTATAAAAGGAATAAACTGTTTCCAACCTAATTTATACATTTGTTTAAAAAGAGCTGGTTTTGCTAATTTGTATCCTACAACTAATAGAATTGAAGCCAAAACTGCTAATGGGATTTTATTTAATAAAGTAGGAATTAAAACTACTGATATCAATAATAAAATACCGTGTAAAATGGTAGATAATTTTGATTTTCCGCCAGATTGCACATTTGCAGAACTTCTTACAATTACTTGTGTAATAGGTAACCCACCTATTAAACCAGAAATAATGTTACCGGTTCCTTGTGCCAATAATTCTCTATTGGTTGGTGTTACATTTTTGTCTGGATCTAACTTATCACAAGCCTCTACACTTAATAACGTTTCTAAACTAGCAACCAAAGCAATTGTAAATGCTACAATCCATACTTCGTGTTGAAAAATAACTGAAAAGTTAGGGAAACTAAACTGCCCTACAAAAGAACTTAAATCTTCTGGAATTGGTACACTTACCATATGTTTACTAGCAATTGAAAGTGTTTCATCACCTAAAGTAAGCGTATAAAATATAATTCCTGCAACAACAGCAATAAAGGGTCCTTGTATAACTTTAAATATTTTTGCTTTCTTACTTAAAATGATGTCCCAAAAAAGTATAATTGCTAAACTTAAAAAACCTATTAAAGCAGCTCCTGGGTTTATGTTACTAAACATTTTAATAAGCTCAGAGAATGTATTTCCACCATCAAGTTCAAAAAATTCTAGATCCCAAGCAGATTCTTCATCATAACCAAAAAAGTTTGGTATTTGTTTTAATATGATGATAATTCCAATACCTGTTAACATTCCTTTAATTACTGATGAAGGAAAATAATAACCAATAACTCCTGCTTTTAAAAAGCCAAAAATTATTTGAATAATTCCACCTAAAACTACAGCCACTAAGAAGTTTTCATAACTACCTAAAGTAGCAATGGCAGTTAATACAATAGCAGCTAAACCTGCTGCAGGTCCACTAACACCAAGCTTAGAACCACTTAGTCCTCCTACAACAACACCACCAACTATACCAGCAATTACTCCAGAAAATAAGGGCGCACCACTAGCTAATGCAATACCTAAACACAATGGTAATGCTACGAAAAACACTACAATACTTGCAGGTAAGTCGTTTTTAATATTTTTAAACATATGTAATATATTTTTACTCTATTCTTTTTAGAGTAGAGCTATTTGTTAAGTTTTATAAATTTTGTTTTTTTGTACGGAAGTTATAGTACAAACTTAGGTGGAGGAGTCACTATATTTGGGTATTCAGAAATGTAGTTTTTAGATCTGTAACGTACATTTTTGATCTTCTGATTTTTTCTAAAAGAGATAGAAACATCAGAATAAGGAATAACTTTTACTTCTTTTAAAGTATTTTTCCCATGATTTTCTTCTTCCTCATTCATGTTAATTAAGACAGAAATGTCTTGGGTACTGTCAATTAAACTAATTACTGTAGGCGTAATTAATAGGGAGGAAAATATCAATATAAAGAAAAGTGCTACTTTAACTTTCAAGTATTTTTTTTGCGAATTTAAGAAAGCTTTTTGTATTTAGTGTTAAAAAAAAATTAAATATCGTTTAATAACTTAATGTCTTCAGCGTATATCCAGCCTAATCTACCATCATTAATCTTAACTTTTTTCCATTCATCTACACCATCTAAAACTATAATTTTAGTTCCCTCATGTAACGTAAATATTTCTTCGGAGTTTAATGTAGGTGCATTTCTAACGTCTGTTTCTTCTGCAAAAACGATAGCTTCTTTATTGTTAAGTGCAAAATTATATTGATTATAAGTGATAAATAATGATGCAATAAGAAGTATAAAGCTAATAATACTCGTTGTAAAATAGAACCTTTTTTTAGTAGGTCCATCAGCAAAATAAAAGAGTAAAAACAAGAAGCTTCCTAAAATTGAAAATACTACAACTACTATTGCCCATTGGTTGTAAGAAAGCTTTTGTAAGTAATTTATTTTAAATTTTTGTAAAACAGTTTTTGGCAATTCTTCTATATTATCTAATGCTAAACGTTTTGCAAAAACCAAATTGTTTTTTACATCAGCATTTAAAGGATCTAATATTAACGCCTTTTCATAATAATAAATAGCTGGCCCAACTTTGTTAAGCTTATAATAAGAATTACCTAAATTGTAATACAATTCTGATGATACTAATTCTTTAGTTTCTATTTGCTTGTAGAACTCAATTGCCTCGCTAAATTTACCATCTTTATATAAGTTATTTGCAGAAACAAATAAGCTATCTACATTTTGTGCAGTAACCGAATTGGCAATTATCAACAATAAAAAAAATATTCTTTTCATTCGAAATAGTCTATATTGAAATATACCTACAGGGTTTTTGAAGCCTTGCAGGAAATAGGTTATAATTGTTTATCTAATTGAACAATAACTTGTTTAGCACGCTCAAATTCAGCTTCCATTTCTGTATTTGTTATCTGTGAGTAACGTGCCATATCAGAGTGTTTTAAAACTTCTATAAATTGAATAATTGTTGTTGGTTCAACCTTTTTATTTTCTAAAATTTCTGTAATTTTTTCTTTACTAATATCTGCTGTTTCAATACCTAATTTTGCTTTTAGGTAGTTGTGTAATGCTCTTTCTAAGGCTTCGTAAAAAGCTTCTTTCTTACCCAGTTGTTTTTGTGCTTCAGATAAATATTTTTTAGCTAATTTTTCTGCTTTTCTTAATTTATTTCCAATAAGGTCATTACTTCTTTCTTCTGCTTTTTTAGCAATAAAAACACCAATAGGAATTGTTATTAACGGCAACAATAACAAAATGTAAAATAGGTTAGACTTAAAGAAATCTTCTGTGTCTAAAAGTTCTAAATTACTTTTTGTTTGTATGTATCTAAAATTATTACCTGTAGAAACCACATCTTGTTTTTGCGTAGCATTTGTATCTATTGCAGGTTTTAGTTCTTTTCCTTCCAAGACATCTACAAAGAAATCATCTGTTGTAATTGTATGGTATTTTCGTTCATTTGGATTAAAATAAGAGAAGGAAATATTCGGTATTTTATATTTTCCTTTATACTGCGGAACTACGGTATATAAATCTGATACTTCACCAGAAATTCCACTAGAATTTACCTGAACTTTTTCTTTTCTTTCTGGTTGATATTTTTCTAACTCAACAGGAGTTGTTACCTCTGGTAATTCAAACAACTTTAAATTTCCCTTACCAGAAACAGCCACCTTAATTTGAGAGCTTTCATTCGCTTTTAAAACCTCTTTGCTTAAGGTAACATCAAAATTAAAATCACCAACGGCACCAGTAAAATTTGTTGGTTTTCCTTCTAAAGGAAGATATCTAGGATTGATTATTTTTTTAGCAGATGCAAATTCTTTTTGAACATTTCTTGTAATTACATTTCCAAAAAAATCGGCTCTACCTGTAGGAACGCCTATAACAATATCCATTTTCATTGGATCTATTGTTAGATTCCCTGTTTTTGTAGGTATTAATAATGCTTTCTGAAGTACAATGTACCTATAATCTTCACCATTGTATTTTCCCATTTTTACAGGGTAATTATTTATTTTAATGGCTTGGTTCCAAAAACCATTGTATTGAGGAGCTTCTGTAACATTAGTATCATACACACTAACATTTTCGCTAACATACAATCTATATTCTACATAAATACCTTCTCCTACATAAGGTCTAGATTTAGATATTTCTGCTACTAGATGAATGTTTTGTTGTGCAATATAGTTTGGGTCATTTGGGTTTTTAGGAATATCTACAGCATCTAAAACTATAATTTTTATAGCTTCAGATTTTATGGTTTTACCAGAAATTTTAATACTAGCTTCTCCAATAGTTAATTCTCCCTTTTTATTTGGTTGAAGAATGTACGTGTAAGATTGTGAAAAACTTGTTTTTCCATTTACCCAAGACTGACTAACAGATTGACTTGGACCACCAACTACTTTAAAATTTGTAAACTTAGGAGGAGAAAAATTGTCTCCACCTTGTTTATTAATGGTAAACTCAATTCGTAAACGCTGGTTTACTGCCAATTTATTTTTGCTTACAGTTGCTGTTAAGGTAGCTTCTTGAGCAGCTAAAAAAGTGGTTACGAAACAAAATATAAGCATAAAGGCACCTCTGACTTTCCCCATTTGTGAAAGCCACTCTTGAGTTTTACTTATTGTTTTAATTTTATATGTATTCAATTTTGTACTTATTTTTTAAACAAACTAATTTTTAGAATATGATGTACGTTAACTTCAATTAAGATTAAGGGTAGATTTCTACCAATCTTTTTCTTGTTTTACTTTTTCGCCTTTTGCTTTTTGAGCATTCATTTTCTTTTGTGTTTTCTTTTCCTCGTTATTTAAGCTTTCTAACAATTGCTTTACTTGTTCTGGAGACATTTTTCCTGGTTGAGGTTTAGGCTTTTCTTGTTCCTTTTTCTCATCTTTTTTAGGATCTTTATTTTTGTCTTTTTCATCATCTCCCTTGCCGTCCTTATCCTTCTGGTCTTTTTGATCTTTGTCTTTATCCTTATCTTTATCTTTGTCGTCTCCGTCTTTCTTATCGTCTTTGTCTTTCTTGTCCTGATCTTTTTTATCCTTGTTGTCCTTATTTTTGTCGTCTTTATTATCCTGATTTTCCTTTTCTAGTAAGGATTGAGCAACGGCTAAATTATAACGAGTTTCATCATCATTAGGGTTATTTCTTAAGGAATTTTTGTAGGCATCTACAGCAGCTTGATATTGTTTTTGCTCCATCATTGCGTTACCAATGTTATGATACGCTTCTGCCTTTGTAAACTTATCTTTTGCAGTTTCTGCGGTTAATTCGTATTGTGGTACCGCTTCTTTAAAATTATTATTTTCATATAAAGCATTACCTAAATTGTAAGATGCTTTATCGTATTTTGTATTGTTTGATAATGATTTCTGATACGCAACTGAAGCATCTGTAAATTGCTTTTTACTATATAAATCATTTCCTTGTCTTAACAACTTTCTAGCTTCTCGTTGTAAGGCAATAGAGTCTTTTTGTGCTAAAATTTCTTTCGGTGAAAATAGCATTAAGAAAACGATAAGGATGTACTGTAAGATCTTCATGTTACCTTTAACTTCTTTCATAATTTGTATCTTTTTACATAAAAGTAATGATTACAAAAGTAAGGTATTCAAAAAAAGAATTTTGTTAATAAGTTGTTATTTTTAAGGAGCCTAATATTCATTGTTTTAGGTTGCTTTTGACGAACTTATTGTATGGTGAAGTGGTTTGGGAGGAAAAATATTGTGTTTAATTTTCTACAAATAAAAACATCCAGTTTACGCTATAAAAGAGCCTCCTGGATGTTTTCTCAATAATTCTACATAGGGGTGCAGAATTATTTATATGTTATTTTTATGCTACTTAAGCGGCTAATTCTCTAGTTAACCAACCACTTTTTCCTGCTGTTGCAATGGCATACGGAGTAATCCAGAACAACCCAAAAGTATATAGTATACTATATGAATATGCCCAAAATGCTTCTTTAAAATCGTATCTTTTTGCGTAAAATAATACTGGAAAAGTAGATATTATTAAAATACTTAATAACGTAGAGCTTATAAATAATGCTGGATGTGCAATTATAAAATATAACATAAATATTAAGAAAGGATAAGACATAATCATTTTAATTGATTGTGTTAAAAACAATAATCTAGATCCGAATTTGTTTCCTTCTTTAAAGTTTGTAAATACAAATTTAGACATTGCAATGTTTTCTCTAACATTACTTCTTCCCCATCTAATAAACATTTTATACAAGCCTTTATAATCTTCCGGTACATTTGTATAAGCAAAAGCATTTCTTTGAAATAATACGCTGTAACCTTGCTTTAATATCATATTAGTTAATGCTCTGTCTTCTCCAATATCAGAAGCTTTACCCATAAATTTTTGATCTATCCATTCTGGTAAACAAGCAAAAACAGCAGTTGATCTATAAGCAGCTAAAGCACCAGGGGTACATAATACTGAGTTTAAACTACTTTCAGCAGAACGTTTAAATTCGAAACTCATTACAAAACTTACATTTAACATTTTTGGTAATAAAGCTTTTTTATTATTCAGTACTTGTATATTACCAGCTACAGCTCCACATTTTTCATCAACAACTAATGGACTTACTAGATTACGTAGTGTGTCTTCTTTTACGATTGAATCACTATCAACAGTAACAAAAATCTCTCCTGTTCCCATGTTAAAACCACGGTATAAAGCATGACGCTTACCCATATTTTTAGGCTGTTGCATAATAGTAACTTGATCTCCTAAAATTCTTTTAGCTTCTTTCATCCACTCCCAAGTATCATCTTTACTACCATCATCAATAGATAATAATTGTAATTTTTCTTTAGGATAATCACTTTTAGCTAAACTTTTTAAGGTAGCCCAAACTTGCTTCCCTTCGTTATATGCTGGCACAATAACGGTAACTGTTGGCAATTCTTCATCACTTACAGATTCAATAGGCTTGTATTTAAAATATAAGTATACATCGTAAAGAAATGTTAATGATGTAAAAACAAATAATACAGCTGCAAGATTAAAAAATACAGCTCCGAAACTATTGTTTAATCTTTCAAAATTAAATTTTGAAAAATCATCTTGTAATAAGTAAACTGCAAAAGCGGCACCAATCATTATAACAAATGAACTAACAAGAACAATAACCGCTCTAAAGTTAATTGGAGAAGTTTTTCTGTCTTCTATGGAAAATTTATTATTTTGTAACTTTAAATTAAATGCTGTTGATTTCATGATGGTGGTTGTTTAGGACTTTTTGTACCAAGATTAAATCAATATATGTACCATTAGTAGATGTATCTGTTTTACAGTAGTTTATCTTTTTCAGGTGTTTTTAAGTGTGTATTATTTACCCATTTTATGGGTAAAAAGTATCCTTATTTAATGAGCGGAAGATTTTATTGTGTAATAGATGAAGTTTTTTCTAACAAATGAAATAAAACAAATGAGCTGATTAAAATTATTAATCAGCTCATCTAAAATGTAACTTTATAAAAAGGTTGTAATTTTAAGAAATTTCCTCGTACCTCGGAAGGAGTAAAGTCGTTATTTCTTCTGTTTTTCTTCATCAAACAAATCTACTTTTCGCAACCATTTGGTTTTCTTGTCAAATAATAAAATATCAATCAATAAGAATAGCAATCCGATGGCTACAAACCATTGAAATTGGTCTTTATAATCAGAAAATTGTTTTGTTTCGAACTCGCTTTTTTCAGCATTTGCAATAATATCTGCAATTACAGTTACAGGTTCATTGGTAATGTTACCATCAATATAATTACCATCTGCAGCATCTGCAATGCCTTGTAAAACATCTGGCATACGTTTGGTGATGACAGTTTCTCCTTTATTGTCTTTTTTGTAGCCAATCATAGATCCATTTACACGCATCGGTATTGGGCCTCCATTTTCTGTTCCTACACCAATTGTGTAAATCTTTACGCCCTCTTCGGTTAATGTTTGGGCTACTTGTTTTGTTTCTTCTTGATGATCTTCACCATCAGAAATAATAATTAAAAAACGATTTGTTTGTTCGTCATTATTATAATAAGTTTTTGCTAATTCTAGCGCTCCATTGATGTCTGTACCTTGACTAGAAACCATATCTGGATTCGCATTTTGCAAAAACATATTTGCAGCTGCATGATCTGTGGTTATTGGTAAAAGCGGATACGCATTTCCGGCATAAATAATAATACCAACTCTGTCGGAACCTAATTTATCAATAGTTTTAGAGATAATTTGTTTAGCTTTTTCTAATCTGTTAGGGGCAATATCTTCTGCCAACATACTTTTAGAAACATCTAAGGCAAAGACAATATCTACACCTTCTCTTTTTACGGTTTGTAATTTGGTTCCCATTTTAGGGTTTACTAAGGCTATTACTAAAAAAGTAATTCCTAAAAGTAAAAATACCAGTTTTAAAACCGATTTAAAAGTGGATGAATTTGGAGCTAAATTTTGAAGTAAATTTAAATCAGCAAATTTTTTCTGTGTTCTTTTTTTCCACCATAAAACCAACAAGAAAACAACAATCATTGCTGGAATGATTATAAGCAGGGAAAAATAAACGGGTTCTTCTATTTTGTACATTGTTTTTAATGTGTAATCGTGTAATTGTTTATTTGTTTAACTGTGCTTTGCGTAAAGCATTTAACATGTTAGATATTTTATAAATTTTCTCACGCAGGCCATTATAAATTTCTTCGTTTATAAATTGAAGTTTATGACATAAAATAATATGATTTAAAACTTCCATAGTTGAACTAAATGCTATTGTTGAAAAATGTGCTTTGTCTTTATTTGTAATTCTAGATGTACCTTCTGCTATATTTGCTGAAATTAAATTTGAAGCTCTTTTTAATTGACTTGTAATTCCGTATTTTTCATCAGTAGGAAAGTTTTTGGTAATGCTATAAACTTCTACGGAGAGATCTATAGCTTCTTGCCAAACCTTCAGCTTTTCAAATGAAAATACATACATCCTTTTTACATTTACACGATTAAACAATTCAACAATTACACATTCTCTAAATAAACGATTTAAAAATGGTGTTTCTCAACAAAAATTCTAATAACAAGAATCCTAATCCTAAAAAGATAAAAATTCTATATTTTTCTTGATAATTGTAATACTTAAATTCTTCTATCTTCGTTTTTTCAAGCTTGTCAATTTCATCATAAATTTCTTTTAAAGACTCATTATCTGTAGCTCTAAAATATTTACCTTGGGTTTCCGTAGCTATTTCTTTAAGCAATTCTTCATCAATTTCTACGGGCAGCTTTCTAAATTGTAATTTTCCTGTTCTTGGGTCTTTACTGTAAGGAAAATCTGCCATTCCATTAGTTCCTAATCCTATGGTGTAGGTTTTAATTTCTAGTTCTTTTGCAAGTTCTGTAGCTGTTCTTGGGTCTATGTTACCAGTATTATTTACACCGTCTGTTAATAAGATAATAACCTTACTTTTTGCAGTACTTTCTTTTAACCTGTTTACGGCAGAACCCAATCCCATTCCAATAGCTGTTCCGCCTTCTAATTGTCCCCATTGAAGTTCGGAAATGGTTCGTTTTACAATCCCTTTATCACTTGTAATAGGTGTTTGTGTAAAGCTTTCTCCGGCATATACAACAATCCCTATTCTGTCGTTTGGTCTTCTATCTACAAAATCTATGGCTACTTTTTTAAGAGCTTCTAATCTGTTAGGTTTTAAATCTTTTGCCAACATACTTGCAGAAACATCAATTGCCATTACAATATCTATTCCTTTATTACTCTTTGTTTTTTTACTAACAGAAACATTTCTCGGTCTTGCTAAAGCGACAATAATTGCCACTAAAGCTAGTATTCTTAAAAGATATAAAAGTGGTTTTAATTTTGATAAAAGCGAATCTGTTTTAAAACCTTTTATACTTGGCATTGTTAATACTGCAGCATCTTTTTTACGCATAAAAAAATGCCAGACTGCTACTAATGGAATTACAATTAGTAACCACAAAAACTCCGGATTATGAAACTCAAAATTACTCCAATTCATCATTCTCTTCAATAATTGGTTTAGGTTTTAAATTACTCAAAATATCCTGAGCATCTTTTCTATCTTCTTCTATTTCTAAAGCTAAAGGTTTCGATTTTGCAAATTTCACTAAATCTGCTTCCCTTAATAAATCTCTTAACTTTTTAATAGTATCTTCTGATGTTTGTATGGTTTCTGCGTCCTTAAAGTCTTTTAGCATGTCTAAAACTTCGTCAGTTGTTTTCTCTAAAGCAGGTACTTTTAATTCTCGCTCTATATAACCACGTACAATTTCTGTCAATTCAGAATAATATTCTTTTACTTTATTGTTTTGCCACAATAATTTTTCGTCTAATTCATTTAATTTTAAAATAGCTTCGTCATAAGGAGGCATTGCTTTATAAGTATCTTCCTCCACTTCTTCTTTTCTTTTTCTGATGACAAACCAATAAATCCAGAAACTGATAATTGCTAATGCTGCTAAAAGTATATAAATGTATATTTTAAAATCATCAAAAGTATATGGTTCACTTTTAATAGATTTGATAGGGAACTTTTTTACTTTAGTTGTGTCAATAGCGATGGTAGCTACATTTACCAATAAAGAATCTGTTAAAAAAGCTTGATTTTTTACAAATATTTGTTGTTGCGGAATGTAAAATGCACCACTATCAAAACCAGTTAAAATATACTTTCTTATTAAGGAGTTTTTGATAGTATCTACTTGAGTAGAATCTATAATTTCTAAACCCTTTAATTGCAATTTGGGCATGATCACATTCTGAGTGTCATCCACAGTAATCTTTAAATTGAATTGTTCACCAATTCTAATATTAGTGGTGTCAATTTCTGCTTTTACCATTGATTCTTGTGCAAAACCTATGGTTGAAACGAATAGTAGTATGTAAAATAGTTGTTTTTTCATTTTTAAGGGTAACTGCGTTACTATCTTCCTTTATGTTTAAAATAACCTAATAATTTTTTTACGTAGTTTTCATCAACTCTTGTGTTAACAGTACCTGCGCCACTCCTTTTAAACATGTTTAAATAGTAATCAGACAAACGTAAGGCATTTGCTTTGTAGCTAGTTCTTACAGATTTTGAAGCAGTGTTTATCAACTGTACATTACCTGTTTCAGAATCTAACATAGGCACCATTCCTAAATTAGGAATTTCTTCATCGTGTTTATCAAAAACTCTTATTCCTGTTAAGTCGTGTTTTTTAGCCGCAATTTTTAGTGTTTTTTCGTAATCATCATCCATAAAATCGGATAACATAAAAACAATCGCTCTTTTTTTCATCACACTAGATAAAAATTTTAAAGCAGCAGCAATATTGGTTTTTTTACTTTTAGGTTTAAATTCTATCAGCTCTCTAATAATTCTTAAAACGTGACTTTTTCCTTTTTTAGGAGGAATAAAAAGTTCTACATCATCAGAAAATAAAATTAAACCTACTTTATCGTTATTTTGAGTAGCAGAAAAGGCCAATGTTGCGGCAATTTCTGTAACCGTATCTTTCTTAAACTGTGTGGATGTACCAAATAATTCTGAACCAGAAACATCTACTAAAAGCATCATGGTTAACTCGCGCTCTTCCTCAAAAACTTTTATATATGGCTCGTTGTAACGTGCAGTAACATTCCAGTCAATGGCTCTTACATCATCGCCAAATTGGTATTGTCTTACTTCAGAAAAAGTCATACCACGTCCTTTGAAAGATGAATGGTATTCACCTCCAAAAATATCATTAGACAAACGCTTTGTCTTAATTTCTATTTTACGAACTTTTTTAAGTATCTCCTTAGTTTGCAACGTGTAATTGTTTAAATGTTGAAGCGTATAATTGAATCGAGTTTATTGAAACATGAGTAAGCAACTGCCTACTGCAACTGTTTTTACTGCAAACTCTTTTCTATGGTACTTCAATTTCATTAATAATTGAGTTGATAATGTCTACAGACGTTACGTTTTCTGCTTCTGCTTCATACGTAATTCCTATTCTGTGACGTAAAATATCAAAAACAACCGCTCTAACATCTTCTGGTATTACATACCCTCTTCTTTTGATAAAAGCATAACATTTTGCTGCTTTTGCAAGGTTGATACTTCCCCTTGGAGATGCTCCGAAACTAATTAAATCTTTTAATTGTGGTAAGTTATATTTCTCTGGATAACGAGTTGCAAAGATGATATCAAGAATGTATTTCTCAATTTTTTCATCCATATATACTTCATTAGCTACTTCTCTTGCTCTAATAATTTGTTCTACAGAAACTACAGGGTTTACTTTTGC
Source organism: Polaribacter sejongensis (assembly GCF_038024065.1). Taxonomy (NCBI): domain Bacteria; kingdom Pseudomonadati; phylum Bacteroidota; class Flavobacteriia; order Flavobacteriales; family Flavobacteriaceae; genus Polaribacter; species Polaribacter sejongensis. Next base: position 2,683,738 of record NZ_CP150667.1, on the reverse strand, counting down.
AAATCCGCCAGACAAATTCTGACGCATAATTATTTGTTCGTCTTGTAATTTAGGGTAGTCAATAACAACCTTTAGCATAAATCTATCTACTTGTGCTTCTGGTAAAGGATAGGTTCCTTCTTGTTCTACAGGGTTTTGAGTTGCCATTACTAAAAAAGGTTCGTCTAACTTAAAAGTAGTGTCGCCAATAGTAATTTGGCGCTCTTGCATTGCTTCTAACAAAGCAGATTGCACTTTTGCAGGTGCTCTGTTAATCTCATCTGCTAACACAAAATTTGCAAAAATAGGACCTTTTTTGATCTCAAAGTTGTTTTCTTTCATGTTGTAAATCATGGTTCCAACAACATCTGCAGGTAATAAATCTGGTGTAAACTGAACTCTACTAAAAGAAGCTTGTACCGCTTTAGATAACGTGTTAATTGCTAGGGTTTTTGCCAATCCAGGAACCCCTTCTAGCAAAATATGACCGTTTCCAATCAATCCAATTAACAAACTTTCTATCATTTGTTTTTGGCCAACAATTACTTTATTCATTTCTAAAGTAAGAATGTCTATAAAGGCACTTTCTCTTTCTATTTTCTCATTAATAGCTCTTACATCTACATCCATTGTAATATTGTATTAGGTGTTATTTTTTACAGGAACAAAGCTACAATAATAACAAAATTATTGTTGTTAAAAGAAGGTTAAAGATGTCTATTTTTTTAATTTATAAAAAGAGTTATAGCATAAAGAAATTGTTAAAATATTGTATTTTTAGTTTAAAAAGGCGATATTTAGAGATAATAACTTTAAAAATACTTTAATATGAAAGAAAATTACTTATTAAAAAACGTAGTAATCACTTTGTTATTTATGTTGCCTTTGGCTATGGTAGCACAAACAATAAAGGGTAAAGTTACAGATTCATCTGGTGGTGGTTTGCCATATGTAAATGTTATTGAAAAAGGAACAACCAACGGATCGGTTACAGATATTAATGGAGAGTTTTCTGTTGCTGTAGAAAGTTTACCTATAAAATTGGTAGTTTCCTCTATGGGATATGCTTCTAAAGAGGTAAATGTTACAAATACCAATTATTTAACAATTTTGGTAAATGAAGATAATTCTTTAGAGGAAGTTGTTGTAATAGGTTCTAGGAATCCTAATAGAACTGCTATAGATTCTCCGGTTCCAATAGATATTGTAGATATGAAAGAATTGGCTGCATCTTCACCACAAGTAAATTTAAATCAGATTTTAAATTTTGTAGCTCCATCATTTACATCTAATACACAAACAATTTCTGATGGTACAGATCATATAGATCCAGCGTCTTTAAGAGGTTTAGGACCAGATCAGGTTTTGGTATTAATAAATGGTAAAAGAAGACATACCTCATCTTTAATAAATATTAATGGAACTTTTGGTAGAGGTTCTGTTGGTACAGATTTAAATGCAATTCCTGCAGCATCTATAAAACGAATTGAAGTTTTACGTGATGGAGCAGCAGCACAATATGGTTCTGATGCTATTGCGGGTGTTATTAACATCGTTTTAAATGAAAGCGTAAATGAATTGGCTTTAGTAGTTACTACTGGTGCTAATTTTAGTAAAAATGCCAACGGACAAACGGGAGGTGTAGACGGACAAACTACCAATATTAGTGCAAACTATGGATTGCCAATTGGTGATAAAGGTGGTTTTATTAACTTTACTGGAGATTTTGATGTGAGAGAAGCTTACAACAGAATGAAAGATTGGGAAGGAACGATATTCAATTTATATAATACCGTTGAAAGATTTGCAAATGATGATGGTTATGATTTAACCAAATTATTAGATAATGATGTTAGTGATGTTATTCAATATGCAAATCAGGCTGGTATTAATTTAAATGGAGCTACAACAAAATCTCAATTACAGGGTGTTTTATCAGGAGATAATACAACTGCAGAATTAGCAGCAAGAGGTTTAGAAAGTAAAGACTTTAACATGAGAGTTGGACAGTCTAAAGTAAGAGGAGGTAGGTTTTTTGCCAACTTTAAATTACCTTTAGATGACAATGGTACCGAACTGTATTCTTTTGCTGGTTTAGGTTCTAGAGATGGTAATTCTGCTGGTTTTTATAGATTACCAAACCAAAGTAGAACGTACACACCTGCCTATATTAATGGTTTTTTACCAGAAATTAATTCTACTATTTCAGATAAATCTTTAGCAGTGGGAATTAAAGGTAAGATTGGAGAATGGAATGTAGATTTTTCAAATACGTATGGTAGAAATGCTTTCGATTATATGATTGGAAATACATTTAATGCATCGCAAGGAAATGCTTCTCCAACAGTTTTTGATGCTGGTGGTTTTGCTTTTTCTCAAAATACCGTAAACTTAGATTTAAATAAATTTTATAAAAATACTTTTCAAGGTTTAGGTGTCGCTTTTGGTGCAGAATATCGTTTAGAGAATTATGAAATTACTGCAGGTGAAGAAGCTTCTTATACTCAATATACAGCAACAGGTGAGGCTATTAAGATATCTACACAGGTGCCTTTATTAGACTTTTTTGATGCTGCAAGACCAGGTGGTTCGCAAGTATTTCCAGGTTTCAGTCCAAGTAATGAGCTGTCTAGAGGTAGAAGTAGTATTGCTGGTTATTTAGATTTAGATGCAGATTTATCTGAAGCTATTTCGTTAAACTTCGCAACTCGTTTTGAAGATTATTCAGATTTTGGTTCTACTGTAAATTTTAAATTAGCAACTTTAATTAAAGCTTCAGAGAACTTTAGAATTAGAGCTTCTTTTAATACTGGATTTAGAGCACCTTCTTTACACCAATTAAACTTTAATTCTACCTCAACTATTTTTGATCAGAATGGAGATCCACAAGAAGTGGGGACTTTTGCCAATGATAGTAGAGCGGCTCAATTGTTAGGTATTCCTCAGTTAGAAGAAGAGTCTTCTACCAGTTTTAGTGCAGGGTTTACAGCAAAATTACCAGATGCTAATATTACTTTAACTTTAGATGGTTATGTTGTTAATATTGATGACAGAGTAGTTTATACAGGTCAGTTTGAAGGCCCTGGTACTGGGACAGAATTAGATAATTTATTAACGCAAGCAAATGCTTCTGCAGCATCTTTTTTTGCAAATGCAATAGACACACAATCTAAAGGAATCGATTTTGTAATTACGCATAAAGCTGATATTGGTGCTAATTCTAGATTAAAAACAGATTTATCTGCAACTTTATCTAAAACAGAGCAAGTAGGAGATATTAATGCATCTACGGTTTTAGAAAATGCAGGCTTAGTAAGTACTTATTTTCCTGAAGATAGTAGAGTGTATTTAGAAGAAGCAGTGCCAAGAACGAAGTTGAATTTAACAAATAGTTTTACAACGGGTAAATTTAATATCTTTTTAAGAAATGTATATTTTGGTGAAGTAACAGAGGCTACAACAGTAGTTGCTAACCAACAGGTATTCAGTTCTAAGGTAGTTACAGATTTATCTTTAGGGTATAAAGCTACAGATGCTTTAACGTTAACAATTGGTGCAAATAACTTGTTTGACATTTATCCAGATATGGCAGAAGCTTCTTTTGGTAATAGAAGTGATGGTCGTTTCGATTGGTCTAGAAGAGCACAGCAATTTGGTATTGGCGGTAGATTCTTATTTGCAAGAGTAAGTTTTAACTTGAAATAAATGAATTATTTTATATTTAAAAAGCGGCAATTTGCCGCTTTTTTTATGTCTATTATTTTATAAAAGTATTTAAACTAAATCAGTGAAGGTTTATTTTTATGCTTTTAATAACTTAAATTCTTTATCAAACTTACCATAGGTGAAATACTGAATCCAATCTCCAAGATTTATATATGTACTGTTTTCCTGTAGCTCTATTTCTAAAGGAAGGTGTCTGTGTCCGAATACAAAGTAATCGTAATGTTGTTGGGTTAGTTTTTCTTTACAATACAATACCAACCACTCGTTTTCATCACCTAAGTATTTTGCATCATCATCACCAGAAATTAATTTATTTTTTACAGACATATAATGCCCTAAACGTACGCCAATGTCTGGATGCAACCATCTAAACATCCATTTGAATAATGGAAATGTAAACACTTTTTTCATGCGTTTGTACCCATGATCACCAGGACCTAAACCGTCTCCATGACCAATTAAAAACTTTTTATTGTTGATTAAAAACTCTTGTGGTTCATGATAAACAGGAATATTCAGTTCTTTTTGGAAATAATCGTTCATCCATAAATCATGATTTCCTATAAAAAAGTAAATCGGAATTCCTGAATCTTTTATTTCTGCTAATTTTCCTAAAACTCTTACAAACCCTTTAGGAACTACGGTTTTGTATTCGAACCAAAAATCGAATAAATCGCCTAATAAAAAAATGGCTTCTGCGTCTTTTTTTACTTCATCTAACCAAGCGACAAACTTTTTTTCGCGAGGAAAACTAGCTTCAGGAGTTGGTGCTCCAAAATGTTGGTCGGAAGCAAAATAGACTTTTTTATTTTCTGATGTTGTTATGGAAATCAAAAGATGAATTTTTTATATCGGTAAAAATAGAAAAACTAATTTATAAACGGGTGAAAGGCTTTAAAAAGGTTGGATGCAATTTTTGCTACTCAATTTTGTGGTATCACTGTTATGGGACTTCTCAATACTTCGAAGTGACAAGCTTTGTGTTTTTTTGCGTTTAGTTTAGTTTAGTTTAGTTTCCATCCAGTTTTGTTATTTCGACCTTTTTGGGAGAAATCACATAAGGCTTGGTTACGCTGTGTTATCACTGTTATGAGACTTCTCAATACTTCGAAGTGACAAGCTTTGTGTTTTTTTGCGTTTAGTTTAGTTTAGTTTCCATCCAGTTTTGTCCTTTCGACCTTTTTGAGAGAAATCACATAAGGTTTGGTTTCGCTGTGGTATCACTGTTATGAGACTTATCAATATTTCGAAGTGACAAGCTTTGTGTTTTTTTGCGTTTAGTTTGGCTGCGCTTAGTTTTGTTATTTTGATCTTTTTGGGAGAAATCACATAATGCTTGGTTTCGCTATGGTATCACTGTTGTGAGACTTCTCAATACTTCGAAGTGGCAAGCTTTGTGTTTTTTTGCGTTTAGTTTTGGCTGCACTCAGTTTTGTTTCCATTCAGTTTTGACATTTCGACCTTTTTGGGAGAAATCACATAAGGCTTGGTTGTGCAGTGTTATAACTGTTATTAGACTTCTCAATACTTCGAAGTAACAAGCTTTGTATTTTTTTGTGTTTAGTTTGGCTGCGCTCAGTTTTGTTTCCATCCAGTTTTGTTATTTTGACCTTTTTGGAGAAATCACATAATGCTTGGTTGCGCTTTGATATCACTGTTTTGAGACTTCTCAATACTTCGAAGTGACAAGCTTAGTTTAGTTTCTATCCAGTTTTGTCATTTCCGCGTAACAAATCTTTTGAATAATACATGCTGTCAGTTCGAGTGAAATTTCTTTTTCAGAAATTTTGTATCGAGAACACTTCAATCAAAACACTATTCTTTAATAATCTTCTGATACAAGTTTCCTGCATCCGTAAATATTTTAATAAAATAAATACCCTGATTCAATTGACTAAGATTAACCTCCTTATTACTAGTTGTAAAAATTTCTTTACCAAGCGTGTTGTAAATAATCACATTTTTGAATGTAATATTCTTTGAGGTTTCAATCGTTAAAATATCATTTACTGGATTCGGAAACAAAGAAATGTTTTCTGCTATAAATGGATTGTTTTCTATACCTAAAGTAACATTATTGTTTTTAGAAATTAAATGAGTATCTGGATCAAAATCTATTGAATTTACTGTGAAAGTAACGTTTTCTACAAAAGTTTGTCCGTTTGTGGTGTTGTTTAAAATGATGTCTAAAACTTCTCCGTTTGTTCCGTTTAAACGGATGGGAACATTGGCTTCAAAAAAAGAAACAGAAGGATCACTCTGGGTTTGATTCAATGTTATATTTATGGTATTTGTTTCTGGTTGATGCCAGTTTACATTGTAAGTTGGATATCCTTGATTGTAAATCCAATCGTTAAAAAACTCTTCTAAATCTAAACCACTTGCAGTTTCTAAATGTGCTATTAAATCTGGAGTTTTTGCATAATTGTAAGCCAAATCAGGATCTGAAATGTAGTTTTTTAAAGCTTCAAAAAAATGCGTGTCGCCTAGTTTTTTACGCAACATGTGTAAAACCATGGCGCCTTTATTATAAGATAATCTACTATTAAATATTCTGCTGACGCTTGTGGTATCTATATCCGTAAGGTAAACCGCTCCATTTGTAGATGAGGTTACAGAATTAATGGTTGAACTTCTCCAGTTTTTAAAAGAAAGATCTCCATCTAAATGTTCAATGGTTAAACCAGATAAATAAGTTGCAAAACCTTCATTTAGCCAAATATCTTTCCAGCTTCCGCAGGTAACTTTATTTCCAAACCATTGGTGCGCCAATTCATGCGCAATTAATCCACGGCTAAAATTTCCCATAAAGGAAACAGTTGTGTGCTCCATTCCACCGCCCCAACCAAACTGTGCGTGACCATACTTTTCATTTTTATAAGGATAATCGCCAAACAAATCGATAAAATGCTCCATAATATCAACGGTAACTAAAGTGCTGTTTTGGGCTGAAGTTAAACTTTCGGGATACACATAGTTTACAATCGGAAAATTATTATCATTGTGAGAAACATCATGCGAATAAGTTTCATAATTGGTTACAGCAATGGCAATTAAATAAGCCGGAATAGGGTATTGATGTTTAAAATGTGTGGTTTTAAAGCCTAAATTAGTCGATGTGCTCTGCTCTAATCCGTTGGAAACGGAAACATATTGTTCTGGTGCAGTAATATACACATCAATCATATCAATTTTATCATTCAAATCTTGTTTACAAGGCCACCAACCCAAAGCGCCATAAGGTTCAGAAAGCGTCCAAAGAACCGGAGTATTTGCGGTTCCGTGAGTATTTACTTCAAAAGAACCAAAACCATTACTTGTTGGGTTTCCATTGTAATCTATTACAACTGATGTAGAGTTTCCTTGGTTTAAAGTAGCTTGAAGTGTAATAACCAATTCGTCATTTGAGTTTTGAGAAAAAGATAAAGTATTTCCGTTTTGAGTAACCGAAGTCACCGTCATATTATCATCTAAATCAAACGTAACAGTAGATAAATTGTTTAAAGCAGTAAAAGTGGTGGTTACTTTACCAGAAATAGCTGCCACGGAAGGATCTACAGAAAATTCTAATTTATGATAGGTGATATCGTAGTTTGAGGTATTAGAATTTGCTTTAAAATGAATTTTTGTAGCAGCAGATTTAGATTCTGCTTCTGCAATTTCTATGAGTTCTTGAGCAGTTACACTTGAAATATGGAGTAGAATAAAAAAGCAGACTACAAGAAAACGAACCATGAGGAATAGGATTAGAATTTAAAAGTACTGTTTAAATTCTAAAATAAAAAATATAGGTGTTAAAGTAATTCTGTCATTTTTTAGAATGTACCTATCTTTGCAAGATGTTAGAAGATAAAAATACACAAAAGACGTCGTTGGCCGAACTAGGTGAGTTTGGTTTAATCAACCATATTACACAATATTTTAAAGTGCAAAATCCATCTACAATAAAAGCTGTTGGAGATGATGCTGCGGTTTTAGATGCTTCGGATAAACAAACTTTGGTTACCACAGATTTGTTGATTGAAGGTGTGCATTTCGATTTAAGTTATATGCCGTTAAAACATTTAGGATATAAAGCTGTAATGGTAAATTTATCTGATGTGTATGCAATGAATGGAGTTGCAGAACAGATTACGGTTTCTATTGCGGTTTCGAATAGATTTCCTTTAGAAGCAATTGAAGAATTGTATTCCGGAATTCAATTAGCATGTGAAAGCTATAATGTAGATTTAGTTGGTGGAGATACTACTTCGTCTACCAAAGGAATCTTAATTTCTGTTACCGCAATTGGTAAAGCAGAAAAAGAGGATGTTGTGTACAGAGATGGCGCTAAAGAAACCGATTTAATTGTGGTTTCTGGAGATTTAGGTGCCGCTTATTTAGGATTACAAGTTTTAGAAAGAGAAAAGCAAGTTTTTAAGGTGGATCCAAATAATCAGCCAGATTTAGATAATTACACATACTTAATTCAGCGTCAATTAAAGCCAGAAGCACGTAAAGACATTCCGGGTTTATTAAAGGAAATGGAAGTAAAACCAACTTCTATGATTGATATTTCTGATGGGCTTTCGTCAGAACTTTTTCATATTTGTACGCAAAGTAAAGTAGGGTGTAAGATTTATGAAGATAAATTACCTTTAGACCCGCAAGTAATTTCTGCTTGTGAAGAATTTGAGCTAGATTCTACCATGGTTGCTTTAAGTGGAGGTGAAGATTACGAATTGTTATTTACCGTGCCAATTGCAGATTTTGATAAGATAAAAGGAAATCCACATTTTTCTATTATTGGGCATGTTACTGCAGAAAACCAAGGTTTAAATTTAGTAACAAGAGCTAGCCAAGAAATTGCATTGAAAGCACAAGGTTGGAATGCTTTGAAAGAAGAGCAATAAAAAGGCAAATTAATTTATATAAAAAGGCGAAAAATTTAAAATTTTTCGCCTTTTTTGTTTTTTAAGAAACGTTCGTTTAACGGTTTTTGGTATGTTTTGTAGCGTATTTTAAGCAACTAATTTAGTAAATATTTACCGACCAAGAAAATCTGAGAGGATTTTCGTAAGTGTGCAAAAACCAAGCTATAGAATATACCAGTTGTTGTACACGGTTATTTTATTCGTATCATTTTATCATTTTCCATAATCCAAAATTGGGTTAACTCATCAAATGTTCCGTCATCCATTCCATCAAGAATAATCAATGAACTTTCTATTGTTAATTCTGCTCCATATTGATGTTTTAAAGACTGAACAAATTCTCCGTTATATGCGTTAAAAATGTGTAATTCCCATTCTTTATCAGCTTTGTGAATCGGTGTGATTATATAATTGCAGTTATAATAATTTTCAGTTTTCTTGAATTGTCTTATAACTTCTGCTTTATATTTAGTATCAATATTCGAATTTTCAAAATTTGGATTCGTTGAACGAAAACTCATATCACAAAATCCAGATGTTTCAAAATCATTGAAAGTAGGTGTTTCTGTTTTCCAATCTTTCTTTGGTTTTTCTGAACAACTCAATGATAATAATGTAATCAATAAAAGTAATGTTTTTTTCATTTTTCGCAATCGTATCGTGTACAACTCAATTGATATCAAACGTCTTAACATTTTATATCAGAAGTTAAACGAAGTTAGCTGTTTTTTATGAGAAAGTCAAGTAACTTTTTTGCTAATAAATAATAGCAGAAACCTTAAAAAAAAACTATTCGTATTTTAATTTTAAAGCTTTTCTTTTATCTTGATCCGATAACTTTTTTTGTTCCCAATAAGGCTCATTACTAGTTGCTTTAAGTTTTGCAGTTGTGGTTAAACCAGTTCCATCAACTTCTGTGAAACCTAAAATTTTATAGGGAAACTCTTTTTCTACATCAATGGTAAGAGTTCTATTAATATTTAGATACTTTATTTTATAGGTAAACGTTTTTTCTGATGTTGTTTTACTAATTTCCGCTTTCTCTACATCCATTTTTTTGTAGTTAAAACGACTGTAAATAGTAGAAGGAATCAAATTGATTTCTCCTTCAGGTAATTGTCCTTTTGAAATACGAATTTTAGTGAATAATGCTTCTTCTAAATAAGTGGCATTAATTGTTTTTTCCTCGTCTCCATCAACTTCAAAATAAGAAAACTGTTTAAAATTATATTTGTCATCAGCAAGGTTTAGTTGTGTAAAAGTATGTCCGCACCATTCTTGAATACTTGTAGCAGCTTTTAAAGTAAGAGGGTGATTTTTAGTATCAATAGGGGTAAAGGTAGAGGTGACAATAGAGTAATTGTAAATCCCCGTATTAAATTTACGAACCTGGTTTAATTTTAGAACAGAAATATTATCGGTTCCTGCTTTTTGCGGGTTGTCTAACTTAACTTGTTTGCTAACAGAAAAAGGTTCTGTAACAAAAACTAAAACAACTTCTCCGTCTCGTATTTCGCCATATCTAGCTTGTTTTAACGTGTAACTGCTTAATTCTGCTTTACCAGAATACCAATATTTGTTAAATTGATCACTTTTAGAAATAGAGGTGTTTTCTTCTTTTACGGTTGTTTGAGGTGCTGTTTTGGTTTGACCGGATTGGCATCCTATAAAAGAAAAAAGGACTAGGTATAAAAGGGCTGTTTTAGTATTCATTACGTTTTGTGTTTAATTAGCTGTTAACAAATCAGTCGTAATTTAAAAACAAAATTTACAAAACGTATGTTTCACTATTTTTTTTCTGCTAAAAGTTTCTGCAAGTATTCGTTTTGTTTTTCTAAAAGTTCGTTGGTTTTGTGCATTAACTCAATATTTTTTGGAGTCACCACGGCTTTGTTCTTTGGGTCGTCTGCTTTCTTTTTCATAGAATTCATCACTTTAACAACCATAAAAACGGTAAAAGCAATAATTAAAAAATCGATACCTGCTTCAAATAATTTACCATAACCAATAGCAATTTCATCTACCGTAATTTTTTCTTTTATAAGTACAGCTTCTCTTAGAATAATTTTCTTGTTTTCCCATTTTCTACCATTGGTCATAAAAGACAATGGAGGCATAAAAACTTCCTTTACCAAAGTACTTATTACTTTGTTAAAAGCCGTACCAATAATAAGACCAATGGCAATATCTATCATGTTCCCTTTTACGGCAAACTCTTTAAAATCTTCAATTAATTTAAATTTCATCTTTAATTTCTTTATAAGACCATTAAATTACAACCTCTAATATCAGAATTATCGAAACGACCAATAATTTCGAAAGTTCCGTTTTCATGTACTTTGCCTAAATCTTGCGTAGCAATAAAAGCACAAGAGTTATAATTGGCTAAATCAATTACATTAATTCCGCCTGTTTTTCCAACTTGTTGAATTGTTAAAGCATCTTCGGTGTCTCTGGTCAAAATTTTCATCCAAGGTGGTGTGTCAAAAACACCGTTTCCGTTAGAATACCCTTGACTTAATAATTCTGTCATTCCGTATTCTGAGTGTATTTCAGAAACTCCAAATCCGCTTTGTAAAAGCTGATGTAATTCAGCTCTAATCAATTCTTTTCTTCGTCCTTTCATACCACCAGTTTCCATAATAATGGTGTTTTTTAGGTTGAATTGTTGCATTTCTATCAAATCTAACAAAGCAAAAGAAACACCAATTAAGAGCGTTTTTTGTCCTTTTTTGTCTAATTCAACTAGTTTTTTTGCTAATTCTTGAATATTATCTAGATAAAAACCACTTTCTGGGTTGTTAGATTTCTGAATTAAATCATCCACCATAAACACCAAAGAAGAACCATTTCTTTCTAAATAATTTGGCAATAAAGCCAAAACTACATAGTCTTCTATGTTTCCATAAAAATTAGCAAATCCTTTTAGGTAACTTTTTTTGTAGAGGTTAATATCTGTTACAAAATGCTTACTAGTAAGACTTCCTGTGGTACCAGAACTTGTAAAAGTTTCTTCAATTTCTTCTAAGGACGAAAGTACTTTTCTGCTTTTAAAAAACTGAATAGGTAAAAACGGAATTTCTTCAACTTTAGTAACGTCTGAAGGATGAATGTATAATAAATCGCAAAAAGAACGATATACTTTATTGTTTTTAAATTGATGTTTAAAAACAGCTAAAGCAGCTTGCTTAAATTCTTCTTGATTTCGGATGTTAAAAATAGTGTTTTGCATATACTTTGCAAAAATAACAATATTAGACGCAACCTTTTTAAAATTTCTGCATCTTGTAATAAAACACCTAAATAATGCACTTAAAAAAACTTTTCCTTTTACTACTTGTAAGTTTATTTTTTTCTTGTGAAAATAATGAGATACCTGTAGATACTGATAATTTACTAATAGGTTATTGGCAAGAACCAGTTTATAATAATGATACTATAACGTTTAAAAGAGGAAGCTCTTTACCAAATGAGGCATACGGAGTTTCATTTGATCAAGCGGGAGGTTTTATAGAACGAACTTCTGGTTGGTGTGGCACACCGCCTTTAACTTTCTTCAATATTGAAGGTGTTTTTGAACAAGATACTACGCTTATTAACATTGCTACAGAAAGCTACCCAACAAATTATACCTGGAGAATTATAAGGTTAACAGAAGATGAGTTGGTTGTAAAAAAGGAGCTTTCAGAACAAGAGATTGAATATAGAAGTTTAATGGATTTATTTAATGAAATTCAAGAATTGTCTAGCAGTGTTTCTTGCTCAGACGCTACAAATTGGTTGTTTACCACTTACGGCGCAAAAGCTTGTGGAGGTTCGCAAGGATATATAGCTTATTCATCTGAAATAGATACAAATGATTTTTTAAATAAAATAGAAATATACACAGAAGCAGAAAAAACATTTAACGTTAAATGGGGCATAATTTCAGATTGTTCTATAGGAAGTGTTCCTGTTTCTGTTGAATGTGAAAATGGAATTCCAACTCTTAAATATTAATTTAATACACAAAAACCATGAAAAAAATTAGTTTACTTTTATTAGGATTATTTGTCTTTGCTTCTTGTTTAAACAACGATGATGTACCAAATTATAAATTTGAGTTTATGCCAATAGATGAAGCAATTACTCCAGAAAGTTTTACATATGGAGAATCAGATACTATTACTATAAAATATTCTTTTCCAAACGATTGTTATTCTTTTGAACAAATTTATTATGAAACTAAAGATTCTACAAGAACAGTTGCAGTAACTGCAATGGTTTTATTAGATGAAGAATGTACAGAAGAAACTGTGCAAGAAGAAAAGAAGTTTGTTGTTACAGCGTCTCAAACAGAAGACTATATTTTTAAGTTCTTTAAAGGAACTGATAGTGAGGGCGAAAATATTTTTGAGGAAGTAATAGTTCCTGTAAATTAGTACCATCAAACTAGAAGAACTCATACAAGAATGCTGTAAGCAGAAAATTACAGCGCAATCAACAGTTTATCAGCTTTATGCCGATAAGCTGTTTGCAGTTTGTTTAAAATATTCGAGTAATTATCAAGATGCAGAGGATAATTTACAAGATAGTTTTATGACTATTTTCGAAAAAATAAAACAATATAACCACAAAGGTTCTTTTGAAGGTTGGTTAAAACGTGTAACTGTAAATACTGTTTTGCAAAAATATAGAGTAAAGTCTCCTTTGCAAAATGTAAGTGATTTTTCTGATGAATTAGAAACAGAAGAAGAGTTTAATATAGAAGACACTTCTTTTAATGTGGATGTGTTGTTGGGCTGTATTCAGCAATTACCAGATCAATACAGATTGGTTTTTAACTTATATGTTTTAGACGATTATGCTCATAAAGATATTGCAGAAATGTTAGGGATTTCTGTAGGAACATCAAAATCGAACCTGTCTAGAGCAAGAAAAATTTTGAAAGATCAATTAGAAATGCATCAAAAAACAACAGTAAATGATTAACTAATGAAGAATAAGAATTTAGATAAATTGTTTCAAGATCAGCTTAAAAATTTGGAGGTAACTCCAGATAAAAAAGTTTGGGGCAATATAGAATCTAAACTTAAAAAGAAGAAAAGAAGGGTAGTACCTCTTTGGTGGTTTGCAGGTGGGGCAGCAGCGATGTTACTTTTAGGAATGTTACTATTTCCGGTCTCTACAGATGAAACTGATTTTATAAAAATCGATTCTAAAACGATTGTAACAGAGCGTACCGAAAATAAAGTAGAAAAAAATGATCTACCAAAAATAGATTCACTTATTCAAAATACAAAAATTGAAGAAAAGATACTAGTTGCAGATAAAAAAACGAAAGAAAGTATAAAAAGTGTAAAAAAGGATGTAGAAGAACCTCGTTTTCAAAAGAAGTTAGTTCGTGATAAAAACGTTGTGGAAAAGACTTTATTAGCTAATAATACTGCTAGGAATACAACTAAGGAGACGTTAGATTCTGTGAACGATAAAAAGATAGATATCAATAAAAATAAGGAGGTTTTTTCTGAAGAAAAAGAGAGAATTGTAGAGAATGTAGCTATAGAAAAAGAATTGCCTAAAAATAAGGTCGATTTAAATAAATTTATAAAAGATAGGGATAGTGTTTTTTCTATTAAAAATTTAAAACATAAATGGTCTATTGCACCTGTTTTTGCAGTTTTAAATTCGAATTCATTTTCAAATTCATCTCCTGTAAATAAAAGTTTAGCTAATTCCACAAAAGGAAAGAACTCTTTTTCTTATGGTTTTCAGATAGGCTACCAAATCAATAAAAAATGGAGCATTCAATCTGGTGTCCATTTGCAAGAAATGGGTTTTGTGAACAATCAGGTAACAGCTGTTTCTTCAATTTCAAAAAGTACATCACCTGTTGCATTTAATAGTGGTGTTTCTTTATCTTTTAATACAGCTCCGATACAAACTTCAGATTTTGATAACAGTGCAATGATAAGTAGAACGAGTTTAAATGGAGATTTGAATCAAATATTTGGTTATATTGAAGTCCCAATAGAGGTGAAATATAATTTTTTAACTGTTAAAAATTTCAATACACAGGTAGTTGCAGGGTTTAGTTCTTTGTTTTTAAATAAAAATGAAGTTAATTTTAGTTCTCAATTTTTTACTAATTCGGGTAGTGCTAACAATTTAAATAATATTAACTTTAGTGGGAATTTAGGTTTTGATTTTAATTATTTCTTAAATAATAAATGGTCTTTAAACTTAAACCCCATGTTTAAAGCACAGTTAGATACGTTTAGTGAGAATTCCAATGGTTTTTCTCCTTTCAATTTTGGCATATATTCAGGTATTAAATATACATTTTAACGATGTTTATGGTAGTTCTATCGAATTGTAAAAAGAATTACTAATACATTATATTAAATTTGATTTTTTAAAAGAAAGCAAGATGACATTTTTAGCAAACACATATAGAACATTAAGTGGTACCAAAGAAATTATAGTATCATTAGAAGAAAAATCTACACAATGGGTTGTTTATAAGGATGAAAAACCTGCTTATTTTGTAGATTTTTATGATTTAGAGAAAGAATCTAATGCTATGATGAATAGCTTAGTATTGTGTACAAAAAGGACAATTTACGAAGTTCTAGAACTCATAAATAAAAAGAACAATATCAATTTGTCTGTTCCTATAAAATCTAGATTAGGTTTTAAGAAGATTGTAAAATCTAGAAAAATAGAATTAGACTTAGGTCCAATTCCAGAAGAATGGTTGGCTTATTCTTTGTAAATTTTTACAATTAGTTCATTTTTATCGTTCATAGAAGCTCTGTACATTCCTGCTGTGTTAAATTCAAAAGACATATTTCCATTTTTATCTAGTGCAATTACACCTCCAGTTCCTCCAAGTTTAGTCAGTTTGTTTTGTATAACGTCTGTAGTTGCTTCTTTTAAAGCTTTATTTTGATATTCCATTTGTGCAGAAATATCATACGCAACCTGACCTCTTATAAAATATTCTCCCCAACCTGTAGATGAAACTCCGCATGTTTTATTATTTGCATACGTTCCAGAACCAATAATCGGAGCATCACCAATTCTTCCCCAACGTTTGTTTGTCATTCCTCCAGTAGAAGTTCCTGCAGCTATATTCCCACTTTTATCCAAGGCTACACAACCTACAGTTCCAAACTTTGCATTTTTGATATCAGCATCATAAAAAGCAGCTTTTTTATCATCATGATCTAACTCCGTTTTATTTTTATTTTTTATTCTTTGTAAAGATTGAAAACGCTTTTCTGTATAAAAGTAACTTGGATCGACAATTTCTAACCCTTTTTCTTTTGCAAAAATAGAGGCTCCTTTTCCAGAAAGCATCACATGGTCTGAGTCTGTCATCACTTTTATAGCCAACTCAATAGGGCTTTTTACATTGGTAACTCCAGCAACTGCACCTGCATTTAAAGATTTTCCATCCATAAAAGAAGCATCTAATTCATTCGTTTCTTCATGTGTAAAAACAGCTCCTTTACCTGCATTAAACAATGGTGACTCTTCCATTACTTGTATTGTTTTCATTACTGCTTCTTGGCTTGTTCCTCCATTTTTTAAAATAGCATGTCCAACCTTTACAGCTTCTTCTAACTTGGCTTTGTAAGCTGCTTCTTTTTCTTCGGATAAATTCTTTTTTAATATCGTTCCTGCTCCACCATGAATAATAATAGCAAACTCGTGTTTTTTTGTAGTAGCTGTTTTTTCTTCTGATGATGTTGTTTCTTTTTTACATCCAAAAGAAATTAATAATAACAGGGTAATAAAAAAGGATTTCATCATAATTTATGTTTAAAATATAACAATTATTATTGTTTTTGTTTAATTTACTTTTATTTAAAATTATTCGTAAATTGTCATTCGAATGTAAACAACAAAAACGGAATAGCAAAATGACAGACTTTGGAATTAAAGAAGCTTTACAAAAACTAGGTTTAAAAGCTATAAATAACGGAACTTCTACAGGATCTAATAATTTTTCTAATGGTGAGTTAATAGAAAGTTACTCTCCTGTTGATGGAAAATTAATAGGAAAAGTAAAAACGACTACAAAAGAAGATTACGAAAAAGTAATGGAAACTGCTGCCGAAGCTTTTTTATCTTTTAGAAATATGCCTGCTCCACAAAGAGGAGAAATTGTACGTCAGTTTGGTAATAAATTAAGAGATTTAAAAGAACCTTTAGGAAAGTTAGTTTCTTATGAAATGGGAAAATCTTTACAAGAAGGGTATGGAGAAGTACAAGAAATGATTGATATCTGCGATTTTGCTGTTGGTTTATCTCGTCAATTAAACGGACAAACCATTCCGTCTGAAAGACCAGGTCATGTAATGAGAGAACAATGGCACCCAATAGGTGTTGTTGGTATAATCTCTGCATTTAATTTTCCGGTTGCAGTTTGGGCTTGGAACACCGCTTTAGCTTGGATTTGTGGTGATGTTTGTGTTTGGAAAGGATCTGAAAAAGCACCTTTATGTACAGTAGCTTGCCAAAATATTATTGCAGAAATTTTAAAAGAAAATAATTTACCAGAAGGAATTTCTTGTATAGTTAATGGCGATTATAAGGTAGGAGAGATGATGACTACAGATTCTTGTATTCCATTAATTTCTGCTACTGGTTCTACCAGAATGGGACGAATTGTAGGAGCAACGGTTGCCCAACGTTTCGGTAAATCTCTATTAGAATTAGGCGGAAATAATGCCATTATTATTACGCCTACGGCGGATTTAAAAGTAGTGGTTCCTGGTGCTGTTTTTGGTGCTGTTGGTACTTGCGGACAACGTTGTACATCTACAAGAAGGTTAATTATTCACGAAACTGTGTATGATAAAGTAAGAGATGCCATTGTTGGTGCTTACAAACAAATTAAAATAGGAAATCCGTTAGACGAAACCAAACATGTTGGTCCGTTAATCGATAAAGATGCTGTAAACACCTATTTAGCTGCAATTGAAAAAGCAAAAGCAGAAGGAGGAAATGTTTTAGTAGAAGGTGGTGTTTTAGAAGGCGAAGGATATGAATCTGGTTGTTATGTAAAACCAGCAATTATAGAAGCAGAAAATCATTTTGAAATTGTACAACATGAAACTTTTGCACCTATTTTATATTTGATGAAATATGCTGGAGAGGTAGAAAATGCTATCGAAAAACAAAATGGAGTTGCCCAAGGTTTATCATCTGCAATTATGACGAATGAATTAAAAGAAGCAGAGAAATTCTTGTCTTATGCAGGTTCAGATTGTGGAATTGCAAACGTAAATATAGGAACTTCTGGTGCAGAAATTGGAGGCGCTTTTGGTGGTGAAAAAGAAACTGGTGGAGGTAGAGAGTCTGGTTCTGATGCTTGGAAAGTCTATATGCGAAGACAAACAAATACCATTAATTATTCTGATGAATTGCCTTTAGCACAAGGTATAAAGTTTGATTTATAATTGTTATTCCGAACTTGTTTTTAGAGCCTTAAATATATTTGAAACCAACTCATTTGAGTTGGTTTTTCTCTTTTACAGAAGCATTTTAAAACTTGACTTTCTCAAAAAAAACAGCTAACTTCGTTTAACTTCTGATAAAATGAATTAAAACTCACCTTATCATTATAGTTAAACGAACCATATTCCTAATCTCCCACCATTCATACTTTTCTTTTAAGCTATCAAACGATAAGATTTAAACTATCTTTAAATTCTACAGTCTAAGGTTTATGAAATCAGCACATATACAACATTTATATAACAGAGTTGGTTTTGGTATTATACCAAAAGAATTGGCTCGTTTATCTAAGAAAAGTAAAAAAAACGTTGTGAACGAATTATTTACTTCTTCAAAGAAAACAACAATTTTATCGGTAGATACTTCTTTTTTAAAAGGTATTTCTTTTAAAGATGCCAAGGATAAAAACAAACGTAGAGAACTTCAAAAAATTAGCAGGAAAAAAGTACAAGAACTTTCTACCGCTTGGTTTGAACGCTTAAATAATCCTTCAGAAATTTTACGTGAAAAGATGACCTTGTTTTGGGCGAATCATTTTGTGTGTGAAAATAAAAACATATTATTTGTACAGAGTTACAATAATATGTTGCGTGAAAATGCTTTGGGAGATTTTAGAAATTTCACAAAATCGGTTTCTAAAGAAGCCGCTATGCTTTCTTATTTAAACAATAAACAGAACAAGAAAAAAAGTCCGAATGAGAATTTTGCACGCGAATTAATGGAGCTTTTTACCTTAGGACAAGATCATTATACAGAACAAGACATAAAAGAGTCTGCAAGATCATTTACAGGATATAATCATAATTTTAAAGGACAATTCAACTTTAAACAAGGACAACATGATGATGAAGAAAAGATATTCTTTGGTAAATTGGGCCATTTTAAGGGTGATGATATTGTAGATATCATTCTAGAAAAAAAACAATGTGCACGTTTTATATCAGAAAAAATTTACAGCTATTTTGTTAATGAAAGCATTAATAATAACCATGTAGATGAGATGGTAGAGGTGTTCTATAAAGATTATGATATAGAAAATTTAATGCGTTTTGTTTTGCTTTCTAATTGGTTTTATGCTGATGAAAATATTGGAACGAAAATAAAATCGCCTATTGAATTTTTAGTTGGTATAAACACAATTGTACCTTATAAAATAGAAAAACCGAGACAAGTTTTATTACTACAACGCTTATTAGGACAAATATTATTGAGTCCGCCAAATGTTGCTGGTTGGAAAACAGGTAGAAACTGGATTGACAGCAATACCATTGTTACCCGTTTGCGTTTGCCCTCTGTGTTGTTAAACAATGCAGAAATTGCGTATTCAGAAATAGGTGATGAAGAAACCATGATTACCGATTTTAAGAAAAGAAAATTACGAAGAAAAGCTTTCATAAAAGTTTCTGCAGATTGGAGTTCTTTTGAAGAAAATTATAAAAAGGAATCTAATAAGGAACTGGTACATCAAATAATTACATCGAAAATAAATAGTGGAACCGAAGAAATGTTAGAAAGAAATCAGCAACTTTCTAAAAGAGATTTTGTTGTGCAATTAATGAGTTTACCTGAATATCAACTTTGCTAAATTATTAACCACATGAAACGTAGAGATTTTTTAAAACAGACAACTTTTGCTTCAGGTATGTTTTTTGTGCCTCAATTTTTAAAAGCATTTGAACAGCTTCCTGTGAAAACATTTAGCCATAAAAAAGTAGTAATTATTCAGTTAAAAGGAGGTAATGATGGCTTAAATACGGTGGTTCCTTTTAACAACGATATTTATTATCAACAAAGAAATAACATCGCTATAAAACAAAACGATGTATTTAAAATTTCTGATGAGGTTGGACTTCATAAAAGTCTAAAACCATTAGAAGATTTGTATAACAAAGGTTTTGTAAGTATTATAAATAATGTGGGCTATCCGAATCCTAATTTATCACATTTTAGATCTACCGATATTTGGCAAACAGCTAGTGATAGCAATGAATATTTACAAAATGGTTGGGTAGGTCGTTATTTAGATTACACCAAAGGGAATCCATATGCTGCCATTGAAGTTGATGAAAGTTTGTCTTTAATGATGAAAGGAAAAACTCAAAATGGATTGGCAATTACAGATCCAAAAATGTTTTACAATTCTATGCGAGCTCCGTTTTTTAACAACGTGGTAACCAATTATAATGAAGCCCATTTAAGTGAACATAATTTAGGGTATTTGTACAATACCATGATTGATGCAAAATCATCTGCAAAACACATTTACGAAAAAAGCAACACCAAAAGTACGTCTGTAGAATACCCAAAAAATATATTTGGAAAACAGCTTAATACTATTTCTCAATTTATAAATTCTGGTTTAGAAACACAAGTATATTATGCCGGTTTAAGTGGTTTTGATACACACGCAAACCAAGCTGGTACACAAGAAAGATTACTAAAAGTATATGCAGAAAGTATGGAAGTTTTTATCAACGATCTACAAAAAAACAACACTTTTGAGGATGTGTTAATTCTTACGTTTTCAGAATTTGGAAGACGTGTAAAACAAAACGAATCTAAAGGAACAGATCACGGAACAGCCAACAATGTTTTTGTGATGGGAAAAAACTTAAAGAAACAAGGTTTGTATAATAATTTACCAAATTTAGGCGATTTAGATAAAAACGGAAACCTTAAATATGAAATAGATTTTAGAGAGATTTACGCAACAATTTTAGACAAATGGCTGCAAGTAGATGATGTTGCTATTTTAAATAAATCATTTTCTAAATTGAATTTTGTTTAATATTTCTCAAATCCAGAATACGTTTTAATTAAACGATGCATGTAAATTTGGAAAGTCGAAATCTTAAAGTTATCTTTGATAGATAATCAATATTTTATTTTAATACTGCAATGAAATCAATAAAAAGAAAATATCTACAAGGCTTTTATGAGACTCTCGTCCATGGCTTTGTTTGTGCTTCTTTTTCTTTTGCAATGTATAGAAAACGTAAAATTATCTTTGTGTCTTAATTAGGCATTTCGAGTGTGCCTACACAACTCTATTTCATTATTTCTTATAGAAGATATTCAAAATAACAAATTGAATGGCTTTACTCGCATATGTAATAATGTTTCCATTTAGAGTTTACGATACTGTTTTTTTTATATATAAATTTAAAATAATAATATCATGGCTGTATTGAGAAAAAAGCTCACAAAAGCAGAATTAAACGAGAAAAAACAAGAGAAAATTTTAAAGAAATTAGAAGATAAAAAAATGAAGAAACGGAAGTCCAGAAAGTAGCCTATAAATTTTAATATCCCTTTGCAAGAAGAGGTTGTCTTAAAAGTATTAAACGTTGTTTTACTGACAAAAAAAACACTTTTTTAGACGACCTCTTTTTTATTTAATGATACTGCACTTTTCTAATTACACGCATAGCTTCCTTATACTTTATATACGTTGTTTTATCTTTTAAATCTTTTAGGTAGGTTTTTACCTTCTTTAACTGTTTAGAGACGTCTATATAACCGTGTAAATAACAGATTAAATAATTGGTAGGTAAACGTAACACATCCGCATCTTCAATTACAGAAAGAGGGATGTTGTTTTCAATTTTTTTTACAATAGCATTGCAATCATTGTAAATGTGATGTATAATGTTTACATCAAATTTTGGAGGAACAAACAAGAATTCTTTTACAATGTCATGCTGCCCGTTTTCTTTAAAATGGATAATTGTTTTCTCTAAAGGATACAATTCTTCCTGCTTTTCTAATCCTAAATAGATGTATTCAGTAATAATAAAAGAGTGCTGATTATAACTAATTTGTACATCATCTAAAGCCGAAAAAAACAACTTTACTTGCTCGTTAATTAATTCGATATCTACTCTAGAAAAATAAACTTCATCGTTTATAAGCTTTTTTTCTCCTGCCCAACACAGCACAAATTGCTCATTAAAAACTTTATATTGTGGGTTGTAGACTGATTTATGATTGTTGATGAAATCGAAAACACCATCTAAGGTTAGTTCTATATTGTTACGTGCATTTTTCTCTATTGCCTCAACAATATCTTTGTTGGTATTTCGCAATTCAAAATTTCCGGAAGAAGGTATAGAGTTACTTCCTCTTCTATAAAAAGTAGTTCCTTTTCTATATTTCCAAGTATTTTTTAAAAGTGATGTAATTTTATTATTCGGATGAATGGTAACCAAACCAATAACTTTGTGACGCTGTAAGCTAGGAAAAGGAACATTTTCATATTCAATTTTTGGAGGATTTTTTAAATAAGCATTTACCAAATTCTGAATCTTGCTATCATCATAAAAATCGACACCAATAATTTTGTTTTCTTCATCTTCTACACCAATAACGATGTAAGAATTATTTTGTGGATTGGAATTAGAAAGTGCACAAATATGTTTTAAAAACTTTGCTTTTCCATCTTTTGCACTTAATGATAATTTTTGCTTTTTATCATAAAAACTATTCTCATCGTTGTGAGAAAGTAGGTTTTTGATTAAAAGTCTTTTGTTTATCATTTTATGGCATTTCTTCTCCTTGGCTAGCCTCTAAAAGTAGAAACCAATCTTGTCGCTCTAAATTAATTTCTAAAGCTTTATTTGCGTTTAAAATTCGTTCTTTATTTGTGGTTCCAATCACAGGAGATATTTTTGAAGGATGTTTTAAAATCCATGCCAATAATAACACATCTTCAGAAACCATGTATTTTGCTACTAATGTTTTTAAAACTGCTTTTACTCTTTCTGTTTGTGCTGTTTTTTCTCTAAAAACACTTCCTAAAGGACTCCAACACATTGGTTGCATACTTTTTTGTAGCATTTGATCTAAAATGCCATTTTGCATTGCATTATGATATGTTAATGAAAATTCTATCTGATTTACAGAAACAGGAATTTTATCAGCAATTAAATCAACTTGAGAAGGCGTAAAGTTTGAAACTCCAAAATTGATTATTTTTCCACTTTCTTGCAATGCTGTAATGGCTTCTGCAATTTCGTCAGGTTGCATAAGCGGACTTGGTCTGTGCAGTAAAAAAGTATCAAGATAATCTGTTTTTAAGTTTTTTAAAGTAGATTCTACACTCCAAATAATATATTCTTTCGAATAATTATAATGTTTTAATGTATTATCTCTTGCTTCTCCAACAAGTTGGATACCACATTTAGATATTAACTGAATTTCTTCACGCGGAATGCCAGTTTCTACAAACGCTTTTCCAAATTCAGCCTCTGTAGAATAATCCCCATAAATATCTGCATGATCGAATGTTGCATTACCGTTTTCTACGCAGAATTGAATCATCTCAATTTGTTTTTTAGTAGAAAATTGTTTTCCCCATTTCCCCCAAGACATACACCCAATTATAATTTCTGATTTTGGCATTTTAATCTCTATTTAAAATTGTTGGTGTTGCTTGCGCTGTTGGGTACACTACTAAATCTTCTATATTAACATGATACGGTCTAGAAATTACAAAATAAATAATATCTGCAATATCATCCGCTTGTAAAGCTTTATAACCAGCATACACAGATTTTGCCTTTTCTATATCACCTTTAAAACGAACATCTGAAAACTCAGTTTCTACCGCTCCAGGATGAATTGCAGACACACGAATGTTATGTTTATTTAAATCGATTCTCATTGCCTTATTTAAAGCATCTACAGCGTGTTTAGAAGCACAATACACATTTCCGTTAGGATAGACATCTTTTGCGGCTATAGAGCCAATATTTACAATAAAACCATTGTTTCTTTTTGTCATCTGCGGAATGATAGCTTTGGAAACGTATAACAAGCCTTTTACGTTAATATCTAACATAGCATCCCAATCATCTATATCGCCATCTTGTATGCTAGACAAACCATGTGCATTCCCTGCATTATTTATTAATATATCAATTTGTTTAAAGTTTTCGGGTAATGAATTTATGGCTGTTGCAACTTCTTCTCTTTTAGAAATATCAAATTGTAAAGTGGTTACTTCTGTAAGTTTACTTAAAGTTTCTTTAAGTGCTGATAATCGTTCTGCTCTTCTTCCGCAAAGAATTAAACGGATGTTATTTTTTGCGAAAATTTCTGCTGTTGCTTTTCCAATTCCAGAAGTAGCTCCGGTTATAAATGCTGTTTGTTTCATTTGTCTTTTTTCTATTATTCCTGCGGTAGCAGTAATCTAATTCAATCCGTAAAATTGTTCTATAAAATTAAGAAAACATATTTTGATAGTCAGAGTTTTAGGGTTTAATTTTTATCAAATTATAAACAAAGAAAAAACCGTCCTCCACAGGACGGTTTATCTTTCAATTGGTAACTACTCCAATCAAAAATCAACTAACCAAACTTTATTTTAAATTTCTTCTTTCTTTTGTTTCTCTTATTACCTTAGTACGTTTTCTACCATCATTCCTTACAATATCTTTTGCACTTGTTTTAGAATTTTCACTTTTCTTAAATTCTAAATAACCTATTCCAGAAAACTCGTAAGTTTTTCCTGATTCATAATTATAAAGTGCTATCGTTCTATCATTAATAACGTCCAACTTAAACTCTTCTGTATCTCCGTTGTCATAATATAATGTTAAATCCTTTATGTCTTCAAATCCATTGATATCAAAGATTTCATATGCACCAACGTAATCCCAAATACTATAATCAACTTTTGTGCCAACTCCTTCTTGAGAACTATAAAATGTTGTTATATTTTTGGGTGTAAATGCTAAATAATTTTCATTATCAAAGGCATTTGTTAAGCCTCCTTTTGTACTTATTTTTTCCCAAGCAATATATTCTTGCAAAAAGTATTCTATGTTTTCGTAAAATAATTTATCATAGTCAAATTGACTTACCTGATACCCAATTAAGTAATAGGTAACATTCTGTCTGTAATTATATAATTTTATTTCATTGTTAGAAAGTACAGTAACTTCAAAGTCGTTTGCACCGTCTATATCATGATCTGTTTCCAATTCCCCATTATACGTATTGTATGTTCCAACAACAATTCCAAAACCATTTCCGGTTCTTCCAATATCTACAATATTATTGTTTGCGTATAAAATTCCATTTACAAATGATAAAGTAAATGCTCTAGAAACATAAGGGATGTCTCCACTTCCTGTTGTTCTGTGATAATCTACATACCATAAATCATAATCTGTGACTACTTGCTCTAAAGAAACTTGGTAATTATCGTCAACTGTAGAACAAGAACTTAATAGTGTTCCGGTAATGATTATTGTTATAAGTAGTTTTATTGATTTCATAAGCTTGAATTTTACTGTTATGCTTACGTAATTTCAAAATACGTGCCAAAAATAAAAACCACTCATAATTGAGTGATTTTTAAAGAATCTTTTTGCATCTTATTGTATTTGTTGAGTAGGTTTAGTATCCCTTTCTTTAATATCTTTTATTTTATAATATTTTGTTTTTCCATTTAGTTGATAGGTGAGGACTGCTTCATTTTTTGATAATTCAAAAGGAATCTTTTTTTGTATGGGAAGTTTATTTCTAAATTCCTTTTTAGGGTCTAAATGAAGTGTAATATCTAAGTTTTTATTCTTTGAATTAGTATAGTTTGCTATAATTAGAGATGCTTCTTTAATTTCGACTTTTGTGGCCTTGTTTCTAAAGTATAACGAATCAAATGTAATATTCGATTTTTCTTTTAATTGAATTTGAACATTAATACCATGAATTCCTGGTTGTCCTCCAGTCCAAGTCATATAGTTTGCCGAATCAATTATAAAAGGAGTATTCTTTTCAAACTGAGTGCTTCCACATTGTGAAAAGCTCAAGATAAGTAGCAAAATGGATAAAGTTTTCATAATTCTTATTTTGTAATAGAAATCAAACGATATGCCAAGGTATAAAAAAAGAGCTTATCAATTTTGATAGGCTCTTTTTTATATAAGTTTCTGCTTACGCAGGATAATTAAAATGTCTAATTGTTCAATGCTTCCGCACCACCAACAATTTCTAATATTTCGTTGGTAATTGCTGCCTGACGAGCTTTGTTATAAGTTAACAATAAATCGTCTCTTAAATCGGTAGCGTTGTCTGTTGCTTTGTGCATTGCAGTCATACGAGCACCGTGTTCTGAAGCAAAACTATCTCTAAGTGCTTTATATAACTGAGTCTTTAAAGATTTAGGTATTAAAGCTTCAACAATTTGTTCTTTAGAAGGTTCGTAAATATAATCAGAGCTTACTGCTTCTGCATCACCACCTTCAATAGGCTTAATTGGTAAAAATTGTTCTACTTGCGGAATTTGAGTTGCAGCATTTTTAAATTGATTATAAATAAGTTCAATTTTATCATATGTACCCTCTGCAAATAGATGCATTAACTTTTCAGCAATTTCAGCTACGTTATCAAAAGTTAAATCGTCGTAAATTTCGTTATTAGCTTCTGCAATGTTATATTGTTTAGATAAAACATCTCCACCTTTTTTACCAATGGTAAATAGGTCTACATCAACATTACTGTATTTTTCTTTTACAGTTCTAATAACTGTTTTTGTAATTGATGAGTTAAAACCACCACACAAACCTCTGTTAGAAGTTACAACAACTAATAAAACTTTAGAAACCTCTCTTTGATTTGAATATACTCCACCAGCATTACTATCTAAAGTTGCACTTAAATTTTGCAACAATTCAGTTAGTTTAGATGAATATGGACGCATTGCCGTAATTGCATCTTGTGCTTTTTTTAACTTTGCAGCAGATACCATTTTCATGGCAGATGTAATCTGCATTGTAGATTTAATAGAGGTAATTCTATTACGTATTTCTTTTAAGTTTGCCATTCTATTGGAATTTTGAAATTCCCGCTTGCGCGGGAATGACAACTATTTTTTATTCGAAATGAGTAGAAATTTCTTTAGCTGCTGCTTCTAATACTGCAATTGTCTCTGGTGTTAATTTACCAGATTTTAATGTATCTAAAGTATCTCTATGTTTTGAGTTTAAGTAATCGATATAATCTCTCTCAAATTTCTTAACTTGGTTTACAGGAACATCTTTTAATAAGTTCTTAGAACCTGCATAGATAATTGCAACTTGATCTTCTACTGAGTAAGGATCATTTTGAGCTTGTTTTAAAATTTCAACGTTACGTTGTCCTTTAGAAATTACGCTCATTGTAGCAGCATCTAAATCAGAACCAAACTTTGCAAACGCTTCTAATTCACGATATTGAGCTTGATCTAATTTTAAAGTACCAGATACTTTTTTCATTGCTTTAATCTGAGCGTTACCACCAACACGAGATACAGAAATACCTACGTTAATTGCTGGACGAACACCAGAGTTAAATAAATCTCCATCTAAGAAAATTTGTCCATCTGTAATCGAAATTACGTTTGTTGGAATATATGCTGAAACGTCTCCTGCTTGTGTTTCAATAATTGGTAATGCAGTTAAAGAACCTCCACCTTTTACAATTCCTTTTAAAGAATCTGGTAAATCGTTCATTTCACTAGCAATTTTATCATCATTGATTAATTTTGCAGCACGTTCTAATAATCTAGAGTGTAAGTAAAATACATCACCAGGATATGCCTCACGTCCTGGAGGTCTTCTTAATAATAAAGAAATCTCACGGTATGCAACTGCTTGTTTAGATAAATCATCAAAAACAATTAAAGCTGGTCTACCAGTATCTCTAAAAAACTCTCCAATTGCAGCTCCAGCAAATGGTGCATATACTTGCATTGCTGCAGGGTCTGATGCATTTGCTGCTACGATTGTAGTATAAGACATTGCGCCTTTTTCTTCTAACATGTTAGCAATTGCTGCAACAGTAGAAGCTTTTTGACCAATAGCTACATATATACAATATACTGGTTCACCAGCATCGAAAAATTCTTTTTGATTTAAAATAGTATCAATAGCAACGGTAGATTTACCAGTTTGTCTATCTCCAATGATTAACTCACGTTGTCCACGTCCAACAGGAATCATTGCATCAATAGATTTAATACCAGTTTGTAATGGCTCTGTTACTGGTTCTCTATAAATAACTCCAGGAGCTCTACGCTCTAAAGGCATTTGATAAGTTTTACCTGTAATTGGTCCTTTACCATCAATAGGGTTTCCTAAAGTATCTACAACACGTCCTACAACGCCTTCACCTGCTTGTAAAGAGGCAATACGTTCTGTACGTTTAACGTTAGATCCTTCTCTAATAGAAGTTGATGCACCTAATAAAACAACACCTACATTGTCTTCTTCTAAGTTTAATACAATACCTTCTAATCCATTATCGAATTCTACTAATTCACCATATTGAACGTTAGAAAGACCGTAAACACGAGCAATTCCATCTCCTACTTGTAAAACAGTACCTACTTCGTTTAAAGTAGCTTTTGCTTCAAAATTTGTTAACTGTTGCTTTAAAATTGCTGATACTTCAGCTGGTTTGATACTTGCCATCTTTTATAATTTGATGTATAATTAAATTTTTGGAATAAAATGACTGTTGTCAAATTCCTTTTTCAATTCGTATAAATAATTAGAGATACTTGCATCATACTGCACATCTCCCACACGTAAAATAAATCCTCCTAAAATAGCTGGATTAACTACGTTCTCTATATTAGCTTTGTCTCCTGTTATGGCTACAATTTTAGCTAAAACTTTCTTTTCTATTTCTTCTGTTAAAGGAACTGCTGTAGTTACCTTTGCTACTTTTATATTCTTATCAAAATCATAAATAATAGCATATTGCTTTGCAATACTAAGAAGCATTGATATTCTTTTATTATCTTGTAATAAATGAAATAAGCCAAGTGTAATATTGTTTACTTTACCTTCAAACAAAGCTTTTAAAACTTTTGTTTTTTCAGATGGTTTAACAATAGGGCTTTTTAGCATTACTTCAAAAGTTTCATTTTCAGAAATTGTACTAGCAATAAATAACATATCGTCATTTACGGCAGTTTCTTCTTTTGAATCTTTAGCAAGATTTAAAATTGCTTTTGCATAACGTATTGCTGCTCTTGCGTTTTTCATGCTTAAATTAGTTTAAAGTAACATCTTTTAAAAGTCCTTCAACTAATTCTAGTTGATCTTTTTTATTAGATAATTCTTTTTTAATTACTGATTCTGCGATACCAATAGATAATTCGGCAACGTTTTTCTTAATATCGGCTATAGCAGCTTGCTTTTCTTGCTGAATTGATGCTTGTGCTTTTTCTATTAATTTAGAAGTAACTTCTTTTGCATCTTCTTTTGCTTCTGCTAGCATATTATCTCTAATATCTCTAGCATCTTTCATCATTGCTTCTCTTTCTGCTCTAGCTTCTTTTAATAATTTCTCATTATCTGCTTGTAGATTTTGCATTTCTTTACGTGCATTTTCTGCAGCTTCTAATGCATCTTCTATACCTGTTTCTCTTTCTTCTAAAGAGTTTAGAATTGGCTTCCAAGCAAATTTTTTCATCAAAATTAATAAGATAATTAAGATTACTACTTGCATTGCAAATAAGCCTGGTGAAAAGTCGTTTAATAAAGTTTCCATTCTATTTACTAATTATATTGTTCTTTGTTTAATTTAAAAACACTTTCTGTAACCAACCGTTACAGAAATGTGTTTTCGTTTTTTTTTGAGAAAATTATTTCCCTAAGATTAATGCACCAAATGCTAATCCTTCTAATAAGGCACCAATGATGATCATTGCGGTTTGAATTTTACCAGCTGCTTCAGGTTGACGAGCAATACTTTCCATTGCTTTTCCACCGATTTGACCTAATCCAAGTCCTCCTCCGATTACGATTAATCCTGCTCCAATTAAATTGTACATACTAATTGATTTTTAAATATATTAATTAAACAAATTCTAATACTCTTTTTTGATACTTGGTTTGCACCAAGGTTTTAGTGGTGGTCATGTTCTTCAACAGCCATTCCAATAAATAATGATGATAACATTGTAAAAATGTATGCTTGTAAAAAGGCTACTAGCAATTCAATAACCATTATAAACAAAGCCAATGCTAAAGACATTCCTGTAGATGCTACAGGTCCGAATGCTTCTTTCATTGTTACCATTAATGCAATTAAACTCATTACAATAAAGTGACCCGCAGTAATGTTTGCGAATAAACGTACAAGTAATGAAAATGGTTTAATTAAAATAAAACCAGCTAATTCTATAACTGCTAATATAGGTCTTAAAATATAAGGTACACCTGGCATCCATAATGTGTGCATCCAAAAATCTTTGGTACCATTTACTAAATAGATTACCATTGTAAATAATGCCAATGCTAATGTTACAGCAATTTGACCCGTAACGTTAAATCCAAATGGAGTTAAACCTAATAAGTTTAAGATCCAGATAAAGAAAAATACGGTTAATAAAAAGCCTGTAAATTTTTTATATTTTTTCTCACCAATGTTTGGTCTTGCAATTTCGTCTCTAACGTATAAAACTAAAGGCTCTAAAACACGACTAAATCCTATTGGTATTTGTCTCGATTTATATTGTTTTGCTAATCTAGAGAATCCTAAGAACATTAAGAATCCTGCAAATAAAATACCTACAACAGATTTAGTGATAGAAAAGTCTAAAACTCTACTAGCGTTTGTAGCATGATGAGCATCATCAAAAGAAACTGTTGCAGCTCCGTTTTCTAGCTCGTAAATTTTACTGTGTATTTTTGCGAATTTTAATCCGTTTTTTTCTACAATTACATGTCCATCGTCATTATGATGAAATTCTGATGACATAAAAGTAACTAAACCTTCTGTAGTCCAAATAATAACAGGAAGAGGAAAACCTACATGTTTTCTTTCATTGGCATCATTTGTGTAAGAGTAAAATGCGAAATCATGAGAATCTTTAAGGTGATGCTCTATATAAGCTCTTACCTCTTCTTTGGTATTTACTTGTCCTCCGTCGTTTTGGTCGTCGGTCTTTTTACCTGATTCAAATGCGAAACTTGTAGTTGTAATAAGAGCTATTACAGCTATTGTAAGAAATTTGATTGTTTTTTGTGCAACACCCATTTTTAAAATACGCTTTCTAAATTTGCGGCAAAGGTATGTAATTATTCAAATACTTACACTCTTTTTTTTAGCTATTTTATTTTATTGTTTTTTGTTCAGTAATTTAGCTACAAAAAATGCATCTGTTGATAAAAAAATAAGGGTAGGAATTAGCAACGATAATTTTTCTGAAACAGTTAGTGTTTCCTTTAGAAACAGGGTGTCGTAGAAGGCTAATTTAAACAGTACTAGTTTAATAAGAATAGCGGCAAGATATATATAACTTAATTTTTTCTTGAATTTATCAACAAAAGAGAATGCAACAAAATTAGTACAAACCAATACAGAGAAACCAACATTAAATTCGTATATTTCTACTAGCTTAAAATGTAATATCACTTGGTTTTTTTCTATCAGAAAACTATGAATACCATAACAGATAGCGAAAAGTAAAACTAAGGCAATACAGTACGTAATAACAATTCTAATCATTAATTTTATTGGCTTGTTTTATCAAAGAATAGGTTGCTACAAAGATGGCAAATAATGTAATAGCTTCTGTTAAAAAAGCAGTGTTAAATTTTAGATCTAACCATTTACCTAACAATGAACCTAAATATATAGTTAGCCCCATTTGCAAACCCGCACCAGAGAGTCTTATTGCTTTATTAAGCGGTTTTTTCTGATCTGTTTTTTTTGTCATTACTAGAATTTAATTCTTTTACGGCTCCTTTCATAGTACAAGTTGCGTTAAATGTAGCACCTGGTTCTACAGATAGTTTGCCAATTATTACCTCTCCAGAAATGTTTGCGTTCGTTTTTATGGTTAGGGTATTTAATACCAAAAGGTTTCCAGAATATTTACCTTCTATATCTGCATTGGTACATTCTACTTTTCCTTTAACAAAACCATCGGCACCTATAATAACTCGTCCTTTTGTAACTAATGTTCCTTCTAATGTTCCATCAATTCTAAAATCACCATCAGATTTTATGTCGCCAACAATTTTTGTATTTTTAGCAAGAACATTTCTTTCCATAACTTTTTTATTTTGTGGTTTTTTACTTTTATTACTAAACATATTACTTACTTAATTGTTTTACTATTTCTTTTGCTTTCTTTCCTTCTTCTGTATTTCCGTAGCTAACAGCTACAAAGTCCATTGCAATTTTATAAGTTTCTATATCTTGGTATTTTCCTATAGCGTAAGCTTTTAATAGCTCGAATTTTGGCAATAATTTTGAGTCTTGTAATGTTGGAAGCATTTCGTTTATTTTGGCTTCGGTTTCTTCAAACTTATCTTCTTTATATAGATAATAGATTTCTTTATAAGTCTCTTCTATTTCATTTATAGAAACGGCTTCTTCAAGAGGTTTATTCGGATTTCTTATTATTTGTGCAAACTTAGTGGTAGGATAGTCTGTAAGAATGATGTTTTTATGTTGATTAGTTTTTATAGCACTACCTAACTCATTATAAATTTGATATAAATGCCAGTTAATTGGTAAAACTAATTCCTTGCTAGGGTTTAGACCATTTACTCTTTCTAATCTATCTAAGGCTAGTTTAGTGTCTTTAAATTGCTCTTTATAAATAACACCCAATTCATATAAAGCTAGATTTCGGTTGATATTTAAAGTGTCTATTTTTTCTTTTTCAGTAGGAACCGTTTCTAAGTAGCTCGCTAAATCGTAACGTAAATTCTTTGTATTTACTACTAAAGAGTCATTTTCTGCAATGTTGGTAGCTGTTTTTCCAGACCATCTCCAATTATCTTCTAAAGCTCTGTTTCCCCAAATTTTTGAAAATTCTGTTTTACCAAAACTTATCGATTGAGAATTGTAGAAATACCATTTTCCTTTGGTGTTTGATTTTAAAATGTTTCCACCAAAGGTATCGCCAAAGGCTTGCTGATTTAATTTTAACTGAGCTGCTTCTTCATCTTTCTCTTTTAAATCGTCTATGTATTTTTGAAAAAAAGCTTCTTGTTCGGGCTTAGAAAGTGCAACAATTCTTAAAATACTATCATTTTTAGCAACAGTATTTTCAAAATTAATTAAAGAAGCTAAGTTTTTGTGCTTTCTTTTAATACGTCTAAATTTTAAGTTTAAAGTGTCGGCTGCAATGTTTATAATACTATCATAATAAGAACTTGCAACGATGTATTTTGAATTTTTATAATTGATGTTCCCTAATTTTTCGTAGGTAAATGTTTTCTGTTTTACATTGTCAGATTCAGCTCTAAGAGATTTATTATAAAACGCTACAGCTAAATTTATACTATCGTTTTGCTCGTGTAAATAACCAGCTTGATAATACAATTCATCTAAATAAGGTCTGTTTTCTCTTTCTTCAATTAAGTCTTGAATTTTTTCTAAGATAGCACTGGAAGTAGAGTCGCTAGTAGAGTTTTTTGCCAATTCTATATGGGCATGCATTTTGTATTTGTAGGGCGCTTTTCTAAAGTCGATAATTCTCTGAAATGCAAGTGATGCGGAATCTTTTTTATGTTCTGAACTGTAAATCTGACCTAAAACAAATAGATTTCTAGCACCTTGGTTTCTATTATTTAGTGTTTCTGTAGCTTTATTTAGATACTTTTTAGCGTTATCTATACTGTCAGATTTTATATAGGCCATTGCTAAAGCAGTATATCCTTGTTCTCTCGTTATTTCTGGTAAATCTACTTCTAGTGTGTCTTTTACCTGAAGAAGTAATTTTAGAGATTCAATAGCGAACTCTTCATTATCATTTCTAATATTTGCTTTTGCTCTCCATATTTTAGTTTCTGCAATTAAATCTGCATCCGGATACGTAGCAATTACATAATTAAATGCTTCTATGGCAGGTATAAAACGTTGTTCATAATAACGGGCTTTTCCTAATAATAGATACGCATCATCAATTTGTCTGTTGCGCTCTACATCTTTAATATTCATTCCGTGTTTTTGGATTGCTTTTACAGCTTTTTCTTCTGCAATACCAAAAGGAGTGGTGGCTTTATCTTCTTCGTTTCCGTTGTCGTCATTAAAACCAGCACCCATACCAGTATTTAGATTTGGTATGGTAACTTTGTCTTCTTCAAATTTAATAGGTTCTATAGGTATTTGTGTAAACCAATCATCTTTATAGCCTTCGTTAATGTCTTCAACTCCTTTATTAAAAGCTTCTTTACCATTAAACAACACATTGTACTTTGTGTTTAAGGCATGCCAGTTTCTACTAATTACAGTATCTTTTCTTGTGCTACAAGAGTTTATAACTGAAAATACAGCAATTGCTAAAACTATTTTTTTGGTGTAATTCACACAGATATATCTTGATTAAACAACTAATTTTAAAAGTAAGAAACTCTTATTTAAACTAAAATCTATCGAAAATAGTATAAATTGATGTGTAAAAATAGTAATAAATTAAGAATACTAAGCTTCTACAGAAAAATAGCTTTCTAATTCCTCTAAAGTTTCTGTAGATGTTTCTATATCTTTTACCACATTCCCCTTGTCTAAAACTACAATTCGCTCACAAACTTCGGTTACGTGGGTTAAATCGTGACTAGAAATTAAAACGGTAATATCTCTGTTTTCGGTTAACTTTTTAATAATCGTTTTTAATCTTATTTGTGTGGTTGGATCTAAATTAGCAAAAGGTTCGTCTAGAATTACAACTTTAGGATTTCCCATTAACGCAGCAACAATTCCGGCTTTTTTCTGGTTTCCTTTACTTAAATCTCTCAGGTGTTTTTTCTTTCCTATAATTTCTTCGTTAAAGAAATCATCAAACTGAGTTAGAAAAGATGTTACATCTGCTTTGTTCATGCCGCGTAAATCTCCAATAAAATCGAAATATTCTTCTGCAGTTAAATAACCAATTAAAAAAGATTCATCTATAAAAGAACCTGTAAAGTTTTTCCAATCTTCACTTTGGTTTACAACAATTTTATGGTTTGTAATACTCCCTGTTGTAGGTCTAATTAAATCTAAAAGTATATTAAACAAAGTTGTTTTTCCTGCGCCGTTATTGCCTACTAAACCAAAGCTTTGTCCGGTAGGTATTTCTACTGATGTTACATTTAAAACTTCTGTTTTTCCGTATTTTTTAGTAATTGTATCTATTGTAATCATTTGTATATTTTAAAGTTAAATTATGCTTCTTTACCAAAAGCGTTAATCATAACATATTTGTCTTTTATATATTTTTTTTCGATAAAATTCATCACATAATTTTTTAAAGTAAACCCTAAAATACCTACTAATGCAATGGCAATAATACCTGCGTTAAAGTTAATTAGTGTGCTAAAAGCCCAAAATAATAACATTGGGATGCCCATTATTGGTATAACAACTAAAAATTGAGTGGCGCTTGTACCTTGTGTGTTTCCAAAACCTCCTTTTGTTAAATCTATTCTTTTTCTATTAAAAGAACCCGCATATAATAAAAACAGTGAGTTAAAACCAATATTAAAAATAGCACCGGCTGTAATCATTAAAAAAATATCTAGTCCGTAGTATAAATACGGAAAACTTAAAACATATAAAATGGTAGTCATTGTAACCATTAAAACCCATTTAGATTCTAAAAACTTACGGTATCTAAAACTTTGACTCATTAACATTTTATAATGCGAGCTGTCCCAAGCTGGAATAAATTGGCCGTAATTTAAAGTAAAACCTCCCGTAATAAAAAGGGATGCAAAAATTAACATTGCTGGCATATCTGCGTACGTTTTTCCTGAAAAGAATATCATTCCGTAAAAAAGGAATAAAAACGACATTAAAAATACCGTTTTCGTTCTTTTGTTTCTCCAAATTAAACGAATATCATTTTTTATAAACGGAGCAACATCACCTAATCTATCAGTAAAAGATAAATCTGCAGATTTTGCTTCTTCTACTTTAGTAGCAACTGCTTCATCTAAATACACTTGGTTGCGTAATTGTTTGTAATTTAATTGATATAAAAATGCCAAAATTGCAACGCCAACCAATGCGTAAATTGGGTTTTGATAAATTGAGTTGAAGATTGCGCCTCCATAACCAACTACATTAAAAATATCGAACTTCTGTAAACCAATTAAACTTACCAATATTGCACCAATAATTAGTAATGCTTTGTTGTTTTTGTTGATTAAAAAATTTAAAAAATTAGAAGATTGAATAATTAAAATCATGGTTGCTAGCCAACCTAAAACTCCTGCTGTATTATAACCTTCTTTTATTAATATAATTGAGAACGGAATGTAAAAGAAAAGACTTAATATATTAAAAACTGAAAAGATAGACTTCCCTAAAACGTAATGTACCAACTTACTTTTTGGAATTGGTAAAATAAGTAGCGGTTTAATATTCATGATAGGTAATTTCTGCATTAAATACCGAACAATTAAATCTGCAAGAATTGCAAAAAGTAAATAAGAGTTTACCAATTGTAAAGGATCTGATGCTGGAAATTCTTTCTTTAAAAGATAATAGCCTCCAATTCCTACTGTTAAAAAAGCGACTAAAAAATACAAGACAAAGAAGCCCATAAGTATTTTTAATGCAATGCCTTTTTGCCAATGAGAAGAGCGGAAATATTGTTTCCATTCTAGCTTTAAAAAATGTGAAATCATAAGTTTGGGTAATTAGTTTGATTGATAATAAGTAGTTTAGAAATGGATTTTGTTACAGATTATTAAATAATTTCTAGCTAAGGCTCAAAGACGCAAAGTTTTGTGTTTCTTTTTCCATCTAGTTTGGCATATCTACTTTTAGTAGAAATCTCATATTATTGCTCCATTTTGTTTGTCCTTTTTTATGAAACTTCTCTTGCTGTGGAAGTGACATTTGTATTCTATAATTTATTTAGTCGCTTTTTAATAATTTATATTCCGGGTAGGTTTCTTGTAGTAATTCTTCTGATTTTTGAGGAAGTATATAATTAGAAACATAAAATAAAATACATAATAAAGTCAACACAATAGAAATTGCAAAAATCCAATAGATATTTAAATGACTAAAATCGAACCTTGTTAAATTGGCAATGTTAAATAAGTTGAAAAAAGCAAAACCTGTATAGGTGTTTTTTGTAGTACCAAGCATCTCTTCTAAAAGAAATATTTTTTCTTTTTTCAACTCTTTTTGCTTGTGTTCTTTTCTTACTTTATACGAACTGATGCCTTCTAAAGTTAGTAAAACAAGAAGTGTTGCTAAGAAAATATATTCTGAATGTTTTATCTGTAAAAGACTAAAAAATAGTAGAAACACAGAAAATGTGATGATTATTTTAGGAACAGTAAACCACTCTTTTGCAAAACGTAAAATTATTTTCCAATAGCGTTTATTCATTGCTTTTTGTCTGCTTTCTACAACATCTAAAAAACCAAAAATACCGAATTTTTTAAAAGAAACATTTCGTGCTTCTTCAAAAGTTAAATTGGAATTTTCTTCCCAAATTTCTTCTATATCATTTGCTAAATGATCTACCAATTCGGTTTGTACATCATAGTAATACACATAATGTTTTTGGGTAAATTTATAAAGTTCGTCTATGTGATCTTCTGATAATTTCATCAACCTGAAAATTTAAACCAATTTATATTCTGGGTAGGTTTCTGCTAACAATTCTTCCGCCTTTTTAGGAATGACAATTAAAGTGATATAGCCGAAAATCACTATAAATGTGATAAAAAATGCCGAAAAAGCTTTTCTAAAATCTGCCATCACTAAAAATTCTTTTGCATTATTAGGGAAAAAATATTGAAAAGAATAAATCGATATAAAAGCAGTTTGTATCAATCCCTGAACATTAATAATGTTTTTGAATAACCATTTTTTCTGTGTTAAATTAAATTCTTTTTTTAAGGTTCTAGCATTGATGATTGTTAAAATTACTTGTGCTATAAAAACAAACCCAAAAACAGTAACATATACTGTGTAGGCGTTTGAAGTATTTTGTAATTGATAAAAACCTGTAAAAAGTAATATTGTAAGTACAATTTTAGGAAGTTGAAACCACTCTTTAGCAAACTTAAAAATGATTTTAAAGTACTTTTTTGTCATTTGAGATTGTTTTTTCTCTACAACATTCATAAAACCAAAAACACCAAATTTTTTGAAAGATGTATCTCTAGCTTGCTCAAAAGTTAACCTCGGGTTTTCTGTACAAATACTTTCTATATCATTTGCCAAATGATCTACCAATTCCGTTTGAACATCATAATATTCTACGTAATGTTTTTTAGTGAATTTGTAGAGTTTTTCTATGTGAGTGTTGGTTAGTTTCATTAAACTATAGAATTTTATATTTTTTGATAGCTTCTTTGTGTTTTTTGTAGAAATGGAAATAGCTATATGTAGAGAAAACAAAAGCTACTAAAAGGGCTAACTGTGAAGCCTGAAAATCCCCATTTTTATTCATATAATCTAAATCGAATAAAATAATAAAGCCAAAAATAAAATTCCAACTCTGAGTTTTTAAAATAAAACTATAAGTAGTTTTTGTTTTCTCTTTAAATTTTAAAATAAACAGCAAACCGAATACAATAAAAGTTAACACTGTTATTGTTTGTAAAAATAAGTTTAATTCATTTTTTATGCTTTCAGTAAAGTGTAGATCGATTATTGTTAAAATGAACAAGGGAATTATAAATGACAAAACACTAATGAAATAATATTTTTTAAAAGATCTCTTCGCTTTTTCTAATGCAATT
Source organism: Polaribacter sejongensis (assembly GCF_038024065.1). Classification (NCBI taxonomy): domain Bacteria; kingdom Pseudomonadati; phylum Bacteroidota; class Flavobacteriia; order Flavobacteriales; family Flavobacteriaceae; genus Polaribacter; species Polaribacter sejongensis. The sequence goes on along the minus strand of NZ_CP150667.1, from coordinate 2,644,911 downwards.
TTAGGTAGAGAATATGCAACTCCAAAAATCCAGCTAGACTCTTGTTTTAAATGAATATTCCATTTATCAGTTACATTATAAAAAACAGTTTCAAAATCTAGTTTTTTATCCTCCATTTTTGTTTCAATATCAGAAACAATATGATCAAAAACTTCTGTTCTTATATCTATATACGTAATTTCTTTTTTGTCTAAATAACTTTCTACTCTTTGTAGTTGTTCTGTCGTTAATTCCATAGTTATAGAATTTTATATTTTTTGATAGCTTCTTTGTGTTTTTTAAGAAAATGAGAATAAATATAAGTTACCGCTATATACGTTAATGTTAGGCTATAAATTGGCGTAACACCTTCAATTATTCCCGAAAAAAAGATGGCAACAAAACCTAAGAAAAAACCTAAACTTTGTGTCTTTAATATAAAACTATAACTCGTTTTTTCTTTAATTTTTGAGTTTTTAGTCATTAAAAAAACTAAAATAAAGGAAGAAATTATATTTATAATAACTAAAGAGTTTGTTAAGAATACTTGTGTGTTCTTTGAAAATGAAAGATTTAATTCCTTTTCAGCCATTGATAATAAAATCATTAATGAATTAGAAATTAAGAACCATTTTCTAAAATTGTTATTTACTTTTTTCATTACAATTTTCGGAGCAGAATAGGCAATTCCATATAGCCAACTAGATGTTTGTTTTAAATGAATATTCCATTTATCAGTTACATTATAAAAAACAGTTTCGAAATCTAATTTTTCAGTTTCAATTTTTGTTTCAATATCAGAAACAATATGGTCAAAAACTTCTGTCCTTATATCTATATACGTAATGTCTTTTACATTTAAATAATGTTCTACTCTTTGTAATTGTTGTGTTGTTAATTCCATAGCGTTATTTTTTTAAGAAGTCAATGCTTTTTTCATAAATTCAACTTTAACAATAGTTTTCTTATATAAATTATATCCAGAATAAAAGGCAACGAAATGAACTGGTAAAATAATAAACCAAACTATTTTTTGAATAAATTCACCTTGATCTTTAAAAAAAATAGGAACTGCATTTAAAAGCAGAAAACTCATTGTCATGTAAGTTACACCATAATCTAAGTTAATAGATCTCCCATATTTTTTAAACAATTGACTAATAAACTCTTTAATTACTATAATTAAGGGAAGGATAAATAATCCATAACATAATTTATTAAAAACATTAAAAGAAATATTTTCAGAAATAAAGTAAAGACCTAAAAAACTAATTATAAAGAGAGAAAGGTTTTTAAAACTTTTAAAAAAATTGACAAATCCTTTATTATATTCGCTTCTGTATTTTCTATTTACATTTTGCCAGCCTTCTCTATTTAAATGAGATAAACTTCCTCTCCAGTTAAATTTTTTAAGAGCTCCTTTAAAAGCTTCTTCAAAATTATCAGATTTGAATTCACTTTCTATATAAGACACAGTATGATCTATCATTTCTAGTCTTAAATCCCAATATTTAATCCCCATTTTTTTAAAATGGTTATCAATGTGTTGAATTTGTTCTTTTGTTAATTCCATAGCTAAAATTTTTTACTCCAAACTTAATTTAGGATTCACCAATTGTTGCATCGTTCTTAAAAACTCTTGCATTTCATCCAATTTGTTGGCGGTTTCTTTAGTGCCACTTTCGGTAAGTTTGTAATATTTTCGAAGTCTGTTACCAACTTTAGCAACCTCAACATCTAACAAACCATCGGCTTCTAATTTGTGCAATGCAGGATACAAAGCACCTTCGGTAATTTTTAATTCGCCTTTGGTGAGTTCTTTCACTTTTTGTGTAATTTCATAACCGTACATTTTATCATTCGTTTCTAACAACTTTAAAATGATGGTTTGTAAAGAGCCTTTATATAATTTCTGATTTCCCATTTTTTGATGTGTAATCGTGTAAGTGTTTATTTGTGTAACTGTCATTGCGAGGTACGAAGCAATCTTATAGTTTAAAGCAACAGATTGCTTCGTAAACTCGCAATGACAGTCAAATATACATAATTATCTTATACATTAGATTCTTATGTATAATATTTTAAATAAAAAAAATCTCGAAAACTTAATTTCGAGATTTTAATTCTATTTAAAAGATTGCTTCATTCTTCGCAATGACAAATTTATTTCGTCACTTTTAAAACATCTGCAATAATGCGTTCTAGTTCTGCTTTTGGTAAAGCGCCATTTGCCATTTGTGGTTCTCCTTCTGCAGGACAAAATAACATAGAAGGAATGCTTCTAATTCCGAATGCTGCAGATAATTCTTGTTCAGCTTCTGTGTCTATTTTGTAAATATCAATTTTACCTTCGTATTCTTCAGATAAAACCTCTAAAACAGGTGCTATAGCTTTACATGGTCCACACCAATCTGCATAAAAATCGATTAATGCTGGTTTGTCTCCTTTAAATTTCCATTCTTGGCTTTCTTCAAAATTAAAAACCTTTTCTAAGAAAGTTTCTTTTGTTAAGTTTTCTGTCATAATTTTTTAATTTGCTTCCGACAATATCGGAAATACGTAATCTATTTTCACAAAAGTAGTCGTTTTTATACTTGATAAATTACAAATTGAAGCTTCAAAAGTTAAAAATGCTTAAATAACTATAAATATATTAAATATTCTTAATTTTGATACAAACCAAATTCTTTGAACTCATGAAAAATAAATTAATCATTCCTATTTTATTTGCAAGTGCAATATTTGTTTCTTGTAACGAAGAAGTCAAACAAAAAAACATCAATTTGAAATACCCAGAAACAACTAAAAAACCAGTAATAGATTCACTTTTTGGAACCGCTGTTGTAGACAATTATCGTTGGTTAGAAGATGATAGAAGTAAAGAAACCGAAGCTTGGGTAAAGGCAGAAAACGAGGTTACTTTCGATTACTTAAATAAGATTCCGTACAGAGAACAATTAAAAGAGCGTTTGTCTGAATTATGGAATTATGAAAAAGTAGGAACCCCTTTTATAGAAGGCGATTACACGTATTTTTCTAAAAATAACGGATTGCAAAATCAGAGTGTTATTTATAGAACCAAAGGAGATTCTGAACCAGAAATTTTCTTAGATCCAAATAATTTTTCTGATGACGGAACTACTTCTTTAGGCTCGTTAAGTTTTACTAAAGATGGGGCAATTGCTGCTTATGCAATTTCTGAAGGAGGTTCTGATTGGCGTAAAATTATCATTATGGATGCAGTTTCTAAAACCATAAAGGAAGATACGTTGGTAGATGTAAAATTCTCAGGAATCTCGTGGTACAAAAACGAAGGTTTTTATTATTCTAGTTACGATAAACCTGAGGGAAGTGAGTTGTCTGCAAAAACAGATCAACACAAATTGTATTATCATCAATTAGGAACATCACAAAAAGAAGATGTTGTAGTTTTTGGTGAAAAGGCGTCAGAAAAACACCGTTATGTTGGTGGAAATGTTTCTGAAGACAATCAATACCTTTTTATCTCTGCAAGTGTATCAACCTCTGGAAATAAGTTATTTTTTAAAGACCTTTCTAAACCAAATAGTCCGTTGGTAACTATTTTAGAGCATACAGATAGTGATACCTATCCGATAGAAAATATTGGAAGTAAAGTGTATTTGGTAACAAACTTAAATGCGCCAAATAAAAAGGTAGTAACTGTTGATGTTGCAAACCCAACTTCAGAAAACTGGAAAGATTTTATTCCGGAAACAGAAAATGTATTGAGTTTAAATTCTGGTGCAGGTTATTTCTTTGCAACGTATATGGTAGATGCCGTTTCTAAAGTATTGCAATACGGTTTTGATGGAAAATTAATTAGAGAAGTAAAATTACCAGGAATTGGAACTGCTGGCGGTTTTGGAGGAAAAACAGCAGCGAAAGAATTGTATTTTTCTTTTACCAATTATAGTACGCCAGGTTCGTCATACAAATTCAACCCAGAAGACGGAACATATGAATCTTATTGGAAACCTTCAATCGCTTTTAATACTGATGCATATACAAGTAAACAAGTTTTTTATACCTCTAAAGACGGAACAAAAGTCCCGATGATTATTACTCATAAAAAAGGAGTGGAGTTAAACGGTAAAAACCCAACTATTTTATATGGTTACGGTGGGTTTAATGTCAGTTTAACACCTTCTTTTAGTATTGCAAACGCAGTTTGGATGGAACAAGGTGGTGTATATGCAGTGCCTAATTTAAGAGGTGGAGGAGAATATGGTAAAAAATGGCACGATGCAGGAACGCAATTAAAAAAACAAAATGTTTTTGACGATTTTATAGCAGCTGCAGAATATTTAATTTCAGAAAAATATACTTCTTCAGAGTTTTTAGCAATTCGTGGTGGTTCTAATGGCGGATTATTAGTGGGAGCAACCATGACGCAAAGACCCGAATTAATGAAGGTTGCTTTGCCTGCAGTTGGTGTTTTAGATATGTTGCGTTACCATACATTTACTGCTGGAGCAGGATGGGCGTATGATTACGGAACCGCAGATGATAACAAAGAAATGTTCGAGTATTTAAAAGGCTATTCGCCAGTACATAATGTAAAAGAAGGTGTGCAATATCCGGCAACTTTAGTAACTACCGGAGATCATGATGATAGAGTAGTGCCAGCACATAGTTTTAAATTTGCAGCAGAATTGCAAGCAAAACAGTCTGGAGATAATCCTACATTAATAAGAATTGAAACCAATGCAGGTCATGGAGCAGGAACACCTGTTGCAAAAACCATTGAGCAATATGCAGATATTTTTGGTTTTACGTTATTCAATATGGGTTTTGAGCAATTGCCAAATCCGTTATCTGCTAAAATTAAATCGTAATTTTTATAAGAAGAATTAAGCCTTTTAAAATTAGGTGTTTCTAATCCCTGTAAAGGAAGGAATCTAAAATTAATATATTTCACATAAAAAAGATAGCTGTTATTAATGGCTATCTTTTTGTTTTTTAGCAATATAATTACATAAGTATTTTGCGTCTTTTTTTACGCCTCCTAAAGTGGCAGAACCTCTTGTGTATAACCATGGTAAACCAATAAAATACAAACCTTCCATGTCGCTTACGCCTCTGTAATTTTTAGGATACTGATTTTCGTCTAATTTGATGTTTTCTATCCAATTAAAATTTGGTTTAAAACCGGTTGCCCAAACGATGTTTTTAATATCGGTAACTTGTTGTTTCTCGAAAGTGATGGTTTCTTCATTGGCATCTAACGTTCTCCCAACGCAAGTAATATTTTCTTTTTTAAACAACGTTTTTACATCTGTACCAATAACTGGCTGACCGTTATTGCTCAATTTTTTTCCGATAAAAGAATATTTATTCGCCGTTAAAAAACCTACTTTACTAAACCACCACCACAATGTTTTTCCTAAAAGTTCTTGAGGAAGCGAAACAATATCTGTTTTACCAGAAAAGTAAACCTTTTTCTTAGCTTTAGAAATTTCATTTAAAATTTGTACGCCAGAATCTCCAGCACCAACAACTAAAGTTGCGCCTTCTTTTAATTGATCCGGACTTTTATAATGTTCACTATGAATTTGAAAAATGTCTTTTGATATTTTTTTATGACAACTCGGTGTAAATGGTTTATGAAACGGACCGGTTGCAATAATTACATTTTTTGCTTCAAAAGTTTTGTCTTCACTTTTTAAAGTAAAAATACCATTCTCTTTTTTTAAAGAAGTTATACGTTGGTTAAATTCAATGGGAATATTAAACTTAAAAACATACGCTTTTAAATAATCGGCAACTTCGTATTTGTTAGCATAATGTCCTTTTTTATAAGGAAATTCCATTCCTGGTAAACTATTAAATTCCGAAGGCGTAAATAATTTTAGAGAATCCCATCGTTTTAACCAAGGTTCACCAGTTTCTTTATTTGCATCAACAATTAAAAAATTAGCATTTTGTTTGGCTAAATGATACGCAATCGCAAGTCCAGATTGTCCTGCTCCTATAATTATATAATCCTTCATAAATAGTTTTATCCCTACAAAACTACTATAATTAAAAATGCTACAAGAAGAATATCGATTTAGTTAAATAGATTTTTTGATAAAAAACAGTAAATATTATGCGTTTTTAAACTTTCTTTTTTTCGATAAATATCTAAATCAGTAAAAAATAAATCTTAAAATATGTAACAATATGCTATTTTTGTTACTAATCAAATAATTAAACTCAACAAAAATCAGATAATAATGAAGATAATTAAAAATGTTTTTTTTGTTTCGGCTATTGCCTCTTTAGGTTTAGTAGCTTGTAAACAAGACAGCCCAAAAGAAGAAAAAGCACCAGGTATTGCTTTAGAAAACATGGATACAACTGTAAAACCTACAGATGATTTCTTTAGACACGTAAACGGAACTTGGTTAGATAAAACCGAAATTCCAGATGATCAAACCTCTTGGGGTGGATTTAACCAGCTTCGTAAAAAGACGGATGCAGATGTTTTAACTATTTTAAACAAAGCAATTGAAGAAAGTAATTTTCCTAAAATAAAAGATGCTAAAGGAAATGAAATTGATTCAGATCAAGAAAAAGCAGTAAACTATTACCAAACAATAATGGATACTGTTGCTAGAAATGCACAAGGGAAAGCACCTGTAATGCCTTATTTAGCCAAAGTAGATGAAATTAAAACAAAGAAAGATATTGAAACGTATTTAACAAACATGGCACCCTATGGTGGTGGAGGTTTTTACGGTTTTGGCGTTTATAACGATTTAAAAAACAGCAGCCAATACGCAGGTTATATGGGCGGTGGTTCTTTAGGTTTATCTAGAGATTACTATGTTGATGCTAAAGTGAAAGACAAATTAGAAAAGTACGAAGTTTTTGTAGCAAAAATGTTACAAGAATTTGGTGATGATGAAGCTACAGCTAAAAAGAATGCAGCAGCAATTGTTGCTTTAGAAACTAGTTTGGCAACACCAATGATGTCTAAAGAAGAAAGTAGAGATATTCGTAAAATCTACAATCCAATGACGATTGCTGAATTACAAAAATTGTCTCCTTCAATAGATTGGCAAGCACATTTAGATGGTATTGGAGTTACAGATTTAGAAACAGTTATTGTTACAGATCCTGGATATTTTAAAGCTTTTAGCGATGTTTTTACAAAAGCGTCTGTAGCAGATCTTAAATTATTATTGCGTTGGAATACTATAAATAGCTCTCTAGGTTCTTTATCAACAGATTTAGAAACTGCAAATTGGGAATTCTATTCTAAAGAAATGCGTGGAGCTAAAAAACAACGTGCAAGAGATGAGCGTGCTTTAGGTAGCTTAAACGGTGCAATCGGTGAAGCTTTAGGTAAATTGTATGTAGAAAAAATGTTTCCACCAGAAGCAAAAGTAAAAGCGAAGGAAATGATTGATAATGTAATGCTTGGTTTCGAAGCAAGAATTGCACAATTACCTTGGATGAGTGAAGTTACTAAAGAAAAAGCTTTAGAGAAATTACACAAATTAACGGTTAAAATAGCCTATCCAGATGTTTGGAAAGACTATACAGAATTACAAGTTAAAGGTTTAGAAGATGGTGGTTCTTATTTCGAGAACGCTATTAACGTAACCAAGTGGAACTACAACAAAGAAATGGCAAAATTAGGTAGCGAAGTAGACAGAACAGAATGGGGTATGTCTCCTCAAACTGTAAATGCGTATTTTAATCCTGTAAATAATGAAATCGTTTTTCCTGCTGCAATTTTACAACCTCCTTTTTATAATTATAAAGCAGACGAAGCTGTAAATTACGGTGGAATTGGAGCTGTAATCGGTCACGAAATTTCTCATAGTTTCGATGATTCTGGTGCTCGTTTTGATGGTGACGGAAATTTGAACAACTGGTGGACAGAAGATGATTCTGTAAAGTTTAAAGAAATTGGCGGACAATTAATCAAACAATATTCAGATATTATTGCCATAGATTCTATGCATTTAAACGGTGAATATACCTTAGGAGAAAATATTGGAGATTTAGGTGGTGTACAAGCTGCTTACGAAGGTTTACAGGTTTTCTTACAAAAGAATGGTAGACCAGCAGATATTGATGGTTACACACCAGAACAACGTTTTTTCCTTTCTTGGGGAACCATCTGGAGAACAAAAATGCGTGATGAAGCTCTTAAAAACTTAATCATGACAAACACACACTCTCCTGGAATGTACAGAGCATATATGCCTCTTAAAAACGTAGATGCTTTCTATGAAGCGTTCGATGTTAAAGAAGGTGATAAAATGTATTTAAAACCAGAAGAAAGAGTAAGAATCTGGTAAGGTCGCAGACCTTTTTGGTATGATTCTCTTTATGAAAACCATATATTAAAACTTAAAACCGATGCGAAAGTGTCGGTTTTTTTTGGGCGTTACCATAAGGGTCGCGCTTTACACTATATCTTTTTGCAGAAAAAGCAAAAAGGATGTCGTTTCAATCGCTAACGCAAAAGTTGGTTGTAAAAAAAACATAAAAATCAACAAAATCGCATAATAATTGTCACTTCGAAGTATTGAGAAGTCCCATAACATTGATAACTCAATAATGAACAACATCATGAGATTTCTCCAAAAAAGTCGAAATGACAGCCTGAATAAAAACCCTCAAAATTCCACTACAATTGTCACTTCGAAGTATTGAGAAGTCTCATAACAGTGATAACATAAAATTCAATTTTCCTACAAGGTTTCAAAAATCCATGTTAGAATTTATTTATAATCCTTATTTTTGTAAAATGCTAAAAGTAGATAACGTTTCATTTTCTTACCATAAAAAAAAATCAATATTAAACGATTTTAATTTCACCCTGCAAAAAGGAGAACACCTTTGTGTAATGGGAGAAAGTGGCTGTGGTAAATCGACACTTTTAAAAGCTATTTACGGATTAGTAGACTTAAATAAAGGGAAAGTATTTTGGAAAGACGAACAGATTTTTGGCCCAAAAAAGCATCTTGTTCCCGGTTTCGAAAACTTTAAATACGTAGCCCAAGATTTTGATTTAATGCCATATATTTCTGTATCGGAAAATATCAAAAAATTCTTGTCGAGATTTTATCCAGAAGAAAGTGAATTGCGTACCCAAGAATTATTAGAAGTCATTCAAATGAAGGCTTTTGAGAATACAATGGTTAAAAATTTAAGTGGCGGACAAAAACAACGTGTTGCTATTGCAAGAGCTTTGGCAAAAGAACCTCAGTTATTGTTGTTAGATGAACCATTCGGACAAATAGATAATTTCAAAAAGAACTCTTTACGTAGAAATTTATTCAGTTATTTAAAAGAAAAAAATATTGCTTGTATTATTGCAACACACGATAAAAATGATGCACTTTCCTTTGCAGACAAACTCATCATTATTAAAGACAATAAAATTATAGCAAATAATGCTCCGAAAGAGATTTACAACAACCCAGCTGAAAAATACGTAGCCGCCTTGTTTGATGATGTCAACGAAATTACCATCAACAATAAAACAGTTTTAGTATATCCACATCAAATAAAAGTAGTAGAAAATTCAGAAGTAAAAGCAATTGTTTTAAATTCTTATTTTAAAGGTTCTTATTGGTTAATTGAAGCTGAATTTAATGGGCAAAATGTGTTTTTTAATCATGTTTCTATTTTGGTTAAAGGTGCTGAAATTGATCTGAAGTTTTTGTAGTTCTGCCACTTTTTTAAATGTAAAAATTACAAGTTATAACTCGTTTTAAATAAGTATCAAATTAGAATTTCTCATTGTTGCCGGCACTCGTTAAAAACGAGCGCTAGCGATTAGTAGTACTCGTACAAGCTAGTGCTCGTTTGTAACGAGTACCCACAAGGCTTTTCTATTTTTAGTTTATTACCTTCAGTTTTTTAACCTAAAAAGCCAGTTTCATCTATTTCTAAAACGGTATGATCATCTTGAAAATTTCTTGCACTAGAATATTTCCAATCGATTGAGTTTGTTACAAAACCAAGCTCAATAGGATTGTTGTGAATATAATCTATTTTTTGCTTGATTACTTTTTCGCTCCACAACTCTATTGGTTTATTGTGATGTTGCCAAAATTGATATTTAGTTACATTCGCTTTCTCTTTCCCCGCTTTTTCAAATAACCAAAGTAACAACTCTTTTCTACTTTCCTGTGGATTGTTCTTTATAGCTTCAATTATTTTTTTTGCAGTATGTTTTTTAAAGTCTCTTAGGAGCTCCATGGGTTGTTCATTAGAAGATCTAAATAATAAATGGACATGACTTGGCATAAAACAATACGCATACAGTTCCATACCTTTTTTCACTCTACAAAAATCGATGCTTTTTGCTAATACATCAAAATATACTTGTCTTGTAAAGACTTCTATCCAATATACAGTAGCAAAACTTACAAAATATAAAGCAGATTTATTGTGGAACTTATATTTTCGACTCATAGCTTTTCAAAAATACAAAAAAATAATTTTGAATGTTCTTATTGTTGTCGGAACTCGTTAAAAACGAGCGCTAGCGATTAAGAAATCTAACATGATAGCTTGTACAAGCTAGTACTCGTTTGCAACGAGTACCAGTTTTGTATTCTTATTACTGTTAACACTCATTTTTAATGAATCTCAGCGCGCAAAACATACAAAATATAAAGCAGGTTTATTGTGGAACTTATATTTTCGATTCATAGCTTTTCAAAAACACAAAAAAATAATTTTGAATGTTCTTATTTTTGACGGCACTCGTTAAAAACGTAAGTAAATTACTCTACTTCAAAACTTGTTTTTTCCTCACCAATTTTAACGGTATATTTTCCTTTAGGTAAATAATATACATCGTTATTTCCTTTTCCAATTTCAGATTTTTTATTAGCTTTCTTAAAGTCTTTCAATCCTTTTTTAGAAAAAGAAGCATCATAAACAGTTTCATTATAACCTTTGTCTGCATCTACAGAAATTGAGTTTACTTTTATTTTATCAGCATAAATATCAAGCGTTATTTTTTTATCAGCATTTACATAAAAAGGAATTTTAACTTCTGGAGTACTTACTTTTCTCCATTGACTTCTAGAGCTTCCCCATCTTTTACTTTTTTTGATATTATTTACATCGAAAAGTGCAATAGATTTTACTAAAACACTGTCATTCATTTTTTGGATTGCAGTAATATTCGTTTTATATAAACTACGTCCGTGTGTTGCTACAATTAAATCTTTTACAGTTGGCTGAATCACTAAGTCATGTACGGCAACATTTGGTAAATTCTTACTGAAAGCTTCCCAAGAAGTTCCGTTGTTAAAAGAAATATACAATCCATTATCTGTACCTAAATACACTATGTTTTCATTTTCAGAATCTTCTTTTATAACGTTTACAGCAGCAGTTGGAATTGTGTTTCCAATGTTTTTCCAGGTTTGTCCGTAATCATCAGACATATACACGTACGGAGTGAAATCATCAAAACGATATCCGTTTAAAGTTGCATACACACGCTCTTTCTTAAACTTAGAAGCAATCACTCTAGAAACCCATAAATCTTTTGGAAGATTCTCAGAAATTTTAGTCCAACTTCCTCCTCCGTTTTTAGAAACATGCAGTAAACCATCGTCTGAACCAGTGTAAATTAATCCAAATTGGAACGGGCTTTCAGAAATTGAGGTTAAAGTTCCATAGGCAACATTTCCTTCTTTTCCGCCGTTTGTTAAATCGTCAGAAATTGTTTCCCAAGTATCTCCTTGGTTTAAAGATCTGTGTAATTTATTTCCTCCTAAATATAAAATATCTTGGTTGTGTTTAGATAAATGAATTGGAGTTTGCCAGTTAAATCTGTAAGGTTTTGCGTCTTTTTCTGGTTTTGGTTGAATGTATATATTTTCTTCAGTTTCTAAATTAATACGGTAATAATTACCAAATTGATAGCCTGTATATACAATATTATGGTTTCTGTTGTCTATCTGAACATGCATTCCGTCTCCACCCATAATCGACTTAAAAGGGTTTTGCCCAGATTTATGCCATGCTTTATCAATTTTTGCATTATGTGGTCCAAACCAAACACCGTTGTCTTGCAAACCGCCATACACATTATAGTTTTTTTCATTATCTACATTTACAGAATAAAATTGCCCAACGGCAGCATTGTTTAATTTTATCCAGCTTTCTCCATCATCATAAGAAATATTTAAACCACCATCATTTCCTTCTACTAAATGACCTGGTTTTTTAGGGTTTACCCACAATGCTTGATGATCTGCATGTACATTTTCTCTACTGATGGAAGAAAATGTTTTTCCGCCATCTTTAGATTTTATAATTCCAATCCCTAAAACATAAATGCTGTTTTCATCTTGTAAATTCACTCTAATTTCTCCAAAATAATATCCATAAGAACTGTTGACTCCGTCTAAATATTCAGTGTGTGTTTTTTTCCAAGAAGTTCCTCCATTAGTTGTTTTAAAAACTTCGGCACCAATTACAGGTTCTTCAAAAGCGATTGCCATTTCATCGTCTAAAAAAGCCATTAGTTCTTTCGGTTTTAAACCACCTGGTCTTAACAATTGTTTTGCATTTTCAGCTCTAAATTTTTCTCTAAAACCATACTCTTTTAAATAGTTGTCTAAAGTTTTATTTCTAAGAGCTAGAACATCTGCAGACGATAAATTCTCGAATTGTTCTTTTGTTAAATTGTAAGCAGTCGTTTTCTTTTTCGATTCTCTTCTATATTGACTGTCATGCAAAGCATAAACAGTTTCTGCATTAAAAACTGCTAATCCGATTCTTCCAACTCCATCTCCTATAGGGAAACCGCTTTTATCAGCAATTTTTGTCCAAGAAGTACCAGCATCGGTACTTTTGTAAATAGCAGAATTTTTTCCATTTCCAACAAAATTCCATGCTTTGCGTTCTCTTTCCCAAGAAGCAGCATACATAATATTGAAATTTTCTGGAGCAACATCAACATCTATAATTCCGGTGTCTTCATTAATAAATAATGTTTTTGTCCATGTTTTTCCGCCATCTGTAGTTTTAAAAATCCCCCTTTCTTCATTTGAAGAATATAAATGACCAATAGCGCCTACAATAACTTCATCAGCATTATTTGGGTTGATCAAAATTCTACCAATATGATGAGAATCTGGTAACCCAACATTTTGCCAAGTTTCGCCTTTATCTGTAGATTTTAAAATTCCAATTCCAGCATAACTAGAGCGCGAAGAATTATTTTCTCCTGTACCTACCCAAATGGTTCCAGTTTTCCAATCTACTGCAATATCACCAATGTTTTGGGTTGAAGCATTGTCTAAAACAGGTGTAAGTGTTGTACCGTTATTGTTTGTATACCACAATCCACCAGAAGCATAGCCTACATAAAATTCGGTTGTATTGTTTGGATTTACATCCATATCTACCACACGACCGCTCATTACGGTTGGTCCAATATTGGTAAACTCAACATTTTTTACCAAAGAAGAGTTCATCATTTGAGACTTTTTCTCTAAAGATTGTTGCGTGATATCTGAACTTGTTACTGTTTGTGCAATTAAAAATCCTGAAAGAAATAGTGTTGCAAAAGTGAAAATAGACTTCATAAAAAGTGAGGTTTGTTTTAAGGTGATGAAATTACTACATGTAAAATCAATATCAAAAAAATTAACATAAAAAGGAATTTTAAGAAAAATTCAACTTCAATTTTAAACAACGTATCTTTGTAGGCTGAAACAACTACATAAAGTTGCATTCAAAAAAGTATTTTTATGACATTTAAAGATTTAGGTTTATCCGCTGCATTAGTAAAAGCGGTTGAAGAAAAAGGATATACCAAACCATCCCCAATACAAGAAAAAGCAATTCCACATATTTTAGAAGGTAAAGACATTTTAGCTTCTGCACAAACAGGAACAGGAAAAACAGCTGGTTTTACATTACCAGTTTTACAACATTTAGCTGAAACAAAGCACCCAAAATATAGACCTTTAAGAGCGTTAGTGTTAACGCCAACAAGAGAATTGGCGGCGCAAGTACACGATAATGTAAGAGAGTATAGTAAATATGTAAATATAAAATCTGCTGTAATTTTTGGTGGTGTAAACGCAAAACCACAAATAGCAACCCTAAGAAGTGGTGTAGATATTTTGGTAGCAACACCAGGTAGATTATTAGATTTACACAGTCAGAAAGCAGTTTCTTTTAACAGAATTGATGTTTTAATTTTAGACGAAGCAGATCGAATGTTAGACATGGGTTTTGCTAGAGACTTAAATAAACTGATTAGTTTTATGCCTGCAAAGCGTCAGAATTTGATGTTTTCGGCAACTTTTTCTGCTGATATTAAAAAATTAGCATCAGGTATTTTAAATAATCCTGTCTCTGTAGAAGCTGAACCTCAAAATTCTACAGCCAAAAAAGTAACTCATAATGTTTATAAAGTTGATAAAGGCCAAAAAACAGAGTTTACGATTAAGTTGATAAAAGACGGAAATTGGAACCAAGTTTTAATCTTTACAAGAACCAAGCATGGAGCTAACAAATTAACCGAGAAATTGATTAAAGCAGGAATTTCTGCTGCAGCAATTCACGGAAATAAGAGTCAGGGTGCAAGAACAAAAGCATTAAGAAACTTTAAAGAAAACACTATTAAAGCATTAGTTGCAACAGATATTGCAGCACGTGGTTTAGATATTCCTTTATTACCTCACGTTATTAACTTTGAGTTGCCAAATGTACCAGAAGATTATGTGCATAGAATTGGTAGAACGGGTAGGGCAGGAGCAGCTGGAGAAGCAATTTCTTTAGTTTGTAGTGAAGAAACTGAATACCAAAATGAAATTGAAAAATTATTAAAAGAGAAGTTAAACACTTCTATTGTAGCAGGTTTTGAGCCTACTGATACTGCGGCACCTAAAAGGGCAGCAACACAAAGCAAAGGATCTTTTGGTAAGAAAACTAGATCTTCAAATGGTGGTTCTTCTCAAGGAGACAAGCCAAAAAATAAACCTCATTTTAAAGGAAATAAACCAGCAGGTTCTACTTCTGGAAGAGGAAGAACTGGAGCACCTAAGAAGAAGCGTTTTAGAGACTAGTATCTCTAGTTTACATAAGTTTTATTGTCCTACAAGGTTGTTAACCTTGTAGGATTTTTACTTTTAAAGAAGTATTCATACACTCAATAACTACCAAGTATGTCATTTCGAAATGAGCTTTTTTAAGCGATTGAGAAACCACATAAAGTTTGATGTATAGGTTTATTTTATCACTGTTATGAGATTTCTCAATACTTCGAAATGACAAGTATTGTGGCTCAGTTTTGTGTGATCACTGTTATGAGATTTCTCCTATCGTCCTTTAGATTAGTAAAGTATAATTATGGTATTTCCTTTTGATTAAGGTAGTAGTCATCCCTTTCGTCTTCGCTCAAGATAAATTACAATCCCGATCGAACGCCCAAAAAAACAATAATTATAAGGGACGTTTTTAGTTTTGGGTATAGAGTTAAATTGTAAAATACAAACTTGTAGTAAGAGATTTTTATATTTTATGAGTGTTGAATTTGTAGCCACCGAAATATTGCTACCTTTGTATTTCAACATAAATTCATCAGTATGAAATACGATAAAATAGACTCAAAATTATTTATAAAAAATCGAAAAAACTTTGCTGCTGCAATGAAGCCAAATAGTTTGGCTATTTTTAATTCTAATGATATTTATCCGATTAGTGCAGATAGTACAATGCCTTTTGAACAACACAGAGATATCTTATATTTAAGTGGTGTAGATCAAGAAGAAAGTGTATTGTTTTTGTTTCCTGATTGCCCTAATGAAGATCTTAGAGAAATTTTATTTGTTAGAGAAACAAATGATCATATTGCGGTTTGGGAAGGAGCAAAATTAACCAAAGAAGCTGCTTTTGAAACAAGCGGAATTAAAACGGTTTATTGGTTACAAGATTTAGAAAAAGTTTTGTTTGAACTGTCTACTTATGCAGACACTTTTTACATTAATACCAACGAACATTATAGAGCAAATGTAGAAACGGAAACTCGTGAAGATCGTTTTACAAAATGGTTATTGGCAAAATATCCTGCACATTCAGTTGCTAAAAGCAGCCCTATTTTACATAAATTACGTGCTGTTAAAGACCAAATTGAATTGGATTTAATGCAAAAGGCGTGTAATATTACAGAAAAAGGTTTCCGTAGAATTTTAGATTTTGTAAAACCTGGTGTTTGGGAATATGAAATAGAAGCTGAGTTATTGCATGAGTTTGCAAGAAACAGATCTAAAGGGTTTGCATATTCGCCAATTATAGCTTCTGGAAATAGTGCAAATGTTTTGCATTATATGGAGAATAATAGAGAGTGTAAAAGTGGAGATTTAATTTTATTAGATGTTGCCGCAGAATATGCTAATTATAAAAGTGATTTAACAAGAACAATACCTGTTTCTGGTAAGTTTACCGATAGACAAAAGGCAGTTTATAATGCTGTAAATTACGTTAAAAAGGAGGCTACAAAATTATTGGTTCCTGGAACTTTGTGGAAAGAATATCATGTTGAAGTTGGTGATATTATGACTTCTGAATTATTGAAGTTAGGTTTGTTAGACAAAGCTGATGTACAAAATGCACCAAAAGATTGGCCTGCATATAAGAAATACTTTATGCACGGAACGAGCCATCATATTGGTTTAGATACGCATGATTATGGTTTATTACACAAACCAATGGAAGCAAATATGGTGTTTACAGTAGAACCAGGAATTTATATTCCGGAAGAAGGTTTTGGTATTCGTTTAGAAGATGATGTTGTGATTCAAGAAAAAGGAGAGCCGTTTAATTTAATGGGAAACATTCCTATTGAAGCAGATGAGATTGAAGATATAATGCAAGGTTAAATCTTATATTAAATATAAAAAGCGAGTTTTACGGCTCGCTTTTTTTTGTTTATCGGAATTTATTTCAGATTCTTACATCTGTTATTTTGTTATAAAATCAGTATCACTTAAGGTGTTTAGAAATGAAATAAGGTTCTCTTTTTCGTTTTCTGTAAGTGGAATTCTATTTCCGTTATCTTTTAAAATAGGATCTAAATTATCGGCATCTAAAACACCATTGTCTAAATAATCTAAGACTTCTTTTAAAGTAGCAAATTGTCCAAAACTTCCATAAGGAGCAGTGTATTCTATGTTACGTAAAGAAGGTACTCTAAAACGCATATAATCATCTATTTCTCCGGTAACTCTAGAGCGTCCGCCTTCTTCTGAATCAGGATTAATAGGGAAGCCAATGTTTCTAAAACTTTGGTCTGTAAACAATTCGGAACTATGGCAACTTGCACATTTGTCTTGAAAAGTTTGATATCCTTGTGCTTCTTCATCGGTATATTCTTCTCCCTCTTGTCTCTTTACTTTATCATATTTACTATTGGCAGAAATTAATGTATATTCAAACTGACCAATACTATTATAAATTCTATCGGCAGTAATTTCTTTATAACCAAAAGCATTGTAAAATAAATTTAGATATTCTTCTTCATTTTCAATTTTGCCAATAACCTCTAAAATAGAAGAATCCATTTCTACGAAAGTAATAATAGGAACTAACGGTTGGTTTTCTAAAACCAGTTTATTTCCATCCCAATTATAAAATTGCATAAATGCCATATTTTGAATAGGAGGTGCGTTACGTAGCCCTATTCTACCTTCTATACCAATTCCTTTTTCGTTATGATCTGCAAAAGCATTTTCTTGCATATGACAACTAGAACAAGAAATTGTATTATCTGCACTTAACCTCTTTTCATTAAATAATTTTTCACCTAATTCAACTCCATATTTTGTAGGAACGTTGGCATAAAATGAAGTATTTAATTCTGGGAAATTTACCGGAATACTTATTTCTATTTCTGGGTTGTCAAAAATAAAAGGCTCATAGACATCTTCTTTAGTACAAGATGAAATTAGCTGTATGATAAAGAAACTCAGTAGTATTTTTTTCATTTTAAATATTTAAAAAGAGAAAATAGAGCTATCGTAAGTAAAATTTAAGACAGCTCTATTTTTAGGTTTAGTTTTCTACACTTTCTATAGAGAACATTCCTTCAATATCTGTACCTCCATTACCTCCAATATTATCTACAAATTTCATCATTTCTGTAGCTGTATGAGCACTTGGCGTAGCATTGTTTGTAATATCTTCCGTAGAAACTAATGTTATAGTATTACTTTCTCCGCTTAAAAATTTATCAAAATCTGCTTTAATTTTAATTGTTGGTGCATTATTACCAACAACTGCAGATGTAGAAAGATCTAATGTAATATCTCTATAAGCATCAACACCTTGTGTGTAAGTACTTTCTTCTCCGCTTGTACCTTCAACAGTACTTCCAGAGTGAAAAGATAATTCATTGTTTTCTGTACCATAAAAACCTTCAATTTTTGTAAAACGGTAACCTGTTCCCCATTCCCAATGCATTTCTGTATCATTTGCTCCTGCTGCTGCATAAAAATTAGGGAATTGTTCTTCATTTAAAGTATTTAATTCAGATTTTACTCCTAATCCAAATTTTATCTGCGTGTATTCATCCGTAGGAATATCTGTTAAAACATATTGTAAAGTTGCTGTTTTAGATTGATCTATAATAGTTGCTCCTTCATCTAAATTATTTACGTTATAAGGAAACTCATTACCCTCTACATCTATAAGACGAATGTTGCTAATTACATATTTTAGTTCTTCAAAATGATGTGTTTGATTTTCTGAAGAAGTATTTATTGTTGCTTCTGCAGATGTTTGGTCTCCTAAAACAATAGTAGTTTCATTGAATGTGTTGTTAAACTCTAGTGTTACATTATTTGCAACAGGAATACTGTCTTCACTACAAGAAATGATTGATAATGATATAAGTGATGCTAAAAGATATTTTTTTAAATTTTTCATTGGTATTAATTTTAATTGATTGTGTTTGTTTAAAAATTGATTTCTAAAGACGTAAAAATGTTACGTCCCATTCTTGGGATATTTCCCCAATCTGCGTAGGTGCTGTAATATTCGTTAAACAAGTTTTCTGCACCTACTTGAAAAACTGTTTTGTAATTATTGATGTAAAAAGTATAATCTGCAGAAACATTCCAATTTTTGTATGAAGGTGTTTCATCTTCTCCATATTCCGGACTGTAATGTTTCTGATCAAAATCTCCATTAAGTGAAGTGCTAAAACTGAACTTTTTATGAGAAAAATGCAATGAAGTTTGATAACTTAACGGACGTATAAATGGTAGGTTATTTTGACTGTCATCTAAACCTCTAGCATAGGTTAGCGTTCCTTTCCAATGTAAATTATCTAAAATAGAGTAGTTTGTATTTAAAGAAAAATTAAAAAGTGTTGCATAGTCTAAAGACGTATATCCTTTTACTCCAACCGACTGATAGTTCATTGGGCTTCCTAAACTTAAAATTTTTCCGATAATATAATTCTCAATATAAAAGTAGTTTACTTTGGCATTTACACTCATTTTTTCATTTTTAAAACCAGCACTTATATTGGTTTCATAAGAAATTTCATTCTTTAAATCTGGATTTCCGATGTAATCGTACCGATCGAAACTGTTGTAGATATAATATCCATAAGCTTCGGAAACAGAAGGCGCTCTATGACCATAACCACCACCAACAGAAAAATCAAAATCTCCTACATTTAAATGATAACTTGCATTCAAACTTGGTAAAAATCTTGTTTTTTCTTGTGGCGTTCCTGGGTGAAAAATCCAATTGAATTCTACGTATTTAGAATAATTGTAATTGACACCTAAAGAACCTCCAAAACTTAATTGACTTGTATCAGAAATGTCCCATAAATTGCTCATAGAAATACCTGCATAGGTTGTTGTAACCCAAGGCCAGCTATATGCAAACATGGTTCGCTCACTTCTGTCTTGTGGATACATACGCATTTCTGCAATAGATAAATTGTTGTAGGCATTCAGTTGCACTTCTGAAGATAAATTGTCTTTTTGAAGATTTACTTTAGATACCAAACCATATGTTGTACTCCAACCAGGCATATCCATATGAACTAAATTTTCTGGTCTGGTTGTATCATCCATATAATGTTCAACCGCATTAAAATACAGTTTAGTATCCCATACTTTTACAATTCCTTTTTCGAAAAATTGCTTGTAGGAAACCGATGTAATTAATGCTCTAGATAATGACAAATCCATTGGTAATGCAGGGAAACCAACATTCTTAGCTCTATCAAAAATTGCATCTACTCTTAGAGATGATAAATCACTCGTTTTGTAAGCAACTCCTAAAGAAGCATTCAATTTTTCGAACTGAGAATGTTGTACTTCGTCATTATTACCGTCAGTATAGTTTTCTGCTTTTCTGTTAGAGATACTTCCATCTACTACTAATTTGTCACTAGAATAAGAGGCGTTTGCAAGGTTAAAAAACTGTTTGTTGTTAAACTCGAATCCTGTTTGGTAAGCACCTTTGTAATTCTCCCCAATTGTAAATGCGGTACTTTTCCTTTTCAAATCGATGCTACCAGCAATTGTTGCTCCGTGCAAACTACCCTCTTGTCCTGATTTTATATCAATATCAGATAAATTATTACTTTCTACATAAGACGTTACCGGATCCATTTTATCGGTACAAGCTCCAAAAACATGCATACCATCTATGGTAATTATAGAACGTTCTGTGCTCATATTATTAAGCAGCGGTTCCCATGCATAGGCACCACGTTTAATAAAACTGATGTTGTCTGAAGAAGCTAAAAATTCATCTACAGAAACTGCCATTTTCATGTCTGTTTCTATTTTCTTTTTTTTAGCGGCTATAATTATTACTTCATCTAAGATGCCTCCTAAACTATCTTTTTTTTTCTCAACAGTCTGTGCATTTGCCAAAGTGGCTAATAATAGGATTGCTATCGTTATTCCTTTCATATATTAAAATAAGATATCAATGTGAAGTTCACCTCTTTCTCCTTCAATTCCAGGAGTAAATTCGGTAGAAACTTCTGTTCCTTTTATTATTTGTTGATTTTCATCCTTAAAAATAAAATTCAACGTCCAATTTCCTGTCATTGTGTAATTCACAACACCATGATACAATTCATCGCTTTCTTGTGTTAAATCTTCATTATAAAGTGATGAATGATTTCCCATAGAAGGTTCTGGCATTCTTGGATCTAATAACAACGTATGATTTTCTACAATAGAATACGAAAACTGTGAAATATCAGGAAAATCTCCTGCAACACTAGTTGGTTTATTGTATTTGTAAATACCTGCAACCAAATCATTTTGAGCAACACTCGGACTCTGAGGTGCAACTAAAGCAATAAAATATTGTTCATCATCATTACCTGTAAATGCGGTCATGTTAAGGTTCATATTTGTTTGCGTTTCTACAGTGATAATTTCATCTATAGATTGTGTTTCGTTATTATCGTTAAAACCGATATATAATTGCCAATCTACTGTAGAACTACTCTCATTTGTAAATACAACATATCCTTTGTAATATCCTTCGGTTGCATTGTATGTTAGATTATATTCATGCGGACAAGAAGATTTGTTTCCATTTGCATCGGTCAGAATTGGTAAAAAGGTAATTTCTGAATTCTCGATACTTCCACCAGTTTTTAAGTTGATGACTTTTAGATGAACTTCATTATAACCTTTATATAAAGTACCATTTAAAGCTTCTATGCTAATGCTATAATCTTCATTATTTGCGATAGTTACTTCTTCGAATTCAATATATTCTGTTGTCTCTACAATTAATTCCGCCTCGTAATCGGTTTTATCTAGCGTACAAGAAGTTATTACAATAGAAATTGCAATTACAATTATCTGTAAATGTTTCATTATTTTAGGACTGTTTTATTAAAAAACTGTTGAAAAACTAGTAGCAGCAAATAGATGAATAATTACTCGTTTTTAAGAAAGTATATTGCACATTATCAGCTAAACACAATTGCTATAATTGCATTTTTACTACTAAAAAGAAATCGTTAAGAAACACACTTACCAAGCACTGCGTAAAAGCTTTTGTTTTAAAAAAAAACTTAACTGTGCGTTGTTTTTTACTATTAATTATTTCTAATTGATAGCATATAACTAGAAGCCTAATTGAATTAATTAAGCACCAATTATTTGGTGTATTGTGTTTCTTAGTATGAAGAAATTAAACGAGTGGTGGGTGAAAAACAACATCCGTATAATGGAATTTATAGGTGTTATTATATGAAGTACTTATTTTTAAATTTTCGTCTTTAGACAAAAGAAAAGATTCTTTGTGAGTTGTTTCTTGAAAATAAACAATAGAAATTTCTACTTTAAAAGATTGGTTTTTTTCATTACCACTTTCAGAATCTCCTGCCTTAACAATCTGTTTTGCTAAATGACATTTTCCGTTACATTGTAACTCTGGAGCATCTTTGTTTTCACAAAGTTCGTTTTTAATATAATCGTAAAAGGCAGCATACTCCAATAATGGAAGTAAGGGCTTAGAAAGCAAGAATAACGATAAAAAGATTGCTGCTATTTTCACGGCGCAAATATCTTGTTTTTATTTAACCTTTCCTAATAGTTAATAAGGATAAATTTATCTTTATTAACTATTAGTCTGTACTTTTTATTATTTATCGCTGTAATCTTCCAGTAGTGTTTCCTTCTAGAATACTCATTACTTCTTTTTCGTTTGCGTAATTAATATCACCTAAATAGGTATGCTTAATGGCGCAAGCAGCACTACCAAATTGCATCGCTTTATAGTCATCAAGTTTTTGTAGACCATGTATTATTCCGGCTGCAAAAGCATCACCAGTTCCAATTCTGTCTACAATATGCGTAATGTCTAAATCTTGAGTTTCTTTAAATTCTTTACCATTCCACATTCTCGCTCTAATTTTATGCCAAGAAGAATTGATAGAAGTTCTAATTTTATCGAACACTTTTTCTATGGTAGGATATGTTTCCATTAACTGTTTACTAGCCTCAATAAAATCGTCGTTAGAGTAAGAGTAATTGGTTTCTAAAAGTTCATTAATTTCGTTAACACCACCAATAAAAACGGTAGAATAATTCACTAATTCAGATAAAACTTCTTTTGGAATACCTCCCCATTTCCATAACCCACTTCTGTACGTTGGATCCACAGAAATTCCCATACCTTTTTTTTGGGCAAGAATTAATCCTTCTTTTAAAGTTTCATAACCACCTTTACAAAGCGCAGGAGTGATACCTGTCCAATGAAACCATTTTCCTTTTTTTAAAGACTTTTCCCAATCTACCATTTCTGGTTGAATTTCAGAAAAAGAAGAATGCGATCTATTATAAGAAATAGAGCTCGGTCTCATAACAGCACCAACTTCTAAAAAATAAACACCTAAAGGTCTGCTAGAGCGAACAATTGCAGAAGTACTAACATCAAATTTTCTTAGAAAAGAAATTGCTGTATCACCTATAAAATCATCAGAAACACATGAAATATGTTTTACATCTTGTCCAAAATTGGCTACAGAAATACCAACATTTAATTCGGTACCACCAAAATAAAATTCTACTTGGTTAGATTGAATAAATTTTTTGTTTCCTGAAGGTGAAATTCGCATTAAAACCTCTCCAAATGTAATTATCTGATTCATAATAAAAATGTTTATAAGGTAAATATACCTCATAAAAATCTATTAAAAAAGTGTTTTACACGGAATTAAATGAATGTAATTATAAAGATGTAATAAAACGGATTGTTTGGTTGTTAAACATTTCTGGCTGTTCTACATTTACCACATGACCGCAATTTTCAATTACAAAAAGTGATGCAGTTACATGTTTTGAAACGATGTTTTTTATAGAAGGTAAAAACAAATGATCTTCGGCTCCCATTACATATAATGTAGGGATTTTAATATCTTTTGTTCTAAAAATACGGAGTAAAGGATTGATTTCTGATGTTAATTTAAACCAACGTAAAAATTCTTTTTGATATAATTTCTTCGCTTCGTTAACAAACAGTAATCGAGAGTTTTTATGATTTTTCTTTGGCATAATAATAAATGCAAAGAGTTTGTAAAGCAACATATAAGGCACTACAGATTTAAAGATATTACCAACTTTCATTAAAACTTGAGAGCGAAAATTCATTTTTATAATGGCACCTCCCATAATCATGCTTTTTACCAATTCTGGTCTTTTTTCAGCAAGATTTCTTATTAAAATGGTACCTAAAGAAATACCAATAAAATGAGATTTTTTAATTTTTAAGTGATCAATTACTTCAACAATATCTGCTGTAATAGAATCGAAAGTATATTTTGCTTTAAAAGTATCTTTTAGTGTTGGTTTGCTATCTCCATGACCACGTAAATCTAAAATTAAAACGTTAAAATGTTTTCTAAAGTCTCTTACTTGTTTAAACCAAATAGAACTACTTCCTCCGGCTCCATGAACAAAAGTAACCCATTCTTTAGAGGTTGTATGCGGATATGAATAGTAGTTTAGCAAATAGTTGTTTTTGATATCTATTAAAAATTGAAGTGCAAAAATAAGACTTTTAATTTTGATGTGATTTTTAGTGATTTTTTAAAGCGATATTATTTATAATTAATTTAAAATAGCACCACTAAAAATAAATGTATTTCATATTTTTTTGAATTTTCGTAGATTGCGTAGATGGATAAAGAAAAGAAGGCTAGCGCTAAGAAAAAGAAATTTAATTACGACGAAGAATTAAAAATATTGCACACAGAATTGGTGCACATGCAAGAGTGGGTTAAAAGCCAAGGGTTAAAAGTAGTCATCCTTTTTGAAGGAAGAGATGCTTCTGGAAAAGGAGGAACTATAAAACGTTTTACAGAACCTTTAAACCCTAGAATTTGTAAAGTAGTTGCTTTGGGTGTTCCTACTGAAAAAGAAAAATCTCAATGGTATTTTCAACGTTATGTGCAATATTTGCCAGCTGCAGGAGAAATTGTACTTTTTGATAGAAGCTGGTACAATAGAGCAGGAGTAGAGAAAGTAATGGGCTTTTGTACGAATGATGAATATGATGAATTTTTACGTTCTTGTCCAGAATTTGAACGTATGTTAGTTAGATCTGGCATTATTGTTTTAAAATATTGGTTTTCTGTTAGTGATGAAGAACAAGAAAAACGTTTTAAAAATAGAATTTCTAATCCTTTAAAACGATGGAAATTTAGTCCGATGGATTTACAATCACGCTCGCGTTGGTTAGAATATTCTGAAGCAAAAGATAAAATGTTTGCGCATACAGATACCAAACAAGTTCCTTGGTTTGTCGTAAACTCTGATAACAAAAAGAAGGCGAGATTAAATTGCATTAGCCACATGTTAAGTAAGATTCCTTATGAACAAATGGACATAAAACCAATTGAGTTACCTCCTTTACCTGATAGTAAAGCGTATGTAAGACCACCAATGGATTATCAAACATTTGTGCCAGAAAAATTTTAATAGGAGGGCAAAAGCCAAGGTTTTAATTTACTGAGGATTTCCTTGAAATGATAAATATTTATTTTGTAAGCATACCTTGTACTCATTTGTACGAGGTTGTTTATTTAATAAAAAAGGCGAGCATTTCTGCTCGCCAATCACTACTTGAATTAAGAAAACTATTCTACTATTAAAGTATATTGTGGTGTAGGGTTTAAAGGACAGAAATAAACATATTCACCTTTTTTAAGCGTTACTTCTTTAGAGCTTTCTTTGGTGTTATTTTTTACTTGTGCAGTAACATATGCGTTTTTAATGTGTGCTTTTACATCTGCTTTTGGAGCTAAAACAAATCCTACATTATGACCAACATTGTTGTTTGCTACTTCAAAAACATAAGTTCCTTCAGATAATGTAAGTTGTTTCTGAGTAAACTCACCTTTGGTTTGTTCTAATGAAACTGTTTTTACTTCTTGTGCATTTGTATTGAATGCGAAACCTAAAACTATTACTAAAATTGCGATTACTTTTTTCATGATTGTTGTGTATTACTAATTATTATTAAAATTGATTATGTATTAAATTGTTGCTACTTCTAAAGTTTGTGCTACAGGGAAATCTACTGCAACATCTGTTGTTTTATGAAAGTAATTGGTAATGGTAATTTCTCCTATTAAGATAATTGCATCTGCCAGGTTTCCTTTTGTGTACCCTGCTGCATATAAGTTTTCTACTGCTTCTGTTGTTGCAGCTCCTCTATTAAGTGCTACACTTCTTGCAAACTTTGCTAAGGCGTCTAATTTTGCGTCAAAAGAAGCATTTCCTGTTCTTAATTCTAAGATTTGCTCTTCTGTAAAACCATTCATTTTACCAATTGCAGTGTGAGCAGATAAACAATACACACATTCGTTAACCTGGCTTACCGCTAAGTTGATTACTTCTTTTTCTTTAGCAGAAAAACTAGTTTTACCTTGTCCTATTGCTAAAAAGTTACCTAATGCAGTTTCACTGTGTGCAAATGCTGCGTATAAGTTGGGTACAAAACCTAGTCCTTTTTCTAATTGGTTAAAAATTGCTTGGTTGTTTTCTGATACTTCGTTTTTTGTTGGTACGTTAAATGTGCTCATAATTTTATTTTAAATTGTTTTGTTATTAATATTTTTAAATCTTATTTATTGTTATGCTTTGCATTCGCAAAGTTGTTGTGCTTGGTGTTGCTCGTCGTATGTTTGGTAACCCCAGCAGTTAGGGCATTGTGCGTTTTCTATTGTTTTCATAATTATTGTTTTCTTAGTTAGTTTCCCATTTTCATGGGAATGACACTTTTTTGTTTTTTTTGAAATGCTTTCAAAAAGCGTTTCTGATAATTGACTCTGCAAAGATGCAACCGATAGTGACTTCGAAAATTGGACAAAAGTTCCTTTGATTAGGACTCGTTAAAAATTTGTCTTTTTTTTGATGATTGCAGTGCTTATTTTAGTCTGTCTATTTTACTTCTTAAATTTCTTTCTGTAATTAAACCCGTATGTCTGTCTGCAGGCTCACCATTTTTAAAGAAAATTAACGTTGGTATGTTTCTTACACTATACTTTGCTGCTAATTCTGGGTAATCATCAACATTTATTTTTTTGATGACTACATCGTCTTTTAATTCGTCTGCTAATTTGTTGATAGTTGGTAATAAAGTCTGACAAGGTCCACACCATTCTGCATAAAAATCGAACAATACATTGCTGTTGTTTTCTATAATATTTTTTACGTCTATTTGTTCTAATTGAATTTCCATTTTTTCTTATTTTTAGTTGCTGCTAACGCAGGATAAATTATTTGTTGTTGTGTTGTTATTGTTACACACTGCAAAGATGCAACCAACATCAAGGTTTAAAAATGGACAAAAGTTCCTACTGTTTGGACTACGGAAATTAGTTGGCAAAAATGCATGCGTGAAGGATAGAGCAAGTTGTTTGAGCTCTTTTAAAGTTTGATAAAACTTTATAAAGCGAGTTGCGAAAGCCTGACCTGATAAGGGCACGCCCAAGAAAATAAACTACAAACTTGTCATTTCGACAACAGGAGAAATCCCATAACAGTGATACCACAACACCAACCAACTTTATAAGATTTCTCTCAAAAGTTCGAAATGACAAACTGAACGAAAAAAAACACAAACCTTGTCGATTTGTGTTTTGTAAAATTCTTATAATAAAGTTGAGGTAAATATATTACCGACTAATAATCCTTTTTAAATTGAAGTGGAGATTTAGAAATAGCCTTGGTAAAGAAGCGTGTAAAATACGCAGGATCGTTAAAACCGAGTTCGAAAGCAATTTCTTTTACCGTTTTATCAGTATAAATTAATAGACGTTTTGCTTCTAATAAAATACGATTCTTAATAAAGTCTGATGGTGTTTTTGCGCCCAATTTCTGAAAATGCTTGCTAATCGATTTTGGCGAAAGTCCTAATCTGTTTGCGTATTCGGTTACGGAATGCATGGTTCTAAAATTCTGTTCTACCAACAAACTAAAATCTTTAAAAAGACGTGTTTCGGTGTCTTCTTTAATTACATGATTTTCCTTCTTTACACGAACGGCAGAAATAATAAATTGCTTTAAATAAGATTGTAACATATCGTATTGTGCCGTTTCATCTTGCTGAAATTCTTCTATTAAACTCTCAAGAATAAAATTGAGTTTTGCCGTGTCCTTTTCACAAGGTTTTACAAACGGAGTTTCGTAAATATTGTTGAACAAAATTCCGTTACAAGCCACTTCTTGATCGTGGGTTTGTATGCAGTAAAAATCACGCACAAAAGTTAATTTATAGGCAGTTTTTATTTGCTCGGAATCTACCGTAAAAACTTGTCCGGGTGATAAGAAAAATAGTACATTATCTTCAAAAGTATATTGTTCAAAATCGATATTGTAAGTTCCTTTTCCTTCTTGAATCCAATAAATAGAGTAGGCGTTTTGTTGTACAGAATGATCTATGGTACATGCTTTTTCAAATTGAACGGTACTTACAGAAAAGGTTTCTTTAAAGGAATATTTTACAATGTCTTGAACTGCCATTTATGAATCGTTTGGTTTATTGGTCGTAAAAAAGTGTGAAAACTTTTTTTTATTAACTAATTATAAGGTTAAAAACGTTGATAACTATAAGTTAATAATAAATCTTCTGAAATTAATTTAGTTTAAATTTGTAGAGTTGATTTAAATATTCAAATCGAAATCTTTTCACATTATACAGAAGGAATTTAAGATTATGAGTATTTATAAAAATGAGCCTAAAACTCTAAGAGAGAAATGGCTCAAGTACGAACGGTTAATTAGAGCAGCTGCAAACTGGATTTTTCTAATTTATCGTGTATTATCGGAAAGATAATATTAAAAAGGTTCAAGGAGTGTTAGTTTTGGCGAACTGCACTCTTTGTTCTTTAATCAATACAAATTTAGCTACTATATTTGTATCTACAAATTTTTTAACGTTTTATTTCTAAATGTAAAATTTATTCAATTTTAAAAATAAATAAATTTATTGACCTACATCAAATAATTTTACTTGAGACAATATTAATTTTGCTTTCCTAAATTAAATATAATTTAAAATGGTACTTACAGAATTAGATACATTAAGAATGTTTGGTAATGATAGTAAAGAGCGATTAGAAAAAGCGCTTATACATCTTCAAAATGGAAATGGAATTATCTTAATGGACGATGAGGATAGGGAAAATGAAGGAGATTTGGTATTTTCTGCACATCATATGACCAATAATCAAATGGCACTTATGATTCGGAAATGTAGTGGTATTGTTTGTCTTTGTTTACCTAATAAAAAAGCCGATGCATTAGAGTTACCTTATATGGTAAAAGAAAATACAAGTAGCTACCAAACACCTTTTACAGTTTCAATTGAGGCAAGAGAAGGCGTTACTACAGGGGTTTCTGCCAAAGACAGGTTAACAACAATAAAAGCTGCGAGTAAAGAAAATGCTAAAAGCTACGATTTAGCAAAACCTGGACATATTTTTCCTTTAAGAGCCAAAGATAATGGTGTTTTAGAAAGAAAAGGTCATACGGAAGGAAGCGTAGATTTAATGAAATTAGCGGGTTTAAAACCAGAAGCTGTACTGTGTGAATTAATGAACGATGATGGAACAATGGCAAAAATTGACACCATTTTAGAGTTTGCGAATGAGCATAATTTGATGGTGCTATCTATACAAGATATTATTCATTATCGTAAATTTGTAAGAGACTACAAATAGATGACAGGCAATATAGAACTCACGAATTTCATAAAAAAGAATATACATATTGATGATGAAGATTTGAAAATCGTGTTGTCTTATTTTAAAACAATTAAAAAAAAGAAGAATGAAATTTTGCTTTCCAATGGAAAAAATAGTCAGGTTAGTTATTTTGTAAAAAAAGGTTGCTTAAGACTATTTTATATCAATGAAGAAGGAAAAGACGTAACACGTTATATTGCTTTTGAAAATCAGTTTGCTACAGAACTGGTTAGTTTTATAACCAATGAACCTGCGCAAGAAACGATTCAGGTTATTGAGAACAGTGAACTTCTATACATTACTCATGATGATTTTAGGCATCTTATGACGATTGTTCCTAAATGGAAAGATTTTTATAGCATCTATTTAGAAAAGGCATATGTAAATAATTCTAAGAGATTGATCTCATTTACTACACTAGATGCATCAGAAAGATACAAGCAATTATTCAAGATAAATCCAAATATTGTAAAACGTTTACCAAACAAAATTGTAGCTTCTTATATTAATATTTCACAAGAAACGTTGAGTAGGATAAAATCTAAAATTTAATTACAAAACGCGATCAAAACATAAATTTACGATGTATTGAACTGCTATACCTTGTTTTAGTTGATTGTAAAAAGTGGGTAACAATTAATGTCAGTAAATTGTTGTAAAACACTCTTAAAAATAAAAAGGGGGAAATGAATACATCATTTCCCCCTTTTACAATTCATAGCAATTTTTAATTTTCCTTTTTCAAAAGACTTAACAATAATATATACTATGTAAAAGATTAATTTCAAATAAAGAATACGCGATAATTTTGCGTATTCTTTATTTTTATAAAACTTATATCCCCCAATATAAATTTTATAATTTCTTTTATTTTGAATAATTCTATACTCTAAAAACCTAGTATTTATATACCTTTAACTCTCATAAAAGCAACATGTATTTTTTTCTTTTTCATTCATTGGATTAGAAAATAGGGTGCTAATTATAACAGATAAATCATAACCAATATATTCGCTTTTCACATTCGTAGAATGTTTAAATTTCAAGGCTGGCATATGTAGCTTATAATTTTCAAAAATAGAACCGTCAAAAAGACAAACAAAGTCTATTTGAGTGAAAATTGAAAAGAGTTTATGAAAAATTACCTATAGTAATTTACAATAGATTGTAGGTGTTCTTTAAAATTATCTACCACAGATTTTGGTGAAATAATTTTAATCCACTGGTTAAACTTTAGCATCTCCATTATAAACTCGTAATTTGGTTTGAGTTCAACTTCAATCGTTCCCCAAATATCAGGATCAGCATAGTTTAAGGCTTCTGAATTCCATTTTACAGGCTCAAGAATAAGACGCTGACTAGCGTGTATTGGTTTGCTTATCAGATATTTTAAATGGTGATTGGCAACTTGTAGTATAATTTTCTCTGCTTTTGTTTCATCATTTAAAATACCAATTGCATCTTTAAAATAAGCATTATGATCAAAAGGAATTGCTGCTAACATTTTTCTTTTAAAGATTCTAATATCCTGTAAACGTTCGTCTAAACAAAATGATGTAATTTTAGCATCTAAAGGGCAATACGCAAGCAAATACCACGCTTTATCCTTTTCTTTTAAATGTAAAGGTTGGAAGGCTTTTTTACTAATTTCTTCAAAATAATTATCATCATACCAGCCTTTGTAACTTATATGAATTACATACTTGTTCTCTATGGCATTAATTAGCCCTAACAAATCTAACTTACTATTTAATGAAGATTTTTCTGTAGCTACACAAGAATGATTTTCTGATGCTTTTTTACTTATTAATAAGTGCTCGCATCTATTAAAGATATCTGTAATTTCTTCGGATACATTACCACTTTTAACAAAATATCCATAGCCTCTTTTTAATAAAATATGAACGCCAAACTCCTTTTTAATAAAATCCAAATCTCTATGAACCGTTTTTGGACTGTTGGAATTTAATTTACTTAAAAATTCATTTTCAATAAATTCTGATTGTTTATCCTGTAGTTTTTGTTGAAGTTCTTTATGCGTTACATATAAATCATTATCCACACCAAAAGCTTTTGGATTTGTAATAATTTTTAAGATATAGTAGCGCCTTAGAAACTCTGGGGACATTTTAACAATTTAGGTTACAAGATTACAAAAAAAGTTTAATCTTTATACATTCAATTCTATAATAGATACCTGTGCTTTTTAGTAAACAAGATTTTCTTAATACAAAGTGGTTTATTGCCGAAAAATTAATTCAGTTACTTGTTGGTATCTTTATTATTCCTAAAATTTTTAATTCACTTGGCGTTTTAAATATTGGGAAACTTAAGTTTACTGAAACATTTATTGCCTTTTTTGCACCTGTATTATTTTTAGGATTATCTGCAATTTGTATTCGAGAGATTATTTTTAATCCAAAAAAAACAAAAGAAATTTTAGTAACTGCGTTCTACTTGCGTCTTTTTAGCTGGATTTTATTTTTTCTAGGACTTTTAATTTACAACTACTTTTATAATAGTAACGAGCTATTTTGGCTCTACTTTCTAATTGGTTTTAGCTATTTTATAAGGATTACAGACGTTTTCGAATATTATTTTTATGCTATTAAAAAAACGAATTATATTTTTATAAGTAAAATTTCAAGCTTATTTTGTATTGTTTTGTTGCAATATTATGGCGTTGAACATCAACTTGGAATTCAATATTTTGCATCACTTTTAATTATTGATTTCTTATTGCAAGGAATTATTTACGGCTTTATTTTTATTACTAAAACCGCTATCAGACTTAAAAATAAATATTTTTCTATATCAATGGCAAAATATTTATTAAAAAACTCTTATCCTTTAATACTTTCAAACTTATTAGTATCGCTCTATATTTCTATAGATGATTTTATTTTAAAATACTATTTTGGTGATGCTGCAATAGGTCTTTTCGCTACCATCGATTTTTTGGTTATAGCTCTTACTTGGAGTATTGGTTTTTCAATAATTAACGCATTATATCCTTCTTTAGCAGAGTCTTATAAAACGGATATCAATATATATCAGAAAAAAATAAGTGCTTTGTATAAATACATGCTATTATTAGGAGTTCTAATAGGATTATTTTACACATTTTTTGGAACCTCTATTTTAACCACTTTTTTTAATGAAAGTTATGCTTCTATCGCTACACCGCTAAAAATATTTAGTTGGTCGCCAATATTTATTTTTCTCGGAATGGTTTTTGAAAAACACCTCATCAATAGTAATCAACTTAAAAAAAATGTATATCGATTTATGATAGGTTGTTTTGTAAACTTAATTTTATGTCTTCTTTTAATTCCTACTTACAAAATAATGGGAGCCGCAATTTCTATACTTTTTAGCCATTTTATTACCAATTTAGGGTTTATAATTTTTGATGCTAAAAATAGAAATCATTTAAAATTTATTTTTCTTAAATAAGTTTATTCATGAGCTTTATTTGGCATTAAATTCAACAAAACAAAAACTATCAAAGCAGGCAACACCCAACCTAAACTGTGTTCTGCTAAAGGAATAAGACTTTTAACTCCGGTTAAGTTTTCTCTAGGAATGATAAACCCTAAAAAATCTGGAATACTAAAGATAAAAGTTACAATTACAACACCTCTAAAAACCAATTTAGAAGCATATTTTTCTGGTACAACGTTTAGTAAAATTAGCATAATTGTAATTGGATATACAAACATTAATGCAGGCACCGCAACATCTATAATAAAACCAACATTGTAACTTCCAACAATAATACCCACAATAGATGCAATTGCTGCTGTAATAATATACGCAGTTTTAGAATTGTTGCAAATTCCTTTTATATAATCTGCAGTTCCGGTAACAATACCAACTGCTGTTGTAAAACAAGCTAAAGCTACCAAGACACTTAAAAAAACGGTTCCGTAATGACCTAAAGTCTGAGTGCTTAAACCAGATAAAATTTCTATTCTAGAAGCATCATCTGCAAAGGTTGATGAGAATAAAGATCCGCTTAAAATTAAGCCTCCGTAAATTAATAACAAACCAATTCCTGCTATATACCCCGCTTTTCTAATCAATGTTCTTTTTTCACTAAAAGTGTTGTGATTGCTGTAATCTAAAGAGATAATAATAACAGCACCAACAACAACACCTGCAATAGCATCAAAAGTTTGATATCCTTCTAAAATTCCATCTATAAAAGGATTTTTAAAGGTTGATGGACTTACGGTTCCGGGAGCCGTACCCGTAGCGATAGCAATAATTACTAATAGAATTGCAACAATAATTGGTGTTAAAAATTTACCGATTAAACTGATAATTTTAGAACGATTTACCGCAAAAATAAAGACTAAAACAAAGTAAACAATACTTGTTAAAATAGGTGGTGTGTCAAAAAATGGTTGAATTGCCATTTCATGTGTAACTGCAGCAGTTCTTGGGCTTGGAATTGCCGCTGCAATAATGTAGATTAAAAAACAAAAAACAGTGCTAAATACAGGTGATACCTTTTTACCAAAATCGTACAAAGTACCTTGCAATCTTGCGTGTGCAAAAATGGCAAAAATAGGAATAATGATGGCTGTTAAGATAAAACCTAAAACAACAATCCACCAATCTGATCCAGATTTAACGCCTAAAGTTGGTGGTAAAATTAAATTTCCAGCCCCAAAAAAGAGTGAAAATAATGCAAAACCTGCAATCCAAATATCTCTTGTTTTGTTCAATTTAGTTTACTTTTTTAAAGTTTAAATGATTAAAGTCGAAACTAAAATCTGTAATTGGTGCAATAAATTTCATGGTTGCTCCTGTGGTATTTCCTTTTTCATCAAAAGAAAACTGTACAAAAACATCAGCATCATAACTTCTGTTGTTCCATTTTGCAACGTAGGTTGTTTGGTTGTATGGCAATAATTCTCCAAATAAAGTTTCTGAACGCTCACATTTTATGCTGTAAGAATTTCCATCATTAGAAATGGTCATATTTCCAAACCAGGCATCGTTGTAGGTTCCTACAATTTGATTTGGTTTCGGTAAGCTTTTATCAGCTTTGGCTAATGCAACTTTATTATAAACACTTGCTTTTATACTGTCGTTGTATTTTAAATATTTGGTATTATTTGTACCTAGTTTTTCGATCCAGTTTCTATTTTCATATCCTAAATAAGCGTCTTTAATAGTATTTGTAACAGTGTTAAAAGCGCTACCGTTCATTTGATTTGTCAATACAATAATTCCCAAATCTAAATCTGGAATCATCGTAAACTGTGTAACGGTACCTAATAAACCACCTGTGTGATAGACTTGTTTATGTCCGCCTTTTACATCGGTTACAAACCAACCCAAACCATAACCTCTAAAGTTAGAATTATAAGAATCGTTTTTAGCTACTTTTAAAGGAGTTTGTAATTGCCAAAGTTCATGAAATTGAGTTTCGCTTAGCAAGCGCTCTCCGTTTTTGGTAACTGCATCATTCATTAAAAAATTAGCCCAAGTTAACATGTCGTTTACGTTGCTCATAATTCCACCTGCAGGGTTTGCAGTTTCGCTCCAATCATGCGGAATCTGAATTACTTTTTCTTCTGTTCTCGTGTGTGCATCAATAATATTTGTTCTGTTGGTAACTCGGTTGTAAGATGCTTTACTGTTGGTCATACCAACGGGTTTCATTATTTTAGTTTCAATAAACTCTTCCCATGTAAGTCCGCTAACACGTTTTAAAACTTCACCAGCAACAATAAACATATTGTTGTTGTATTTAAAATCGGTTCTAAATTTACTTGTCGGTTTCAAGTATTTTATATTTTTGATGATATCGTCTGTAGTAAAATCATTGTTTTCAGGAAAAAACATTAAATCTCCAGAACCTAAATCTAAACCACTTCTGTGTGTCACTAAATCACGAACTGTAATATTTTGAGTAATCCAAGCGTCGTACATTTCAAATTCCGGAATGTGTTTTCTTACTTTATCATCCCAATTTAATTTCCCTGCATCGACCATCATTGCTAATGCAAAGCATGTAAAACCTTTACTGTTAGAAGCAATACCAACTATGGTATTTTCATTCATGTCTTTTTTGTTGGTTAAAGAACGTACTCCGTGTCCTTTAGCATAAACTATTTTTCCATCTTTTAAAATTCCGACAGAAATACCAGGAACATCAAATGTTTTTAAGGTTTCTTCTATTAAATTATCGAGTTGTTTCTCGGCAATTTGTGCGTTTAAGGTTAATGAAATAAGGAAAAGGGAGAGTAGTATTGCTTTTTTAAGAAACATATAGTAAAGTTGTTGAATTCACTCCAAATATAGTAAATAGTTTTACCATGTTTTAGATTTCTAAAAACGAATCAAACACTATATTTGTTTCCATGATTTTAGTCTACAAAAACGCTAATATTTTTTATACAGATCAAGGAAAAGGAACTGTAGTTGTTCTAATTCATGGTTTTTTAGAGAATTCCACGATGTGGGATAAAATTGTACCTGAACTTACCAAAAGAAACAGAGTAGTTACAGTTGATTTGTTAGGTCATGGGAAATCTGATTGTTTGGGATATGTACACTCTATGGAATTGTTTGCAGAAACTATAGAAGCTGTTTTAAAGCATTTAAAAGTTAGAAAATTTATTTTGGTTGGCCATTCTTTAGGAGGATATATTTCTTTAGCTATTTCCAAAATGAATTCTAATAAAATAAAGGGCTTATGCTTATTAAATTCAACTTCTAACGAAGATTCTGAAGAACGAATAAAAATAAGAATAAGAGCAAATAAAATGGTTCAAAATAATTTTGAATCTATGGTAAAAATGTCCATTTCAAATTTATTTAATCAAGAAAATTTATTAAAATTTAAAGAGGAAATAAATGCGGTTAAAAAAGAGGCTTTACAAACTTCTTTACAAGGTTATGTTGCTGCGAATGAAGGGATGAAAAACCGACCTAATTTAAATCAATATTTAAAAGAAAGTAAATTTAATAAAATGATTATTGTTGGCGAGAAAGATCTAGTTTTAAATTTAGAAAATTCTAAAGAAGAGGCTGAAAAAACAAATTCTGAACTCGTTATTTTTCCTGACGGACATATGAGTCATATTGAAAACGCACCAGAACTGATTTTCATGTTAAAAAAATTCATAAAATCCTGTATATCTTAACTTTTCTTTGTAATTTATCGAAAATTTCAGCGACTATGTAGAAAATACAATCGATGAAACACGTAATTACACTTTTAGTTCTTATAATTTCCACTTCACTATATGCTCAAGATTACAATACCAAAAAAGGTTTTGTTGCAGAGGGTTATGATGTGGTTTCTTATTTTAACAACACCTCAGTAAAAGGAAATAAAAAATTTGTTGCAGATTACGATGGTGTGCAATTTAAGTTTTCATCAAAAGAGAATTTAGAAATTTTTAATAGATCACCTAAAAAATACGTTCCTGCTTATGGAGGATATTGTGCATATGCAATTGGAGCAAAAGGAGAGAAGGTTTCTATAGACCCGGAAACATTTGAGATTAGAGATGGAAAATTATATCTATTCTACAATTCTTGGGGAACAAATACGTTAGAGTTATGGGAGGAAGAAGGAGCTGAAGGTTTAAAAATAAAAGCAGACAAAAACTGGTTGAATATTAATAAAAAATGATGGTTGAAAGCAATGTCGGGGGATTTTGTGAATGTTGTAAAAAAAAAGAGCTGATTAAATCAGCTCTTTTTTATATTTATCCCTTATGTCATTTCGAAATGAGTCTTTTAACGATTGAGAAATCGCCTTAGATTCTTCATTATTAGTACTTTTATCTACTCGATATTAAAATAATTTTTAATTTCAGAAATATTCGAAATGAGCCTTATAGTTTACTCAACCACTAATAAATAATATGTTTTTTTACCACGTTGTAATAACACATATTTATTTGCAATTAAATCTTCTTTAGTAATCGAATAATCTTCTTTTATTTTTTCTTTATTTACAGAAATTGCATTTTCCTTTAATGCTCTTCTAGCGTCTCCGTTAGATTTTAAGAAGTCTGTTTTAGCTGCTAATGCACCAATCATATCTAAACCTTCCTCAATATCTGTAGCAGATACTGTAGCTTGTGGCACTCCATCAAACACATCTAAAAATGTTTGTTCATCTAAAGATTTTAAATCAGAAGCAGTAGATTTTCCGAATAAAATATTAGAAGCTTTTAAAGCATTTTTATACGCTTCTTTACCATGTGTTAAAATAGTAACTTCTTCCCCTAATTTTTTCTGTAACAAACGTAAATGTGGATTCTCTTTATGCTCAGCAATTAAGTTCTCTACAGTTTCTTTGTCTAAAAATGTAAACTTTTTAATAAAGTTCTCTGCATCTTCATCCGAAGAGTTTAACCAATATTGGTAGTATTTATATGGAGAAGTTCTATCTGTATTTAACCAAACATTTCCGCTTTCTGTTTTACCAAATTTGGTTCCGTCTGCTTTTGTTACTAAAGGAACCGTAATTGCATACGCTTTTCCTTGTGCTTTTCTACGAATTAATTCTGTACCTGTGGTAATATTTCCCCACTGATCTGAACCACCCATTTGCAGTCTGCAATTTTTTTCTTGGTATAAATGATAAAAATCGTATCCTTGAAATAATTGGTAGGTAAACTCTGTAAAACTCATACCAACTGAAGATTCAGAACTCAAACGTTTCTTTACAGAATCTTTAGCCATCATGTAGTTTACAGTAATATGTTTCCCTGTATCTCTTACAAAATCGATTAATGAAATATCTTTCATCCAATCGTAATTGTTTACCAATTCTGCTTTGTTTTCTGCAGCGGCATCAAAGTCTAAAAAACGTTCTAGATTTTCTCTAACACCAGCAACATTTTTTGCCAAAGTAGCTTCATCTAACAAATTACGTTCTGCAGATTTTCCAGAAGGATCACCAACCATACCAGTAGCTCCACCAATTAAAGCAATAGGGTTATGACCTGCATTTTGAAAATGTTTCAAAATAAATATTTGCACCAAACTACCAATATGTAGTGAGTCTGCAGTTGGATCAAAACCAATATAACCAGCAGTTTTATTTTTTAATAAATAGTCTTCCGTGTCTGGCATAATATCATGCAATAATCCACGCCAGCGTAATTCTTCAACAAAATTTGTCATTATAAGTCTAAATTAATTCAATTCAAAATACGAATGCCAAATTCAGCTTGTTTAAGTTTTGTGTCTTGATCGTTTAAATTATCAATCTAGACAAGCTCAATTTGACATCTTATAGCAATTATTTATTTGCTATTTTTCATTATGCAAAGATAAACTTATCAATGAAAATATCATAAATTCGCGTTATGATTTTAGTTACTGGAGGAACAGGTTTAGTTGGCGCACATTTATTGTATCATTTGGTAAAAAATGATGAAAAAATACGTGCTATTTACCGTTCTGAAGAAAGAATTAAAAAAGTACAAGAAGTCTTTTCTTTTTATACGGATGATGCTATAAACTTAATTTCTAAAATAGAATGGTTTAAAGCAGACATTACAGATGTTCCTGCTATGATTCCTGCTTTTATTGGAGTTGAAAAAGTATATCATTGCGCAGCATTTATTTCCTTTAATCCGAAAGATTACAGGGAAATGCGCAAAGTAAATATACATGGAACAGCGATTATTGTAAACCTTGCCATTGATGCTAATGTTCGTAAAATTTGTTTTGTAGGTTCTATTGCTTCTGTGGGAGATTCTCTAAAAGGTGGCCTTATCACTGAAGAGAATGAATGGAATCCAGAATCTGATAATAGTGGATATTCGATAACGAAATTTGGGGCAGAAATGGAAATTTGGCGTGCAAGCCAAGAGGGAGTAGATGTGGCTATAGTAAACCCAGGTGTTATCTTAGGAAGCGGATTTTATACTGCTGGTTCTGGTAAAATGTTTACACAGGTTTATAACGGTTTTAGTTATTACACAGAAGGAATTACTGGTTTTGTAGGTGTTAAAGATGTTGTTGCAGCAATGATTAAGTTGATGAACTCTAGCATTAAAAATGAACGTTTTATTTTAGTTGCAGAGAATAAATCGTTTAAAGAAATTTTCTTTTCTATAGCTGATGCTTTCGGTAAAAAAAGACCAACAAAAAATATTAAGCCTTGGCAAACCGCTATTTTTTGGAGAGTTTCTTGGATGTTGTCTCTGTTTTCGAGAAAAGAGCCATTGTTGAGTAAATACTCAGCAAGAAGTGCACATTCAGTGTCTAAATACTCCTCAGAAAAGATTGAAACAACGATGCCTTTTCAGTTTGAAAAAATTGATGATGTGATAAAAGAAGTGTCTGATAGATATGTTAATTCTTTATCTCAAAATCGTCCTTAGTAGGCTCTAAGATCGGTTCAATTTCTTTAATAGAATCTAATTCTTTCAATTTTTTTCCAACTTTTTTAATAGAATCCCTTCTAATGGAATCTTTTCGAGAGCTCATTTTATTGTAAAAATCTTTTTTTTCTTCTAAGTTTTTTTTAACATCGGTAATCATTTCCTCATATAAATCTATTTTAGAGGTATAATATAGGTTGCTGTTTTGAAAACGTAGGCTATCTATTTTATATTTATCATATATAAAAGCCATGTAATTTACTTTCTTTTGCTCATTTTTGTTTTTAACAAATTTTGCAGAAGAAGCAATCATCATATCCCCAAGTAATAAGGTCATGGTGTCTCTAGGAATAAGGTCTTTTGGCTCTTTAAAAATGGTGTTACTTGTGCAAGAAACCAAGAAAATAGAAACAAGAAAATAGCTTAAGTTTTTCATATTAACGATTAAAAGTCAGGCGTTTTCCTTTAATATTATCATTAAAAACACCTTCATTATAGATTAAATTTCCATTTACAAAGGTATGGGTTATGGTTGATGAAAATGTAGTTCCTTCAAAAGGAGACCAGCCACATTTGTATAAAATATTGTCTTTAGAAACAGTTTGTGGCTTGTTGGTATCAATTAAAACGATATCTGCAAAATATCCTTCTTTTATAAAACCACGTTTCTCAATTTGAAATAATTTTGCCGGATTATGGCTCATTTTTTCAACTAGTTTTTCAATCGGAATTACTCCTTCTTTTACTTTTTCTAAAAGCGCAATAACTGCATGTTGTACTAAAGGTCCGCCACTTGGTGCTTTTGTGTATACATTTGTTTTTTCTTCTAAAGTATGCGGAGCGTGGTCTGTTGCCAAAACATCAATTCTGTCATCTAACAAAGCTTCCCATAAACCAAGTCTGTCTTTTTCTGTTTTTACAGCCGGATTCCATTTTATATGGGTTCCTTTTTCTTCGTAATCTTTATCAGAGAACCATAAATGATGCACACAAACTTCTGCGGTAATTTGTTTTTCTTCTAAAGGAATGTCATTTCTAAAAAGCTCCGTTTCTTTAGCTGTTGATACATGGAAAATATGCAAACGTGCACCTGTTTTCTTTGCCAATTCAATTGCTTTAGAAGACGATAAATAACAAGCTGCTTCACTTCTAATAATTGGATGGTATTTTACTGGAATATCATCGCCATATTTATCAACAAATTCTTGTGTGTTTTTTCTGATAGTTGCTTCATCTTCACAGTGTACAGAAATAATCATTTTTGTTGATGAGAAAATTTTCTCTAGAATTTCTTCATTATCAACCAACATATTTCCCGTAGAAGAACCTAAAAATAATTTAATTCCGGCTACTTTTTTAGGGTCTGTTTTTAATAATTCTTCTAAATTATCGTTTGTTCCACCAAACATAAAAGAATAATTAGCGTAAGAATCGTTTGCTGCAATTTTAAATTTATCTTCTAATAAATCTTGCGTTGTAGCTTGCGGTACGGTGTTT
The DNA here is from genome assembly GCF_038024065.1 of Polaribacter sejongensis. Classification (NCBI taxonomy): domain Bacteria; kingdom Pseudomonadati; phylum Bacteroidota; class Flavobacteriia; order Flavobacteriales; family Flavobacteriaceae; genus Polaribacter; species Polaribacter sejongensis. The sequence continues at coordinate 2,603,313 of NZ_CP150667.1, read as the reverse complement.
GGCATTTCTATAAAAGTAGTAATTCCGCCAGCAACGGCAGCTCTACTTTCTGTAGCAATATTTGCTTTATGTGTTAAGCCAGGTTCTCTAAAATGTACTTGATCATCTATAAAACCAGGAATTAAAAACTTCCCTTCTGCATGAATAATTTCAACATTTTCAGTTGCATTTATATCTGATGAAATTTCTTTTATAATTCCGTTTTCAATGAGAACATCCCCTAAAAAAGTTTTGTTTTCATTTACAATTCTTGCGTTTTTTATTAAAGTTGATTTCGCCATTTTTTATAATTGTTTTTACTGAAAATACTTTGCTGATTTTTGCAAAGTTAGTAAAGTTTTTAATTGTTTTTTTTACTATTCCTATCTATTAAATACTCATTTTCATGTTCACTAAGATTTTTGTAAAACCAAAGCGTTCATAAGATTTTATTGCCGCAGAATTATTGCTATAAACATCCAATCTTAATTCTTTTATATCTTTTTTTACTGCCCAATTTTTTAAAGACTCTAAAATTAAATTACTAATCTTGTTTCCTCTAAAAGCGGGTTTTACAAATATAAAACCAATATAACCATGTTTTGGGTTTTTGTGATAATGTTTAGAATTTTCTATTCTTAGGTAACCAGAAGCAATTATTTGATCGTTAGAAATAGCAACAATAAAATAAATGTCTTCATTAGAAATTAATTCGGGTATATTGTAATAAGACAATTTACCATCGCCTAAAAAAGGATCTAAAGGTCTTTCTGCTGTTATAACTCCTTGTTCAAATTCTAATAAGGTTTCTAAATCTTGTAAAGTTGCAGTTCTAATAGAAATTTCGCTCATTATACATTTTATTTTGATATACCTTGTAATCTCATTTTTATAACTCCAAATAAGGCTTCATATATTATATTTCCGCTCATTTTAGAAGTTCCTAAAGTTCTGTCTGTAAAAATAACAGAAACTTCTTTTATCTTAAAACCACGTTTCCATGCTTTAAATTTCATTTCTATTTGAAAGGCATAACCCACAAATTTTATTTTTTCTAATTGTATATTTTCTAAGACTTCTCTTTTCCAGCAGACAAAACCTGCAGTTGTATCAAATAAAGGAATTCTTGTAATTAAGCGAACATATTTAGATGCAAAGTAAGAGAGTAATAATCTTTTTATATCCCAATTAACAACATTTATTTTGTTGTTAACATATCTAGAACCTACAGAAACACTAATGTTTTCTTTATGGCATGCATCGTATAAGCGAATTAGATCATCAGGATTGTGAGAAAAGTCGGCATCCATTTCAATAATATAATCATACTTTTTAGCAATGGCCCATTTAAAACCGTGTATATAAGCAGTACCTAAACCACTTTTACCGATTCTTCTTTCTAAAAAAAGCTGATTTGGAAACTCTAAAATTAAGTTTTCTACAATAGCTGAGGTTCCATCAGGAGAATTGTCATCTACAACTAAAATATGAAATTCTTTCTTTTGATTAAAAGTGGCTCTAATAATAGCTTCTATATTTTCTTTTTCGTTATAAGTAGGTATTATGACTAACGCATCTGACATAAATAAAATTTCATGTGGTAAGTAGACAAATATACATTATTTAATTACTAATTTTGTGTTAATCTTACCAAAACAAAAATAGGTGCAAGCAATAGAAAGAGTAGTAATAGATAACAGTTGGATTACCATATTATTGGTGTGCTTGTTTGCCTGTGTTTTCCTTTTAAGAGGGTTGAGTGTAGTAAGGTTAAAGGGTAGTGTATCTTCTTTGTTTAATGAAAGTTTTATCGATTCTGAAATAGAAGAGAATACTTCTTTTTTTAATCCTTTTAAAAATGTCATTTTTATTTTTTCCATTACAGTTCTTGCTTTATTAACCTATAAAATCTATTTGTACTATAATTCTTCTGCAGAACAAGGTTTTTATACTTTTCTGAAGATTTTTGGAGTTGTTTTTTCATATTTAACGATTAAAAGGCTATTAGAATTTTTGCTTTCTGTAGTTTTTAAGATTGATAAAAAGCTAGATTTCTTTTTAGTTTCTAAGTCAGTCTATTTATATTCTGTTTCTTTTTTTCTACTTATAGCTATTGTTTTAGTAGAATACTCACAATTAGACACCCCTTTTTTAGTCTATTTTTCGGCACTTTTATTTTCTATTCGATTTATATTTCATGCGGTAATTAATAAAAAGCTGGTTTTTAGCGAGTTGTTTTATTTTATTTTGTACCTTTGCGCCGTCGAAATAGCACCGCTATTTGTACTGTTTAGATTGCTATTTTAACTAGAAAAAAGAAGCATATGAAAGTGAAAACGATCTTAGTATCGCAACCAGAACCAAAGACTGAAACTTCCCCTTATTTTGACTTGTCTGATAAACAAAAAGTAAAGATAGATTTTAGACCATTTATTCACGTAGAAGGTATATCTGTCAAAGAAGTAAGAGGAGAAAAAGTTGATTTACATAACTTTACAGCTATTATTTTAACAAGTAGAAATGCTGTTGATCACTTTTTTAGAATTGCAGACGAGATGCGATTTAAAGTGCCAGATGCTATGAAATATTTTTGCCAGTCAGAAGCAGTTGCTTTTTACTTACAAAAATATGTAGTCTACAGAAAGAGAAAAATTTATGTAGGTACAAGAACGTTTCCTGATTTAACAAAATTAATTAAGAAACATAAAACAGAAAAATTCTTATTACCTAGTTCAGATAAGTTAAAGCCTTTAATCCCTGAAGAGTTAGATAGTTTAGGAATCACTTGGAAACGATTAGATTTATATAGAACTGTAGTTAGTGATTTGTCTGATTTAGAAGATGTATTTTATGATGTTTTGGTGTTCTTTAGCCCATCAGGAATAGAATCATTGTTAAAAAACTTTCCAGATTTTAAACAAAACGCAACAAGAATAGCTGCCTTTGGTAACTCTACTGTAAAAGCTGTTACAGATGCAGGTTTTAAGTGTGATATTACAGCGCCGTCACCAGAAACACCTTCTATGACAATGGCTTTAGATAAATACATAAAATTAGCAAATAAGAAGTAATATTTCTTAAAACGCTATAAATTACATAAAAAAAACCAAGCAATTTTGCTTGGTTTTTTTTATGATTCTTTTTCAGTTATAAATTTGATTACTTTTTTAAAGTAACTGTTCTGTCAACACTATTAAATGGCCCAGGAATTAAATTTCCTTCAGCATCTATTAATTCTAATTTTATAGAAACTTTTCCTTTTGGTAAACCTTTAATAACCTGTGGTGCCCATTCCGTTATTATAAATTCTTTGTCATTAATAGTTGCACGAACTTTAGTACCATTTTCTGAAAGTTCTGTATTTAATACGAAAAAATCTAGTAATAGATTTTCTGTATCTTTTCCTGTATACTCTCCTTTTGGTCGACTATAAATAAGTGTTGGTGCATTTATATCTAAATTGTTATCGTCTTTAGTATCTTCTCCAACAATTAATTTTTTAACAACTACTGCATCTTCGTTTTTAACAGATTCATGATAAGACCTACTTAAAAATGCAACCAAATGATGCACTCCATTAGGCATGTCTTTTTTAAATGTAGGTTCATAATGCGCAGAATAGGGCTCGTTATTCAAAATAAAATGAATATGCTGTCCTTTTCCTGAATTTGCTAAAAGTGCTGTGTCTTTACTTTTTGTTATTGCACCTAATTCGTAATTGTTTACCTCAAAATTAAAAGCAGTTTCTCCAACACTTTTTATTAATGTATCACTTGGTGTTATCATTTTAAGCGAAGCAGTAGCGTATTCTGGTGAGTTTTCTAATTTTTCTAAGGTAATTTTTGTACTTTTTTCCGGAGTATCGTTCACTTTTTCTTTTTTAGTCTCCTTACAGCCTACAAGTGTTATTAAAGTTAAACAGATAATACTTAATATTCTTAATTTCATATGTATTGTTTTAAGTTAATGATATTTAGTTATAAAGTTCAAATATCAATCCTTTTTAAGATTAATAATATAACAATAGCATTAGATATGAACTCATTCCAAATAAAGAAATGATTTGTTAATTTGAAATTTTACCCCATAAAAGTTTAAAACCCTTTATGAGGTGTTTGATATTAGATATTTATACTGATTCAATTTTATCTAAACCTTAATTAGTGAATTCTTAGGGAAGTCAGGTCAAAACCTGTTTGCTAACTAATAGAAATTATTTTAAGGTATGTTATTTTATAGGTAAATACTTTCAGGCCCTTCAGGTTTTGGGAACCTGAAGGGGGTTTTTACTATTAGTTTTTAGAAAATAAATTATCTTAGTAACTTCGTACAAATAGAACTGATAAATGAAAACTGAAAAACAAAAAATGCTCTCTGGTCAATTATATGATGCCTCAGATATACAACTTACCAAAGAACGATTAGAAGCAAGATTGTTATTAAAAGAGCTAAATGATTTATCAGAAGATAAAGCGGAATCAAAAAATGTTATTTTACATAAATTACTGCCAAATCAAGGGAAGAATCTATTTATACAAACTCCCTTTTATTGCGATTATGGTTACAATATAATTACAGGAAACGATGTGTATTTTAACTTTAATTGTGTTGTTTTAGACGTAACTCCCGTTACAATTGGTTCTAGAACATTAATTGGTCCAAATGTGCAATTATACACAGCAACACATCCTATAAATCATAAAGAAAGAGCTTCCGGACTCGAATTAGCAAAACCAATAACTATTGGAGAAGATGTTTGGGTCGGAGGAAGTACGGTAGTTTGTCCGGGTGTACATATTGGAGACAGAACCGTAATTGGAGCAGGAAGTGTAGTTACAAAAAATATTCCTGCAGATGTTTTTGCAGCAGGAAATCCTTGTAAAGTAATTCGAAAATTAGAAGCTTAGAAAACTTGTTTTGTACTGTTTTTTTTTAGAAGCTTTTTCCTGCTTTTCGCTATATCTTTTTTTGTTAAAAACAAAAAAAGGATGCCGCTTCAATCAGGGCTAAACCTGTTTGTTAGCTAATAGAAAATAATTAAGGTTCCTTGTTTTTTTAATAGTAAAAAAAATAAAGCTTAAGCAAACAAAGTAGCAAAAGCCTCTTCAATCTTACCTACCAAAACCAAACGAATTCCGTGATTTTTAGAAGCAATTTTATTGTATTTAGAGGCGACTAAAGTTTTGTAACCTAATTTTTCTGCTTCGGTAATTCTTTGATCTATTTTAGAAACTGGCCTTATTTCTCCAGCCAAACCAACTTCTGCAGCAAAACAAACATTCGGATTAATAGCAACATCTTGGTTAGACGATAAAATAGCAGCCACCACTGCTAAATCAATTGCAGGATCGTCTACGTTTATTCCTCCAGTAATATTTAAAAAGACATCTTTTGCGCCTAATTTAAAACCTGCTCTTTTTTCTAAAACAGCTAAAATCATGTTTAAACGTTTTAAATTATACCCCGTTGTAGAACGCTGAGGTGTTCCGTAAACGGCGGTAGAAACTAAAGCTTGTATTTCTATCATTAAAGGTCTAATACCTTCTAAAGTACTTGCAATTGCTGTTCCGCTTAAATCTGCATCCTTTTTAGAAATTAAAATTTCAGACGGATTAGAAATTTCTCTTAATCCGCTAGAAAGCATTTCGTAGATTCCTAATTCAGACGTAGAACCAAATCTGTTTTTCTGACTTCTTAAAATTCTGTACGTATGATTTCTGTCGCCTTCAAATTGTAAAACAACATCTACCATGTGTTCTAAAATTTTTGGACCAGCAATGTTTCCATCTTTATTTATATGACCAATTAATAAAACCGGAGTTGCTGTTTCTTTGGCATATTTAATCAGTTCTGCTGCAGTTTCTCTAATTTGAGAAATGCTACCAGGAGATGCTTCTATAGAGCTTGTGTGTAATGTTTGTATAGAATCTATTACCAAAACATCAGGCATTGTCTCTTCTATATTTTTAAAGATGTTTTGGGTGTTGGTTTCTGTTAAAATTAAACAGTTAGAATTGTTTGCTTCTAACCTTTCTGCTCTCATTTTTATTTGAGACTGACTTTCCTCACCAGAAACATACAGTACTTTCTGGCTGATATTTAAAGCAACTTGCAATAATAAGGTCGATTTTCCAATTCCGGGTTCACCACCTAAAAGTGTTACAGAACCTTTTACCAATCCTCCACCTAAAACAGTGTCTAATTCGTTGTTGTTGGTAACAATTCTTTCTTCTGGGTTTAACTGAATGTCAGCAACTTTTAAAGGTTTGTTTACGGTTTGTTTTGCGGTTGTAGATTGTTTCCAAACGCGTTTTTCTTCTTTTTGTATTACTTCTTCTACAATGGTATTCCATTCTTTACAAGCACCACATTGTCCTACCCATTTTGCATGTTGGGTTCCACAGTTCTGACAGAAAAAAGTTGTTTTGGTTTTAGCCATTATAGAAAAAGTTTACAATTTTTTGAGGAACAAAGTTACAAAGTTTATGAGCTTATAAGTTTTAAAAAAAGTAATAAAAAAAAAGATTCCCAAAAAGTTAGCAAATATTTGCGTTAGCGATTGAACTACCTGTTTGAGCTCTTTTTTTGATGCTATTTTTTTAGCATAAGAAAAAAGCGAGTAGTGAAAGCGCGACCTTTTTAGGGAACGCCCTAGAAATTATATAGACTAAAGAATAGCTTAAAGTTACGTTAAAAATTAGTTCTTACAAGGGATATTTCTTATGTTGCCGCCTTTCATTTACAACAAATAAAAAAGTGAATTATGTTTAAAAAACTTATAGGAATAGAGCCTTTAGAGTTAATTGATTCGGTTAATATAAAATTAGAATCTTTAACAGAAAACCTATTATTATACACAGACAGACCAACAACAGACGATGAGATTGTAGCACGTATTGGTGATGCTGATGGTGTTTTATTAAGTTACACCACAACATTAACAAAAGAAATTTTAGAACGCTGCCCAAATGTAAAATATATAGGTATGTGTTGTTCGTTGTATGCGCCAGAAAGTGCGAATGTAGATATTAACTATGCAAACTCACGTGGCATTACCGTTACTGGTGTGCGTGATTATGGAGACGAGGGGGTTGTGGAATATGTAATTAGTGAGTTGGTAAGATGTTTACATGGTTTTGGTACTACTTCTGATGGTAAACCAAGAAATGCTTGGGGTGGAATTCCAAGAGAAATTACAGGTTTAAAAGTAGGGATTGTAGGTTTGGGAAAATCTGGTGGTATGGTTGCGGATGCACTTCACTTTTTAGGAGCAGAAATCACTTATTTTGCTAGAAGTGAAAAACAAGATGCTAAAGCAAAAGGCTATGAGTTTTTACCGTTAGAAGAACTAATGAAAACAAATGAAGTTGTGATTGCTTGTTTAAATAAAAACACTGTTTTATTGCATGAAAACGAGTTTATTAAATTTGGTAATCATAAAATATTATTCAACACAGGATTATCACCTGCTTGGGATGCTGAACCTTTTAATAAGTGGCTAGCAGCAGGTGATAATGCCGTATATTGTGATACTCTTGGCGCTTTAGGTGATAAAGAGCTTTTAAATAACCCTAAAGTTAATTGCTTAGAAGTTTCTACAGGTAGAACACAACAAGCGTTTGTTAGATTAAGCGAAAAGGTATTAGCTAACTTAACTGCTTATTTTAAAAAGCAATAGGCGAAGTAATATTTCTTAATGTATTAACAATACTCCAGCCAGCAATTTTTGCCGTTTGACTATAAATGTTTAAAACGGCATGAATTTCCTGGCTTTTTATTTCTATACGATGATTATCGCCAACAAATTCTGGGATAGTTTTAATAGAAACCTTTACGTTTTCTGGTCCTGTTGATGCCAGTGCAGCCGCAACAGAAACGTTTACTTGTCTTGGAAAAAGTGCGATAGCTTCTACAGCAGTACCTTCAAAAGATTTGTATTCTTGCGTTTCTATAATAGGGTTATAAACTGGGCTATTTCTCATGGCTCTTGGCGATTTTGTAGACTCGAAAGTCACTTCGCTTTCTTCCATTAAAGACACAGTTCTTAATACGTCGAATCCTCCAACGGCTCCTGATGCAATATGAACTCGTGTACCATATTCTGAAGCTGTTTTTTTAACCTCTTCGTAAAAATCGGCATCTGCAAGACCTCCTATGGAGATTGTTACTATTGATGTTCCGTTTTTTAAGGTTGGCAACGCTAATTCTTTTAAAGAATCTGGAGAAGATGCTTCAACAAGATAGTCTGGTTTTAGCATTAATAATTCTTCTAGAGAATGACATGCTGTACAGGTATACCCTCTATCTACATTATTAATATGATTTGAAAAAACCTCGGCCTTATTGAAAGTCCTAGAGTATGTGCCGATAATTTTAAAATCTGGCAACAAGCCTTTATCTAAAGCTTGTGCAACGATGCTTGCAAGTCCGCCGCAACCTACAATTGCTAATGTTTTTTTTTCCATAAAGGCAAACATATTCCTTTTTTACAGTATAAGCAATTATAAAAAGTTATTGAAAAGTTAAATGAAACGGGTCTTGTAAATAGCTATTTACAAGACCCGTTTTCTAAAATTTGTGAGTTAGCGATTGAACATTTTTAAAAGTTCAAGGCAGGCTCATTGTTTGGTGTTTTTTCTTTTGCTGATTTTTTAGTAAAAGAAAAAAGTGAGTAGTGAAAGCACTATCTTTTTAGGAACGCCTAAAAGTTATTTATTCTTATTGTAAATTGGTAGTGCAAAAAATGCCAAACCTCCAAAAACGATAATCATTGCAGTTTGTGCGGTCCACATAATCCAGCCAAAAGCGGTTGCAGGTTCTGTAGGAACATCAAACAAAGCCAAGGCGCCAGCAACAGCAATTGGGTATAATCCAATTCCGCCATTTGTTGCTGCAATGGAAAATCCACCAGCAATAAAACCGATTAAAATTCCGCCAAACGGAACGTGTAAACCTTCAATTGCAGGAATTGTTGCCCAAAACATGGCAACGTACATTACCCAAATAAATACAGTATGAAAGATAAATGCCCATTTATTTTTCATTTTAAAAATACTAGTAACACCTTCTAATAAGCCGGCAACAAAGGTTTTAATTTTTAGTAAAAACCCAGATTTTGCTTTCTTTATAAATGATGTTAAAATGTAAAAACCAAGAATAAGAACCGTTAAGCCAATAACGATTTTTGTTGGATTAAAGTTTTTGGTTAAGAGTTCGTAGATAAAATCGAATTGAACAAAAAGTGTTATTGCAACGATAGAAAGCATCATGATTAAATCTGCAATACGTTCGGCTACAATAGTTCCGAATCCTTTTTCGAACGGAATTTTCTCGTAGTTTGCCATTACGGTTGCTCTAGAAATTTCTCCGGCTCTAGGTATGGCTAAGTTTACTAAATAACCTACTAAAACAGCCAAAACACTATTTGTGTATTTGGGCTTAAAACCTAAAGGTTCTAGCATAAATTTCCATCTGTAGGCTCTAGAAAGGTGGCTCAAAATTCCAAAAAATAGGCCGAGGAGAATCCAACCATATTTTGCATCTTTAAAATATCCTATTAAAACATCTAGAGAGATTTTAGAGAGAGAATACCATACTAAAAAACCTCCCAAAACGAGAGGTAGTACAGTTTTTAATATTTTTTTGATGTTCAAACCTATGTAAGTGTATTGTCTTTCTCGTTAGGGAAAACTAAAGATGGTTTAAAGCTTTTAGCCTCTTCAAAATCCATGAATCCGTAAACGATTAGAATTAAAACGTCATTAACAGCAACTTTTCTAGCTGCGGCTCCGTTTAATGTGATTTCTCCACTTCCACGAGGTCCAGGAATAGCGTATGTTTCTAAACGCTCTCCATTATTATTGTTTACAATTTGAACGCGTTCGCCTTCAATAATGTTGGCAGCATCCATTAAATCTTCATCAATGGTAATGCTTCCTATATAATTTAAATCTGCACCTGTAACTTTTACACGGTGGATTTTTGATTTTACAACTTGTACTAACATGGGGCAAAAATACTATTTTTTTTGATTACTACTATTTTAATCGAATGTTGTCTATCAATCGTATTTCTCCTGCGTAAACTGCAATAAAAGCACGGTTTTTCTTGTTAGATTCTTTGTTTTTTATGGTTTCTAATGATTTTTCATCAGCAATTGTAAAATACTCTAATTCTAATAAAGGGTGTTCTTTAAATTGATTTTCTACCCACTCAGTTACGGTTACAGCATTTTCTATGCCAAATTTACTTTTAACTTTTTTAAGAGTTTTGTAAATAAATGGTGCTGCTTCTCTATGTTCCTTAGATAATCTAGCGTTTCTAGAACTCATTGCCAAACCATCTGCTTCTCTAAAAATAGGACATCCTTTTATTTTTACAGGCAGTCTGTTTTTTCTAACCATTTTTTTGATGATCTGTAACTGCTGAAAATCTTTTTGACCAAAATAAGCTCTATTAGGTGTTACAATTTCGAAAAGGGTTTTTACGATGGTACCAACACCATCAAAATGCCCTGTTCTAAACTTGCCTTCCATTTGGTGTTCTAGTCCGTCAAAATCAAATTTTTCTGAAGCTATGTTTTCTGCATAAATTTCTTCTACAGAAGGTAGGAATAATACATCACAAGAAACACTTTCTAGTAATTTAGTATCATTTTCTATGGTTTTTGGGTATTTAATTAAGTCTTCTTGGTTATCAAACTGGGTTGGATTTACAAAAATACTTACTACAACTAGATCGTTTTTCTCGATTGCTTTTTTAATTAAAGATAGGTGACCTTCGTGTAATGCGCCCATTGTTGGCACAAAACCTATGGTTTTATTACCCTCTTTTTTAGAGGTTAAATATGCATTTATTTCTTGTTTAGTGTTAAAAATTTTCATCTTCAAAAATTAAGTAGAGTCTGCAAACTTACCAATTTAACACGATATTAGCATAAAAATTTGTATTTTTGCGCTTCTTATAAAAGAGTTTGATTTAATGAAGGACAAGAGAATATTATTTGTTTCATCTGAAGTAGTTCCATACTTACCCGAAACAGAGTTATCATCTACAGCCTTTAATGTTGCAAAAAACGCACATTCTAAAGGAGTACAAACAAGAATTTTCATGCCAAGATATGGCGTAATTAACGAGCGAAGACATCAGCTACACGAAGTAATTCGTTTATCTGGGATGAATCTAGTAGTTAATGATATGGATATGCCATTAATTATAAAAGTTGCTTCTATTCCTAAAGAAAGAATGCAAGTATATTTTATAGATAATGAAGAATATTTTAAACGAAAAGCCGTTTTTACAGATGAAGATGATGATTTGTTTGAGGATAATGATGAGCGCGCTATTTTCTTTGCAAAAGGAGTTATAGAAACCGTAAAAAAATTAAACTGGGCGCCAGATATTATTCATGTTCATGGATGGATGGCTTCTCTTTTACCTCTTTATTTAAAAGAGTTTTATAAAGAAGAACCTTTGTTTACAGAAAGTAAAATCATAACGTCTTTATATAACAACCCTTTTGAGGGGACGTTAGATGAATCTTTAGCAGATAAAGTGAAATTTGATAATATTTGTGACGAGAAAATTGCTACAATTAAAACACCAAACTTTACAAACATATTAAAAAGTGCGATAGAAAATTCTGACGCAATTATACATGGTAGTGAAGAAATTTCAGAAGAATTAACTTCTTTTATAGAAGGTAAAGATATTCCGGTTTTAGAATATCAATCTGAAGATTTAAAGGAAAGTTATTTAAATTTTTATGCTGATTTAATTTCAGCTAATTAATTATTTTATAAAGTGAGGAGATTTTTTGAGAAAAGCACATTTATTGTAGCTTTAGTATTCGTATTTACAGCTGTTATTTCTTGTGAAAAAGATTTTACAGATATTAAGTCTAGTATTATTAGTAATACAAAGTTTGATACAGATACCTTAACTGTTAAAGGAATTGTTATAGAAAATAGCCCTATTACAAGTGTTACTTCTGATAATATTTCTGCAGAGGCAGGTTTATATCTACTAGGTGTTCATACTGGTGCAAATGGTGATTACGAAAAAATAGAAGCTTCTATAGTTTCTCAACTAGCTTTAAGTTCAGGTTTAAAGGTAATTGATGATGAAAATATTTACGGTTCTGATACTATTGTGGTTACTACAATAGATACTGCATTTGTAAAATTACCATATCAAGTAACTTTTAATGATGATGGTACAGCGTATGAGTTAGATTCAATTATAGGAGATCAAACTAAAGCGTTTAATTTAAATGTTTATGAAACCAGTACTTATTTAAGTATATTAAATCCTACAGAACCTTCAAAATTGAATAGTTATCAATCTAATGATGTGTTTGATAAAAAAGTAACTAAGTTGAATTTTACTTCAGATTTTAAATTTTCACCAAGCTTAACAGACTCAATTGTAGTTAAAAGATGGTTAAGTGATGAAACTGTAGCTACACAAGATACTGTAAAATATTTTAATTCTACATCTGCTACAATACCAGTACCTTTTGCAGTAATTCCTTTAAAAGAAGATAAAATTAAAGAATTATTCCTAGATAAATATGAATCATCAGATTTTGATTCTCAGGCTGCGTTTAATGACTATTTTAGAGGACTTATTCTAGAAGCTACAGGAGACGAAGGATCTTTAGTTTCTTTTAATTTTAATGCTACGGTTAAGCCATCACTAGAAGTTTATTATACAAATACAGTTGTTGCTGGAGGAGTTATTATAGATACAATTTACAAAAATGATAGTTTTTTATTATCTGGAGTAAGAGCAAGTACTTATAAGATGGATGATAAAGTATATCCTTCAGATAAAATTGTATTACAAGGAGCTGCAGGAAGTGAAGCTAAAATAAACCTTTTTGGAGCAGACACAGATGGTAATGGAGTTGCTGATAAAATAGAAGAATTAAGAGCTAGAAATCTGTTGATAAATGATGCTTCTTTAACTTTTTATATTAATCAATCTATAGATACAACAGCTGTTCCTTATCAATTATTCTTGTACAAGAGTGATGAAAATGTACCACCTGTTTACAGTCAAGTAAAAGATGTTTATTCTGAGGGAGCTACTATTTTTGGAGGTTTGTTACAGAGAGACTCTAATGGAAAGAAAGAGAAGTACACTTTTAGAATTACAGATTATATTTCAGACTTATTAAGTGGTGAAACAAATTACTCTCCAACATTAAGACTTAAAGTAATTAACGCTACAGACTTACTAACAGTTACAGATACTATATTTAAGAATTATAATTGGAATCCGAAGGCAGTAACGCTTTTTAATCATGAAGCTATAAATGGTAATAAAAAGGTAGAGTTAAAGATTTCATATTCAGAGAAAAAGGATTAAAAAAAAAACGAACTAAAAGAAAATTTTATGTGTGGAATTACTGGCTATATTGGCTTTAGAGATGCTTACCCGATCGTTGTAAATGGACTTAAAAGACTAGAGTACAGAGGGTATGATAGTTCTGGGATAATGATGTATGATGGGAAAGAAATACATCTTTCTAAAACCAAGGGAAAAGTTTCAGATTTAGAAGCTATAACTGATAATGACGAAAAAAGAAAAAAAGGAAATATAGGAATTGGTCATACACGTTGGGCTACTCATGGGGTGCCAAATGATGTAAATTCTCATCCACATGTTTCTCAGTCTGGTGAATTAGTTATTGTACATAACGGTATTATTGAAAACTACGACACTTTAAAAAAAGAGTTAATATCTAGAGGTTATGTTTTTAAGAGTGATACAGATACTGAGGTTTTAGTTAATCTAATAGAAGAAGTAAAAAAGAACGAAGGTTGTAAGCTTGGGCAAGCAGTTCAACTAGCATTAACAAGTGTTGTAGGTGCTTATGCAATTGCTGTTTTTGATAAAACAAAACCAAATGAGTTAGTTATTGCTCGATTAGGAAGTCCTATTGCAATTGGAGTAGGAAAAGATAATAGTGAATTTTTTGTTGCTTCTGATGCATCGCCATTTATAGAGTATACAAAGAATGCTATTTATTTAGAGGATGAAGAATTGGCAGTTGTTAAAATTGGTAAAGACATAAAAGTTCGTAAGATTAAAGACGACTCTATGGTTGATACTAATATTCAGAAATTAAAACTGAGTTTAGATCAGATAGAAAAAGGTGGTTATGATCATTTCATGTTAAAAGAAATTCATGAGCAACCTAAGGCTATTATAGATACTTATAGAGGTAGAATGTTACCTAATGAAGGACTTATTAAAATGTCTGGAATAGATGACAATTTAAATAAGTTTTTAAATGCTGATAGAATTATAATTATTGCTTGTGGTACTTCTTGGCATGCTGGTTTAGTTGGTGAGTATTTAATAGAAGATATGGCGCGTATACCTGTTGAGGTTGAGTACGCATCTGAGTTTAGATACAGAAACCCTATAATTACACCAAATGATGTGGTTATTGCAATTTCTCAATCTGGAGAAACTGCAGATACTTTAGCTGCTATTAAATTAGCGAAATCTAAAGGAGCTTTTGTATTTGGTATTTGTAATGTAGTAGGTTCTTCTATCGCAAGAGAAACACACGCAGGAGCTTATACACATGCTGGTCCAGAAATTGGAGTAGCTTCAACAAAAGCATTTACAACTCAAATTACGGTACTTACATTAATTTCTTTAAAGTTAGCAAAGGCAAAAGGAACAATGTCGGACTCTGCTTTTAGAATGTATTTGCAAAAAATGGAATTAATTCCGGCTAAAATAGAGGCACTTTTAAAGATTGATGAAAAAGTAAAGGAAATTGCAGCTGTTTATAAAGATGCAAAAAACTGTTTGTATTTAGGTAGAGGTTTTAACTTTCCGGTAGCATTAGAAGGCGCTTTAAAATTAAAAGAAATTTCTTACATACATGCAGAAGGATATCCTGCAGCAGAAATGAAACATGGTCCAATTGCTTTAATTGATGAGAACATGCCAATTTTTGTTATTGCAACCAATAAAGGTCATTACGAAAAAGTAGTGAGTAATATTCAAGAAATTAAATCGAGGTCTGGTAAAATTATTGCAATTGTAACAGAAGGAGATACACAGGTTAGAGATATAGCAGATCATGTTATAGAAATTCCTGAAACAGAAGAAGCGTTAACACCGTTATTAACTACAATTCCTTTTCAATTATTATCCTATCACGTTGCAGTGATGTTAGGTAAGAATGTAGATCAACCAAGAAATTTAGCAAAATCGGTTACGGTAGAGTAATTTTTATTACACTTTATAAAATTAAACCCAGCTTATAGCTGGGTTTTTTCATTTAATAAAAGTAATATATGACACTTAAATTTTGTGATTAGTTAAATATCAACATTGTATATTGATATGTAAAAAAAAAATATACTTACCTTAGTCCTTAAAATATTTAATGTAGTATATAAAATAGAAAAGATTTTCATTTTATTATGTCTATATAATTATCCCTATTTCTATGAATTATAGTCAAATAGCCCTTTTGTTTATGCAGGGCACTTTAGTTGCTTTGGTAATTCTTTTTTTATTTCACCTTAGAAAACAGTTGGGTATTGGAGTTATGTTTGCATGCCTGGGATTATTTCAATTTGTACAATTATTTTTATACAGTAGAGTTTCTGTTTCAATTACAGATAGTTTTTTTGTTTCACCGGGCTCTGTTGTTTATTTTACGGCATCTCTCTTTGTAATACTTATGGTATATATAAAAGAAGATGCCAGTGAAACAAAAAAACTAATTTATGCGCTGTTTATAGTAAATATAGTAATGACAATTCTTGTACAGGCATTAAACTTACATTTTAATAATACATCAATACAAGGAACTTATAATGCATCAGTAAACCTTTTCGATATAAGTTTAAGAGAATTATTTATTGGTACAATTGTGTTATTTTTAGATGCTTTTTTAATTATACTTTTATTCGAATATATATCTAAAAGAGTAGAATGTTTATTCTTACGCATTTGTATTACCATGTTAATTGTTGTAAGTTTTGATACATTATTCTTTGTAACCCTTAATTTTTGGGGAGTAGATAATTTAAAGTCAATTATCGTATCAGGACTTATATCTAAAGGGGTTTTTACAGTCTTTTATAGTGCGCTTCTTTATTTTTATTTAAGATTTTTTGATTTAAACAAGCAGCTAACAGGCGTGTTTAAAATAAAAGATGTTTTTGAGCCTCTAACTTACAAGCAGAAATTTGAATCTGCAGAAAAAGTAATTGAAGAAACTACAGAGATGTATCGTATACTAACTGATCACTCTAATGATTTAATTTTCTTACAAGAACCAGATGGTGCTTTTAAATATATTAGCCCCTCTATAAAGAATATATTAGGCTACGAACAACAAGATTTAGTAGGTAAAAAAGTTTTTAGTATTGTTCATAAAGAAGATCTTAAGTTTTTAAACGAAGTACTATCAAAAAAGTTGATTAGTAGAGGTGTTATTTCTGAAGCTATTCCTGTTAGAGTTCATCATAAAGAAGGTCATTTTGTTTGGTTAGAGTTTTTGTCATCTCCCGTTTATGAAGGAGATGAAATTAGTTACTTTGTTATCTCTGCTAGAGATATTACGCAGAGAGTTTTATCAAAGAAGAAACTTCAAGATTCTTTAGAAGAATTAGAAAAAAAGGAACACTCTTTAGAGGAAGCTAGTAAAGTTGCTAAAATAGGATATTGGGAATATGATATTAAAACAGAGACTTTTACTTGGTCTGATTATATGTATACTATTTATGGAATGGACCCCGTAAATGGAGTTCCTTCTCAAAAAGAACTGATCTCTCTATATGATAAAGAGTCACAAGAAAAAATAGTACAGGCTGTAAAGGATGTTGCTATAAAAGGAGTTTCTTGTGATGTAGAATTAAGGTTTGTCAACAAACAAAATGAAGTTGTTTGGGAGCGTACTGTAGCCCAATCTATTTACAACGAGCAAAATGAAGTTGTAGGTAGAATAGGTATTATGCAGGATATTACAGCCTTTAAAAAAGCACAATTTGAAGAAGAACTGTCAAAAGAAAAGATTCAATCTTCTCTAGAGCTTTTAGAGAAAAAGGATTATGCCTTGAATGAAGTGAGTAGAATGGCAAAAATTGGTTATTGGGAGTATAATAACGAACAGGTTAATATTATCTGGTCTGATTATCATTATGACATTTTTGGATTTGATTCTAAAAAAGGAATTCCTCCACGAGAAGAAATTGTAGCACTTTTTGATGAAGAATCTCAAAGAAAGATTGTGCAAGTAAATTTAAAGTTGAATTCAAATGGAACGCCTTATGATATTGAATTAAAGTTAACTAATAAAAAAAAGGAAGAAATTTGGGTGCGAAATATAGTGCAACCTGTATTCGATAAACAAAATAAAGTTATTGGAAGAAGAGGTCTTTTACAGAATATTACAACTTCTAAAAAAGCCCAATTAGCCTTAGAGCTTTCTAATGAAAAGATTCAAAATTCTTTAGAAGAATTAGAAAAAAAGGACTACTCTTTAAATGAGAGTAGTAAAATGGCCAAAATAGGGTATTGGGATTATATTACTGCAAAAGATACATATACATGGTCCGATTATATTTATTATATATACGGATTAAATCCAAATGAAGGAATTCCGCCACATAAAGAAGCAGTAAAGGTTTGTGATAAAGAGTCGCTAGATAAATTATTAGCAGCCACTGTAGAGTTGAATACACATGGCACACCTTATAATATTGTTTTAAAATTAATTAATAGAAATAACGAGGAGGTTTGGGTAAGAAATGTAGCTAAGCCTATATATAACAAACAAAATGAAATTATTGGAAGAAGAGGTGTGTTGCAAAATATCTCTGAATGGAAAAAGGCACAATCTGAATTAGAACTGTCTAAGGAAAAGATACAATCTTCGTTACATCTTTTAGAAAAGAGAGATCATTCTTTAACTGAGTCTAGTAGGGTGGCTAAAATTGGGCATTGGGAGTATGATATAGCAACTGATTCTTTTGTTTGGTCTGATTATGTGTATGAAATTTATGGTTTGGCTTTAAATGAGGATATTCCAACACGTAAGGAAATGGTAGCTTTTTACGATAAATATTCTCAGTTAAAGTTAGCAAAATCTACTGTAGACCTTACTTTAAAAGGCACTCTTTATGATATTGAATTGAAATTAATTAATAAAAAAAATAAAGAGTTATGGGTAAGACAAGTGGTTCATCTTGTTTACAACGATAAAAATGAAATTATTGGAAGAAGAGGTGTAGTGCATAATATTACAGCTGCTAAAAATGCTCAAATAGAGTTAGAAATTTCTAAAGATGAGATTCAGAGGTCTTTAGAGTTGTTGGAAATTAGTGAGTTCTCTAAAAATGAAGCTAGTAAAATGGCTAGAATAGGGTATCTAGAGTATGACATTGCAACTGAAACTTTTACTTGGTCGGAATATATATATCATATTTTGGGGATTGATATAAAACAACCAGTGCCTTCACGTAGAGAAATAGCAGATTTTTTTGACGAGGAATCTAAAGTAAAGATGGGGGAAGCTACCTTAAAACTCGATACTGAGGGTGTTTCTTTTGATATTGAGTTGAAATTGACAAACCTAAGAAAGGAAGAAGTTTGGATTAGAATTGCAGTTGAACCTGTTTATGATCAACAAAATAAAATTATTAAAAGAAGAGGTGTTTTGCAAGATATTACAGCTTCTAAAAATGTTCAACTAGAATTAGAGGTTTCTAAAGAAAAGATTCAGAAGTCTTTAAAATTGTTAGAAAGCAGTGAGTTTTCTAAGAGTGAGGCTAGTAAGATGGCTAAAATGGGATATTTAGAGGATGACATTGCAACTGAAACTTATATTTGGTCAGAATATATATATCATATTTTTGGGTTTGACATAAAACAACCCGTACCCTCACGAGAAAAAATTGCAGAACTTTTTAACGAAGAATCTCAAGAAAAGATGAGGAAAGCTACCTTTAGATTAGATACAGAGGGTGTTCCTTTTGATATTGAGTTGAAATTAACAAACCTAAGAAATGAGGAAGTTTGGATTAGAATTGCAGTTGAGCCTGTTTACGATCAACAAAATAGAATTATTAAAAGAAGAGGTGTCTTACAAAATATTACAGCTTCTAAAAAAGCTCAACTAGAATTAGAGCTTTCTAAAGAAGAGATTCAGACTTCCTTAAAACTGTCAAGAATAAGAAAGAATTCTATGAATGAGGCTAGTAAAGTAGCTAAAATAGGATATTGGGAACATGATTTGTTAACAGACACTGTTGTGTGGTCTGAATATGTGCATCGTATTTTTGGATCAAATTCTGAAAATGGAATTCCATCAGAGCTGGAGCTCTTGAAGAAAATGAATAAAGAATCACAAGAAAAATTTGTAGAAGCAACTGCAGCACTTACTATTAGTGGTATTTCTTATGATCTAGAATTGAAATTTATTAATCTAAAAGAGGAAGTTGTTTGGGTTAGAAATGTAGCGCAACCTATTTACAATGAACAGAATGAAATTGTTGGTAAAAGAGGTATTTTACAGAATATTACAGAATCTAAGCAAGCACAACAAGAATTAGAGCTATCTAAAGAAAAGATAGAAAATGCTTTAAAACTTTTAGAGAAAAAGGAATATTCCTTGAGAAAAGCAAGTGAAATAGCTAAAATAGGCTACCAAGAATATGATAATGCAACGGATACTTTTATATGGTCTGATTATGTTTATGATATTTTAAGGTTTGATATAAAAAAAGGGATTCCATCACGTGAAGATGTTATTGCAATTTTTGATGATGAATCTGTAGAGAGGTATACGAAAGCAACTCAAGAACTGATTAAAAATGGGACTCCTTTAGATTGTGAGTTGAAGCTTGTTACCAATGATAAAGAAGAAGTTTGGGTAAGAAATTTTGGTCAGCCTGTTTATAACAAACAAAATGAAGTTATAGGAAGAAGAGGAGTTTTACAAGACATTACTGCGTCTAAAAAAGCACAGTTTGAATTAGAGGTTTCTAAGAAAAATATTCAAACCTCTTTAGAATTGTTAGAAAAAAGTGAATATTCTAAGAACGAGGCTAGTAATTTAGCTAAAATAGGGTATTTGGAGTATGATAATGCTACAGATACTTTTGTTTGGTCTGAGTTTCTATTTCATATTTTTGGATTGGATTCAAAAGACCCAGTGCCTCCATTAAAAGATATTATTAATTTTTTAGATAAAGAGTCGCAAAAAAAGATGAAACAAGTGACTTTAGATCTTGAGCAACATGGTATTCCTTATGATATTGAACTTAGGTTAATTAATAAAAAGAAAGAAGAGGTTTGGGGTAGAATGATAGTTCAGCCTTTATTTAATGAGCAAAAAGAGGTTATTGGTAGAAGAGGAGTTTTTCAAGATATTACAGCTTCTAAAGAAGCGCAGTTTGCATTAGAACTTTCTAGAGAAAATATTCAGAGGTCTTTAGAGTTATTGGAAAGTAGTGAATATTCTAAGAATGAGGCTAGTAAAATGGCTAAAATAGGGTATTTGGAATATGATGTTTCTACAAATACTGTTAAATGGTCTGAGTATCTTTATTATATTTTTGGATTGGATCCTAAACGTGCAGTACCATCTTTAAAAGAAATTATTGCTTTTTTTGATAAAGATTCTCAAGAGAAGATAAGACAAGTGACTTTTGATCTTGAGTTTAATGGAAGCCCTTATGATATAGAGCTAAAATTAATTAATAAAAGAAATGAAGAGATTTGGGCAAGAATGATAGTTCAACCTTTATTTAATGAGCAAAAAGAGGTTATCGGTAGAAGAGGTGTTTTTCAAAATATTACCGAGAGAAAACAAATAGAAAACGAAAATTTAATAATAACAGAGAGGTATAGAAATCTTTTTGATAATGCAACGATTTCTGTTTGGAACGTAGATCTATCTGCAGTAACAGAACAATTAGAAGAACTTAAAAAGCTTAAAATATCTAATTTTAGAGTTTATTTAGAGCAGCATCCTGAGGTGTTCTTTTCGATACTTAAAAAGGTAGTCATAAACAAAGTGAACAAGGCTACTGTAAAACTTTTTAAAGCAAATAGTGAAAAAGAGTTTTTAGAAGAGAACATGGAAAACACATTTGGTACAGGTGCGCATAAAGTATTTGCCGAATTTATCATTTCAATTTGGAAAAAGGAGAAAACATTTACATCCGAAGTAAATTATAAAACTTTTAAAGGGGATGAATTTTCGGCTCTAATTTCAATTCCAATTCCTCTAAATTTAGAACAGCAAAAAACAGTTCCTGTTAGTATACAGAGTATACAAAATATAAAAGATGCTGAATCTGAAAAAAGAGAATCTTTAAATAGGTTAAAAGAAGCACAAGAGTTAGCCCAAGTTGGTAGTTGGTCGTTTGATTTTTCAACAAAAAAATCAGAATGGTCAGATGAAACGTTTCGTATTTGGGATTTTGATTTAAATAAACCAACACTAGAGCAAATAGATATTTTAAATAGAATTCATAAAGATGACCTTGATTATTTTGAAAATGCAGCATCTTTAGTTTACATTAAAGGAATGCCTTATGATATTGAGTTTAGAATTTGTTTGCCAAATAATGTAGAAAAAACCATAAGGTCTATATGTAAGCCCATATTTGGTAAAAATAAGGAAGTAGTCAGTTTAAAAGGTACCAATCAAGATATTACTGCTCAAAAAAAAGCAAGAAGTGAAATTGAGAAAGCAGAAGAGATGTACCGTATATTAACGGATAACTCTAATGATTTAATCTGTTTGCATGAAGTTGATAGTACCTTTAAATATATCAGTCCTTCTATACATAACTTATTAGGTTATGAGCAATCAGAGCTTTTAGGGACAAAAGTGTTTGGTATTGTTCATAAAGAAGATATTAAGCCTTTATTAAAAGTAATGTCTGAAAGAACATTTAGTAATATGTATACTGATGCATTTAGTTGTAGAGTGTTGCATAAAGAAGGTCATTACGTTTGGTTAGAGTTTTTATCTTCTC
This sequence comes from Polaribacter sejongensis, assembly GCF_038024065.1. Taxonomy (NCBI): domain Bacteria; kingdom Pseudomonadati; phylum Bacteroidota; class Flavobacteriia; order Flavobacteriales; family Flavobacteriaceae; genus Polaribacter; species Polaribacter sejongensis. The sequence continues at coordinate 2,581,306 of NZ_CP150667.1, read as the reverse complement.
CAGTTTATAAAGATAATATGATTAATTCCTATATTTCATCAGCAAGAGATATAACACAATGGGTATTGGCGAAGCAAGAAATAGAAGAATACCAATCATCACTTCAGAAATTAACGACAGAAATGACGTTGATAGAAGAAAAACAGAAAAAAGAAATTGCAACAAACATACATGATCATTTAAGTCAGTCTTTAGTAATCTCAAAAATGAAAATTAATGAGTTGAAAAAAAGACCTCAATTAAAATTGATTGATGAGGATTTAAAATTTATTGAAACTCATATTTCTGAAGCTTTAGAAAATAGCCGTAAAATTACGTACGAACTTTCACCTCCCGTATTATATCAATTAGGTATTATTGAAGCGCTAAGTTGGTTGTTTGATAATGTAGAGACTACACATAAGATTGCTTGCGTAGTTAATAGTAATGTAGATAATATTAATCTTGATGAAGTAAAATCTATTTTACTGTATAGAAGTATACAAGAGGTGTTAACCAATGCTATAAAGTATGCAGATGCTTCTTTAATAACTTTAGATCTTGATAAGAATAAGTTTGGGTTAGATATTTTTATTACAGATAATGGAGTTGGTTTTGATACTTCTATATTAAATAGTCTTCATAATCATTCAGGTTCTGGTTTTGGTTTGTTTACGGTTCAGGAGCGAATTAAAAACATTCAAGGAAAATTTACAATAAAATCAAAAATAAATATGGGTACAACTGTTAAAATTTTTATACCTTTATCTAAATGAGTTATTTAAAAGATATTAAAATTGTATTAGTAGATGATCATAAGCTATTAAGAGATGGTTTAAGAAACATTATAGAGCAGAGGTCTAATATGCACATAATTGGGGAAGCTTCCGATGGTAGAGAGGCTATAAAAATATGTCCAAAACTTTTGCCAAACGTTGTTGTTATGGATGTTGCTATGCCTGGTTTAAATGGTGTAGAAGCAACAAGGCAGATTCATAAAAATAATCCAGAAATAAAGATAATTGGTCTTTCTATGCATTCCAGTAAGCAGTTTATACAGAGTATGTTTAAAGCTGGTGCTTTTGCTTATTTGTTAAAAGATGGAGATTCAGATGAATTGATTACAGCAATATGTACTGTAATGCAAAATAAAAAATATCTTTCAAATGATATTAATCAAGAGTTTCTTTCGGTATTAAAAGAGCCTAAAGGAATAGAAAAAACACAATTAAGTTCTAGGGAGAAAGAGGTATTACAGTTAATTGCAGAAGGACGTTCTTCTAAAGAAATAGGAGAAATTTTATTTTTAAGCCCTAAAACGGTTGATGTACATCGAAATAATATTATGAAAAAATTAGACTTATTTACTATTCCCGAATTAACAAAATATGCCATTCAAGAGGGATTAACTTCATTAGGTATTTAATAGGTATATACTTTTTATATAGCTGTTAAAATAGAATGATAAGCACTTTGCTTATGAGAATATCTGTAAAAACCATTTATCTTGCCTTTTAATTAAGATACCCAACCTTATATTGAAAGCAGCATTTCATAATTTACTAATAGTAGAAGATAATCCTTTTATAGGGAGGAATATTTTTGATGCCGCTAAGCAAATTGATAGTATAAGAGATATTTGCTTGACAAAATCTTTGCATGAAGCAATTTCTATTTTCAACAAAACTAATTTTGATGTAATAATACTCGATTTGAAGTTACCTGATGGTAACGGGGTAGAGTTATTAAGAATGCTTCAGAAAGATAAAAAGGATACTAAAGTCTTTGTTTTTTCTATAAGTACAGAGCTAAGAAAAACGTGTTTTAAATACGGAGCGTTTGCCTTTTTTGATAAAGCTAAAGATTTTGATGAATTAATTGAGGCAATAAAGATAGCATAACTATTAGGTTGCTAATCTTTAAAAGATTTAATTCCAAAAAAATATTATTGAGTTTACAGGGTCTATATAATAACAAAAAGCTAAACTTTAAGGGGGTTGTTTAGCTTTTTTATTAATATAATTGGGGGACTAATATATTAATGAATTATTAAAATAGTGGGGGAAGATATTTTAATAAAATATTTTTTAAGTATGATTTAATTTATTTGATAATCAACCATGTACTTGTTTTATACTACAAATATAGATAACATTGTAAGGTTGTTCAATAGGTGAATTTCTTATTTTTTATAATTAGGTATAAAAAATAAGATTTTGGTTATATACAAATCAGAAGAGATTGCTTCTAAACCTTAAAGGTTACTGCTACTGTGTAGATTTTGAGTAAAAAAAGAAAAACCCAACTTTAAAGTTGGGTTTTTCTTTTTATTTATGTTCTAACTTCAAATGTTATTGGTATGCTGTAGCTAACACCTACAGGGTTACCTCTTTGTTTACCTGGAGTCATTGTAGGTAAAGCATTAATAATCTCTACTACTTCTTTTTCTAATCGAGGGTGTGGTCCTCTCGCTCTAACATTTGCTATTTTCCCTTTTTTATTAATTGTAAAAATTACAAACAATTTCTTTTTACCTGGGTCTAAGCCTAATTCAGAGGCTAAATTAATATCAAATCTTTTACCAAAAAATTCTGTAACTTTTTTTGTAAAACAGTCTTTTAATGCTTTATTGTTTCCTTTACAACCAGGGTAAACTGGCACGTTTTCAATTAATATAAAAGGAATATCTTCTACTACTTCTTCTACCTCTTCAACTTCAACAATATCATCGGTATTTACAACTACACCTACTGTTTCGTCTGTTTCTGTAGATTCGATTACTGTTTCTTCAATTTCCTTTTCATCTTCTACCACTGTAATTTGCTCTACAATAGGCGGAGGTGTGTTTTTTGGTGGAGGTATTACCTCTTGCATTTCAATGATAGGAATATCTTCTTTCATATCATCAATCATGTTTGCTTGTCCTAAACTTTTTAGGTCATTCCTTTCATAAGTTTTGTGCTCAATTAAAGTATAGGTAATAAATAAGGCTAATACTAACCCTATTTGTAAGAAAATTTTACTGTAATTTTCTAACTGTTGTTCTGGGTTTTTCTTAATGTCCATTTTGAAATCCTTTAAAAGTGTATAATTTTAACTTCGTTATTAAAAAATAGCTGATAGATTATCGAATTCTTGTAAATTTGATTTTCTATTGTAAAATTAATAATTTAAAGGGTTTTAAAATATGATTTTCATCATACTTTGTCATGTACTTTGGTAGGTGTATTATTGTTCCAAATTGTAAGAATATCTGTAGCAACACTTGCACCACTTCCTGCAGCAATTGCAAATTGACTTCTACAACCAGAGATGGTGCCACAACAGTATAAACTGTCTTTTATAAGGTGGTTTTTATTTTTAAGTTGAATTCTGTCTTTTGCAGGGTTAGCTCTTTGATGAGGTTCTATAAAAGAGTCTAGTCCTTCTATTGTAAAAGGTTTAGAGTAATTTAAAGCTATAATTGCAACCTTAGTAAAATGCGTAGTATGGTTGGTTGTTATTTCATACCCGTTTTCGCTGCTTAAAATAGAAATAACTTTTTCGTTTTCTATTTGTTGTACATGTGGGTATAAAGTAGAAAGCTGTTTTTTACCGTTAAGTAATATGTCTTTACCTAAAGTTTGGGCAGGTATGCCTAATACATTATTAAATAAGGCATCTTGTAAATGAGAAGCTCTCTGGTGGGTGATAATTCCAATAGTTTTACCAGCTGCAAAAGTTTTACTTTTTGCAGAACCTAATACCAAGGCACACTGCAATGCGGAAGCACCACCACCAATAATTAGAACATCAAAATTCATTTAAATAAAAAGGACTTTAATATTTGCTGCAAATAGTTTTACAGAAATAGCTAATAAAATTACACCAAATATTTTTCTAATTATTTGTATTCCAATAGGGCCTATCATCTTTTCTATTTTAGAAGAGGTCTTTAAAACAATATATATTAAAATAATATTCGCTAAAACAGCAATGATAATATTTTCTAAAAAAAACTCAGATCTTAATGAAAGTAGCGTTGTTAAACTTCCTGGACCAGCAATTAAAGGGAAAGCTAACGGAAAAACAGAAGCGGTAATTGCGTTTACATCGTCTTCATTATCTTTATAGAGTGTAATTCCTAAAATCATTTCTAAAGCGATAAAGAATAATATAAAAGCACCTGCAACAGCAAATGAATGTACGTCAATACCAATTAGTTTTAGTAAACTTTGTCCTAAAAACAAAAATACAATCATAATCACACCCGCAATAATAGCTGCTTTTTCTGATTGAATATGGCCTGCTTTCTTTCTTAAATCTATAATAATAGGGATATTACCAATAACATCTATAACTGCAAACAAAACCATAAAGGCTGTAAAGGCTTCTTTAAAATTAAAATTCATAATTTTTTTATATATTTTGCAAAATTAGACAACTTTGTTTAGGAAAACGTAAAGTTATAGAAAAAAATAATACTATTTTTGCGATATGTTTCAACTTGGAAAAACTATAGTTTCAGAAGATATTATCGAAAAAGATTTTGTTTGCAATTTATCTGCTTGTAAAGGTGCCTGTTGTGTAGATGGCGACGCCGGAGCTCCTTTAGATGAAGAAGAAACCAAAATTTTAGAAAGAATATATCCTAAAGTAAAACCTTTTTTAAGAAAAGAAGGAATCGCTGTTATTGAAGAGCAAGGTACTTGGGTAACCAGTGAGTGGGGAGAATTAGAAACTCCTTTAATTAATGGTGCAGATTGTGCTTATGTTATTTTTGATGAAAAAAAGACAGCACTTTGTGCAATAGAGGAAGCGTATAACCAAGGAGAAATAGATTGGAAAAAGCCAGTTTCTTGTCATTTATATCCTATCAGAATAAAAGAATACAGTGAGTTTTCTGCTGTAAATTATGATAAATGGGAAATTTGTGATGATGCCTGTTCTCTAGGAAAAGAATTACAAGTACCTATTTATAAGTTTGTAAAACAAGCTTTGATAAGGAAATTTGGACAAGATTGGTATGATGAATTAGAGGTAATTGCCGCAAAACATTTAGAAAAATAAGTAAATTATTTTATCATAAATAAATAGAAGCAAAAAGCATCAAAGAAATTTGATGCTTTTTTTATGGCACGTTAATTGTTTTAACAAAGTTTTAACATTTAAAAACTTTTGAATTATGAGAAACACCAAGAAATTACCAAGAAAACAATTAGAGAAATTTTCTAATATTTTTACGCAGCTAGGGTTGGTATTAGTGCTCTTTATTATCTTTATAACACTAGAGCACCAAACCGAAGAGAAAATAATGGCCGATTTTGAAACTACTAAAAGAGAAGTCGTTTATGTAGAACCAGATACAGAGGTTGTTTTTACAAAAGAGCCTAAAGTTGTTCCTAAAATAGAGATTGTAAAAGCAGTACCATTTCTTGTAGATGAGGTTGTAAAAGGTGATAATAATATCATTGAAAATATTATTGATAATGTTAAAGTAGAAAATCCTGTTTTAATAGATATCGAAAATGTTGTAGAGGTTAATGTTGAAGAGAAATTTGTAGAAGATGTAGATTTTATCAACATACAAAATGCACCTATTTTTAAAGGATGTGATAATTTATCAAAAGAAGAAAATAAGGTTTGTTTTGAGAAAAAAATGAAACAGTTTGTACAGTGTAATTTTGATGTGGAATTGGCAAATGAAGTAGGATTGCATGCTGGTAAACATAAAATTTATACGCAGTTTGTTATAGATGATAAAGGAGAAATAGTTGATGTTAAAATAAGGACTGCATATAAAACATTAGAAAAAGAGGCGTTAAGAGTTATTAAGAAGTTACCAAAATTTAAACCAGGTATACAAAATAGTAGAACTGTTAAAGTAAGGTACAGTTTGCCCATTGCTTTTAGTTTAGAATAATATAAAACCCAACCAAAAGGTTGGGTTTTATGTTGAAAATATTTTATTATTTGTTATTTTAGCAAGATGAAAATCAGTCAATATTTAGACGCTACTTACTTAAAAACAGCAAGTCAAGCGAATCTTACGGAAGAAGAAAATAAACAAAATGTTATTGATTTAATTCAAGAAGCTATTTTGTACGATTATAAATTAATTATGATTCGTGCTAAATACATTCCTTTAGCTAAGGAAATGCTTCAAGAGGCAAATAAAAGTATTCTTATTGGAACTGTAATTGGTTTTCATGAAGGAACTTATACTATTCAAGAAAAATTAGAAGAAGCACAAGAAGCTATTAATTTGGGTGCAGATGAGTTAGATTTTGTTGTGAATTATGAAGCCTTTAAAAGAGGCGAATTACAATTGGTTACCAATGAAATCACAAAAGGGATTGCACTTGCTTTGGATAATAACAAAGTAATAAAATGGATAATTGAAGTTGCTGCCTTAACAAACAAAGAAATAATTGTAATTTCGCGCTTAATTAAAAATATTGTTTTTACTGATTTTGGCGAAGAAAATGCAGAGAATGTTTTTGTGAAATCATCAACAGGTTTTTTTAAAACAGAAAACAATTTGCCTAACGGAGCAACGTTAGAAACAATGAAATTAATTGCAGAAAATGCAAAACCATTAAAAATAAAAGCGGCAGGTGGCGTAAGAGATTATGAAACGGCTTTAAAAATGGTTGCTTTAGGAGTAGATAGAATTGGCACATCATCTTCTAAAGAGATTGTTAATAAAGAACAAAACAGTAATTCAGGATACTAAATTTGATAGAATATTTTGCACATGAAACGGCTGTAATAGATAACGATTGCAGTATCGGAAAGGATACCAAAATTTGGCATTTTAGTCATATTATGTCTCATTGTATTATTGGTGAACAATGTAATATTGGTCAGAATGTAGTGGTTTCTCCAGAAGTTATTTTAGGTAAAAATGTAAAAGTGCAAAATAACGTATCTATTTACACAGGCGTAATTTGTGAAGATGATGTCTTTTTAGGACCTTCTATGGTTTTTACAAACGTAATCAATCCACGGAGTGCTATCAAAAGAAAAAATGAATACCAACAAACTTTAGTGAAAAAAGGAGCAAGTATTGGAGCAAATGCTACTATTATTTGTGGAAATACTATTGGAGAATATGCACTTATTGGAGCAGGAACAGTGGTAACAAAAGAAGTTTTACCTTTTGCACTTGTTGTTGGCAATCCATCTAAACAAATTGGTTGGGTAAGTGAATACGGACATCGATTAGAATTTAATAAAAACGGAATTGCAATCTGTAAAGAGAGTAATGAAACATATCAATTAAAAAATAATACCATTATAAAGTTATAGGATGATAAAAAAATACATATTTCTAGTTTTATTATTTCCCTCAATATATTTTGCACAAGAAGAAAAGTACCCCGTTTTTGATGCTTGTAAAGATGTAGAAGTTCAATCTTTAAAAGATTGTTTTTATGCTCAAACAAAAGAGTTGTTTTTTGAAGAATTTAAAACACCAGCAATTGCAAACGAAGAAGGTTTTATTGGTTCTGCCAATACTATTTTTGCGGTTACAGCAGAAGGAGAGTTTAAATTAATATATGTAGACACACCTTTTGATGAAATTAGAGATGAGGTAAAGAGAGCTTTTAAAGTGTTTTCTAAAATTACACCTGCTTGGTATAATGACCATGCAATAGAAATGAAATTCGAGCTTCCTATAAAATTTCCTTTAACTGATGATGGTGATGTTTTTGTAGACAATACTGTATTAGAAATTAAAAAAGAAAGCTTAATCGATGTTGTGGCAAAAAAGAGAATTGCAGATTCTACTTTTTTAGAACATAGTAGTAAACTAAATATACCTTTTACACATAGAAGTTATGTAGATTATGAATTTGCGTTGCATAAAGCAAAAGGAACACACACTGCTTCTAAACCTTATTCGTATGATGATATAAAGCCATATTACGATTTAACTAAGGAAAAAAAGAAGTTTTTAAAACCAAATAAAGATACTTGGCTAGGTAAAAAGGTGTGGAACGAGCATTTGGTACAAGTTAAAAAAGACGATTATTGGCTTACAGTAGATTTGCTGTTTGATCTTCAAATAGGGAAAGATAACTCTGATGTAGACTATACATTTAATAATTCTAGAATTATAAATGTAAATGGAGAAATTGGAAACAACTTTTCATTTTCTACAACGTATGCAGAAAGTCAAGGTAGGTTTGCAGAATATGTAAATAGCTTTGTAACAAATAATGCAGCCAATGTAAGACCCCAAAACTCCGAAGGTTTGGTTCCTGGAAGAGGTAAAACAAAAGGATTTAAAGAGGATTCACACGATTATCCTGTGGCAGAAGGTTATTTGGCATATACACCAAATAAATACATGCAGTTTCAGTTTGGAAACGGTAAAAACTTTATAGGAGACGGGTATAGGTCTTTTATTTTGTCTGATGTTTCTTCTCCAACTACCTATTTAAAAATGAAATTAGATATTTGGAAAATACAATATACCAATATTTGGATGTGGAACACAGAACCATCTTTAAGTTCAGTGTCAGATCCTAATGAACATGCAAGAAAGTATGTAGCGGCTCATTATTTGAGTGTGAATGTTACAGATAAATTAAATTTAGGCTTTTTTGAAACAGCAATTTCTGCCGGAGAAAACGGTATAGACGCAGGTTTCTTAAATCCACTTATACTTTATAGGTCTTTAGAGTTTAATAGAGGTGAAGATTCTGGAAACGCAATTATTGGTTTAACAGGAAAATATAAGCTTAATAATAATGTCTCTTTATATTCTCAATTAGTAATTGATGAGTTTTCTGTAGGGAACTTTAGTGATATGAGCGATTGGAAACATAAATTTGCATATCAATTGGGTGTAAAATACTTTGATGCTTTTAAGGTTGATAATTTGTTTTTACAGTTAGAGTACAATCGTGCGCGTCCTTATACCTTTGCACATAAATCACCAATATTAAATTACGGTAATTACAGTCAGCCTCTTGGGCATTTGTGGGGTGCTAATTTTTGGGAAGCAATTGCTATTGCCAGATATAAAAAAGATAGATGGAGTGGTAGTGCAAAAATTATTGTAGGTAAAAAAGGGTTCGATTTAGAAGATCAGGCAATAAGTTATGGTGGTGATATTTATCAATCTTATAACGATAGATTATCAGATACGGGTATAGAGCTTGCACAAGGTAATGCTGCAAATATCTTTATTGCAGACGTACAAGCCAATTATTTAATTAATCCTTCTACGAATACAAATCTATTTGCGGGTTTATCTTACAGAAATTTCTCTTCAGATTCAGATTTAACAAGTTATCCGTCTGGTTCAAATATTTGGTTTTCAGTAGGAGTAAAAGCAGATTTATTTAATTGGTATTTCGATTTTTAAATTTTAGCATTTTTTTAAGAAAAACATAAGAGTTTTATACATACATTTGTAGTGTGATTTTTAATTAAGTCACACTTTTTCTTTTTCATAGCAATTTTCCCACTCAATTTATTGAGTGGGTTTTTTATTTATAGTTAAAACCCAACTAAAAGGGTGGTAAAGTCATAATTAACAAATATCTTTGCAAACTATTTTTATAGAATGGAATCAACAGTAATTACAGACAATAAAATATCTATGCAAGCTATAATTTCAGACTTTAAACAACTTACAAAAGTTGGTTTGTCATTAAGTGTTGTGTTTTCTTCCGTTGCCGGTTATTTATTGGCCATAGATGTTGTAAATTATTTTACGCTTCTAATGTTAGCTATTGGAGGCTTTTTTATGGTTGGTGCATCCAATGCATTTAATCAAATCATAGAAAAAGACACAGACCTTATTATGAAACGTACGCAAAATAGACCTTTACCAACCGGTAGAATGTCTGTTAATGTTGCGCTTACAATTGCAATTCTATTTACCATTTCTGGGTTGTCTATCTTATATAGTATCAACGCTAAAACAGCTTTGTTTGGCGCTATTTCCATATTTTTATATACAAGTGTTTATACACCTTTAAAACCAGTTACACCTTTATCTGTTTTTGTTGGTGCCATTCCAGGAGCCATTCCTTTTATGTTAGGTTGGGTTGCAGCTACCAATGAATTTGGTATGGAAGCAGGTTTTTTGTTTATGATTCAGTTTTTCTGGCAATTTCCACATTTTTGGGCTATTGGTTGGTTACAACATGAAGAGTATAAAAAAGCAGGTTTTAATATGTTGCCAATGGGGCAAAAAAATAAAGGAGCCGTAAAGCAGATTATTTTTTATACGGTAATAATGATATTGGTATCGATTTCTCCGGTTTTAAAATTATCTGGAGCATTCTACATTCACCCAATAACGGCCGTAATTGTTGCTCTTTTAGGAGTATATATGTTATATTTTGGGGTTAAGTTGCATAAAAGTGAAGATAATGTTGATGCAAGAAAATTAATGTTGTCTAGTGTTTTATATATTACAGTAGTGCAAATTGTATACGTAGTTGATAAATTTTTACATTAATAATGGTAAGAGAACAGAGAATAGAGGAAGAATTAGTGATTGCTAAGAAAAAGACTGCAAAACCTATGTTATGGATTTCCATGATTAGTATGGTTATGTTTTTTGCAGGATTAACAAGTGCTTATGTAATAAGTATGGAAAGAGATGATTGGGTTACTTTTAACTTACCGCAATCATTTTATATCAGTACATTTTTAATTGTTGCAAGTAGTATTACGCTTTTTTTCTCGCAAAAATTCTTAAAAAATGATAAAAGACAACTCTCTTTAGTGATGGTTGTGATTACTTTATTGTTAGGAATAGGTTTTATTTGGCAACAATATGTAGGCTTTAATCAGTTAAAAAGTGTGGGATTATTTTTTACAGGACCAGAGAGTACTGTATCAACATCTTTTATAATAGGGATTACATTTATGCACATTTTACACCTATTAGCAGGTGTTCTAGTGCTTTTGGTTGTTATTTATAATCATTTTAAATACAAATACAAATCAGACAATATGCTTGGGTTTGAACTAGGTGCAATCTTTTGGCATTTTGTAGATATACTATGGATTTATCTATTTTTCTTTTTCTATTTTATTAGGTGATGAAAAATAGTTATTTTTGGCAAACTAACTAAGAATTAATTAACAGAGATTATTATATGGAAGCAAATATTGCTATACCTACAGATGGTAAAGATACTTGGAATGGTGGGACACAAAAACCACTAGGAGCAAGTTATGGTAAAATGATGATGTGGTATTTTATCGTTTCTGATGCTTTAACCTTTTCAGGGTTTTTAGCCGCTTACGGTTTAACACGATTTAAATTTATGGATTCTTGGCCAATCGCCGATGAAGTATTTACGCATTTTCCTGGTTTACATGGTGTACATGCACCAATGTATTATGTTGCATTAATGACCTTTATTCTTATTATATCTTCTGTAACAATGGTTTTAGCCGTTGATGCAGGTCATCAAATGAAACAAAAAAGAGTAGCTTGGTACATGTTTGCTACTATTATTTTTGGAATAATTTTTATCGGTTCTCAAGCTTGGGAGTGGAAAAACTTTATTAATGGTACTTATGGTGCTGTAAAAACTACAGATGGTAGACTTTTACAATTTGCATCACAAGATGGTGTTGATGCAGATGGAGAACCAGTATTTCATCAAATAGCATTGTCTGATTTTGTTGTAGGAGAAAGAACAGACGGAAGAGTATTACATGAAAGAGAAAACGGATTGTGGTTTGAGAAAGAAGAAGCGATTGCTACGTATTCTGTTGCTCAAATTCAGGAATCATACAAATCAAATCCAGACGTATTAATTCGTTCAGAATTGATTGATCCAGCAACAAAACAAAAGATCATCCTTTCTAGAGAAGAAGGAATGGCGCAATTAGCCAAAACAAAAATGGTTGTTGAAGGAGCTAACCTACAAGTGAATGAATATGGAAACACAAGTTTTGCAGATTTCTTTTTCTTTATCACAGGTTTTCACGGATTTCACGTACTTTCTGGAATTATCATTAATATCATTATTTTCTTTAACGTAGTACTAGGTACTTATGAGCGTAGAGGACATTATGAAATGGTAGAGAAAGTAGGGTTGTATTGGCACTTTGTAGATTTAGTTTGGGTATTTGTATTCACATTCTTCTACTTAGTATAAAAAATAAAGACCTCTAGGCATTGCCTAAAAGTTCTAATTAAATTGTCTTTCCTACGAAAGTAGGAATCTAAAATAAGATTAAAAAATGGCACACGCACACGAATCAAACACAAAAAGAATCTGGATAGTTTTAGTACTATTAACACTTATAACTACTGTAGAGGTTGTATTAGGTATTATAAAACCAGCATCTTTACACCTTACTAGTATTTTAGGTACAAGTCCTTTAAACTGGATATTTATCATTTTAACATTAGTAAAGGCTTATTATATTGCATGGGCATTTATGCACTTAGAAGCAGAAAATAAATGGTTAAGACGTTCTGTAGTTTGGACCTCTGTTTTCTTAATTTGTTATTTATTAACACTCTTTTTAATAGAAGGTAATTATTTACATAGCGTTTTAGCACCACTTGTAAAATGGTAATTTAAAAATTTAAAAAGGTGGTTTTAACCACCTTTTTTTATATACAAAATATAGGTTTTTATAATCTAATACTAATAATAAAATATTTAGAATTTCTTTATTACCTATTAAGACTTAGAAAGAACTTACCTGGGATGATAAAAAAAAACTTTACGCTTTTTGCGGTTAATTTATAATTTTTAACAATGATGAAACTTACTAAAAAAAGAGTTGTTTTATTTTTACTTTTTATTTTCCCATTAATTTGTTTTTTAATTTTATCAACCGGGACAAATAATTTTAGCAAACTACCTGTTGTTACAAGCAATGTTGTAGATATTTCTACGTTAGATTCATCAAACACATTTGAAGGAAAGATTTCTGTTGTTTGTTTTTTAGGAAACGATATGGATTCTAATAAGGGTGGATTCTTTAATTTGAATGAGAAAATTTATAAGAAATTTATAGAATATAATCAATTTCAAATCATTGCTGTTTATCCAGAAGGAAAAGAGAATGAGGTAGCTGTTCTTAAAAAAGAAATAGGTGCTTTTACCGATATGGTAAAATGGAAATTTACAGCAGGCTCTAAAGAACAAATTAAAGCATTACACGCTGGGTTTAATTCAAATGATACATTATCTAATCTGTATACATCTAATGTTTTTTTGATTGATAAAAATGGAGATTTAAGAGGTAGAGTGAATGATGCAGATAGCGTTGATGGAAAATTATTTGGCTATAATATGAATTCAGTTTCTGTGTTAAACGCAAAATTAAAAGATGATGTATTGGTACTTTATTATGAGTATTATGCAGCTTTTAAAGAAAATAATAAGAACAAAGCAGATAGAAAAGAAGTAGGGTTATGAACAAAAAGTATTCTTATATAGGTGTTTCATTTATTATTCTTTTATTCGGAATTTATGTTGTTAGAAACATAGATAGCAGAATAAATAACAATGATCTTGTTCAAGAAGATAGATTGAATATGGTTGATAAAAAAGGAACAAGCAAAAATGACTTATATACATTTAACAAAGTTCCAGATTTTGAGTTTGTAGATCAAAACGGAACAACTATTAGCAATAAAGATTATAAAGGAAAAGTATATGTGGTAGAATTTTTCTTTTCTACTTGTCCAACTATTTGTCCTTTAATGAATCAAAAGATGATTACAATTCAAGATGAATTTGCTTCCAATAATAATTTTGGAATAGCTTCTTTTTCTATAACGCCAGACATTGATACTCCAGAAGTTTTAAAGGAATATGCTAAAGTGAATCAGATTACTCATAAAAACTGGCACTTATTAACTGGTAAAGGAGAAGATGTAGTGTATGATTTAGCTAATAAAGGTTTTAAACTGTTTGCGGGTAAAGGTGCTGAAGAACATGGTGGGTTTGAACATTCTGGCTTATTTGCTTTGGTAGATAACGAAGGAAATATTAGATCTAGAAAAGACGAGTACGGTAATCCTATTATGTATTACAGAGCTTTGTCTGAACAAGGTTTTGCAGACCAGGTTAAAGAATTAAAAGAAGATATTAAAATTTTGTTGAATGAGTAATTTAGCACAAGAAAAAAAGTATAAGAAAATTATAACTGGTTTATCCATTGTAATTCCTATAGCTGTTGCAGCTTTGTTTGGTGTTAATCTAAAATATTTAGGTTTTAATGTAGAACCGTTAACATTTTTACCACCAATTTACGCTTCTATCAATGGCTTTACAGCTGTTCTTTTAATTGCAGCAGTTATTGCAGTTAAAAAAGGAAATGTAAAATTACACGAGCAACTTAATACAGTTGCAATAGCATGTTCTCTTATTTTTCTTTTGCTTTATATTGGATATCATATGACCTCAAACTCTACCAAATTTGGAGGTGAGGGTGCTATAAAATATATTTATTATTCTATTTTAATAACGCATATTATTTTATCAATAATTGTAATACCATTTGTACTCACAACTTATATGAGAGCAAAATTGGGTAATTTTCCACAACATAAAAAAATAGCCAAATTTACATTTCCTTTATGGTTGTATGTTGCCATTACGGGTGTGATTGTCTATTTAATGATATCTCCTTATTATGTATAAAAAAAGAGTTTTAGTATTTTTTTTGATGATGTTTTTTACATCGAAAATTTCATTTTCTCAATGTGCAATGTGTAAAGCTGTTGTAGAAAATGGAGATAGTTCTATGGCAGAAGGTATTAATAATGGAATAACCTATTTAATGGTATTTCCCTATCTTTTAGTAGGTCTTTTACTTTTTGTAATTTATAGATATAAAAGGATAAATGAGAAATAGGATTATAAGTGTTTTTTTTTTGTAACAAATTATACTTTTAGTCGTCTTATTTTTAACTTCAAAAGAAAAGTTATTCTTTTGTAATTACAATTTATATTATATCAACTAAAAAATAATACGTTTTGAAAACTAAATTGATCCTATTTGTAGCTTTTTTAACCACTATTACTACCTTTTCTCAGAAACAATGGACACTTAAAGAATGTGTAGATCAAGCTTTAGAGAAAAATATTTCTATCCAACAAAATAAATTAAGCTTAGAGCTAGCTAAAAAAGATGTTGCTATTGCTAAGGGAAATTTTTTACCAAACTTAAACCTTTCTACTGGAGGAAGATTTAATGCAGGTTTATCTTCTGATGAAAACGGAGTATTAAAAAACACAAATAATTTTTCATCTAGTTTAAGTTTATCTGGTGGCGGAATTATTTTTAATGGTTTTAGAAATACGAACACTTATAAACAAGCTCAGTTAGGTGTAAAATCTAGTTTGTTAGATCTAAAGAAAATAGAAAATGATATTTCTTTATTTGTTGTAAATGGTTATTTAAATATATTATTTGCCAAAGAAAACTTAAGTTCTGGTAAAGTGCAGTATGAGATTAGTAAAAAACAAATTGAAGCTGCAGAGAGTAGATTTAATTCTGGAGTTATTGCTAAAGGAGATCTTTTAAACGCACAATCTACAGCTGCTACTGACTTACAAAATGTTATTGCACAAGAAAATGCTTTAGACTTAGCTTTGTTAAACTTAGCGCAATTATTACAAGTACCAGTTCAAAATTTCGATATTACTTCTATAGATGTTGGTACTCCTACATCAACTTTATTATTTAAAAATTCTGATGATGTATATGAAAAATCATTAGAGGAAATGCCAGAAATCGAAAGAGCTAAATTGGCTATAGAAAATGCAGATTTAAATATTGATATTTCTAAAGGAGCTTTTTTACCTACTTTATCGTATTCAGTTAGTTCTGGTAATTCTTATTATCATCAGTTTAATAACTTGTTACCAAATCAAACAAACTCTTCTTTTTTCACCCAGTTTGAAGACAGATTACAACACGGATTAGGTGTTTCTCTTAGTATTCCTATTTTTAATAGATTTCAAACAAAAAATAGTGTTGCTAAATCGATGATTAATAAAGAGATTTCTGAAACTCAATTAGAAAGTGAAAAATTAAATTTAAAGCAAACGATAGAACAATCTTTTT
The DNA here is from genome assembly GCF_038024065.1 of Polaribacter sejongensis. Classification (NCBI taxonomy): domain Bacteria; kingdom Pseudomonadati; phylum Bacteroidota; class Flavobacteriia; order Flavobacteriales; family Flavobacteriaceae; genus Polaribacter; species Polaribacter sejongensis. The sequence continues at coordinate 2,565,268 of NZ_CP150667.1, read as the reverse complement.
TAGATGTTAAGTCTGCATTAAAAACCTACGAAGCTTCAACTATTTCTTTAGAAGCGCAAAAAGAAGCTTTTAAAAATGCACAAGAACGTTACAATTACGGAACCATTACTTTGTTTGATTTTGATCAAGTAAGAACCCGTTTGGTAAATGCAGAAGCTACCATGATACGCTCTAAATACGATTATGTTTTTAAAACAAAAGTTTTACAATTCTATTCTGGAGAATTGATTCTAGAATAAATAAAATAAAGATTCCTTATGAAGCCTCGCACATTTGCGAGGTTTTCTTTTTTCTATAACTTATATTTGCATAAAAATAGAACAATTGGCAATTATCCTTAACATAGAAACCGCGACCAAGAACTGCTCTGTAAGTCTTGCAAAAGACGGACAAGTTATAGCAATAAAAGAATTGAATAATGGTAATTATTCTCACGCAGAAGTATTACACCCTTTTATTTTAGATGTATTAAATGAAGTAAATATTACTTCTACTGAAATAGACGCTGTAGCCGTTAGCAAAGGTCCGGGATCTTATACTGGACTTAGAATTGGAGTTTCTGCCGCAAAAGGGCTTTGTTTTGCTTTTGATAAGCCTTTAATTTCTATTAAAACATTAGAATCTTTAGCGCATGCTACTTCTGTGGACAAAGGTATTATTATACCGATGTTAGATGCTAGAAGAATGGAGGTGTATGCAGCTGTTTTTAATGAGGATTACGAGCAAATAAGAGATATTAAAGCAGAGATAATTGATGAAAATTCTTTTTCAGATTATTTAGAAACAAATACCGTTTACTTTTTAGGTGATGGAGCGCATAAATGTAAAGAAATAATTACCCATAAAAATGCAGTTTTTATTGATGATAAGTTCCCTTCTGCGAAAGAAATGGCACTATTATCTTATAATAAGTACAAAAAAAACGACATCGAAGATGTCGCTTATTTTGAACCATTTTATTTAAAAGATTTTGTGGTTATTCCTGAAAAGAAAAAGAAACCTACCTTTTAAAAATATTATTCGTTTTTGTTGATGTTTACTCTGTGTGGATAAGGAATGTCAATTCCAGCTTCATCTAGAGCTTCTTTTACTTGTTCCATAACTTCAAACTTAACTGTCCAATAGTCTTCTTTTTTTACCCAACCTCTGGTAAAGAAATTGATAGAACTGTCTCCTAATTCAGATAAATTAACTGCAGCAGCAGGAGTTTTTAAAATTAATGGATGGTTGTTTAAAATGCCATAAAGAAGATCTTTTGTTTTCTTTATATCAGAATCATATCCCACACCAAAAGTAAAATCTACACGACGAGTAGCTTCTGTACTATAGTTAACAATATTACCATTAGATAAAGTTCCATTAGGAATTATAATTTCTTTATTATCTGTAGTGTTTAGTTTCGTTGTAAAGATTTCAATCTGTTTTACAGTTCCGCTTTCACCTTGTGCTTCAATAAAATCACCTAGTTTAAAAGGTTTAAAAATCATAATTAAAACACCTCCAGCAAAATTAGCAAGAGATCCTTGCAGTGCTAAACCAACAGCTAAACCTGCTGCTGCTATAATTGCTGCAAAAGAGGTTGTTTCTACTCCTAGTTTAGAGATAACAACTATAATTAATAATATTTTTAGTGCCCAACCAAGTAAATTACTTAAAAAAGTTTGAAGCGTAATGTCAATACCACCCTTACTCATTGCCTTTTTAGCACCTTTAACAACTAGTTTTATAACTAATAAACCAATAATTAAAATGGCTAATGCTACTAATACTTTAGGCGTATATTCAATAATTAATCCTTCTAAATACTCTAAATATTTTTTCATTTTTTATCTTCTGTTTAAGAATTAAATGCAAAAATAAAGGTTTCTTATTGAACAAGAAAAAGTTTAACTATAATATTAAAAGTGAAATAATACCTAGGGTTGCTGGTATCGTTTGTATATAAAGTATGCGGATTATCTTTATAGAATAGGCTCCATAAAGTCCTGCTATTGCAACGCAAGACAAAAAGAAGATTGCAACATCTACTTTTACAGCTATTAAAGACCATATTAATCCAGCAACTATAAAACCGTTATATAAACCTTGGTTTGCAGCCATTCCTTTTGTTTCTTCTGCAAATTCTTTGGTTTTTATAGCGAAGGCTTTCATTGCTTTTTCTGAGGTCCAAACAACCATTTCTAAATAAACGATATATATATGAATGATAGCAACTAAGCTGATAAGAATTATTTGTATAGTATTCATTGTGTTGTATTAGTTAGATTGATTTAATTTTTTATGAAAAAAATAACGTAGGTTTTTTTTAATTTACTTCGAATGTGATTTTTAAGTTTACTCTAAATTCAGCAACCTCATCATTATTAACAACAGCCCTTAGCGCTTTGCGATTGTACAAAAATAGATCTTATATTCTTTACTGATTTAGAAGCTTCTTTTACTGCTATTCTAGTCGCTTCTTCCTAATTTTTTTCAGAATTAGCTAATACTTCAATAACCTCTATAACTGCCATCATGTTTGTTTTAAATTTATATATAGTAAAGGTATTGTTTTTATTTTTAAAACTCCAATGTTAAATTAATGTTACCAAAAGGTTGCTTAATTGTAAGTTTTTACGTATATTTGAACATGTAATGTAACAATAAAAAATTATCGTCATGAAAAAAATACTAACACTTATAGTTCTTTGTGTAGCAACAATAGGATACGCACAAGATAGAGAAACAACTTATACCATAGAAGGAGATTTAGTGAAAGCTACTTATTATTACGAAGATGGTTCTATCAGTACTGAAGGGTACTTTAAAGATAAAAAATTAACAGGTCAATGGACTCGTTTTGATAAAAACGGGAATAAAACTCAAATTGCCAAATACAATGATGGCAAAAAAGTAGGGAAGTGGTTTGTTTGGAATGATGAATCTTTAAAAGAAATTAATTATAACAACAATGCAATTGTTAGCGTAAATTTATGGAAACATGAAGCTAAATTAGCTGCTAATAAATAATTTTTATTTTTGTTTAGCCAATTAACGGGCTATTGAAACTCCAAAAAAGTAATTTTTTGGAGTTTTTTTATGGACTAATATTACTTCTTTATATTAGAAAAATAGATTTAGGGTGTTTGTAAGATTTCTCTTTGTTTGTATTTAATCTTAAACCATAACAAATGCAACTGATTTATTATATCTCTATATAGTTTGGTGTGGTTAAATAACCTAAAAGAACAGACGAAACACCTCCGTTGTCTTCATAAACCAACAATGGAACTTGTTATTAATTATTTTAATTGTAATTAAAATAGCATAGTACTATTGGTATATAAAGTATTACCTTTTTAGTAGTAATTTTGTTAAATAGTACATAGCTACTATTATAGGTTTCTCTAAACGTTTTTTTTATAATGTTGTCCCGTCTAAAACACCTGAACAATGATGTCATTGTTGAGTTTTAAGTATTAAATTTAATACTTTATGAATCTGTATCGACTATTTAGGACTAGACAGTAACAAAACATACAAAAGAGTAATCTAAATTCAATTATCTTTGTGGTTATGAATGAAAACTTAAATCCTGAAAACCACAATTTATCTAACGAAGATTTAGACGTAGAAAAAAAGTTACGCCCACTCTCTTTTGATGATTTTACAGGACAAGATCAAGCCATAGATAACCTAAAAATATTTGTTGAAGCAGCAAATCAAAGAGGTGAAGCTTTAGATCACACATTATTTCACGGACCTCCAGGTTTGGGAAAAACAACTTTAGCACATATTTTAGCAAACGAATTAGAAGTAGGAATAAAAGTTACTTCTGGTCCGGTTTTAGACAAACCGGGAGATTTGGCAGGTTTGTTAACAAATCTAGATGAACGTGATGTGCTGTTTATTGATGAAATTCATAGATTAAGTCCTATTGTAGAAGAATATTTATACTCTGCAATGGAAGATTATAAAATTGATATTATGATAGAATCTGGCCCTAATGCCAGAACTGTTCAAATCAATTTAGAACCTTTTACTTTAATTGGTGCCACAACCAGATCTGGTTTGTTAACTGCGCCAATGAGAGCACGTTTTGGAATAAGCAGTCGTTTACATTATTACAAAACAGAATTGTTAACCACAATTATTCAAAGAAGTTCACATATTTTAGGAGTTCCTATTTCTATGGAATCTGCAATTGAAATTGCGGGGAGAAGTAGAGGAACACCAAGAATTGCAAATGCTTTATTAAGAAGAGTTAGAGATTTTGCACAAATAAAAGGAGATGGAAGTATTACCATAGAAATTGCAAAATATGCTTTAAAAGCATTAAATGTAGATGCACACGGTTTAGATGAAATGGATAATAAAATTCTAATGACCATTATCGATAAGTTTAAAGGAGGACCAGTTGGTTTAAGTACCATTGCAACGGCAGTTTCCGAGAATACAGAAACTATTGAAGAAGTGTACGAGCCTTTTTTAATTCAGCAAGGTTTTATTATGAGAACTCCAAGAGGAAGAGAAGTAACAGAATTAGCATACACACATTTAGGAAGAGTGAAAGGGAAAAGTCAAGGAGAATTGTTTTAATCTTTAGAGACAAGAGACAAGAGACAAGAAACAAGAAACAAGAGAAAAAAGTAAGAATTCCTTCCCTTTGGGAAGGTTAAGATGGGCTAATGAATATAAAAAAGATAATACCAATTTTAGAGTGGTTACCAAATTACAATACATCTCTTTTTAAGGGCGATTTATTGGCAGGTATTACTGTTGGTATTATTTTAATCCCGCAAGGAATTGCGTATGCTTTAATTGCAGGTTTACCACCAATTTATGGTTTGTATTGTGCGTTAATGCCACAAGTTATGTATGCTATTTTTGGGTCATCAAGACAAGTGGCAATAGGTCCTGTAGCAATGGATTCTTTAATCGTAGCAACCGGTGTTTCTACCTTGGCTTTGGCAGGTTCAGAGAGTTACATTTCAATAGCCATTTTGTTGGCTTTAATGGTTGGGGCAATCCAATTTTTAATGGGTGTTTTTAGTTTGGGGTTTATTGTAAATTTTCTTTCAAAGCCTGTTATAACTGGTTTTACATCTGCGGTAGCGTTAATTATTGGGTTCAATCAATTTCGGAATTTATTTGGAGTTGATTTTGTGCAAAGTGATCAATTACAGTATGTTGTAGCAGATGTTTTTGGTAGAATTATTGACTTTAATCACCCAACAACTATTATTGGTTTAATTTCTGTGGTAATTATTATCATCCTCAGAAAAATCAATAAAAAAATACCAAGCGCCTTAATTGTAGTTATTTTAGGTATTCTAATTTTAAAGTTTTTTGGAAGCTCAATAACTGGTGTTTCTATTGTAAAAGATATTCCTTCTGGGTTGCCAATTTTCGGAATTCCAGAGTTTGATATCGACTTAATAAGAGAATTATTACCAATTGCATTTACGCTGGTAATGGTTGGATATTTAGAAACCATTTCTATAGGAAAATCGTTAGAAGCAAAACAGGACGAATATAGAATAAGACCCAATCAAGAATTAATAGCTTTAGGAATCAGTAATATGGTAGGGTCGTTGTTTAAAGCATATCCAACTACTTCTAGTTTTTCTCGTTCTGCAATTAATCAAGAAAGTGGAGCAAGAACAGGTATGGCCGCTTTAATTTCTGTTGTAATGGTAGTTATTACGCTATTGTTTTTGACACCATTATTTTATCATTTACCAAAAACAGTATTGGCAGCAATTATTATTGTAGCCGTTTTTAATTTGGTAAATATTAAAGAAGCCGCTTTTTTATGGAGAGCAAATCATTTAGATTTCTGGTTGATGTTAGCCACATTTATTGGAACGTTATTATTAGGAATCGAATTTGGTATTATTGTTGGCGTAGGGTTGTCTTTAATTGTGTTAATTTATAGAACTTCTAGACCTTATGTGGCGGAATTAGGAAAAGTACCCAACTCAAATTTTTACAGAAATAGAAGTCGTTTTGAAGAAGTTATTATTGAGGATGATGTCTTAATTTTTAGGTTTGATGCGCAAATATTTTATGCAAATTCTAGCTATTTTAGAGACAAGTTAGATGAAATGGCATATAGAAAAGGGGATGCCTTAAAATTGATTGTTCTAGATGCAGAAAGCATAAACAGAGTAGATAGTACAGGTGTAGAAATGTTAAAAGAACGTATTAAATACTATAAAAAGAAAGGGATTACTTTTTTACTAGCAGGCGTAAAAGGTCCAGTAAGAGACGATTTATTTAGAAGCGGAATTTTATCAATTATAGATATCAATCACTTTTTTATGCGCTCTAATGATGCTGTAAAATTCTACAAAACCGGCGATAGAAAACAGCAAGAAAAATATGCGAAATACATACATCAAGCATATAATTAAACAGAATTAGTAACTAAGTCTATAAGTATAATTTTTGAAGTGAAATCAGAATTTGAAAACTTGTAGGTGTTAAAAATATAAAAATGATCATAGAACAAATTTATACAGGTTGTTTAGCTCAAGGGGCTTACTACATAGAAAGTAATGGCGAAGTTGCTATTATAGATCCATTAAGAGAAGTACAAGATTATATAGATAGTGCAGCTAAAAATAATGCGAAAATCAAGTATATTTTCGAAACACATTTTCATGCAGATTTTGTGAGTGGACATGTTACCTTGGCAGAAAAAACGGGCGCACAAATTGTATTTGGCCCAACAGCAAAAACAAATTTCGATGCCATTATTGCAGAAGATAATCAGGTTTTTAAAGTAGGAAATATTACCATTACGGTATTACACACTCCAGGTCATACAATGGAAAGTTCTTGTTATTTGTTAAAGGATGAAAACGGAAAAGACCATGCACTTTTTAGCGGTGATACCTTGTTTTTAGGTGATGTTGGTCGCCCAGATTTAGCTCAAAAAAGCGATGTAACGGAAAAAGATTTAGCAGGTTTTTTGTTTGATAGTTTACGTACCAAAGTAATGACTTTAGCCGATGAGGTTATTGTATACCCTGCTCATGGAGCTGGTTCTGCTTGTGGTAAAAATTTAAGCAAAGAAACGGTTGGTACAATTGGTAACCAAAAAGAAACCAATTATGCGTTAAGAGCAAACATGACCAAAGAGGAGTTTGTGAAAGAAGTAACGGATGGTTTATTGCCTCCTCCAGCTTATTTTCCTTTAAATGTAAAGTTGAATAAAGAAGGGTATAAAAGTATTGATGATGTGATTAAAAACAGTGAAAAACCATTATCTGTTAAAGATTTTGAAATCATTGCAAATGAAACAGGTGCCATTGTTTTAGACGTTCGTCATCAAACGGAGTTTGTAAAAGGGTTTATTCCACAGTCTATTTTTATTGGTATTGATGGAGGATTTGCTCCTTGGGTTGGTGCATTAATTAAAGATATTAAGCAACCAATTTTATTAGTTGCTCCAGAAGGAAGAGAAGAAGATACCATTACCCGTTTGTCTAGAGTTGGTTTCGATAATGTTTTAGGGTATTTAGAAGGAAACTTTGCTGCTTGGCAAAAAGCAGGTAAAGAAGTAGATACATTAACATCTGTTTCTGTTCAGGTTTTAGAAGATAAAATAAAAGAAAATGCAGTAGTTTTTGATGCTAGAAAACCAGGAGAATTTGCAAGTGAACATGCAGTTGTAGCAAAAAATACACCGTTAGATTTTTTAAATGATCATATTTCTGAATTTCCAGAAAAAGGAGATTTTTATGTGTATTGTGGTGGTGGTTATCGTTCTGTAATTGCAGCTTCTATATTAAAAGCAAGAGGTATTCACAATGTAATTGATGTTGCAGGCGGTTATGCAGCCATAAGAAATTCTAACATAGAAAGAACAGCGGCTGTTTGTCCTTCAACTTTAAAATAAGAAATTATGAAAAATGTTTTATGCCTTTTATTTATTGGTTTCTTTTTTATAAACTGTAATTCTCAAGAAGACGTTAAGTCTGTGTCTACACAAGAATTAAAAGAGTTACTTTCTAAAGAAAAAGTTCAATTAATGGATGTTAGAACACCTGCAGAAATAAATGAAGGTGCTATAGAAACAGCAACTTTTGCAAATTATTTTGATGCTGATTTTAAAGAAAAAGCTTCTAAGAAATTAGATAAATCTAAACCAGTGTATTTATACTGTAGAAGCGGAAAAAGAAGTGTAAAAGCCTCTAAAATTCTCAAAGAAAATGGTTATGAAGTCTACAATGTTTTAGGTGGATATAACAAATGGAAACAAGAAAATTAAAAAATATGAAATCTCAAATAGAAATAGAAAACTTAAAATGTGGCGGTTGCGCTGCAACTATTAAAAAAGGTTTGTTAGCCTTAGATGGTGTTACTGAAATAGAGATTGATATCGAAAAATCAATTGTTTCTATTGCATCAGAAAAAGAAAATTTAGAAGAAATTAAATTAAAGCTTTCTAAATTAGGATATCCAGAAGTTGGAGATGCAAATACGATTGTACACAAAGCAAAATCTTTTGTGAGTTGTGCCGTTGGTAGAATGGATTCTTAACGTTAAAAAAGATATAAAAAGAGAGAACAAGAACCTTAAGTTGGGTTTTTGTTCTCTCTTTTTTGTATTTTAGATTTATATAAAATAAACAAGGTTGAGTATTTATAAATCCATTTTTATTGCATTTTTTTTATGCTTTGTAACAAGCTTAAACGCTCAGTATTCTGCTGAATATTTAAAGTATCATAAACTGCATCCAGAAGATGGAAGAGTCCGTTTACAACAAGAAACTAGTATTACAATAAGCATTATAAATGATAGTTTACAAATAGACCAAGAGTTTATTGAAGAAGATTTGTATTTAAATGATGCCGCAACGTATAACTCTAAAAACACCTTAAATTTCTCTGCGTTTTTCGAATTAAAGAATATAGAAGCTTCTTCTTTTTCTTTTGAAAATAATGAATATGTAGAGAACAAAGTAGAAAAATTTACTGAGAAAGATGAATTGAATCAGTCTTTTCATGATGATTCTAAATTGTTAAATTTTGTATATTCTAACTTAAAAAAAGGGTCGAAATCTAGATTAAAATATAGCCAAGAAATTAAAAACCCTCGTTTTTTAACTCCTTTTTATTTTGGTGATTATTTTCCTATTGAACAAAACAAGGTAACCATTATTGCTGATGAAAATGTAACGCTAGAATTTAAGGAATTTAATATTTCTGATGCTCAAATTACATTCAGTAAAGAGAAAAAAGGAAAGACGATTATTTATTCTTGGACGTTAAATAACCAACCCAAATATGAATATGAGTCTAATACACCAAGTTATAAAACCATTTTACCACATATAGTTCCTGTTATTACTTCTTATAAAATTAAGAATGAAAAAAAGAAGTTATTAGGTGAAGTTTCCGATTTGTATAATTGGTATTATTCGATGGTAGAAAATATAAATACAGAAGCTCCAAGTGAAGAATTAGTAGCTTTGGTTTCTAAAATTACTGCGGATAAAAAAACCGATTTAGAAAAGGTAAAGGCTATTTATTATTGGACACAACAAAACATAAAATACATTGCTTTTGAGTATGCTTTAGGTGGATTTATACCAAGAGAATCGAATGATGTTTTTAGAAAAAAGTATGGAGATTGTAAAGACAACTCGAGCATTTTATACAGAATGTTAGAAATTGCAGGCGTAAAAGGAAATTTAACTTGGATTGGTACCAGAAGTATTCCTTACACTTATAACGAAGTTCCAACGCCAGTTGTAGACAATCACATGATTCTTTCTTACGAAAACAATGGAAAAACCTATTATTTAGACGCCACTGGCAGATATATAAAATTTGGAATGCCAACTTCTTTTATTCAAGGAAAAGAAGCATTGGTTGGTTACGGAAAAGATTTTAAGATAAAAAAAGTGCCAATTATTGCAGCAAAAGAAAATGCTGTTATAGATGTTAGTAATATCAAAATAGAAAACGGTAACGTTATTGGTTCTTCAAAGACGATAATTTCTGGATATTTAAAAAGTGATATTTTTAATACACTAGAATCTGGAAATACGGAAGCTAAGTTGAAGAAGTTTTATAAACGCGTATTTGAAAAAGGAAACAATAGCTTTCAAATAAATAGTTTTAAGGAAACCAATAAATATCATTATGATGATGATTTTATAGTAGATTATGATTTTGAAATTAATAACTACGCTAAGAATTTAGGTGATGAAATTTATATCAATCTAAATTTAAAAAAAGAAATCTCTTTATTTAAAGCTGATAAAAATAGAAAAAACGCTATAGAATACGAATATCAAAAACACTATAAGTATACTACTAAATTAGAAATTCCGGTAGGTTATAAAGTAGACTATGTTCCAGAATCAATAACAGTTTCTAATGATTTATTAACTTCAGAAATCACCTATCAAGTAAAAGGAAATGAAGTAATTTATAATCATGAAATTGAGTTAAACTTCTTAGTTTTATCAAGAGAACAACAAAAAGAAGTAAACAAAGAGATTCAAAAAATTGAAAGAAATTATAAAGAAATTGTAGTTTTAAAAAAAGAATAAAAACAAATTAATTAATAATCATGATGTGTTAATCTGAATTTATTTCAGAACTTCATATAACAAATAAGACATGATTTTAAATAAACGAATGATGAAGAATAAAATTTACCTATTAATAGCTTTCTTATGTGTTTTTCAGATTGTAAACGCTCAAGAAAAACCCTTTTTCGAAAGCTATGATTGGGAGGTAAATCCGAATTATAAAGTAGATAAAGAAATTTCTGAAGATATGATTGCTGTTAAAGAAAAGACAGTAACAGAGTTTTATTTTCAAGAGGATTATTTGGTAGAATTCTTTTTAGAACACAAAGTTTTATGGTTAAATTCTGATGATGCAATCGAGGAGTTTAATAAAATCTATCTGCCATTTTCATCGGAAGCAGAAATGCAAGTAAATAAAGCGAGAGTAATTACTGCCGATGGAAAAATTATCAACTTAGATAAATCTAAAATTCTTACAGCAGAAGACGAAGAAACCGGTAATACGTATACATATTTTGCTTTAGAAGGTATTACAAAAGGTAGTTTTATAGAATATATGTATGTGGTAAAAAGACCGCCAAGTTATACCGGAAATAAATTTTACATTCAAGATGATTACTATAAAGATCAAGTAGAATTTGATCTGTATTCTCCAAGTAATTTGTTGTTTAAATTTAAGAGCTATAATAATTTACCAGATGTAGAAAGAGATACATTAAGTACAGATAAAATACATTATAAATTACATGTTTCTAAAGTTGAAAAATTAGAAAATGAATACCAAGCACCTTACAATGCTTCAAGAGGTTTTATCCTTTATAAAATGGATAAAAATGTAGATAATATGGATGTTGATATTATCTCTTACAGTAATATTGCAGAAACTGTGTACGCTTCTTATTATCCTGAATATTCTGAGAAAACAAAGGGATTACTAAATGATTTTATAAAAGAATTAGAGCTGCCAAAAGATGCAGATCAAGAAAGTATTATTAGAAAATTAGATTTTTATATAAAATCAACTGTGTACTCTCAAGATAGTTATAATCCAGATTTACAAGATTTAGACCTTATTTTACAGACACAAATAGCTAATGAAAGTGGTGTTATTAAATTATATGTTGCTGTTTTAAGAACCTTAAATATAGAACATGAATTGGTGATAACAACCGATAGAAATGAAATGAAGTTTGACCCAGAATTTGAAGCAACAAATTTTTTAACCGACTTTTTACTGTATTTCCCTACATCAAAAAAGTATCTATCTCCAAATGCATCCGGAACAAGATATGGTTTTCCGTTACCTTATCTAACGGACAATTATGGTTTTTTTTTAAAGGAAGGTGTTGTTGGAAATCTGAAATCTGTTACAGGTAGAATTACATATATAGAACCCGTAAAAGTAGATGAGGTTTTAGATGTGATGAAGGTAACCATTGATTTTAATAAAGATAATTTAACCGAAAATACCGTTCATTTAGATAGAGCTTTCGGCGGATATTACGCAATGAATATTCAGCCTTTTATGCATTTAATTCAGGGTGAAGATGCTAGAAATGACTTGGTAGATAGTTTTGTAGAAAGCATGACGTACGATTTTGAAGTAGAAAAAAGAGAGTTGATAAATGCCGATGCAGAACTGTTTGGAATTAAGCCTTTACAGATAAAAGTAGATTTTACTACGGAAGGTTTTGTAGAAAAAGCAGGAAGAAAATATTTATTTAAGTTGGGCGATTTAATTGGACAACAAATAGAAATGTATCAAGAAAAAGAAAGAGTTTTACCGTTAGAAGGACAGTTTCATAGAGGTTATAATAGAACCTTAACACTTCATATTCCTGAAGGTTATAAAATAACCAATTTAGAGGATATTAATATCGATAACTCGTATGTGAAAGACGGAAAAGAATTGTTCTTTTTTAAATCTTCTTATCAATTAAAAGGAAACACATTAACAGTAACAGCCAACGAATATTATAAAGAAAACAGTATTGAAGTTGACATGTATGAAGAGTACAGAACAGTCATTAATAGTGCGGCAGATTTTAATAAAATTGTTTTGTTGTTGGAAGCTGAATAATAAAACTACAAGATTTTAGAAAAGGGAGCATTTTGTTCCCTTTTTTTGTTTTTTAAATTACCTATCGTTGATGTATAAGAATAGTTGAGTTTGTAATGATCTTTGATTAAGCGTTAATCCGAAATTATTTTTATAAGGTATTTGAAGTTCGTTGTATTTTGTTTGCTGTTTATTAGTGTAATTTTAGATATAAATTATCTTATTTTTTTGCTCAAATTTTCCATTTTGTTAGATAATTCAACCAAATCGGTAAGTAACATATGAACAGCATCCTCACTCAAAACACCTCGTTTAAGGTCTTGTGGGACTTCATTTATTTTGTCTGCCATAACATCTTTCATATATTGAGATTCATAATATTTTTTTAATGTGTTTAAATTTTTTAAAGAACCAACAAGTTCATTCATTGCTTTGTCAGATTCTTCAACTACCATAGTGAGTTCGTCTAATATGTTTTCCATTTTTGTAATTCGGTCTATTATATTATTCATAAGTAGATGTTTTTTATTTTCATTTCACAAATCTATAATTTTAGATTTGTGAAGTTATTGAATGCATGTGATTTTTATGAACGGCTATTTTCCGAAGGAAAATTGAAGTGAATAAAAATGCAACTAACTTTGGTTAAACACTAAATTAATCAATTTTTTATTCGGTAGTTTTATTTTTTACCAGTTTTAATAAATGTAAATATGTCATTTTATTGTGAGTAAATATGACAGTTTTTCGGAATTATGACAAAATAACACTGAATAATTGTGATAAATACCAATAAATCGATTTTGGTATTTAATTTGTTTAAACATTATCGAAGTCGTAAAGATTTCAACTTTGAAATAATGTTTAATTTAAATTTTTTAATTATGAGCAATTTAGCAACTGTTCCTAAAAATGGAAGTTTAGCGAACAGCAATTCAAATCAAAACTTCCCAACTTTGTCAAATTGGTTAGATGACATCTTTAATAGAGACCTACCATCAGTATTCACTTCAAACTTTAATACTGGAATTACTTTGCCTAAAGTAAATATTAAAGAAACTGCCGATGCTTTTATGGTTGAAATGGCAGTTCCAGGTCTAAAGAAATCAGATTTCAAAATTGACCTTGATAATCAAGTATTATCTATTTCTACAGAAACAAAGTTAGAAAATGAACATAAGGAAGAAAATTATACTCGTAGAGAATTTGGTTATTCTTCGTTCAAGAGAACCTTTAATTTACCGGAAAGTGTAAACGATGAAAAGATTAATGCAAATTATGATAATGGTATTTTAAATATTCTTTTACCAAAAAAAGAAGAGGCTAAACAAAAGCCTGCCAGAAGCATTAATATTTCATAATTGTTTCACTAAATTTTAGAGCAAAGTATTAAGAAGGATGCTGATTTTTTTCAGCATCCTCTTAACAATAAGTTTAATTCTTTAAAATTATAATGTTATGCCAAGAAATTTTAAATCAGGGGATGGGTAACGGTTAAAGGAAAATTTACCTCACCAAAAATGCAAGTTATCAAATATATTTCAAAAACAAATTGATTAAAAATGATAGAAACTAGTAGTTTGTTCAAAACATTTAGAACAAATTCAAAATTAAGTTTAACATAAAATGTAAAGTGATGAATAAGTATATTTTATTATTTATGGTTTGCTTATTAAGTATTAGTTGTAAAGGACAAGCGAATGAAACTAAAAAAGTTGAAAAAGAAAATAATAAAACGGATATAGTTGAAGAGCCTAAAGGCACTTGGAAAGTTGATAAAGAATTTGATGAAAACGGAAATTTAATTAGATATGATAGTGTTTATTCATGGTCTTCAAATGATAAATTAGGTAATCTCTCAATGTCTGATAAAGATAGTTTGATGCAATCTTTTAAATCACGTTTTTTCTCAAATTATTCAGGATTTGAAAATCAAGGATTTGAAGATGTTTTTTCTCAAGATTCACTTTTTAGTAAACAATTCTTTAATGATGATTTCTTTGGAAGTAATTTTGGAAATGACTTTATGGATATTGATAAATTAAGAGAGCAAATGATTGCGAGACAAAAGAAGTTTTTAGAAAAATATCAGTCGAAACTTATCAAACCTGAAGGTGAAGTTGAAGACGAAAACTAAATGGTTTTCGTCTTTTTTTTTGTTAGGTCGAATTCTTCTTGCTTTACACACAATTTATATCAGTCGTCAGACTAAGTTCTGTTTTTTAAACCAAAAAAATCCCAAGCAAAAGCTTGAGATTTTAAAAAGTAATTTCATTAAGGAAACAAACGGTTTACCCTAAATATGTTTTTAAAAGATGTGTTTTAGATTGATGTTGTAAGCGTCTAATTGCTTTTTGCTTTACTTGGCGAACTCTCTCTCTAGATAAATCAATAGTTGCCCCAATTTCGGTTAAACTATAAGGACTCGGAAGATTAATGCCGTAAAACATTTTTATCACTTTAGCTTCCTTGTTAGAAAGCGTGTCTAAAGCTCTGTTTATTTCAATGGATAAAGATTGACTCATTAAGTCTTTATCGGGTCTTGGAGACTCGTCAGACTGTAATACGTTGTATAAGTTAGAATCTTCTCCTTCTTTAAAAGGTGCATCCATAGAAACATGTCTACCAGAATTTTTTAAAGATTGCTCAACTTCATCCTCTGTCATGTCTAACTGCTTTGCAATTTCTTTGTTGGTAGGCATACGCTGTTCTCCTTGTTCTAAACGAGCATAGATTTTTCGTATTTTATTAATACTACCAATTTTATTTAAAGGCAAACGTACTATACGAGATTGTTCTGCCAAAGCAGACATAATTGCCTGACGAATCCACCAAACAGCATAAGAGATAAATTTAAAACCTCTTGTTTCGTCAAAACGTTTTGCAGCTTTTACAAGGCCTAAATTCCCTTCATTGATTAAGTCAGATAGCTTTAAACCCTGACCTTG
Organism: Polaribacter sejongensis; assembly: GCF_038024065.1. Lineage (NCBI taxonomy): Bacteria > Pseudomonadati > Bacteroidota > Flavobacteriia > Flavobacteriales > Flavobacteriaceae > Polaribacter > Polaribacter sejongensis. The sequence goes on along the minus strand of NZ_CP150667.1, from coordinate 2,549,730 downwards.
ATATTGTTTTGCAACAGAAACTACAAACCTTAAATTTGCTTTTACAAGTTTATCCAATGCTCTGTTGTTTCCTTTCTTTATTTCTAAAGCTAATTCTACTTCTTCATCAGCAGTAATTAACCCAATTTTACTAATTTCTTGAAAATATTTTTCTAAAGATTTGGCGTCACGATTGGTTACTTGTTTTACAATTTTAAGTTGTCTCATATATTGTTTCGGTTTTTTAAAGATTAATTTTAAATAAATAAATTGCAATCATCACACGTTTTCACTTCTCCATAATACGTTTCTCGGTATTCATGGATAGTTTTAATAGGAATTCCTAAAAAATATTTTTTAATATAAGTTACTCTAGAATTTAAAGTTCCCATTGCAGAGGAATAGTATTTTTGATATTTAGTTTTTCTTTGTATTTTAATTATTTTCATATGTACAGTTTTAAATAAGTGTAAGAACACTTAATATGAAGTTGAAGATTAATACGGGTTTAATTTTCTTAAAAAATTAAGGAATAGAAAAACTAGAAAGCGAGTGCAATTGATTTATTAGAATGACCTTTTAGATAGTAAAAAGCGAGACTATAAATGCTTGTGTTATTATTGATGTATAAAAATGAATTTTTCATAATTTCCAATATACGACAAAACGAGCAATTTTCAATAGAAAATGCTCGTTTTGTTTGTTTTTTGATCAATTTTAATCAAAAACTATTAAAAAATGAAGTTTTTAATCAAAAACCTCGATGTAAGAATAAGAGAATAAATCCTTGGTTATCGCCCTGCGATTAAAACTTTAAGGTAACGCCAACTAAGAAATTTCTAGTTGCTTGCGGATAATAACCTGCACCATCTACCGTAGTAATTTGGTTTGGGTCAGACCAATCATCATCATATGTATAATAATAACCTCTGTCTACATATTCGGTATTAAAAATATTATTTACCAAAGCAGAAAATACAATCGATTTAAAAACTTTGTTTGGTGTTATTTGATACACAATATTAAAATCAGACGTAAAATAATCGTTTAAAACATCGTTATCAGAAATAGCACTTCCAAAATTACTCATGTATTGTTTGCCAACAAATTTAGATAAGAAAGAGAACTGTAAATTGTCTATTGGTTTAAAAATAAACATGTTTCCTGCAATAATATCCGGAGAAAAAGACAAATCTGTATTTCCTAAAGCTTGCGGAGTTGGGGTTCCATCTCTTGTTATAAAAAAGTCTCTGTTTTTATTAGAGCTAAAAGCTACATTCGGTTTTATAGAAAACTGATCTGAAACCGTAATATCTGCATCAATTTCTAAACCTAAACGATAACTGTCTCCAGAAGTTGCTCTTACAGGCGCGCCAACATCATCTAAAGCACCAGTTAATACCAACTGGTTTTTATAATTCATATAATAAATGTTGGAGTTTAATTTAAAGTTCTCCGACTTAAACCTCCAACCAAATTCTAAATCATTTAAAGTTTCGTGTGTGGTAACGCCAGCTTCAAAATCATTTCTGTTTGGCTCTCTGTTTGCAACAGCAAAAGAAGTATATAAATTATTATCGTTGTTAATTTTATAGGTTAAACCAACCTTCGGGTTAAAGAAATTAAAGTTTGCATCCACATCAATTGGTGCTCTTTTAGAAGTAATTCCTTTGGTTTCATAATTTACAAAACGCCCTTGTACATCTGCATAACCTGATAATTTCTCACTAATATCAAAAGTTGCTTTTGCAAAGATTGAAAAATCTGTTTTCTTAGCATCAGAAAAATAATATTGATCTCTAATATTTACATTTTCTGCTAAATCAGAACCCCAAATAACTTCACCAAAATGATCTCCAGAATAATTAGAATACGAAATTCCAGAAATTAAATTCAGTTTATCAGTTTTGTAATTCGTATTAAAATTTACAACATAAAAATCGTTCTCTAACCAACGTCTTACAATCACATCAGAACCATCTACAATTAAATTTCCAAAATCAGCAGCATCTTCTTCCGCTTTATATTGCTCAAAAAAACCAGCACCTTTTGTGTAGTTCAACGCTAAATTAGTAGACCAGTTTTCGTTTAATTTTTCATTCCAATGTAATTGGTAATGGTTTTGGTCATAATCATCTACTTCATTGTCATACGTATAAGGATTCTGTCTTCTATCTTCTTTAAGTTGATCTGCCGTTAAACCTTCCCAAGCTTGGTACGTAACTTCTTTTCCACCAAAAGTAACCGCTTTTATCAACGTGTTTTCATCGGTATAACTACCTTGTAAATAGTACGATTTTATATCAGAGCTTGCTCTATCTACATAACCATCAGAATAAATATTAGACAAACGACCTGCAATTTCTATGTGGTCGTTAATTTTACCTGTTGTAAATTTTACGGTATGTTTTCTAGTTCCGTAAGAACCAAAAGAGTTGGATATTTCTCCACCAGCTTCCTCGGAAACAGCATCCGTTAAAATATTTAAACTCGCACCAAAAGCACCAGAACCATTGGTTGAGGTTCCAACACCACGTTGCAGTTGTAAATTTTCTGTAGAAGAAGCAAAGTCTCCTAAATTCACCCAAAAAGAACCATGACTTTCAGCATCATTATAAGGTATTCCGTTTACGGTAACATTAATTCGCTCTCCGTTAGAACCACGCACGCTCATGTAGGTATAACCAACACCTGCACCAGCATCTGATGATGAAACCACAGAAGGCATATAATTAAGCAGAATAGGAATATCCTGACCTAAATTACGGGTTGCAATTTCCTTTTTAGAAAGATTAGAAAACGTTACTGGCACATCAGCATTTACACGAACTGCAGAAACCAAAACTTCTTCTAAAACAGTTGCATTTGGTACTAAAGTAAATTCAATTTCCTTGTTTTTGTCTAAAGAAATTTCTTTAGAAACGGTGTTATAACCAATATATGAAACCTGAATGGTGTAGTCTCCTTTTAGTAGATTTAATTGAAACTTTCCATCAAAATCGGTAGAAGTTCCTTTGTTGTTTTCTTTCACCAAAATAGTGGCTCCTGGCAAAGATTCATTGTGTTCGTCTACTACTTTTCCTTTTAAAGTTAACGACTGGGCGTTTGCAAATATACCTGCAAACAAGAATAAAAAAAATGTGATTTTTTTCATTTTAAAATAATTTAAAACGAATAAAAAGAGGTAATTATTCTTGTGATTTATGTTGAATAATTAGTGTTTATCATTTATGTAAAATAAGAACAAAATAATTTTCAGTTAAATTGTTTTACGCTACATAACGATATGTTATGCAAAATGGCGATTATCGCCTCCCTAAACAGCATTACCTGTTCTAGGTTCATTGGGTATGATCTCAGCCTTAAAAAGTTGAAAGTTTATATCGTTAAAAGTATAAAAAGTCTGTTGAGACTGAAAACTGATAACTGAAACTGCCAACTAAAAAGCACCCCTTTATGAGAACGCTGCAAAATTACCTCAGTTTTTTGACATAAAGAATAACAAAAGCTTTTTTTTTTGAAGCTATTTCCTGCTTTCACTACTCGCTTTTTTTATCCTAAAAAGGGATAAAAAAGAGCTCAAACATGTCGTTCAATCAGGGCTACATTTGTTTGCTAACTTTATTAAAATAAAATTGTAATTAGTAGTTAATGTTTTTTTCTATCTTTAGAAAACCAAAATCATCAAAATGAAAAAAAGTATTGTAATTTTATGTCTTATAATTGGCTTAATATCTTGTCAAAAAAAACAAAGTGGTTATATTGTAGAAGCAGATATTACAGGTTTAAAAGACAGTACAAAAGTACTTTTATTTAATTCTAATACTTGGAAAGAATTAGATTCTACAATCATCATAAATAATAAATTTACTTTTAAAGGAAAATTAAATGATCCTACACCTGTTGGTATTTATATTTCTGATGTATCTATTGGTTTTTGGTTAGAAAATAAAAAAATTACGATAAATTCTTCTAAAGAAGAACTATTAGAAAAAAATAATGACTTTAGTAAAATTATTACAGGTAGTGAAACAAATAAAATTGCACTTCGTCATGAAAAACTTTTGAAGCCTTTTAGAGGCAGACAAGCAGAAACGTATAAAAAATTTAATAAAAAACTTATTTCAGAAGAAGCATATAAAGCATATAGAGATTCAATTACAAATACTTCTACTAAATTTCTATTCGAGAATCCTAATAATTATTTTTCTTTATCAGAAATCTTAGATTACAGGTTTGATTTAAAAAAAGAAAAACTAGAAGATTATTTCAGTCAACTTCCTTTAGAATTAAAAAAATCTAGTTACGGAAAAATATTGGATGATTTTTTACACTTAAAACGAGTTAAAGAAGGAGATGATATTGTAGATATTATCGGAAAAAACTTAGATGGAGAAGAAATAAAATTAAGTGATTTTAAAGGAAAAGTAGTGCTGTTAGATTTTTGGGCAGGTTGGTGTCCTCCGTGTATAAAACAAATAAAAGAAGAATTTCCTCCGTTAATAGAAAAATACAAAGACAAAAATTTTCAGATTGTAAGTTATTCATTTGATATAAGAAGAGAAATGTGGAAAAATGCAAGTGATAAATTACAAATAAGTTGGCCAAATTTTTCTAAACTAACTAAGATTAATATCGATCCGGTAGCTCTACAATATAATATATCATCCATACCAATTACTTTTATTATTAGTGAAGAAGGTAAAGTGTTAAAACGCGTTGAGTATGATGATGATTTAGAAAAAGAATTGGATAAAGTTTTATTGGGTATAGAGTAAATTTAAATTATACATCATCCTATTTATTATTTTAGCTTTTGTAATTTGCTTTATTATATTACGACTGCTAAAATCTAAAACAAACTTTTGATCAATTTAAAACATTCTAAAACTGCTATTCTTATCTTTTCGCTTTCGCAAGAAGCCGAAAATTTACGTAAGCCTTTCCTTCAAAAAAAGGATACGGCTAGCAAACTGAATGCTTTAATTAAAGAAAAAGTTAGTTCTTTAGATGTAGACTACTTTCATTATACAGAGAAAGATCAAAAAGGAAATAATTTTGGAGAACGTTATGTAAATACCGTTTCAGACATTTTTAAGAAAGGGTATAATAATGTTATAACAGTTGGTAACGATACTTTAGGTTTAGAAAAAAAGCATCTTCGTGCCGCCATAGAATCCGTAGAAAACAATCAAATACCTGTTGGACCTTCTTATGATGGTGGTTTTTATCTTTTGGGTATACGTAAAGATCAATTTAAAGCCTCAGAATTTCTTTCACTTCCTTGGGAGTCATCAACATTATATAAAGAGTTAAAAACACTTTTATCAGAAAAAGAAATAGCAACTGCTACACTTCCTTATTTATACGATTTAGATGAAGAGTTAGATATTTCTAAAAACATTGCGACACTTTCTTTTCTAAAAATAAAAGCACTTAAATTATTACAAAACCTACAAGTAGTAATTTTAAAAGTAAGCAAATACATTCTTCAACAATTTAAAGAAGCTTCATTAAATCACCCATACAATAAAGGACCTCCATTGGTTTGTAATTAATTATAAGTACAATTTTCTGTAAAAACAGGACTTATTATTTTACATACATTTTAACTCAAACTAATGAAAAATTTATTTTTCGGGTTACTTGCGCTATTTACTATTAGCCTAAGTGCTCAAGAAGATCTTGTCGTCTACGTTATAGATTATGAGACCAAAGCACCAATTAAAAACATAACTGTTACGCTTGTGAATGATCAGCAAGGTTATGAAGCAAAAAAGACTACAAACGAAGTAGGTAAAGCCTCTTTTAATTCCATTGTCGCTGCAAACGGTTACCAAGTTATTTTTGATGGAAACAAAACATACGGAACCACTATTTCTGATATGGTAGATGTGCGTTCTAATGAAGAATCAGTAGTCAAATTGTTATTGTTTCCGGCTTCGTTTCAGCAAGAAATATTAAACGAAGTTGTTGTTACTGCTTTAGGTATTAAAAGAGAAAAACAATCTTTAGTTTCTTCCGTAACTACTATAAAACCTGCGGCTCTTACAGAAGTTACGCTTACGAACGTGGTAAATAGCCTTGCAGGACAAGTTGCTGGTGTAAAAGTTACCAATGGTTCTTCTGGTGTAGGATCTTCTTCTCGTATTGTTATTCGTGGAGAGAATTCTTTAAGCAGCTCCAATCAACCTTTATTTGTTGTTGATGGTGTGCCTATTAGTAATGAGCAAATTACAAGTGATTTAGTAAACGATGGTTCGTTACAAGAAGTGGATTATGGTAATGGAGCATCTGAAATTAGTCCGGATGATATTGCTTCTATCTCTATTTTAAAAGGAGCAGGTTCTGCTGCTTTATATGGTGCTAGAGCCGCTAACGGAGTGGTATTAATTACTACCAAAAGAGGTGAAAAGAAAAAAGGTTTAGGTATTAGCATTAATAGCTCTTTAACTATAGAAACTTTATTAACCTTACCAGATTATCAAAATGTATATGGTGGAGGTTCTAATGGTGAATATTCTTTTCAAAATGGTGCTGGAGCTGGCGTTAATGATGGTGGTTTAAGTAGTTATGGTCCGCGTTTAGATCAAGGTTTTTTAATCAATCAATTTGATAGTCCATCTGTAGATATTAATGGAAATACAGTTCGTGCTGGAGACGTTATTGCAAGAACACAAGCAGACGGAACTTTAACGCCTATTACACCAACTGCTTGGGTTTCTAATCCTAATAATGTACGTGATTTTTTTAAAACCGGAATTACGAAGCAAAATAATATTGCTATTAGCTCTTCTGGCGATAAAGGAAGTAGTAGATTTTCGTATAGTAATTTAATAAACGAAGGAATTGTACCTAATACCGATTTAAAAAGAGATGGTATTTCTATAAGTTTAAACCAAGAATTACACAAAAAGTTACATGTAAATGCTTTTGTTAATTATATTAATACAAGAAGTGGAAACCGTCCTAATTTAGGATACGGATACGAAAACCCTCTTTATGGTTTTAATTGGACAGGTAGACAAGCAGATATTAATTCTTTTAGAAATTATTGGCAAGCAGGACAAGAAGGTTCTCAACATTTTGATATTAACTACAACTGGTTAACAAACCCTTATTTAACTGTTTTTGAAAACACCAACAGTTTTAATAAAAACAGATTTTTAGGAAACGCTGCCGCTGTTTACAATATTACAGACAAATTAACTGCAACTGTACGTACTGGTTTAGATACCTATAATGATAAGCGAGAATTTAGACGTGCTGTAAGTACCAATGCAAATCTAGAAGGATCTTATAGAGAAGACAATGTGTTTTTTAAAGAATTAAACACAGATGTATTAATCTCTTATGATGATGTAATTAATGAAAATTGGAAATATAATGTAAGTGCAGGTGCTAACCGTTTTGATCAAGAAATAGAATACAGTTATACTTTAGCGCCTCAATTAGCTATTCCAGATATTTTTACACTTGCAAACTCTAAAGCTGCTTTGGTTGCAGAAAGTAATACGTTTACTAAAAGAATAAATAGTGTATATGCTACTGGTAATCTAAACTATAAAGATGCTTTTTATTTTGATGTTTCTTATAGAAATGACTGGAGTAGTACTTTACCTGCCAATAACAATTCTTTTGGATATTATTCTGCCGGTGTAAGTGCTGTAATTAGTAAGTTAGTGACATTACCTGAAGCAATCTCTTTCTTAAAACTTCGTTTTAGTGGCGCAAGTGTTGGTAATGATACAGATCCTTATCAAAACAACCAGAACTATTTATTAAATCAAAATTACGGAACCAATTTTCGTGTAACCAATGAGAATGTGCTAAAGAATTCCAATTTAAAACCAGAAAGATTAAATGCTTTAGAAACTGGTTTAGAAGCTTGGTTTTTAAACAATCGTTTACAAGTAGATCTTTCTGCCTATCAAAATACGAGTGTAGACCAAATTATATCTAGTCCTATTTCTCAAGCAAGTGGTTTCGGTAATTTTAACATAAACGGTGGAGAAGTTCGTACGAGAGGTTTAGAAATTTTATTGAGTAGTATTCTAATTAAAAATAAAGATTTTAAATGGGAAAGTTCTGTAAATTTCTCTACTTCTAAAAGTATTGTAACAGAGTTACCAGAAGGAGTAGATCAATTTGTAACGGGTTCAGCAGACGTGTTTTCTGGTTCTGGAGGTTCTAATAGTGTTTTTTATATTGCTCAAGAAGGTGGTAGAGTTGGAGATATGTTTGGTACTGGTTTTGTAGAAATTGATGGAGAGATTCTTCACAATGCTAATGGTCTACCTGTACAAGATCCTAATTTACGCTTATTAGGAAATTATAATCCAGATTTTCAAGTAGGTTTTAATAATAACTTCACCTATAAAAATATAAACCTATCCTTTTTATTCGACTGGAGACAAGGTGGAACAATCGTTTCAAGAACTAAAGCTTTAGGAAGTACTTCTGGTGTATTAAAAGAAACTTTAATAGGCAGAGAAACAGGTATTGTAGGTAACGGTGTAGTTAATGTTGGTACAGATGCAGCTCCACAGTATGTTGCAAATACTACTAATGTTTCTGCACAAACATACAATAATAGCTTTTTTGATCGTGGTAATGAAGCAAGTGCATTGTATGATGCTTCTTATTTAAAGTTAAGACAACTAAGTATTTATTATAAATTTAATAAGAGCTTAGTCAATAGAATTGGTTTCCAAAAAATAAAAATTGGGTTAACAGGTAGTAATTTATTCTTATTTACAGAAAACCCTCACTTTGATCCAGAACTAAATGCTTTACAAGGACAAAGTGTAACACAGGGTGTTGAAGATTTCTCATACCCATCTACAAGAAGTTTCGGAATTAGTATTAAAACTGAATTTTAAGAAAATGAAAAATTATAAAAATATATTTTTAGCAATCTTCGTTTTTAGTACATTTTTTACTGCGTGTACTAGCGGTTTCGAAGAAATTAATACAAATAATAATAATCCAGAATCTGTTGCTCCGCAATTTTTATTAACCAATGTTCTTTCGGTTTCTTCCGATTTAAATGCATACGACCAAGGCTTTAGACAAGCCAATTATTTAGCTCAATTTTCGGCTAGTATTGAGTTTGAACGTATTGATCGTTATGAAATGGGATCTAATAGTGGGTATTGGAATGCTATTTTTGGTTTACTTTCTGATATTGAATCGATACAAAATTCAGAAACCACAAACAGTGCTTATAATGCGGTTGGTGATATTATGAAAAGTTATTTATTCTCTCAACTTACCGATTTATGGAATGATGTTCCGTATTCTGAAGCTTTAGGAGCTGTTGATGGTGTTTTTTCTCCTAAATACGATACACAAGAAAGTATTTATACAGATCCTGAAACAGGTATTTTGGCGACTTTAAAAAATGCTGCCACAACATTAGAAAACAACAATGCTATTATTGAAGGTGATGTTTTATTTAATGGAGATTTAAGTAAATGGATAAAATTTGCCAACTCTTTACAAGTCCGTTATTTAATGCGTATTAGTAAGCGTTTAAGTGATTTTTCAGACTTACAAGCTTTGGCAGATTCCGGTAACATCATGCAATCTAACAACGATAATGCGGTTCTTCCTTATTTAAGTACATCACCAAATCAGTTTCCTTTATTTAATGCTGCTTCTGGTATTAATAATGAACATACTATGACGATTACTGTAGAAGAAATTTTAAAATCTTGGAACGATCCTAGAATGGCAGTTTTATATAAAGCAACAAATGCAACTGCTAATACAACCGCAGAATTTCATGGTTTATTAAACGGACAATCGAATAATAGTATTGCCGCTAGTGGTGTAGACTTAAATAATATTTCTTTATTCGGAAGTATTTTTAGAGATACTCCTAACGGCGTAGATGCACAATACATGCAATATTCCGAAACTCAATTTGCTTTGGCAGAAGCTGTTGTAAAAGGTTTTATTTCTGGTGATGCAAATATGTATTACCAAAACGGAATTGCCGCTAGTTTTGCTTATTATAACACAGAAATTCCTGCAGATTATTTTACAAGAACTGCTATTGCTTTAGACGGAAGTGAAGATGATATCACAAAAATTATGACTCAAAAATGGTTGAGTTTAATTTCTGTAGGTCATGAAGCTTGGTTTAATGTTCGCAGAACAGGAATTCCTAATCTAGTAGCTGGTCCAGATAATTTTAATCAAGATCGTTACCCAGTTCGTTATCTGTATCCAGAGTCTGAACAAGCTTCTAATAACGCTAATTATAAAGAAGCTGCAGAAAGGATTGGTGGAGACAATATTAATAGTAAAGGTTGGTGGGAAAAAGATTAATTTTTTAATCTTTAAATTAGAAATAAAGAAAGGTAAACCCATAATTTATACTTTAAAAATGTGGGTTTACAATCGAAATATAAAACATCATTATATAATGACAAATTACATGAAAACGATATACACATTTATATTATTCTTGCTGGTTTCTGCCTTTGCAGAAGCACAACAAAAACCGATACATTTAATTATAGATGCAGACACCGCAAATGAAGTGGATGATCTTTTTGCGTTGGTACGTGCTATAGATGAACCTGCACTTCATCTTTTAGGTATTACTTCTGCACAGTTTCATACATCGCCACAAGCAACTGATAATACGGTTGGTGAAAGTCAGGCTATTAATGAGCAAATCATTAAAGTGATGAACCGCCCAGAGATTAAATTGCCTTTAGGTAGTAATGTTCCGTTAGCGTCTATGACAACACCTTCTCCTTCGGAAGCTTCTAAATTTATTATTGAGAAAGCTCACGAAATGAAAGATAACGAAAAATTAGATTTGGTTATTTTGGGTTCTTGTACCAACGTTGCTTCGGCAATTTTAGAGGATCCTTCTATCATTTCTAAAATCCGAGTAAATTATCTTGGTTTTTGGCACACGGTAAAAACGAATACGTATAACAAAAAAGAGTTCAATTCTCGTAATGATCCTTTTGCAGTGGATGTACTTTTAAATACGGTAGATTTAGAGTTTAATGTAATGACGGCAACTACTTCTCAGCATTTAGTGTTTAAGAAAAAAACGATAGATAAGCAGTTAAAAGGAAAAGGCGGCATTAAAGATATTTTAGTAAATCGTTGGGATACGTATAACCGTTGGTGGACTAAAAAAGATCCTAAAAAGAAAAAATGGGTAATGTGGGACGTTGCTCTTATTGAGGCTTTAATAAACCCAGAATACGCAACGATAACGCCTTTACAAACGCCAAAAGAAAACACAAAACGAACTATTGGTGTGTACACAGATTTAGATAAAAAAGCAATGGAAAAAGCATTTTGGAAACACCTTAACAAGTTCTAATATGAAATATATTGATATACATACAGATTTAAAAGTCATCAAAGAATTTCTATTAGAAATCAATTTTTTAAAGGAGTCTGAAGAAATTTTATCCGTAGAAAAACCAGGAGAAGGAAATATGAATGTGGTGTTGCGTGTAAAAACCAATCAGCGTTCTTTTATTGTAAAGCAATCGCGTCCTTTTGTACAGAAATATCAAGATATTCCTGCGCCAGAAGATAGAATTGATGTAGAATATCAGTTTTATAAAGCGATTGAAAGTCCTGCTGTTACTTCTCATATTCCTAAAATTATTGCTTATGATGCAAAAAATTATGTATTGATTTTAGAAGATTTAGGGAATTGCGAAGACATGAGCTTTCTTTATAAAAACCGTGTTATTGAAACGGAATCAATTCAACTTTTGGTAGATATTCTTTCTAATATTCATAAAAGTGATATTTCTAATACGTATCCAGAAAACAAAGAATTACGTGCGTTAAATCATCAACATATATTTGTTTTACCTTTTGTTACAGATAATGGTTTTTCTTTAGATACGATTCAAGATGGATTAGAAAAAGTTTCTCAAACTTATAAAAATGATGAAAAATTAAAAGAGCAAATCACTTTAGTTGGAGAGCGTTATTTATCCGAAGGAACAACTTTACTACATGGAGATTATTATCCTGGTAGTTGGATGACCAAAGAAGATGATGTATTTGTAATTGATCCAGAATTTAGTTTTAAAGGTTTTCCAGAATTCGATTTGGGAGTTATGGCAGCACATATGGTGATGGCAACTGGAAATAAGCTATTAATTTCTACCGTAAAAAAAGCATATACATTAAAGTTTGATGAACGTCTTTTCTTGCAAATAACAGGAATTGAAATTATGAGAAGGTTAATTGGTTTAGCCCAACTTCCGTTGGATAGAACTTTAGATGAAAAGAAAGAATTGCTAGAAATAGCGAGATTATTAATTGTTGATTAATCTAACCCAGGTTTTTTTCTCAATGCTTTTTTTACAGAAGTTCTCTTTTTCTTTTCAGCATTTTTTCGAACAGAAGATTTACTTGGTTTTGTAGGTCTTCTTTTTTTCGGACGAATTAAATTGACACGTAATAATTCTAAAAAACGTTTGATAGCCAAATCTTTATTTCTGTGCTGAGAGCGAGATTCTTCACAAAATAAGATGAGGTTGTTGTCTTTTGTTAGCTTACTAGAAAGTTTGGTTTTTAAGAGGTCTTTTTCGTTATCAGAAAGAGACAGTGAGTTTTCTAAATCGAAAGTTAATTCAATTTTAGAAGACGTTTTATTTACATGCTGGCCACCAGCTCCAGAGCTTCTAATACCTTTAAAATTGAGTTCTTTTACTATGTTTTCTTTGTCCATTTTTTTATCACCTCGAGCGCAGTCGAGAGGTTTATTAAATTATGAGAAGTCTTAAAGAGTTCTTAATCAAAAAACTTTTTTAATACTCAAAAGGAGTGCCAAAATCACCTGTATTTTGATGCATAAAATGCATGTCTACATCTTGTAAAGAATCAGAGAAAGAATGCAAGTCGTTTTTATTAGCAATTATTTTATCTATAACTTCTGTTGCATTTCTTAAGCGCGTTTCTTTATCGCCTTTTAATAAAATATAGGGTCTGTTGTTATCTATTAAAGATTTTTTGAATGCATTAAACATTTCTAAACGCAATTCTGGTCTGTCTCGTAAATCATCTTCTTCCCAAGGTGTATCAATGTACGTTAACAGATATAAATCATATTGATTTTCGCTTGCCGCTTCGTTTAGTCTTTCATCAACAAAACCACCATAAAACTCTTCTGAGTATACTTTGGTTTCTAGTAAATCGGTATCGCAAATTAAAATTTTATCAGCCTTTTTTGCTAAAGAATTTTCTAATTTCATTTGTCCGATGGCAATAGGAAGTAAATCTTCTTTTTCGCACGTTTTACGCTCGTTGTTCCATTTTTCTTGTAAATATTCACGTGCAAATTCTGGTGCCCAAACCGTATGGTAATAACGTGCTAAATGACGAGAAAGTGTAGTTTTTCCTGAAGATTCTGGTCCAAAAAGCACCACTTTTACGATGTTAATTGGGTCTTGTTTAAGTTCTTTTTCCATGCTAAATAACCAGATATCGCTATAAAAGTAAATATTAAATATTGAAAACTCGTAAAAGTAAACCCTTTATAAAAATACAAAGGAGCAGAAATAATGTCTCCAACAATCCAATAAATCCAATTTTCTATTTTTCGTTTTGCCATTAACCACATACCAACAAAGAAAATTGCCGTTGTAAAAGTATCAACATAAGCGGTCCAGCTTGTCCATTTGTCAAAATAGCTGTAAACGCCATACACAAAAATAAGTGTTGCTATAAAGATGAGAATACTTTGTTTTTTTTCTTTAAAGGTTGTGGTCGAAATAGGTGTTTCATTTTCTCCATCACTTTTATAAGTCCAAATATACCAGCCATAAATACTCATAATAAAGTAGTATGCGTTTATCATCATATCACCTAAAAGTTCCCATTTATAAAGTAGGTACACAAAAATAAGTGTGCTAATCATTCCAGTTGGAAAGACCCAAATTTTATTTTTTTTAGAGTACCAAACCGATAAAAATCCGAAAATTATGGCAATAATTTCTAAAGAGATATCAATAGTAGAATAGGTTTCGTATTGTCCGAAAAGGAAATCGATAATTTCTGACATTTAGTTTTATTTGATGTTGTAAATGTAATCTTTTCAGTTTTTATTAGTAAAGGCAAAAGTAGAATTCATTTAAAACTACTTTCATTTCGACCTTTTGGGAGGAAATCTCAGGAAATTTGGTAATTGTTATGTTATCACTGTTATGGGATTTCTCAATACTTCGAAATGACAATTGTTGAGGTTTCTTTTTACGTTCAGTTTTTACTACACCTAGTTTTGTCATTTCGACCTTTTGGGAGAAATCACATAAAGCTTGGTTGTTATTATGTTATCATTGTTATGAGATTTCTCAATACTTCGAAATGACAAGTTTGTGGTTCAGTGTTGTGGAATCACTGTTATGGGATTTATCCTTGCGTCGAAAAGACAAACTGCGAGAAAAAATTATAGCGTATTATTTTTTAAGTTGATTAAAAAACGCTTCATCATTTTCAAAAGCAGTACCAATAACCACTAAATCTGCACCTGCATTAAACGCATTTTCTAATTGTTTTTTAGAACGAATTCCGCCACCAACAATTAAAGGAATGTTTAAATTCTCACCCACAAGAGTGATAATATTTGCTTCCACAGGTATTTTGGCGCCACTTCCTGCTTCTAAATAAATGAGTTTTTTACCAGATAATTCGCCAGCTAAAGCGGTGTTTAAAATCAGTTCTATATTTTCTTGTGCTATTGGTTTTGTATTGCTTACTTTTTGTGTTGCGGTTTCTTTTTGACCATCAACTAAAATATAACCCGTTGGCAAAATTTCTAAAGAGGAGTTTATTAAAAAAGGCACACTTCTTATTTGTTGTTCAATTAAATACTCCGGATTTCTGCCAGAAAGTAAACTTAAGAATAAAATTCCGTCTGCTTTTTGTGATATATGAGAAACATCACCCGGAAAAAGAATAACAGGCAAATGCGTTGTTTTTTTAATTGCTGCAACAACTGTATCCGTTACGTTGTCTTTATCTGTACTACCACCAACAAAAATATGAGTTGTTATAGATTGATGTACTTTTTCAAAAAAAGAAGCGATGTTTTTTAAATCAATCTTTTCTGGATCGATTAAAACTGCTAATAATTTTTTGCCTTCTTTTTTTGCTGATAAAATGTTCTTATAAATATTCACAACTGCGAAAATAAGAAATTACAAGCAGATTAATATTAAAGTGATCTGTTTTTACAAGTAGTACTAATCGCTTATTTAGAAAGTATATTTTTTTCTAAAATCCATAGGAGTAAAGCCTGTTTTAGATTTAAAGAACCTTGAGAAATAAGCGTAGTCAGAAAATTGAAGTGTCTCTGCAATAGCAGCTAAATTATTTCCAGAATGAATAATTAACCTTTTCGATTCTAAGATAATTCTTTCAGAAATTAATTGACTTGTAGTTTTGTTCAGTGCTTTTTTTACAACCCTGTTGAGGTGTTTGGTGGTGATGTTTAATTGATCGGAATAAAATTTAGGTAATTTCTCTTTATAAAAATTTTCATGTATTAAGTTTTCTAGATTTTCAAGTATCATAGAATAACTGGGAGAAACGAGTTTTTCTAAATTAACATCTGCAGTGTAAGCCCTTGTTAAATCTATGTAAATACTATTAATAAGGTTTATTATTTTTAACTCTCTTAACAGGTTTTGTTGTTGATATTCTGCATAGACTTCTTCAAACTTTAGTTTTAATACATCCATTTTTAATGGAGACAATTCTAAGAAAGGCGGATTCTGATTCGAATAATAAAAAGGAAACGAGTGAAGGGTATGATCTAAAAACTTAATTTCGTAAAATTCTTGAGAGTGAAAAAAGATAAAACCTTCTGGTTTTGTATCAAACTGCCAAGAATGAGTTTGTCCCGGTTTTAAAAAGAAAACCTTGCCTGGGTTTACTTGATAAGAGTTAAAATCAATTTCATGTTTACCAAACCCTTCCGTAAAAAGCACACATAAATAAAAATTATGACTGTGAGGTTTGTCAATTAACTTCTTATTCAACTCAATATGATTTGAGAACGAATTTATATACAGATCATTTAACGACTCGGATTCTTGAAATTGATCAATTTTTAAAACAGGTATTTTCATAATAATGTCCTAAAAGTACAAAAAATGGCGATTATACTATATGGTAAATGTAGTTTTATCAACTTAATTTTGTTCTATTATTAAATTAGAGAGTATGGCAAATGTAATTGATATGTTAAAATGTAAATGTCCTAATTGTAAAAAAGGGAAAATGTATAGTGAATTAGGGAATCTACTTATGTTTAGGTCTCCTAAAATGTATACAACTTGTAGCGAGTGTCATTTTAAATTCGAGAAAGAACCAGGTTTCTTTTTTGGAGCTATGTTTGTAACTTATGCACTTATATCGGCAGAAATGATAGCGGGTATGGTTTTATTTAAGTTTATATTAGGTTTCTCTTATATAACTGTTGCGCTTTTAGCAATTACAACGATTGTATTATTAAGTACCTTTAATCTAAGAATTTCTAGGTCTATCTGGATTTATATGTTTTATAGTGATTAATAAAAAATTGATTCTGAAAAGATATCTAAAAAAAAGTTTAATTTTAGTAATGGTACAATTTTAAATTTTAATTTTTTAGTGTGCAAACACGCACGTAAAACCTTCAAATTCTAAAAATTCTATAGTATAAGAAGTTTCTTCTCCGTCATATCTAATTTCACCAGTTGTCTTTTCATCAGAAAAATTAAAATCGTCAATATAAATATTTTCTAAAAATCTAAGTTTTTTCTTTCCATAGATTTTATACAAACTCTCTTTTCCTCCCCAAACAATGGTTAGTTTACTAATTAAAGCATCATGGTTTGCAATGGTTTTATATTCTTCTACAGGTGTAAATTTATGGGCTATTTTTAAAATTTTATCACGCTGTTTTTCTATATCTATTCCCACTTCAGACTCATAAGAAAAAATAATACCCGTAAATCCAAAAGAATGTGTAATAGAAATAAAACGTCCATTAGTTAAGTTGGGCTTGCCGTGTTCGTCATAAATTAAATCGGCATCAGTTAATCCAACTTCTTTTAAGAGATGTCTAATGCTTAGAAAACCTTTCTGATGGATATCAGATTTCATAGAGGCTAATCTAGCTTCATTGCTTTCTGTTAAAGAGATTCCTTGTTTTAACTCGGCAATAGTTTCTTCAATTTTCCATATGAAAACTTTAGTTGTGTTGCTGATAGTTAATGTTTTGTAAAGAGCCATAATTTTTAAAATGGATGTTGTAACTTTGCAGTTCGTAAAATTAGAATATAAATATACATAATATGAGCACAAAAATAGCTTACGTACCAAACAAAGTTAAAGATATTTCTCTAGCAGCTTGGGGAAGAAAAGAAATTTTATTGGCAGAGGCAGAAATGCCAGGTTTAATGTCTTTAAGAGAAGAATACAAAAACGAGCAACCTTTAAAAGGAGCTAGAATTGCAGGTTGTTTACACATGACAATTCAAACAGCAGTTTTAATAGAAACTTTACAAGCTTTAGGTGCAGAAGTAACTTGGAGTTCTTGTAATATTTTTTCTACACAAGACCAAGCAGCAGCAGCAATTGCAGAAGCAGGTACAGCAGTTTATGCTTGGAAAGGTTTAACTGAAGAAGAATTTGACTGGTGTATAGAGCAAACTTTATTCTTTGGTGAAGATAGAAAACCATTAAACATGATTTTAGATGATGGTGGAGATTTAACGAACATGGTTTTGGATCGTTACCCAGAATTAGCTGCAGGAATCAACGGTTTATCAGAAGAAACTACAACGGGAGTTCACAGACTGTACGAAAGAGTAAAAGCGGGAACTTTACCAATGCCAGCAATTAACGTAAACGATTCTGTTACAAAGTCTAAATTTGATAACAAATATGGTTGTAAAGAATCTGCAGTAGATGCAATTCGTAGAGCAACAGATATTATGTTAGCAGGTAAAAGAGTAACTGTTTGTGGTTATGGAGATGTAGGTAAAGGTACAGCAGCATCATTTAAAGGAGCAGGTTCTATTGTAACTGTTACAGAAATCGATCCTATCTGTGCTTTACAAGCTGCAATGGACGGTTTTGAAGTTAAGAAATTAGAAACTGTTGTTGGTAATTCTGATATCGTTATTACAACTACAGGAAATAAAGATATTATTCAAGGTCGTCATTTCGAAGCAATGAAAGACAAGGTTATTGTATGTAACATTGGGCACTTTGATAATGAAATTGACATGGCTTGGTTAAACAAAAACCATGGTAATACAAAAGATACGATCAAACCTCAGGTTGATAAATACAACATCAACGGAAACGATATTATTTTATTAGCAGAAGGACGTTTAGTAAACTTAGGTTGTGCTACAGGTCACCCAAGTTTTGTAATGAGTAACTCATTTACAAACCAAACTTTAGCGCAAATTGAATTATGGAAAAACGCTGATGCTTACGGAAACGAAGTATACATGTTACCAAAATATCTAGATGAAAAAGTAGCAAAATTACACTTAGCAAAAATCGGTGTTGAATTAACTGAATTACGCGAAGAGCAAGCATCTTATATTGGTGTAACTGTAGACGGTCCTTATAAACCAGAACACTATAGATACTAGTAATTAGTAACTAAAAAGTAAAACTGTCATTTCGAAATTAGCCTTTTTAGGTAATTGAGAAATTTCATATAAACAAAACCCTTTCATTAATTTGAGAGGGTTTTTCTTTTTTCTGTCATTCCAAAATGAGCCTTTTTAGGTGATTGAGGAATCTCATATAAAGTCGTAATCCTTTTTTCTCTTTCTTTCATATCTTTACAACTTAAAATAATCACCTTGAAGAAAAAACAAATACTATCCATCATAGCCATTATCATACTAGTAGTTGTTTTAGGTTCTGAAGAGCTTTTAGATGCTAAAAAAGAAAAAAGTATCATAGAAAACGGTAAAACACTAAAATCAACTAGCAGTCAATATTTTCTACCAACAAGTACCACTAATCAAGTGGTGCATCATCAAAATTATTCATTGTCCTATAGCGAGAAACATGAACAAGCAGAATGGGTTGCGTATGAGTTAAAAGCATCCGATTTAAGCAGTACAAATTACAAAAGACCTTATTTTGAAATAGACAATGCCGTAAAAACCAAAGCTGCACATTGGCGGAATTATAAAAAGTCTGGTTACGATAAAGGGCATTTATGTCCGGCAGCAGACAGACGTTTTACCAAAGCAGCGCACGATGAAACCTTTTTAACGAGTAATATTAGTCCGCAAGAACACAAATTTAACGCAGGCGTTTGGAATCGTTTAGAACAGAAAGTACGTTATTGGGCAAAGAAAAATGATGGTGTTTTTGTAATTACAGGTGGTGTTTTAGAAAACAATTTAAAAACGATTGGAAGTGAATCTGTTTCTGTTCCGAATCAGTTTTATAAAGTAATTTTAGACAAAACAAATGGTAAAATTAAAATGTTGGCTTTTTTAATGCCTCATATAGAATCAAAATTGCCTTTGTATAAATTTGTAGTTTCGGTAGATGAAATAGAAGCCTTAACTGGTATCGATTTCTTTGCTGAATTAGATGATACTATAGAAGAAGAATTAGAAAGTTCTAGCAGTTATAAGAACTGGAGTTTTTAATAGAAAAAGTAATCAAAATCTTTTCAGACTTTAAAGCAAGGTTCTTAGTAATCAAAGGTGGTTTTCCTTATTTTAATCTTATTTTTGTGACCTTATAATCTAAACAGTACAAGTACTTTTTTATGAAAAGCTCAAAGGCAATTTTTTATATGATTTTTAGTGTCATTGCATTTTCACTAATGAATACAGTTGTAAAATATTTAAATGATTTTAGTGCCTATCAAATTGTGTTTTTTAGATCTATTGGTACGTTGTTTTTTACAGTGCCATTAATTTTAAAAGCTAAGATTCCTATTCTGGGTAACAATAAAAAACTGTTGTTTATTAGAGGGCTTGCAGGAGTAATTTCCTTAACAACTTTTTTTCAGGCTTTAAATTATTTAGCAATTGGCACGGCAGTTTCATTAAGATATACTTCTCCTATTTTTGCTGCTATTTTAGCACTTATTTTCTTAAAAGAAAAAATAAAACCAGTTCAATGGTTTTTATTTTTATTATCATTTGCAGGAGTATTAATTATTAAAGGATTTGGTGTAGATGTAAATTCTATAGGAATACTTTTTGTTCTTTTATCCGCAATTTCTTTAGGTGTTATTTTTGTGGTAATTCGTAAAATAGGAGACACGGAAAACCCATTAGTAATTATCAATTATTTTATGGTAATGGCTTTTGTTTTTGGAGGTATTATGTCTATCAATAACTGGAAAAACCCTACTTCATTAGAATGGTTACTGTTATTAAGTTTAGGTGTTTTTGGCTATGTTGGCCAGATATATATGACCAAAGCATTGCAATCTCACGAAACAAATGTAATTGCTCCTTTAAAATATTTAGAAGTCGTTTTTATGATTGCTATAGGAGCTTTCTGGTTTGGAGAAATCTATAATTTATGGACAATATTAGGAGTCTTTTTAATTATGTTTGGGTTGATATATAATATCTATTTAAGGAGGAAAAGAAGTTAATATTTTATCCCAACCAACCATCTCTGTCTAAACTTCTATATTGTATGGCCTCAGCAATATGATCTGGAGAAATATCTTTAGAAGCTGCTAAATCAGATATTGTTCTAGACACTTTTAAAATTCGGTCATACGCTCTCGCGGAAAGGTTTAGTTTTTCCATAGCTGTTTTAAGCAACGTCAAACTTTCTTCGGATAATTTACAAAATTCACGAATCTGTTTTACGCTCATTTGCGCGTTATAGTGTACGTTTTCAAAATCTGTAAAACGCTCAGATTGAATTTCTCTAGATGCGGTAACGCGTTTTCTAATTTCTACGGATGATTCTCCTTTCCGTTCTTCAGACAGTTTTGCAAAAGGAACAGGTGTTACTTCTATATGGATATCTATTCTGTCTAATAAAGGTCCGGATATTTTGCTGAGATAACGTTGCATTTCTTGTGGAGAAGAGGTCATCGGGCTGTTTGGGTCATTAAAAAAACCACTCGGACTCGGATTCATACTCGCAACCAGCATAAAACTACTAGGGTAGGTAACAGTGAATTTTGCACGAGAAATAGTGACTTCTCTGTCTTCTAGGGGTTGACGCATAACTTCCAACACATCTCTTTTAAATTCTGGTAATTCATCTAAAAATAAAACGCCGTTATGAGACAATGAAATTTCTCCTGGACGAGGGTATTGTCCGCCGCCGACTAAAGCGACGTTCGAAATTGTGTGATGAGGGCTTCTAAAAGGACGTTGGTATAGCAAACCTTCCTTTTTAATTTTACCTACTACAGAATGAATTTTTGTAGTCTCTAACGCTTCATGTAGCGTCATTGGAGGTAAAATAGACGGCAATCTTTTTGCTAACATGGTTTTTCCAGATCCTGGAGGGCCAATTAAAATAATATTATGTCCGCCTGCAGCGGCAATTTCCATACAACGTTTAATAGATTCTTGTCCTTTTACATCAGAAAAATCGAATTCTGGGAAATCGATATTTTTATAAAACTCCGCTCTTGTATCTACAATTGTAGGTTCAATTTTTTCATCACCATTAAAATGATTGATAACCTCTAAAATATTTTCTACCCCTAAAACTTCTAAATCATCTACAATGGCAGCTTCTTTCGCGTTTTCCTTCGGAAGAATTAAATATTTATAACCTTCTTCTCTTGCTTTTATTGCAATAGGTAAAGCACCTCGTATGGGTTGTAAACTTCCGTCTAAAGAAAGTTCTCCCATAATAATGTATTCATCAATATGATCAGATTTTATTTGACTAGAAGCCGCTAAAATTCCAACAGCTAAAGTTAAATCATAAGAGGCACCTTCTTTTCTAATATCGGCAGGCGCCATGTTAATGATAATTTTCTTTCCTGGAAGTTTGTAGCTATTGTTGTTGAGTGCAGCAGAAATTCGATATGAACTTTCTCGAACGGCATTGTCAGGTAAACCGACCAAATGGTATCCAATACCTTTATCAATATTTACTTCTACGGTAATTGTGGTTGCCTCAATACCGAAGACGGCAGAGCCATAGACTTTTACAAGCATTCTTTTTCTTTTTTCTAAAGATAAAGAAAATTAATTAAGGTTTGGTTGCTTAAAATTAATAGGATCCCATCTTGTAGGGTCGTGTTTTTGTAAAAAGCCTTTTAATAAGTTTTCATCTCTATAACTTTTATAGTCGTCATAGATAAACTTAGTGGCTTTTGTAGTAAGGTTTTCAGTAGAAATTAAAAATTGGTTATCATCAATTTCTTCAAAAGAAACCGTTGAAAATTTATATCGTTTTTTAAAATTTAAGTCCTTGTTAATGGAAGAATAAGAAGGAGTGTCATCAGCTGTAAGCTGAAAAGAAGAGGTGTAAATACTAACTGGAATAAAATTATTGTTCGTAGTTTGTTGTTGTGAAAAACAAAAACTACCAACAAATAAAGTTAAAAGTAAGAAATTGTATTTTTTCATAGTACGTAATTTTACTTTATAAAAATACTACTTTAATATCACAAAAAAAAATGCACTCATAAGTTGAGTGCATTTTAAATATAAATTATTTTTTGATACTATTTTAAGCAGAGTTTCTACTTGCATTAATATTTCCAAATAAAGAACGCATTACCATTTTTTCATATACTTCAATTTCTTCTGCGCTTCCGCCAGTTTTTTGAAGTTCTTGAATTTTCTTTAAAGCAAATTGTTGAATTGTTAATAAAGGTAATACAATTTGTTCTCTAATTTCTATAGATGCTTTTCCTACAGGGAAACTTTCCATTAATTCAGATTCTCCTGTAAGCTTTAAAAGTAGTCTTTTAGTGGTTTCGTACTCTGTAAATATTAGTGTCCAAAATTCACCAAACTCTTCATCATCTGCCATATAAGAAGTTAAACCAAAGAAAGATTTGGTTAAACTCATCATACTGTTTTCTAACAAAGTTCTAAAGAAATCTGAAGCGTGATAAAATTCTTTTACTTCTTCAAATCTACCAGCATCTTCGTATTTTTTAAGTGCAGTACCCACTCCAAAGAAACCTGGTACGTTTTGTTTTAACTGACTCCAGCTTCCAACAAAAGGGATTGCTCTTAATGCAGAAAAGTCAAGTTTGTCAGAGCCACCACGTTTACTTGGTCTACTTCCAATATTGGTTTTTGCATAATATTTTAACGTACTCATTTTTTCTAAATACGGTAAAAATTTATCGTGATTTTTAAAGTCTACATACGTTTGATAACTTGTGGCAGCCATGTCGTTTATTAATTCTCTATGGCTATCATTTAATTGATCTTTGGTAAAAACATCATTTTTAATACCAGAACTTAATAATTGTTCTAGATTGTATTGAGATGAGTTTAAGGTACCAAAGTTAGAACTAATCGTTTGTCCTTGTATGGTTAATTGTATTTCTTTATCCTCTATTGTTGGGCCTAAAGAAGCATAAAACTGGTGCGTTTTTCCTCCTCCACGTGCTGGTGGTCCACCACGTCCGTCAAAGAAAATTACTTCAATATCAAATTCTCTAGAGATTCTTGTTAAAGCTTCTTTTGCTTTAAAAATACCCCAGTTAGCCATTAAGTAACCACCATCTTTTGTACCATCAGAAAAACCTAACATAATAGTTTGTTTGTTTTTTCTTTTTGCAACATGGTGTCTATAAACTTTATTGGTGTATAAAGTTCTCATTACTTCTTCTGCATTTTCTAAATCATCTACCGTTTCAAAAAGCGGAATTACATCTACTGGTAATTCGTTTTCAAAACCACATAAGTTTAGCATTGCAAAAGTTTGCATTACGTGTAAAGCACTTTGGTTGTTACTAATAATGTAACGGTTTGCTCCACGTTCTCCGTTTCTTTGTTGAATTTCTTTTAAAGCATAAATAGACTCTATGGTTTTAACAGAAGTTTCGTCTGTTAAAATACTTGGGTCAATACTTCCTTTTACAACAGATAAAACTTCAACTTGTTCTTCTTCTGAAAGTCTTAAATAGTTTTCTGGGAATGTGGTATCTCCTGTTTTAAGTAAATCTTCTACAATTTGTGTAAATGCTTGGTGATGCACTCTACTGTCTTGTCTAATATCTAAAGTTGCAAAGTGGAAACCGAAAATTCTAACTTTATTGATAACGTCATTCAATTCTTCTACAAATAAAGATTGATGATCATTTACAATAATTTCTCTTGCAGCATATAGTTCTTCTAATAAGATTTTTTGAGAAAAATTAACTTTTGTATAACTTCTTACAACATGCTTATAAAGTCTCTTTTCTAGCTTTGCAAAAATTTCCTGAACACCATCAAACGTATAACGTCTTTTTAAACGTCTTATGTCTCTATAGTAATTTCTTAAAATTGTTTGACGTAGTCTTTCTGCAACATCTAAAGTTATTTTAGTAGTTACAAATGGATTTCCATCTCTATCTCCACCTGGCCAAAAACCAAGTTCAATAATTTCATTTTCTATCGGTTCACCATCATAAATATGATGTTGGATGTAGTTGTAGATCTTAGGAACAGAGTGATAAAAAACATGCTCTAAATACCAAATTAAACTTACGGCTTCATCAAAAGGAGAAGGCTTTTCTTTTTTATAGAAAGGCGTTTTCCCTAATTGAGCTAATAATTTTCTAATTAGTAATAAATCATCATTTTGAATCGCTTTGTCTAAATCTGTAATGATACCTAAAACAGACCCTGGGTAAAATTGTGTTGGGTGTGCTGTTAATACAATACGTACTTTAAAGTCTTCTAAATGCTTTTTTAATTCGTCTTTTTTATTACTTAATAGCGCTAGCTCTTTAGAGTTTCTTAGGGTACCAAAACCATCCATATTATTTACAATAGGATATGCAGCATCTTCTACAGCATCAAATAAAACTACTTGACGTTCTATAAATTGAATAAAACGAAAAAGTAAATCTGATTTTTCTTTTTCTGAAGGTTCGTCTTGGTATTTATCAAAAAAGTGCTCTACAATTTCTGTAGGATTTTTTTCTAATTTAAAACCTTTGTTACAAACTTTATGTAAAAGAGGTAATAAAACCCCAGTATCGTCTATGGTGTCAAAAGGTAGCGTTGAAAAAATACTGTTGTAAATCTGATATTTAGACAGTACGTTTTCATTAAATCTATCTAGCTTAGGTAAATTGTTCATTTTCTTATGATTTTACGGGATTAAAATTACGAAAAAGGGAAATGATTAAACCTACTTTTTAATGAATAATCATGTTTTTATTTGCGAAAACGATATAAATTACATTCCTTTTTCGTGAATTCATTATTTTCTGTAACTTATTGGATAATTTTGTTTTTATAAGATTAAAAATAGTTTGCATAAATCTTTATGCTCGTAAGTTTTCTATAAAAGAAGTTGTCTAAAAAGTATTTTTGTCAATCTGAATTAATTTCAAATTCTTATGAAGGTTGAATTTCAGTAAGAAGAGATCTTGAAACCAGATCAGTATCAAAACATTTAGTCCTTTTTAGACAATTTCTTAAGTTTTTTTAAGAATCTTAAGGCTTATAATTCAAAAGACTGCAGTGTTTCAACTAATTTTTCATCAGACGGTCTTGGAGCATTCGCATTCACAATATTTCCCTGTGGGTCTATTAATATAAAACGAGGAATTCCTTTTATCATATATTCTTCAACAAATTTAGATTCCCAATTATTGTCAGCAAATAATTGTATTCCTTTTAATTCTTTATCTACAATCATTTTTTTCCATTTTTCATGGTCTTTCGTTTTATCGATAGAAATACTTATAAATTCAATGTTTTTACCATGATACTCTTTTTCTAATTTCTTTAAAGAAGGAATCTCAGCAATACAAGGTCCGCACCAGGTAGCCCAAATATCTAAATACAAATATTTTCCTTTTAAGTCATCTAAAGATGTGGTTCCACCTGCGTTATTTTCATAATCTACAAATTTTGGAGAAATACTTCCTTTAGCCAAAGCCTTCAATTTATTGTAGGCAGTTGTAATTGTTTTGTTGTTTTCTTCGTCAGTAGAATTGTTCGCAAAAAGGGTGTAAAACTCATCTAAATTGTCTGTGTAGGTTATTCCGTCTTTAGCGGTGTCAAATAATAATTTATTTTTTATTTGATTGCTTTCAACTTTTGCTGTCAATGTTAAATAGGCAATGTCATTGGCTATGGAATCTTTTTCAGCTAATTCTGTTGCGTTGATTGCTATTGAGTTACTTACAATATTTCTATATCCTTCAGAGAATAGAAAATCATTTTCATTTTCTAAATCGATATTTTTTAATTCATCTAAGAAATTTTCTGAAGTTTTAAAACTTCTATCTTTAGAATAATATCCATGATAAGGAGCGTAATTGTTTAAAATAGACAAATAGTTGTAATGGATGTTTTTAAGTTCGTTTTGTTTAAAGTCTTCCGGAATATCAGATGCTTTAGATAAAAGCCCTTCTTCTGCAGTTTTTATTTTTAATATGTGTGTTTTAAAATCTGCTTCATCTTTTAAAAACATTTCTTTTTGATCTCCAGTTGCAGTTTTTGTAACTAATACTTTATCAGATAGGTATTTGTTAATAGCGCTATAGCTACCGGTTAACTGTAAAGTAGAATCTTTTTTTGTTGCATCATATTCAATTTTTAGATTGCTTCCTTTTGGAAGATACAATTCAGTAGAATTTTTACCTTGACGCAGTGCGTACAAATCTGTGGTTATTTTTAAAGTATCTCTAAAGGTACCATCCTCTGCAATGGTTATATCAGCAATTTTATTCTTTGTAAATTGGTTATATATTATTGCTGTTTTAGAATCTGTATTTTCAATTTTACCAGAAATAATAGCGTAATCTATATTTTTTTCGATTTCTGGTTTACAAGATAGTATTGTTGTAAAAGCAATTAATAGTAGTAGTTTTTTCATAATTCTATTGGTTTAATTTTATATTGAAATTTTTAAAAGTTCATCTGTAGCTTCGTTTTTGTTAAAACGATTGTCTTTTCTAGATCCAATAATCCAAATAATGGCATTGTCATTATTGCAGAGTAGCCAAGTATTTTGTTTTTGTAAAAGCGAAAATTTTTCGTCTTTAAAATACTTGCTTAATTTCTTTTTTCCTGTCATTCCAGATGGATAAAAGAAATCTCCATCTTGCCATCTTCTAAGTTTTAACGGGAATTTTAGAAGCTGTTTATCGACATAAATAGTTTGTTTATTTTCTATTGATTTTTCTTGTACTTCTTCAATTTTTAAATGGATAGGTGCTGTAATTATGGTCGTATTTTCGTCTATCTCAATTGTTATTTTGGGTACAGCAGAGAAAACTTTTTTAGAAAGTAATAAAAAACTTCTATCTTTTAATAAAGTATGTGTTTTAGAGATAATTTGTTTTCCAGATTGGGCAGAAAGTAGATCAGCAACATCGTCCCATTCTGTAAAATTATAGTCTTTTAAAAGCTGATATAAATAAGCCTTCGGATTCGATAATTTTTCGATTTTAGAAATATCTATTTTAGAAATACTATTTTCTGATGCGATGGCTTCTGATGATATTTCACCAATTTTATCTTCAATGATTTGCTGACTTTCCTTTAAATGTGCCGTTGTTTTTTCAAAAGTTTCTAGCAAACTAGGGTTAATTCCTTTTAAAACGGGAAGAATTTGATGTCTAATTTTATTTCTGATATATTTTGTAGATGCATTGCTTTTGTCTTCTCGCCAAGCAATATTATTTTCTTTTACAAAAGCTAAAATTTCTTCTCTAGAAAATTTTAAAAGCGGACGCACAATATTTCCATTAATTTCCGGAATTCCGGTTAAGCCATCTAAACCGGCACCACGCGTTAAATTAATTAGAAAAGTTTCTAAGTTATCATCTGCATGATGTGCTGTTAAAATATAATCGAATTGGTGTTTTTCTATGAGTTCATTAAACCAATCATAACGGAGATTTCTTGCTGCAATTTGTGTAGATTGTTTGTTTTCTTTGGCAAATTCTGTTGTATTAAAATGAATTGTAAAAACTTCGGTATTTAGATTTTTACCTAAGGTTTTTACAAACTCTTCGTCTATATCACACTCAATTGGTCTTAAATTAAAGTTGCAATGTGCAAGAGAAATATTAAATTTTAAGGCTGATAAAAGATGTGCTAAAACCACAGAATCTACTCCGCCAGAAATGGCGATTAATAACTTTTTATCCTTTAAAAAAGGAAGATTTTTGTGAATGTGGTTCTCTAGTTTTTTTAGCATTATACCTCAAAAATAACAATTTTAAATGTGATAGTGTTGTTTAATTTGAAGAGTATTGTATATCGTCTTTTGTATTCAATTTCCCATCTCCTCCTAAAGAAGTCAATTGGTAATTTTGTCCATCTTTAGATGGGATATATACAAAAGTAGATTTCCAATAATCCGTTGTTAAATTGCTTCTTAACGGGTTGTTTCTAATAATGTCTTTTAATGCTGATGGAAATTTTCCAAATTGTTTCTTTTCTGCTTCTAAAAGTTTAGAAATTTCCAGCATTCTTTTTGTAGTTCTCTTTTTATTCTCATTTTTAAAAAAGAAGAATGAAAATAGGAAGATAATAGGAGTAATAATGATAAAGAAAATCAACAACGGTTTTGTCATTGGATGCCACACAATACTTTTTGGGAGGTTATTTTCTTTTTCATACTTCCTTCTTTTTTTTGTTTTAAACCAATGTTTGATGTCTAAGTAGGTATCTAAAATACATCCTATAAAATCAAACATTTTATTGTTTGTTTAACCAAGCACGAATCTCTTTTCTGATAGAAACTTCTGGTTTTGGCAACGGAATAGTTCTACCAAATTGTTTACTTCTGTTAAATTTAGAAAAGGTAATTTTTAAATCTTTCCATTCCTTTGGGTATAACTTTAAAAACATGTTAAACATATTTTGTTCTGTTGGTTTTTCGTCTAAACTGTCTAAGGTTTTTTTAAAAAGTTCTTCTTGATTTGGTATCATCATGTAAATTTAAATAAAATTATTGATTGTCTTTTATTGCTTTATAAAACACTTGCTGCAGCTTTGGTCTTATATTTAGATTGTATATATTTCTATGGTTTCTATTGGGATACACTCTATTTGATAAGAATATAAAAACTAAGTTATTTGTTGGATCTGCCCAAACAAAAGTTCCTGTAAAACCACTATGTCCAAAACTCTCTGGACTCACTTCTGGCGCAGGATACGCCTCTTTTATAGATAATGTAGCATTGTCTATTAAGGGTTTGTCAAAACCTAAACCTCTTCTGTTTTCGTTTTCTGGATATTGAATTTTAGTAAACTCTCGTACCGTGTTTTCAGAAATATATCTTTTTCCGCCATAGATTCCGTAATTGGCATACATCTGCATAATTTTTGCCAAATCTAATGAAGTACCAAACAAACCTGCATTACCCGAAACTCCACCTAAAAGAGCGGCGTTTTCATCATGAACCCAGTTTTTTGTAAGTCCTTTTCTAAAAAGGCTATCGACTTCTGTTGGCACAATTAAATTATTAAAGTTTTTAGATTTTGGTCTGTAACCTAAAGTGGTTGCTTCTAATTGACCATAAAAATTATCATGCAGATATTCTGTGTAATTTTTATTGGTAATTTGACTGATCAAATCAGGATAAATTAAAAAGCTTAATCCGGAATATTTATATTTTTTTACATCAGAAACTTTAGATCTGTTAATGTGTCTAAAGACTTTATTTTTAAATCGATTCTTAATATAAAGTCCGTCGTAAGCTTCATTTTTAAACCTTCTGCTTGCCTTACTTTTTATAAAACGCGATTTTATTTTACCATCTTTCTTTAAAACTTCATTTAAGAAAATAATATAAGGATTTAATCCTGCTTGATGCGCTAAAATTTCCCTAACGGTAAGTTCTTTCTTGTCTTTTCTTTTTTTCCAAGGTTTCCAATATGTGCTAAAAGGACTGTCTAAATCTAGTTTTCCTTCAGAATGAAGTTTCATTAATGCAGGTAAAGGTCCTGTGATTTTTGTTACAGAAGCTAAATCATAAATGTCATTTAAACTTACTGCCTGAATGCTATCATAGGTATGAAAACCATAGGCTTTATTAAAAATAATTTTACTGTCTTTTACCACTAAAATTTGGGCACCAGGAAATGCTTCTTGCTGTATGCCAACATTCATAATAGAATCTACCTTGGTATAAATGTAAAGTGAGTCCATACCCACTTCAGAAGGATTTCCGTAAGTGATTTTTTCATTTTGAGCGATCGAAAAATGTGAGAAAAATAAGAACCCAATTAGCAGTAAAGTAGCTGTTTTTTTAAATGTTGTCATATTTATTGATAATTATTTTATGATTACTGTTTACTTAGAATTCAATAAAGCAAACTTCATTGCTTTTGCTTTCAGTAAGCATTCTTCGTATTCCTTTTCTACTACAGATTGTGCTGTAATGGCACCACCAACAGAGTAGGAGATGTATTTTTTATCTTCATTATATAAGATACTTCTTATAATTACGTTAAAGTCAAAATCATTTTCTGGTGTAAAATAACCAATCGTTCCAGAGTATAATCCGCGTTTGGTTTCTTCTAAATCTTCAATAATTTTCATGGCAGAAACTTTAGGAGCTCCGGTCATACTTCCCATCGGAAACGTACTTTGTAGCACGTCTATCGGATGTGTGTTTTCTTCTACTTCAGAAACTACTGTAGAAATTAATTGATGTACTTGTTTAAAAGAATATACTTTGCACAATTCTTCTACTTTTACACTTCCTATTTTGGCTGTTTTAGACAGGTCATTTCTAACCAAATCTACAATCATTACATTTTCTGCGCGTTCTTTTTCGTCTCGCGTTAAATCTAACGCTAATTGCGCGTCATCAAATTCGCTTACCAATCTTTTTGCGGTTCCTTTTATAGGTTGAGAAATTATTTTTGTGCCTTCTTTTTTAATATATCTTTCTGGTGATGCGCACAAGGCGTATTGATTATCTAACTTTAAAAAAGAAGCAAAAGGAGGTTCGGAAATCTGGTTGAGGTGTTTATACACTTCTATCGGATTTATAGTAGCGTTTTCTGCATAAAATTCTTGACAAAAATTGGCTTCGTAAATATCGCCTCTTTTTATATGTTCTAAAACTTCGGTTACTTTTGCATGGTATTCATCCTTGTGAATTCGTAGTTTTATTTTGATGTCACTTTTAGATTGCTGGATTGTTGGATTTTTAGATTTAAGAATCTCATCAAAATCACCTTCAATTTCATTATCTACCATTCTTAAATACTGAAACTCTACAGAACTTCCCTTTATAAAAACAAGCTTTTTAGGTTGAAAAAAATACAAATCGGCAAAATCTAAACCATCAAAGTTCTTGGAATAAAGTTGCTCAACATCATTTTTAACATCATAGGTAATGTAACCAAAAATATAATCTTTGGTAATGGTTTGGTATTCCTTTAATTTCTCAAAAGCGTTGTAATAATCTGTTTTAATAGAAGTAAAATCGTCTGCTGCTAATGCACCATCGAAACTAGAGTATTTTTGATGATAATTGTTGGAGTCTAACCAAATAACAGTTTCAAATTGTTGCGCCCAAGACAATAAATTGTTTTTGAACTCAATAGTATTATCAACAGAAAAAGTGCGAGTTGTTCTTTGCATATTCGCTTCAAAAATACAATTCTTATTTCTTTGAGGTATAAATTTTTAAATTGATTTGATGTTGATGTTAAAATGTTTTTCCAATTGTAAATTGGATAGGAATTGCAACACCAGAATTTTTGGTAAAAATATTTCCGTTAGAGTAATGCATAATTCTAAGTTCTGCGTTGTAAGCTCTTTTTTCTCCAAAGAAAACACCTAAACCCATCGTATCTTGATACGTAATTTTAGGTCCTGTTTCTAGATTATCTATGTTGCTTTTGGTTAAAAAAGTAGGCCCAATTAAAGAATAATTGGTGTACATGTCAAAACCATCTCTTCGCATTAAGTAAAAACGCATGGTAGGGAAAATAGAAAACGCAAACACATTTGTATTGGTGGCTTCTGTGTTAAAAGCGGTAACACTTACACCCCAATCTAGAGAAAAAAGTTTTTGTGTTCTAAAAGCAAGTCTTTGGTAGGTGATAGAAAAAGAATTTTCTGCTTTTACATCTCCAACCCAAAAAACTGGAATTCCGAAACTTTCGAAATTACCAACTTTTAAGCTCATTCCGAAAAATTGGTTTGCGCCAAAACCAATTTTACTGGTTCCGTAACTGACTTGTAAAATGTTATTTGGAAAGAAATACCTTTCATCATTTTCGTACTCTAAAGCCAACTCTTCAGGTATTTTCTGAATGTGATATTCAAAACCAACAGAAGCTTGCGAAATAGAAGGTTGATTGTGTTTGTTAGATTTCGGAAAGAAAGTCCCGTTTAGGGCCAGTTTCCATCTGTCATTTAATTGGTAATTGAACCCAAAACCATAGAGTAAGTTTCCAAAATGAGCATCGTCATAAATTACTTTTTCGTCTATAGAAAAACCACTTCGTGTAACATTTGCAGCGCCAACTTCTCCAAAAAAGGATAGCTTTTTAGTGATGTTGATGTTTTTTTTGAGTGACAAATACCAAGCGTTAATCCACACACTTCTAAAATAACCAATATTATTTACATTGTCATATTTAAACCAAGAAGCAGGTCTAATAACTCCAAATTGTAATGCTAGGTTTTCATTTACTTTATAGCCAAAACCTAATTTTCCTGAAAAATAATTTTTACTGAAGGTTTCTGTTTCATAACCATCAATTAAGTTATCATTAGAAAAAGGATAAAAAATACCACCAAAGTTAACACTATAGTAAAAGTTTGATAAAAATTTAGAAGGTTGTGTTTTTGGGGTCTCACTTTCTTGACTATTCAGATTGTAAAAAATCATTAAAAAAGAAAGTAACAGCATATTTTTTTTCATGTTATAAAAGTAAGTAACTTTTTAAAAAGAAAAAGGAAAGATAAAAGCCTCTTGATATGAATTGACAATTATGTTTTTTTTATATTTATTTTTTGGTAGTATATTTACATTATGGAGTTAATTATTTTAGGATTGATTATTGGTTTAGGGATTTCCTATGTGATATCGAAACGATTTTCAGTATCAAAGAAAAAAGATTTAGTAGAAAAGCAATCTGTTATTTTATTGGATAAAATAAAGAAAGTGTCTAAATTGATTACTGTAGAAGGCGATTTCTCTGAAATTTATCATCATGAAAATACCAAAGAAAACTTTTGGGGATTTAGTAGTAAGAAAAAAGCGATTGTTTTAATTCAGGCAAAAGCACACATTGGTTTCGACTTTAGAAAAATTAAACTGGCAGCTAATACAGAAAAAAAGGAAATTGTTTTATCAAATTTTCCGCAGCCAGAAGTAGTTTCTATTGAATGCGATATTAAGTTTTACGACATAAAAAATGGCTATTTAAATAAGTTTGGTACAGAAGATTTTACCAGTTTAAATAAAGACGCAAAAGAACATGTGTTGAATAAAATACCAGAAAGTAATTTAATAAAATTGGCAAATAAAGAAGCTTTAGAAGCCATTTTATTAATGGAAAACATCGTAGAAACTATTGGCTGGAAACTAGATTATACGGCTTTAGAAGAAAATGAAGCGCAAAAAAAAATCTCGAAATAAATGTATTTCGAGATTTTTAAAATTATATGTTTTACTGTTTAAGCATTTAAAGGCTTTCCGTCCCAAGCAGCTTTTGCAGCTTCTTTTACCGCTTCAGAATACGTTGGGTGACCATGACAAATTCTTGCCAAGTCTTCTGCCGATGCTCTGTATTCCATTGCAACTGCAGCTTCCATAATTAAATCTGCAACACGTGCACCAACCATGTGAACTCCTAAGATTTCATCTGTATTTTTATCTGCAATAACTTTTACAAAACCATCGGTATCTCCACTTGCACGAGATCTACCTAAAGCTCTCATAGAAAATTTACCAACTTTGTAATCTACTTTTGCATCTTTTAATTCTTGTTCTGTTTTACCAACAGCAGCAACTTCTGGCCATGTATACACAATACCAGGAATTAAATTATAATCGATATGTGGTTTTTCGCCAGCTAAGTATTCAGCTACAACAACACCTTCTTCTTCTGCTTTGTGTGCTAACATTGCCCCTTTAACAACATCACCAATTGCGTAAATATTAGAAACATTGGTTTGTAAATGATCGTTTGTAGTAACTTGCCCACGTTCGTTAACTTCTACACCAATTTTTTCTAAACCTAAACCTTCTGTATATGCTTTTCTACCAACAGCAACCAAACAATAATCTCCAGTAAAAGTAACTTCTTCACCTTTTTTGTTATTTGCTTTTACGATAACTTCATCACCGTTTCTTTCTACAGAAGTAACACCATGACTTACAGCAAATTTAATACCTTGTTTCTTTAAAACTTTAGTAAGTTCTTTAGAAACATCCGCATCCATAGTTGGTGTAATTTTTGGTGCGTATTCTACTACAGTTACATTTGCTCCTAAACGTTTGTAAACAGTACCTAACTCTAAACCAATAACTCCACCACCAATTACAATTAAATGTTTTGGTACTTCAGTTAATTTTAAAGCTTCGGTAGAAGTAATTACACGCTCTTTGTCTAAAGAAATAAAAGGTAAAGTAGACGGTTTAGAACCTGTTGCGATAATAATATTAGTTCCTTCAATTATTTCTGAAGAACCATCGTTTTTAGTAATTTTTACATGTGTTGCATCTTCAAAAGAACCTAAACCTTCAAAAACATCAACATTGTTTTTGTCCATTAAATATGTGATTCCTCCTGTAGTTGTTTCTACAACTTTGGCTTTTCTTTCTACCATTTTTCCAAAATCGAACGTAGGGTTTTCAACAGAAATTCCATGCTCGTCAAAATGGTTAACAGCATCATAATAATGATGAGAAGAATCTAATAATGCTTTAGAAGGAATACATCCAACATTTAAACAAGTTCCTCCTAAAGTTGAATATTTTTCAATAATTGCTACTTTTTTACCTAATTGAGATGCTCTAACTGCAGAAATGTATCCTCCAGGACCAGATCCAATTACAATAATATCGTATTTCATGATTGCGTTTTTTTGCGTAAAGTGTAACCTTTCGCTTTGTTTCTTATATTGATGAACAAAAATACATATATTTTCATAGAATAAAGTAAGAAATAAGTAGTTTTACCAATCTGAATTTCTTAAATTTTAGCTAAATAAATTTTAAAAAGAAAAGGGTTTTAAATGAAAAATGATTTGAAAGAATTGACAGAACAACATGTCTTAATTATTGGTTATGTTTGGGTTGAGCCAAATTCTTCTGCTGCCGGAAGTAGAATGATGCAATTAATTGAGCAGTTTTTAAAACATAATTTTAAAATAACTTTTGCTTCTCCTGCTCAAAAAAGTGAAAAAGCTACAAGTTTAAGTTCTTTAGGGATTGATGAAGTTTCTATTGAATTAAACAATGCTTCTTTTGATGGTTTTATAAAAGAGTTACAACCAACAATTGTGATGTTCGATCGTTTTATGATGGAAGAACAATTTGGTTGGCGTGTTGCGGAAAATTGCCCGAATGCAATTCGGATTTTAGATACGGAAGATTTACATTTTCTGCGAAAAACACGTCATCAACAATTAAAAAAAGGAGAAGAATTTACAACAGAAGCATTATTAAAATCTGATGATGCCAAAAGAGAAATTGCGGCTATTTTACGTTGCGACATGAGTTTGATTATTTCTACCTACGAAATGGATTTATTAAAATCTGTTTTTAAGGTAGATGAAAAAATCTTGTATTATCTGCCTTTTTTATTAGATAAGATTGATGATCATCAACAAGAAAAATGGAAATCTTTTGATGAAAGAGCAAACTTTGTGTTTGTCGGTAATTTCTTTCACAAACCAAATGTAGACGCTGTTTTAACTTTGAAAACTGAAATTTGGAGTGAAATTAGAGAACTGCTTCCAAAAGCAGAAGTTCATATTTATGGAGCGTATGCGAATCAACAAATAAATCAATTACATAATAAAAAGGAAGGTTTTATTATTAAAGGTTTTGCAGAGGACGCTAAAGAAGTGGTGAGAAATGCGAGAATTGTTTTAGCTCCGTTGCGTTTTGGGGCAGGAATAAAAGGAAAGTTAACCGAAGCCATGATTTGTGGAACGCCAAGCGTAACTACAGAAATTGGTGCAGAAGGTATGTGTGATAGATTTCCTTGGAATGGTTTTGTAGAAAATGATTTTTCTGATTTTGCATTGATTTCCGCAGAATTGTATCGAAATAAAAATTTGTGGAAAAGTTATCAATTAACAGGAGCTGAAATTATCAATGAAATATATGATAAAGAGAAATTAGGTGTGCTTTTTATCAATCAAATAAAAGAAATTCAAGAAAATTTAGAACAACACAGAACTCAGAATTTTTTAGGAAATTTATTGCAACATCAAACGTTACAAGCCACAAAATATATGAGTAAATGGATTGAAGCTAAAAACAGTATTCAGTAATTTATTTTAAAGAGATCAGTACTTGTTTTTAAATATTATAATTGCATAAATAAATGCAATATGTCTGGTTGAACTCAGTTGAAACCTATTTTAGAGATCTAATAGTTCTCGACTGCGCTCGAACTGACAATAGGAATTTAATTTCTATAAAATAATCTCTTTTACAATACTCTCGTTTCCAAATTTATCAACAGCGGTTATGGCAATTGCTTTTAAGATACTTTTTGAATTTTTATCATCAACCTTAACTAATGGAATGTTTTGTGAGTTTGTGAAATTACCATGAATGCTATAATCCCATTTAGAGTTGTATTTGTAGTACACTACCCAATTGGCAATTTTATCAATGTTTTTATGCGTCCAAGTTACCTGTAAGTTGTTTTTTTCTTTCGAATAATTTACCGTTGGTGCTTCTGGTGTTGTTGTACTTAACCAAGGGTAACTTGGTGTTAATGCTTGTTTTTTATAAGGACCGTTAAAAATTGCTTCCGTAAGTTCTGGAGAATCAATTAAAGGCGCAATGCTCCAATGCACCGTTCCTGGAGATTTTGAGGTCATTCCGCGTGTAATCATAATTTGATTGATGGTTTCGTCAATGGCTTCTTCTCCTTTTTTTCTGCCAATACTCATTCCTGGCCAAAGATGTCTTTCTTTGGTGTTTTCTCCTATCCACCAATTTAATAAAACAGGAAAACTAACATCCATTCTATTAATTGGCCAATACAATTGCGGTGTAAAATAATCTATCCAGCCTTCGTTTAACCATAATTTTGCGTCTGCATACAAGTCGCTGTATTGGTCAAAACCAGCAGTTACTGATGCAGGATAATTTGGTCTCCAAAAACCAAAAGGACTAATTCCGAATTTTACGTTAGGTTTTGTTTCTTTTATGTTTGTGTAAATACTTTTAACAAATTGGTTTACATTGTCTCGTCTCCAATCATCTCTTTTTAATTTTCCACCAGTGTTTAAGTATGCTTTCCAGCTTTTATCATCAGGGAAATCTTTATTGTTGTTGTAAGAAGGGTATGGGTAAAAATAATCATCAAAATGAATTCCGTCTACATTATATCTTTCAACAATGTCCATAACAACTTTGTAACTATGGTTTTGCGTTTTTTTATTTCCTGGATCTAACCAATAAAAACCAGTTTCTAGTTTTACAGCTAATTCTGGTTGTTTGCTAACAATAGAGGCTGAGGTTATTTCGCCTCCAGTGGTGTGGTGTGCTCTATAAGGGTTTAACCAAGCGTGTAATTCTAGTCCTCTTTTATGTGCTTCTTTAATCCAAAATTCTAGAGGATCATAATACGGAGAAGGCGCTTTGCCTTGCGTTCCTGTTAAAAAATAAGACCAAGGTTCTAAGTCGCTTTTGTACATAGCGTCTGCTTGTGGTCTAACTTGTAATACAACGGCGTTAAAATTATTTTTATGAAGAAGGTCTAATAATTTAATAGCTTCCTCTTTTTGTTGTTTGCTAGAAAGGCCACGTTTACTTGGCCAATTTATATTAGCAACACTCGCAATCCAAGCAGCTCTAAATTCTCTTTCAGGAGCAGGAACTACCCGCTTTTTTACCTCAATGATTTTTTTAGCTTCAATAATTTTTTCAACATCAACATTTTTTTCAATTTCAATGTTTTTTTGTGTTTCATTGCCTTTTTTTATTTCTGTATTATAGACTTTTTTACTACAATTTATAAATAGTAAAGTGAATAAAACAATAAAATATATTGATTTGGTGTTTTTATAAAAAAGCATTTTCATTGATGTTGTTGTATTTATTCTAATAATCGCTCCTTTTTTCTTAATGAAAATTACATTAAAACTACGCCAGAGTCAATATAGGGTTTTAATATAGGATCGTCTAGTTCTAGATCTGTAATGGCAATATCAATTTCTTTAAGAGGGCAGATATCGTAATTTAGCCTGATATTTAGTTTGTTGGAAGTAGATAGGTAGACATTGCGTTCAGAAGAATCAATCATTGCTTTTTTAACCAATGCAACCTCGTAGCCTTCGCCGGTAATTCCTTGTTCAGCATTAAAAGCACTTACACCTATAAAGCAAAGATTTGCGGTAATGTTAGATAAATATTGAATTACATCTATACCGGTTGTTACCATCGAGTTTCTTTGTATTCTACCACCAATAAAAATAGTTTCAATAGTTGCGTGTTCTGCCAATTGCATTGCAATTGGTAAGCTATATGTATAAATGGTTGCTTTTAAATTTTTTGGAAATAATTTTGCTAACATCAAATTTGTAGTACCTCCACTCATTATAATAACCATTCCGTCTTCTACTAAAGTAATTGCTTTCTTAGCAATAACAACTTTTTCTTCTCTTTTGTAGATTACATCTTCATTATAATGATAGAGTTTTTGCATGGTAGAAATTGCTCCTCCATGTACTTTGGTTAGTAGTCCTTTTTTATCTAACTCCTTTATATCTCTTCTAATAGTGTCTTCTGAAACATTTAATTTTTCAGCCAAAAAAGTGGAACTAACCTGTCTGTTAATACTTACTTCGTCTACTACTTTTTGCTGTCTCTCTTTCTTTTTCATAAAAAAATGATTTTTTCAAAAGTAAGATTTTATTTAACCATTTTGCAAATGCTTTTTATTTAAAATGATTTTTTTTGCCGTTTTTTTGCGTTTTTGTAATTAAAAACGCAAAAATTAACTAATTTACAATTAATGTTAAATAGAGTAGCTTTTGTTCATTTTCCTTAGTGATACATTCATTTATTGTTGTATTTGATTGATTTTGTGCTTATTTGGTAATTTTTAATAATTCTTGAAATCGCAATGGATGCGTGTTTTTTTCTTGAAATATTTAATTTTTCGAATAATTTTATTAAATATTGCAAATTCATGCAATTAACTTGCAGCTTTTTGTTTTTTTTATATCTTTACCTTAAATAATTCAAATTCAAACTAGATGAAAAAAAATTACAAACTAACATTGTCCTTGATAGTGTTTTTGATTGTGCAAAGTACATTTGCTCAATTAAGGACTATTTCGGGAGTTGTTACAGAGAAAGGCAGTGAAATACCATTGCCGGAAGTTAGCGTTTTTATTAGTCAAATTAATAAGGGTAGTGTTACCGACTTTGATGGGAATTATTCTATTAAGGCTGAGGATTTAAAAGGAAAAACAATTGCCTTTAGTTATCTTGGTTATAAAACGGTTACAATAACCTTAACTGGAGAAAATCAAGTTATAAACGCAGCGTTAGAAGCAGATGCTACTGGTTTAGATGAGATTGTGGTTACCGCACTTGGTATTAAAAGAGCGGCAAAATCTTTAGGGTATTCTTTAACGGAAGTTGGTGGAGAAGATATGTCTGCGGTAAAAAGCACAAGTGCTGTTAATTCTTTACAAGGTAGAGTTGCTGGTGTAAATATTTCTGCAGGTAGTGGAGGAGCTGCTGGATCTAGTAGGGTAATTATTCGTGGAGCAAGTTCATTAACAGGAAACAACCAACCTTTATATGTAATTGACGGAATTCCTATTATTAACAACACAAATGGTTCTGTAGTTGGTGCAACCAATGATGGAACAGGAGATGGAGGAGATGATATTTCTTCATTAAACCCAGATGATATTGAAAGTGTTTCCGTTTTAAAAGGAAGTTCTGCTGCCGCACTTTACGGTTCTTTAGCATCTAACGGTGTTATTATGATTACTACAAAATCAGGAAAAGGTCAAAAAAGAATGGGCGTAGAGCTTTCTAGTTCTTTTACTTTTGATAAAATTAATACTGATTTACAAAATTTTCAAACTACTTACGGACAAGGAAATAATAGATTAAAACCAGGTTATGAGTATGATGGTAGCGGTCAGCCAGTTGAAATTTCTAATATAGCCAATGCAATTGATGATTCTTTTGTAAGTTCTTTACAGTCTTGGGGAGATAAATTAGATGGCTCAATGGTTTATAATTGGGATGGTACTAAAAGACCTTATTCAAATACAGGAAATAACCTAGATAAATTTTACAACGTAGGTTCTACAGTTATAAATACAGTAGCATTATCTAAAGGAGGAGAGGAATATAATTATCGTTTGTCTTTTTCTAATTTAGATAATGATGATATTTTTCCGAATACTACTTTAAATAGAAAATCGATATCATTAAATGCTTCTGCAAATATTACTCCTAAATTAACATCTACAGTTAATGCAAAATATGTTATTGAAAAAGTACATAATCGTATTAATATTGGAGATACACCAGGTAATGCAAATACAGTAGCCTATGTGTTGCCAAGTAGTCTTAATATTACAGATTTAAAACCAGGCTTTAATGAAGAAGGTACAGAGTTATTGTTTCAACCAAGTCAGTTTATTTCTAATCCATATTGGGCAACAGATGCTTTTAATAATGATGATAAGAAAAATAGATTTACAGCATCTACATCTTTAAAATATGATTTTAATGATTGGTTATATTTAACAGGTCGTGCAGGTATAGATACCTATGATTTAAGTAGAAGAAGAGTAACTCCTTTTGGAACAGCATACAGACCAGCTGGTGAAATGACAGAAGCAAAATCTACGTATACACTGTTTAATGGAGATTTAATGTTAGGTATTAATAAAGATTTAACAGAAAAAATTTCTACAAGCTCAATTATTGGAGCAAATACAAGAACATCATCTTTCGAATCTTTAAGTGCATTGGGTAGAGGTTTTATTGTTGAAGGTTTAGAAGATATTAACAATACAACGTTGCCAGAACCAAGTTTTGGATATTCTAAAACAAAAACAAATTCACTTTATGGATCTTTTGAAGTAAGTTATGACAAGTACTTTTACTTAACATTTACAGGAAGAAACGATTGGTTTTCTACACTATCTTTTCCTGGAAAGACAACTCCAAACAATGGTTTTTACTGGTCTCTAAGTCAGAGTTTATTATTAAACGAATTGTTTGATTTACCAGAACAAGTTAATTATGCTAAATTTAGAGCAAGTTACGCGCAAGTTGCGGGTGGAGCTAGTAATGCTTATAGTTTAAATTTAGATTATGCAATTACAGGTTCTTTTCAAGGACAATCTTTTGGGCAATTAAATGGTAATTCTATTCCTAACCCTAACTTAGTTCCTTTTCAAAAGAATGAATTTGAAGTAGGTTTTGATGGACGTTTCTTTCAGAATCGTTTAAATTTAGATGTTGCTTATTATCAAAATCAAACTACTAATGATATTGTAAGTGCTTCTGCATCTCAATCATCTGGTTTTACATCGTCAATTCTTAATATTGGAGAACTTCAAAATAAAGGTTTTGAATTTTTAATAGGTGGTACTCCAATTAAAACGGAAGATTTTTCATGGTACACTTCTTTCAATTTTGGTTATAACGACAGTGAAATCGTTCATACAGATGATGAGGATACTGCTATTAATGTTGATGGTAGCCAGACGCGTTCTAGAACAGCAATTATTTCTCATATAGTTGGCGAAAATTATGGTGTAATTTGGGGGTCTTCTTACAAGAGGGATGCTGATGGTAACATTATGTACAATACAACGGGGTCTATTCCGAAACCAATTCAGGGAGAAAATAAAATTTTAGGACAAGGTGTTGCACCATATACTTTAGGTTTTTCTAACTCTTTTAAATACAAAGATTTTTCATTAAACTTTTTAATTGATGCTAAGTTTGGCGGAAGTGTTCATTCTGGTACTAACAGAGAGTTAATGATGCGAGGTTTACATGAAAAAACATTAGAAGGTAGAGAAGATGGTTTAGTGGTGTCTGGCATAGATGATGCAACAGGAAACCCATTTACAATGACTGTAGCACCAGAAAACTTAAGAACTTATTATGGTTTTATTGGTGAAGAAAACTCTGGTATTTCAGAAGAGTTTGTTTACAGTACAGATTTTATAAAATTTAGAGAATTAAGTATAGCTTATAGTTTACCGAAAAAAACGTTAGAAAATATTTTTGTAAGTGATGTAAGACTTTCTTTAATAGGAAGAAATCTATTTTACATTTCTAAAAAAATAGATAACGTAGACCCAGAAGCTTCATTAAACAATTTAAATTCTCAGGGTATAGAAAGATTCGGAACACCATCAACTAGAAGTTATGGATTCGCAATAAATGTTAAATTTTAAAAAAATAGATCATG
The DNA here is from genome assembly GCF_038024065.1 of Polaribacter sejongensis. Taxonomy (NCBI): domain Bacteria; kingdom Pseudomonadati; phylum Bacteroidota; class Flavobacteriia; order Flavobacteriales; family Flavobacteriaceae; genus Polaribacter; species Polaribacter sejongensis. Next base: position 2,506,966 of record NZ_CP150667.1, on the reverse strand, counting down.
AAAAAAATATTTATTTCATTCATAATTATAATGTTTACTTTAAGTGCTTGTGACGATGGTTTCGAAGAACTTAATGTAAATCCAACAAAGCCAGTACAATTAGATCCTTCTACAAAATTCACCTATGTTCAGTTATATACAGGTGGTAGTAGTTATGTAGCCTATTTATTTTGGAATATAATTCACTTAATGCAAAACGTACAACATTTAAATAATACGTCGTATGCATCATTTTTATATAAAGAAGGAAATACACATTGGTTATTTGAAGAGCAATTTAAAACTACGGTAAAGAATATTGTAGATTTAGAAGCACAATTAGAGGTAAGTACAGAGCCAACAGCAACGATGGATTTGGCAATTACTAAAGTGCAAAAAGTATTAATTTTTAGTAGAATTACAGATGTGTATGGAGATATTCCTTACAGTGAAGCTGGTAAAGGTTTTTTAGAAGGAATTCGTTTTCCTAAATATGATCAGCAAAGTGCTATTTATGCAGACATGTTATTGTCTTTAGAGAGTGCAACCGCAACTTTAAGTGCTGGCGGAACAAGTTCTTTTGGTTCTGCAGATTTAATGTTTTCTGGTGATGTTGCAAAATGGAATAAGTTTGCAAATTCATTAATGTTACGTTTAGCACTGCGAATGGTAAAAGTAGATGAAGCTGCTGCTAAATCTTGGGCAACCAAAGCAATTGATGGAGGTGTAATGACAAGCAATGAAGATATTGCATATATTCAATACGAAAACTCGGCAAATGATGGAGGACCAAACGTAAACCCGTTAACAAAAGGTTTTACTTCTAGAGCATCTACACAGGTTAAGATTTCTAAAACTTTCATGGATTTTATGAAAACAAGAAACGATCCAAGAGTTTCTGTTTTAGCATCTACAGTGGATGGAAATACTGATTTTGCACTACAATTTGGACAAGATATCAACGATGAAACAAGGGGTGAAGCAAATTCTAAGCCAAATATTAACATTTTTGGAGGTTCTGGTACTGTCATTTATGATGCGCCTTTTTTCTTTCAAACCTATGCAGAAGTAGAGTTTATGTTAGCAGAATCTGCAGAACGTTGGGGTTTAGCCGGAGGAGCATCAAATGTAGAAACGCATTATAATGCAGGTGTAACAGCGGCAATGCAATATTTATCTATGTATGGAAGTGCTGCAGATATTACAACTACTCAAATAAATGATTATTTAAGTGCTAATCCGTTTGTGCCAGCGCAAGCTTTAAAAATGATAAATGAGCAATATTGGGTAGCAACTTTTGGTAATGGTTTAGAGACTTTTTCTAACTGGAAAAGATCAGGATATCCAGCTTTAGTACCTGCAAATGTTGCGGCAACTCTTACCAATGGAGAAATCCCTAGAAGACTTCCTTATCCAGCATCCGAAAAATTAAATAATTCTACCAATGTTGAAGCTGCAATAGCTGTACAGGGAGGAGATCTTTTAACCACAAGAATGTGGTGGGATAAAAATTAATTATAAAGCGAGTCCCCCAATAATTAATTTAATGTTTGTTTTTTTTATTTTTTTGAACTAGTAAGGGGTGAGATGGTATGAAAGTCGATTCTCACTCCTTATTTTAAAGAATGTAATTTGAAGTCAAATATAGGAGGACTAATTTTTAATATATAACTATTTAAGAGGGTAAGAATTAAGACTGTATACATATGAAAAATCATAAATCAATAATACCTTACTTTATTATCCTTTTACTTTTAGTAAGTAATTGTAAAGATAATTCTAAGAAAAAAGTGGAGGAGAGTAACGTGGAGGTTAAGCCGAAGGTTACTACACCAACTACACCAAACAACAATGAAGTTTCCATTGTCAAAGAAGATAATGTTTTTGTTATTGATCAAACTTTTTCAAAGGAAGATGATCAAAAGAATATAATAGGAAAACCTGTAGAGGTTGATTTATCAACAACATCAGGAGCTATGCTTTCAGCGTATTCTAAATATAATGATGATTACACCGTTTTTTATAAAACGCTAGAAAATGACGCTTGGTCTGATTGGGTAGAATTGAAGGAAAATGAGCATGTCGAAAATCCAAATCGCAAAGTCTTTTCGCCACAAAATTTAAAAAATTCGGTACAAAAAGTCCAATTTAAATCAAGTAAAATAACAAAAAGTGAAGTGATATTTAGAATATACACATTTGAAAAATAATCCTCTTTATGAAAAAAATAGTATTCTTATTGGTTTTGATGTCATCGTATTTTTGTTTTGCAGATTGTACGCAACCCGACTTTTGTGGAAGAGCTTGTTGGGATACAAATGGTACGCGTCCTGCTCAAACAAGTCCAAGTTACACAACACCTACTCATATTATAGTACATCATACAGGAGATGGAATTGTTTTTCCAGCGAATACTAATTACGCGGAAAAAATCAGGTATTATTGGGATTTACATGTAAACACCAACGGATGGTCTGATCTTGGATACAATTGGTTAATTGATAGAAATGGTGTTATTTATGAAGGAAGAGGAAATGGTGTTGCAGGAGCACATTTTAGCGGACATAATGCGGGTACAATGGGTGTTTGTATGATTGGTGATTTTACTTTAGAATCTCCTTCTGCAAAAGCCTTAACTTCTTTAAAGAATATAATATCTTGGGAGGCAACAGATAAAAATATAGATGTAACAGGTGCTAGTTATCATGCGTCATCGGGACTTAGCTTAAACAATGTTTCAGGTCATAAAGATGGTGGAGCAACTGCTTGTCCTGGTACAGATCTTTATGATTTGTTACCAAGTATTAGAACTTCTATAAGTGCGTTTTCATGTTATACAGATACCACTCCAGCGCCAGGTTTAGATTGCTCAAGTGCAATAGAACTAAGTAATGGTGTTACCTATTCTGGAAGTAGCTCTACGGCAGGTTCAAAAGTTTCTACTTTCGGGTGCAACTCTTGGACAGAAACAGGTCCGGAGAGAGTTCATAAAATAACTCCTACAGCAGACGGAACAATAACAGTAAGTTTATCTAATTTTTCAGGAGATTTAGATGTTTATATTTTAGGAAGCTGCGATCCTTCAGATTGTTTAGGAGCTGTAAGTTCGTCTTCAGCAACTTTTGAAAATGGTATTGCAGGACAAACGTATTATTTAGTTGTAGATGCAGATGATGGTAGTGGAGGTGCGTATGATATTGTAGCAACATATTCAGAAGCAGTAATTACTGAAGATATTATAATTTCTAATGGACTTGTAAATTTAACAACAGTAAACGCAGGTGAAAATATTGAGGTTTCAGCGACACAAAGTTATTCAGGGTCTCAATTAGCTGTAGACTTACCTAATATTCATTTAGGTTATTATTTGTCTACTGATTGTAATTTGAGTTCAGATGATATTTTACTTGGAGAGAGTAGTGCTAATTTAGGTAGTGATAATACAACTCAAAATGAGAGTGAAACTCTTACCATACCAAACAATACAACTGCTGGAACTTATTTTATTCTATTTTCCGCGGATAATGAAGATAAATTAACAGAAAGAGATGAGACTAATAATGCAAGTTGCATACAAATTACAATAAATAGTTCTGTAGAACCTGAAGATATAAAGGTGATAAATACAGTTGTGAGTCCATTGGTTGTAAATGCAGGAAATAATATTAATGTTACTGCTACGCAAAGTTATTCAGGATCTCAATTAGCTGCTAATTTACCTAGTTTTAATCTTGGTTATTATTTATCTACGGATTGTGATTTGAGTGAAAATGATATTTTACTTGGAGAGAGTAGTTCTAATCTTGGTAGTGATAGTACTTCTCAAAACGAGAGTGAAACTCTTACCATTCCTAGTATTACAGCTGCTGGAACTTATTTTATCCTATTTTCTGCTGATAATGAAGGTAAATTAACCGAAAGTGATGAGGTTAATAATACCAATTGTATTCAGATTACGGTAGATGCTGCTTTGGCGAATGTAGATTATCAATTTAAAAATCAATTAAGTGTTTTTCCAAACCCTACATCAGACATCATAAATATAAAGGCAAACATCAACTTGGTTATTAATAAGCTTTATATCTATAATTTAAATGGGCGTTTACTAAAAGAAAGTACAACTGATTTGAATAAAATTAATATTTCTGAATTATCCAAAGGAATCTATTTATTAAAAGTGGTGAGTAATGAAGATAAAACAGCCGTTTTTAGAATTATTAAAAAGTAAAAATATTTTAATCGACTGATTTAGATTTTAAAACGTTAAACAATAAAGTACATGAATTCAACCATAATTTTATTAATCATTATCTCTTATTTTGGAGTATTAATGTTAATATCTCACTTTGCTTCAAAAAATACAAGTGATGATTCTTTTTACACCGGAGATAGAAAATCTCCATGGCAAGTAGTTGCTTTTGGAATGATTGGAGCCGTAATGTCTGGTGTTACATTTGTTTCTATTCCAGGAATGGTAAGTAATAATTATTTCTATTATTTACAATTTGTTTTTGGTAATGTAGTAGGATATATTTTTATCACCTATGTGTTAATTCCTATTTATTACAATTTACAACTCGTTTCTATTTATAGTTATTTAGAAACAAGATTTGGTCCTAAAACCTATAAAACAGGTTCCTTATTTTTTCTGATATCTCAATCGTTTGGAGCTGCTTTAAGATTATTGTTAGCCGCAAAAATTTTACAATATGCTGTTTTTGATGCGTTGAATATTCCGTTTTTCTTAACGGTAATTATCATATTGATTTTAATATGGATGTACACAAACAAATCTGGTATTAAAACAATTGTTTGGACAGATACGTTGCAAACATTTTTTCTATTATTGGCAGCAGTTGTATCTATATATATCATTAAAGATTCTTTAAATTTAAGTTTTTCGGAAACCATTACATCTGTGACAAATCATAAATATTTTAAGGTTTTTAATTGGGATTTTAATTCTGGTAGCAATTTCTTTAAACAGTTTATTTCAGGAATTTTAATTGCAGTTGCCATGGTTGGTTTAGATCAAAACATGATGCAAAAAACATTAACCTGTAAAAGTAAAAAGGAAGCGCAGCGTAACATTCTTACCTTTAGTTTATTCTTGGCCTTAGCACAATTTTTATTTTTAGGTTTAGGAGTGATGTTATATTTATATGCAGAAAAATTCGGAATTCAATTAGAAACAGAAAACGGTCAATTTATTCATACAGATAACTTATTTCCAATGCTTTCTTTGGGGAGTTTTGGTACAGTAGCAGCAATCAGTTTTATTTTAGGAATTACGGCTGCTTCATTTTCTAGTGTAGATTCGTCATTAACGGCGTTAACTACATCTTTTACACATGACTTTTTAGATATTACTCATAAAAATTCAAAAGAAAAAAAACGTCTTAAAAATTATGTTTTACTAGCTTTCTCTATTGTAATCTTCATTATTATAATGTTGTTTTCAGGAAGTAAAGGAGACGTAATTACAACAATTTTTAAAGTGGCAGGCTATACGTATGGTCCTTTATTAGGGCTTTACCTGTTGGGTATTTTTACTAAAATAAAAATAAAAGATACAGCGGTACCTTATGTCTGTGTTTTAATGCCATTACTTACTTATTACATAAATTACATAGTTAAAGTTAAGTTTTCATTTGATTTAGGTTTTATGAACATTTTATTAAATGCATGCCTTACTATACTATGTTTAATCCTTATACGAAACAAAAATGACGAATAAATTAACTACAGAACAAGCATCAGATTACAATAACTTAGAGCAGATGAGTACCACAGAGTTACTCACAAATATGAATACGGAGGATAAATTGGTTCCTTTAGCAATTGAAAAGGCAATTCCATCCATACATAAACTTGTAGATGTAATTCATGAAAAAATGAGTAATGGAGGACGTCTGTTTTATATTGGAGCAGGAACAAGCGGAAGGTTGGGAGTGTTAGATGCTTCTGAATGTCCGCCAACCTATGGCGTTTCTGATAATTGGGTAATCGGAATTATTGCTGGTGGAGATATTGCACTTAGAAAAGCAGTAGAAAATGCCGAAGACGATACAGAATTAGCTTGGGAAACTTTAAAAGAACATGACATTTCAGATAAAGATGTTTTAATAGGAATTGCAGCTTCTGGTACTACACCTTACGTAATAGGAGGTATGCAAAAAGCAAAAGAGCAGAACATAGTTACGGGTTGTATTACGTGTAATGAAGGTTCTCCTGTTGCATTAGAAGCAGATTTCCCTATAGAATTAGTAGTAGGACCAGAATTTGTAACAGGAAGTACAAGAATGAAAGCAGGAACTGCTCAGAAATTGGCTTTAAACATGATTTCTACTACGGTTATGATAAAACTAGGTAGAGTAAAAGGAAACAAAATGGTAGACATGCAGCTTTCTAATAAAAAGCTAGTTTCTAGAGGTGTAAAAATGGTGATGGATGAACTAAATATTGATACAGAATTAGCAAGTGAGTTGTTGAAACAACATAAAAGTGTTCGGAAATCTATAGAAGCTTATAAAGAAGCGGTAAAATAATATTTTCTATAAAAATGGCATTAAAAGAAAGATTAATAGCATTAGATGTTCTGAGAGGTATTACAATTGCTTCCATGATTTTGGTGAATACACCAGGGAGTTGGTCTTATGTTTATTGGCCATTGTTACATGCAAAATGGCATGGTTTTACACCAACGGATGCTGTTTTTCCTTTCTTTTTATTTATTGTGGGGGTGTCCATACATTATGCTTTTAAAAACTTTAGAGAAAATGAGTATAAAAGGGCACTCAAAAAGATTGTTAAAAGAACTTTAATAATTTTTGTAATCGGATTGTTTTTAAATTTATTCCCAAAATTTAATTTTGAAACGGTTCGGTATTTTGGGGTATTACAAAGAATAGCAATTGCCTATGGTATTGGTGCTACTCTTTGTTTGTTCTTCAATAAAAGAAATCTAATCTATATAACCATATTAATTTTAGTTGGCTATTGGGCTATTTTATATTTCTTCATGCCTGAAAATCCTTATGGTCCACAAACCAATTTAGTAGGTAAAATAGATTTGTATTTATTTGGACCAGAGCATATCTGGAAAGGACTTGGTTTCTCATTTGATCCGGAAGGATTACTATCTACGTTACCATCAATTGCAACAGTACTTATTGGAAGTCTAACTGGTGATTTTTTAAGCAAACGATCTGATAATAGTACTAAAATAAAAACTCTTTTAAACTTCGGAATTGGGCTTGTTGTGCTCGGTTACATTTGGGGTTTTGTATTTCCTATTAATAAATCGCTTTGGTCAAGTACTTTCGTTTGCTTTTCCGCAGGATGGGCAATGCTATTTTTGGCATTTTTAATATGGATTATCGACGAAAAAAAATATACAACGTGGTCTAAACCATTTATCCATTTTGGTACAAATCCTTTATTCATTTTTGTGTTTTCTGGTTTGTATGCAAAAACGATTATTTATTTAATAAAAATCACCAATTTACAAGGTGAAATAGTATCAGTAAAACAATATTTGTATCAAGATGTTTTTTTTCCAATTGCCGGAAATATGAATGGATCACTTCTTTTTGCAGTTGCTCATATTGTCTTTTTCTGGTGTTTAGTGTACCTATTACACAGAAATAAAATATTTATAAAAATTTAATTACTAAAAATGAAAAAATTAATTCCTACACTCTTAGTCTTATTATTCGTTGTTTTAAGTTGCGATAAAAAACAAACGGTAAACAAATCATCAGAAAATACAGAACGAACAAAATGGGTAGATAGCATTTATAATACAATGACTTTAAAAGAAAGAGTTGGGCAATTATTTATGATTGCAGCTTATTCTAACAAAGACCAACAGCATACAGATGATCTAAATAAAATAATTAAAGAACACGGTATTGGAGGGTTGGTGTTTTTTCAGGGAGGACCAGTAAGGCAGGCAAAGCAAACAAATTTATATCAAGCTACTTCTAAAGTGCCTTTGTTAATTGCAATGGATGCAGAATGGGGTTTAAATATGCGTTTAGATAGCACAGCAAGGTTTCCGTATAACATGACGTTGGGTGCTGTACAAGACAATGATTTGGTAATGAAAGTTGGTGAGAAAATAGGCGAACATTGTAGTCGTTTAGGCGTTCATATAAATTTTGCTCCTGTGGTAGATATCAATACAAATTCTAAAAACCCAATAATTGGTGTGCGTTCTTTTTCTGAAGATAAGTATAATGTAACAGAGAAAGCATTGGCTTATACAGAAGGTATGCAGAGTCAGAATGTATTGGCGTGTGCAAAACATTTTCCAGGACATGGAGATACCGATAAAGATTCTCATAAAACGCTACCAACTGTTACGCTTTCTAAAGAACGAATAGATTCGGTAGAAATGTATCCGTATAAAAAATTATTTAAAAACAATATGGCTGGTGTTATGGTTGGTCACTTAAATGTACCAAGTTTAGAAAAAAACGACGGTTTGCCTTCTTCTTTGTCTCACGAAATTGTAACCAATATTTTAAAGGGAAGACTACAATTTAAAGGGTTAATATTTACAGATGCATTAGAGATGAAAGGCGTGTCTACTTTTAAAGAACCTGGTGATGTAGATTTAGCGGCATTTAAAGCAGGGAATGATGTTTTATTAATGGGAGAAGATGTTTCTAAAGGAATTTCTAAAATTGTAGAAGCGTATGATAATAAGGAGGTAACTGAAGAAAGATTGGCACATTCTGTAAAGAAGATTTTAGCATCTAAGTTTGATGTTGATTTAAATAATTTTAAACCAATTGAAATAGAAAATCTTATCAGCGATTTAAATGATGAAACAAATGATGTTTTAAATGAAGCTGTTTTTATAGATGCTATTACTGCTTTAAAGAATGACAATATACTTCCTCTTAAAAAGGATGCTAATGAAAAAATAGCATTTGTAGGTTTGGGTGATGGAGATTCTGCTGCTTTTTTAAACGCTTTAAAATCACATTTTGAAGTAGATGGTTTTTCTGATTTAAAACTACCTGAATTGCTAATAAAGCTTAAAACGTATGATAAAGTAATTCTTGGTTACCATCGATTGAATAGCCGATTGACTAAAAAAATATCTGATGAAGATAAATTAAAAATAGAAGAAATAGCAAAAAGTAACAAGGTTGTTTTAGATGTATTTGCAAGTCAATACAGTCTAGAAAATTTAGACTTCGAAAATATAGAAGCAGCTGTTATTTCTTATGAAAATACAGATATAGCTCAAAAGGTATCCGCAGAAATTATTATCGGGAATAAGGATACAAAAGGAAAATTATCAGCATCGCTAAATGAAAATTTTATAGCAGGTACTGGAATTGAAATTTTAGAATAAAAATAACTTAAACAGATTCGTATTGTAAAAAACTAAAACTTAAAACCAAGAATTATGAAACAATTATTACATTTCACAGTATTTTCCTTGTTTGTCTTTTTCTCTTGTAATAGCCTTTTATCACAAGAAATTATTAAGAAAGGAATTCATGAATTACAAGCAGAAGAGTTTGGTGGTTCAGCCAAACATCAAAAAAGTTCAGGTAAAATTGTTTCAGAAATTATTCCATTGCAAAGCAAAATTGTTAAAGCATTGTCTAAAAAAGTTTTTGGTTTTTTACCTTATTGGGAGCAGAGTAGTGGCGCTCACAATAATATTCAGTATAATTTATTAACGCATTTGGCTTGTTTTGATTTTAGAGTACAATTAGATGCTGCTATTTCTACACCTCCAGGTTGGCCTTGGACTACAGAGATTAATGCAGCACATGCAGCAGGTACAAAGGTGATAATGACTGTTGTAAATTTTGGTGGAGCAGACGGTGCAGATGCAGTGGCTTGGGAGTTGTTTACAAATACAGCTAAGAAAAATATTTTTTTCGCCAATGTTAAAAATTTAATTGAAACGTATAATTTAGATGGAGTTAATATCGATTTTGAAGGAATATCAAGTGCGCATAGAGGTGCTGAGTTAAACACGTTTATGGCTGCTTTAACTGCTTATATTCATCAAGAATTACCAGGAAAAGAAGTTTCTTTTGATGGTCCGGCAGTAAATTGGGGAGGTTGGATTATGGATGATTTAGTAGATAGTGTAGATTATTTAATTATAATGGCATACGATTACACTTCTGGATCTTCTGCCAATGCAGGTCCAGTTGCGCCTTTAACACATCATACTTCTTGGAAAAGATTTGTTCAAAGAACTATAGAAACAGGAACTTATAAAGTGCCTGTTACAGACAATCCAGAAAAGTTGGTGATGGCAATTCCGTATTATGGTCAACATTGGAAAACTGCAACAAGTACTTCTGAATCAGCTACAGTTTCTCATGTAAAATCAACCAGATATAAAGATACTTCTGTAGATGCAAGTGCTTATGGAGGTTGGATTTGGAACAGTGATTTTGAGGTTCCTTGGTATACTTGGAATGATGGTGTAAATTGGAATCAAATATGGGCAGATAATGAATTAAGTATTTCAAAAAAATACGATTTGGCAATAGAAAATAATTTAGGAGGTGTTGGTATTTGGGCTTTAAATTATGATGGAACAAGACCAGAGCTTTGGGAGTTAATCAATACTAAGTTTGGCTCAACCGCTAATGTACATTCCTATTTGAATGACATCATATCTGTATACCCTAACCCTACTAATAATAGTATTCATATTTCAAATGAAAAAAATATAAAATTCGCTAAAATTGGAGTTTATAATATTTTAGGCGAATTAGTTAAAGAAGTCGATTTGCAAAAAACAGCTATTGATATCTCTAATTTTTCAAATGGAGTGTACTTCTTAAAAGTTGTTGATGAATCTGGAAAACAAGCAACATTAAAAATTTTAAAATCATCTTTATAATTTACAATCATGAAAAATTTAATAATACTAATATCTCTTGTTTTAGTTTCCTGCAGTGCTAAGCCAAATAAAGAAAAGGAAACAGAAATTGCGAATTTAACTGAGGTAAAAGAAGATGTTAAAATTATTGTTGCTGCTAACCAAACAGCAGAATACTTAGATTTATTAAAAGGTAAAAAAGTGGGTGTTGTTGCCAACCAAACAAGTGTTATTTTTAAAGGTGATACGCATGTACATTTGGTAGATTCTTTAGTTTCTTTAGATGTGGATGTCACAAAAGTTTTTGCTCCAGAACATGGTTTTAGAGGGAAGGCAGATGCAGGCGAACATGTAGAGGATGGTATTGATGCTACTACAGGTTTACCAATTATATCTTTATATGGCGCAAACAGAAAACCATCTCATGAGCATTTAAAGGGTTTAGATGTTATGCTGTTCGATATACAAGATGTTGGTGTGCGTTTCTACACGTATATTTCTACTTTGCATAATGTTATGGAGGTTTGTGCGGAGTTAAATATTCCGCTTATTGTGTTAGATCGTCCTAATCCTAACGGGCATTATATAGATGGACCGATGTTAAAAGAAGAAGCAAAAAGCTTTGTAGGCATGCATCCAGTTCCTACGGTTTACGGAATGACAATTGGCGAGTATGGGAAAATGATTAATGGTGAAAAATGGTTAGAAAACGGAATTCAATGTGATTTAACAGTAATTCCTTTAAAAAATTACACACATAATTCTGAGTACGATTTACCAATTTTACCATCACCAAACTTACCAAATGCACAATCTATTAATTTGTATCCTAGTTTATGTTTTTTTGAAGGAACAAATGTAAGTGCAGGTAGAGGTACAGAAATGCAATTTCAAATTTTTGGTTCGCCTTTTTTAGCAAAAGATTCTTTTGATTTCAGTTTTACACCAAAACCTAATTTTGGGGCAAAACATCCAAAGCACGAAGGTGAAGTTTGTTTTGGTAGAGATTTACGTACTTATAAAAAATTAAGCAGTTTAAATTTAGAATGGCTTATAGAATCTTATGCGCAAACAGCTGATAAAGAAAAGTTTTTTAATAAATTCTTTTTAAAGCTAGCAGGGACAAAAGAATTACAGCAGCAAATTGAAGCAGGTTTATCGTCTGAAGAAATACAATTAAGTTGGCAAAATGACTTGACTTTTTTTAAGGAAGTTCGTAAAATGTATGTGTTATATTAACAACTTGTTGTTAAATACAAAAAGATAGAAAGTAAAAATATTCAGTCGCAGTTTTTAGTAAATAATTTACTGAATACTGCGACTGAAAACTAAATATTAAATTAACCCTGCTCTTCTTAAAAGTGCATCTGGTTTTGGTTCTTTTCCTCTAAAACGTTTGTACAATTCCATAGGTTTTTCTGTTCCACCTTTAGAAAGTACGTTGTCTTTAAATTTTGTAGCTACTTCTTTATTAAAAATCCCTTCTTCTAAGAAATATTCAAAAGCATCAGCATCTAAAACTTCAGCCCATTTGTAAGAGTAATATCCAGCTGAATATCCTCCTTGAAAAATATGAGAAAAAGCAGTACTCATACAGTTTTCTGCCACATCAGGATATAATTTTGTGTTTTCAAAAGCTGCATTTTCAAACTCTTTAATAGATTTTATTTCTGATGGATCTTGTCCATGCCATTGCATGTCTAATAATCCGAAACTTAATTGTCTTAGTGTTTGCATTCCCTCATGAAAACTAGCAGATTCTTTAATTTTTTCTACATATTTCATCGGAATAACTTCTCCGGTTTCGTAATGCTTTGCAAACAATTCTAATGCTTCTTTTTCGAAACACCAGTTTTCTAAAACCTGACTAGGCAACTCCACAAAATCCCAAGAAACCGACGTTCCGGATAAGCTGTTATAAGTGGTGTTTGCTAACATTCCGTGTAACGCATGTCCGAATTCATGAAATAAGGTGGTAACCTCATTAAACGTTAATAAAGACGGTTTGGTTACGGTTGGTTTGGTAAAGTTACAAACAATAGAAACTTGTGGTCTTTCGTTAATTCCGTTTTTAATTTGTTGCGATTTGTAACTTGTCATCCACGCACCATTTCTTTTTCCTTTTCTAGGGTGAAAATCAGCATAAAAATGCGATACAAAATTTCCGTCTGCATCTGTTACATTATACGTTTTAACATCTTCATGGTATTTGTCGATGTTATTTATTTCTTCAAATTTTAAATCATACAATCTGCTGGCAATTTCAAAAACACCATCAATTACATTTTCTAATTTAAAATAAGGTTTTAAAGCTTCTTGATCTAAATCGAATAATTCTTTCTTCAGTTTTTCTGAATAGTAAGAACCATCCCATTTCTGAAGCTGGTCTATTCCGTCTAATTTTTTAGCGAAATTTTCTAAATTTTCAAACTCTTTTAAAGCAGCAGGTTTTGCTTTTTCTAAAAGGTTGTTAGAAAATTCGATTACTTTTTCTGGCGTTTCTGCCATTCTTTCTTCTAGAACAAAATGAGCGTGTGTTTTATAACCCAATAAATTAGCTCTTTTCTGACGAAGATTTACAATATCTAAAACAACTTGTTCGTTATTAAATTCATTGTCCTGAAAAGCTTTTTTACCAGCAGCAATGGCCATTTCTTTACGCAATTCTCTGTTGTCTACATACGTTAAAAAAGGAATGTAACTTGGGTAGTCTAAAGTGAAAACATACCCTTCTTTATCTCTAGATTTTGCTACTTCTTTAGCTGCTTCTTTTTCGCTTTCTGGCAAACCAGCTACATCTTTTTCATCCGTTAAATGCATTTCGAAAGCATGTGTTTCTGCCAAAACATTTTCTCCAAATTTTAAAGATAATTTAGAAAGTTGCGCATCAATTTCACGCAGTTTAATTTTATTGTCTTCTTTTAAATTAGCGCCATTTCTAGCAAAACTTTTATATTGCTTCTCTAAAAGCATGTTTTGTTCTGTGGTTAAATCTAAATTTTCTTTAGCATCAAAAACAGATTTTACTCTTTTAAATAATTCCTCATTTAAAGTAATGTCGTTACTAAACTCACTTAACCAAGGAGAAACTTCTTGTGCTATTTTCTGAATCTCATCATTGGTTTCTGCAGAATTCAGGTTGAAAAAAACACTGGTGATTTTATTCAGTTTTTCACCAGAAAAATCTAAAGCAACTGTTGTGTTTTTAAAAGTTGGAGTCTCAGAATTGTTTATAATTTCATCAATTTCTGCTTTTGCAATTTCAATCCCTTTTTTAATTGCAGGTTTGTAATCGTCATTAGAAATTTTCGAAAAAGGAGGCGTATTAAAATCTTTTAAAAGTGGATTCATAGGTTCTTTATATATAGTTCAAAGATAGAAATTCTATCAATTTTATAGTTAATATCAGTAGAAAAACTTCCATTTACCAAAGAAACTATTAACTTTATCGAGATTTTACAAATTAAGGTTTGCTTTAGAGTTACCTTTAGATGAATATTTAATATCCCTTAATTATGAAGAGTTTAAATAGAAACTTATTGCTTATATTTTTATTAATAGTTAATTTAGTATCTGCTCAAATACCTTGTTCTACTGGTTTTAATGCAAATGGTATAGATGACTTTATAACCATAGGAAATACAGATGCAATTAACTTACAGAACACAAGAAATAGAACCATAGAATTTTGGTTTAAACCTTCAGATATAACAACAAGACAAGTATTATATGAGGAAGGGGCCCAGGTTAATGCTATTTTATTTTTTATAGAAGGAGGTCAAATATATGCTGGGGGTTTTAGAGATAATGCTGGTACAAATGCAAATAGGCGTTTTTTTAGATCATCGGTAGGGGATATTGCGGTTGATGAATGGAATCATATCGCTTTAACTCTAGAGGATACTGCAAGCCCCGATTTAACTTTTAAATGGTTTTTAAATGGAGTTGAAAAAGATGTTCAGGATGGGGTTCAAATAAGTTCGCATTCTGGAAATATTTCTATAGGTAGAAATGGTGGGAATATGAGATTTCCTTCAAGTTTAATTACAAATTGGACCACAAGTTCTGTTGGGTCTTCGACTTCAGAAACTTATAACAGTGGTTTTACAGGTCAAATAGCTTCTAGTTATAATTATAATGGAAACATTTCTTTGCTAAGAATATGGAATGTAGCGAGAAGTGAAACTCAAATAAATGCTAATAAATCTACATATTTAACATCTGGAACCAGTTTAGTGGCATATCAAGATGGAGATAAAATTAAATATAAAGGAAATGGAAGTACCTCTATTGGGGCAACAGCAACAGCGAATGGAAGTGGAACTACTTACACTTGGGTTGGTGGTAATTCAACAGATTTTTCTAATGATGCTAATTGGTCTGGTACATCTCCAGTTGTTACAAAAACCCAAACCGTAGTTATTAATGATGGCACTAACAGTCCAAGTATAACATCTTCTATTGGTGTTGTTAATATTGGTAATTTAACAATAGAGAGTGGTGCGGAAATTACTGTTGAAAGTGGAGGAACTCTTAATGTATATTATTCGTTAATAAATAATGGTACTATAACTGTAGAAAATGGCGGTTCGTTAATATATCATGCTTGTAACTCTTCGATACAAGGATCTGGTACGTTTAAAATTAAAAGAGTTACGCCTACTTATTCTGACAATAAATTTTACTCATATTGGAGTTCCCCGGTTATTTCTTCAGACTCTAATATTGCAACCGTTTTTCCAGATGCTTCTCTTATTTATAAATTTGATGCGGCGTCTTCAAATTCAGATTGGGTTTCTGCAGGTACTTCAGATTTTAATACAGGTATTGGATACGCTGTTCGTAATGAAAGTGCGGGAGGACAATTAAGAACTTTCTCGGGTAAAATTAATGAAGGTGATATAGAAGTAGATATTTACAATACCTCAAATTTAGCGGGGTCAGATTTTGACGGAATTGTATGGTCTACAGAGGGAGATAATTTGATAGGTAATCCATATTCTTCTGCGATAGATTGGGATTTAGTAGTTTCAGATTTAGATAATAATGAAATAGATGGAACGATGTATCTATGGAGTCAGAACTCAGTTCACATAGGTGAAAACAGACAAGCAGATTACTTAGAGTATAATATGACAGGTGGTGCAAACAATACCACAACAAGTAATATAGGTTCTGGGCAAGGTTTTTTTATAAAAACAACAAGTGCAAACCCTAATTTAAAAATTACCTTTAAAACAACACATCAGGTTGCTGGTTTAAATACAAAATTTCTTAAAAGTAGTACTAATAATGATGGTAATGTAAAAAAGAAAGGTCGTTCTTGGTTTACTTTTAATCATAATGATATTACAAAAACAATATTAATAGGTTTCTTAGAAGGAGCAACAGAGAGTTTTGATCGGTTGTATGATGCTCCTTTTGATGTAGAGAAAAAATCTATGGGCTTTTACTCATTTGTAGAAGATGTACACAAAGCAACCATACAAGGTTTGCCTGTTTTAAAAGAGGATACTAAAATAATTAGAGTAGGGTTTGTGGCAGATAAAATAGGAGATTACTCTATAGGTATTCAAGAAGAGCAAATAGAAGAAGGCTATAATATTTATTTGGTAGATACAGAAAAAGGAATGACTGTAGATTTAAAGCAAGCAGAATATGATTTTATTATTGATGCTGTTGGTGAAAATAATACCAGATTTAAAGTAGTTTATTCTAAAGGCAAATTAAAAACATTAAGTAACGAATCTATTGAGATTGAGGCCAAAGAACTTTCTGTGTATCTCGATGCTGGAAAAGAATTAATAGTAATATACAATAATAGTAAAGATGATATAGACGAGGTTTCTTTGTTTAATGTTCAGGGAAGAAAAGTAGCTTCTTATAAAGGAAGTCAGCAAAAAAACACTTCTAATTTGTCACCTGGGTTTTATGTTGTAAAAGTAAAATTGGAAGATAGTAGCACCTTGAATAAAAAAATATTAATTGCAAATTAGTCTGTTTTAGAGGCATAAAAAAAACTCAGAATTTCTATAAATTCTGAGTTTTTTTTATTTTAAAAAGAATTATTTTCTAACTCTTGCAGAAGCTTGTTCAACTTTCAGTTTCAACTCTTCTTTGTAAGCAATAATTTTATTTAAAACAAGCTCGTCTGAAGCACCAATAATTTGTGCTGCTAAAATACCTGCATTTTTTGCACCATCTAAAGCAACGGTTGCAACTGGTACGCCACCTGGCATTTGTAAAATTGATAAAACAGAATCCCAACCATCAATAGAATTTCTGCTTTTTACAGGAACCCCAATTATTGGCAACGGACTCATAGAAGCTACCATTCCTGGTAAATGCGCTGCGCCACCTGCACCTGCAATAATTACTTTTATACCTCTTTTGTGTGCGTTTTTAGAATAGTCAACTAATTTTTCTGGAGTTCTGTGAGCAGACACAATATCTACTTCTATTTTAATATCAAAACTCTCTAAAATGTCTATTGCTTCTTGCATTATTGGAAGATCAGAATCGCTTCCCATTATTATTCCTACCATATTTTTCAATTATCAATTATCAGTTATCATTGATAACTAATAATTGTTTACTGTTAATTATTTTTACTAATCACTCTAAGAGTCTCCTTAACTTCTTGTGCTACTTTTCTAGCAACTTCAATATCTTTATTTACAATAGTAACATGTCCCATTTTTCTAAACGGACGTGTTTCTTTTTTTCCATAAATATGTGGCGTAACTCCGTCAATTTTTAGAATTTCTTCTATGTTTTCATAAATTACATCACCAGAAAAACCTTCTTCACCTACTAAATTCACCATAATTCCGGCAACTTTACTATCTGTATTTCCTAATGGAAGATTTAAGATTGAGCGTATGTGTTGTTCAAATTGATTGGTATAACTTGCTTCAATAGAATAATGCCCAGAATTATGAGGTCTTGGAGCTACTTCATTTACTAAGATCTTATCATCTACTGTCTGAAACATTTCTACAGCCAACAAACCAACAAAATCTAAATCGCTTACTACTTTTAAAGCTATTTCTCTCGCTTTTTCTGCTACTTGAGCATCTATTCTTGCAGGACAGATTACATACTCAACCTGGTTTGCTTCTGGATGAAATTCCATTTCTACAACCGGATAGGTTTTTACTGCTCCATCCGCATTTCTTGCCACAATTACTGCCAATTCATTTTTAAATGGAATCAGTTTTTCAGTAATACATTCAACATTTGGTAAAGACTCTAAATCCTCTATATTTCTAACAATTTTAACACCATTACCATCATAACCAAAACGAGCTGCTTTCCAAACAAAAGGAAAATTTATCGTATTATTTTCATAAGAATGTTTAATCTCTGTAGAATGTGCAAAATGAGAAAAATCTGCCGTAGGAATTTCATGGTCTACATAAAAATTCTTTTGCCTAGCTTTATTTTGAATAATGCGTAAATCTTTTGGTTTTGGAAAAATGGTTAAACCTTCATCTTCTAATTTGTCTAAAGCATCTAAGTTTACATTTTCAATTTCAATAGTTAAAACATCTACGGTTTTACCAAAGTTGTAAACGGCATCAAAATCTAATAAATCTCCAACCACAAACGTGTTGCAAATTTCTGCACAAGGTGCATTTTTATTCGTTTCTAAAATAGAAGTATGAATGTCTAATTTTTGAGTTTCTGCTAAAAGCATTCTACCTAATTGACCTCCACCAAGAACGCCTAATTTAAAATCTGAAGAATAATAGTTTTTCACGTTGAGAATTGTTGTGTTTAGGCAAAAATAAGCAACTCAATTTAACTAATCTACAATTTTAATTTCTTATTTGAACCCCGTCGCTCCCAATTAGGTTAACAGTGTACATTAACATGCCACAACCTTCTTCTCCAATTAGTTTACCACCTTGTAAATAATTATAATTTCTATCATGGCAAGTACAAGTTATAATTGGCGCATTTGTAATGATATCTAAGGGTGCATTGCAGTTTCTATCCGGACATTCTAAATCAAAAGCTATAAAATCTGAAGCATTATTTCTAATAATATGTATTTGTCTGCCACCAATTGAATATGTTTTACTAGTACCATTAATAGTTAATAATTGGTAGGATGGAAGCCTCGTATTTAAAACTTCAGAGACGTTTACATCTAAAAAACAATCATTAATTTGGGTGTTATCTGAGCATGACATAACAATCATAAAGCAGCAGAATAATACTATTTTTTTAATCATACAAAAGTTTCATTTTATTTAAAACGTTAGCAAGTTACAAATATTTTGTATCTTTGTTATTCAATCTCATTCCTGTTAGGGCAATGGGATTTTTTAATATAAACCCGTGTTGGGTTTTTTTAGTGTAAAAGCAACTTGTTTTTAATAAAATTAAGAAGTTATTAAATTGAGGTTAGAAATTAAAATAAAAAAAAATGAGCGAGATATCTTATTATTCAGCAGAAGGATTAAAGAAATTGAAAGATGAATTGGTGCAACTAGAGCAAGTGGAGCGCCCAAGAGTAACTACAGAAATTGCAGATGCACGAGATAAAGGAGATTTAAGTGAAAATGCAGAATATCATGCTGCAAAAGAAGAACAATCTCACCTAGAATTTAAAATTGCCAAGTTAAAGAACGTTATTTCTAGTGCAAGAATTATAGATGAATCTCAATTAGATACGTCTAAAGTACTAATTCATTCTATTGTAAAAATAAAAAATATAGCTAACAAAATGGAGTTTTCTTACACGTTGGTTGCAGATTCAGAAACCGATGTTAGAAACGGTAAATTATCTGTAAACTCACCAATAGGTAAAGGTTTGTTAGGTAAAGAAGTTGGTGATGTTGCAGAAATTAAAGTACCAAACGGAATTATGAAATTCGAAATTGTAAACATTTCTAGATAATTTTTTTAGAAGCTGTTTCCTGCTTGGAATTTATCTAGAGCGGAGTCGAAAGACTATCTTTTTTTTTGAGAAAAACAAAAAAAGGATGCTGTTTCAAATGCGAAGCATTCAACGACTCAAAGTAATATTAAAGCGGAGTTAATCAGGGCTAGACTTGTTTGCAGGTTTTTAAGACTTTCTAAAACAAATAAACTTTTTATACAAGTTTCCATCATAAATTCGGGTTTTAGCATTGCTAGAACCCGAATTCTTTTTTTACCTTTACTACTGTTTGTAAGATCGAGCATAGTTTAGATCTAGTTTATAAATCAAATCAATAAAAAAAATGAGCATTTTTACAAAAATAATAGAAGGAGAAATTCCTTGTTACAAAGTAGCGGAAGACGATAATTATATTGCTTTTTTAGATATCAATCCAAATGCAAAAGGACACACGTTAGTAGTGCCTAAAAAGGAAGAAAACAAACTATTCGATTTGTCTAAAGAAGAATATTTAAGTTTGATGGATTTCTCTTACCGAGTTGCAGAAGCTTTAGAAAAAGCAGTTTCTTGTAAAAGAGTTTGTATGAGTGTTATTGGTTTAGAAGTGCCTCATGTACACGTACATTTAGTGCCAACAAATGCAATGGCAGACATGCAATTTAATCAAAAAGTAAAATTAACAAATGAAGAGTTTGTTGCTTTGGCGGCAAGTATTTTATCTAAATTTGAATAAAAACTAATAACTCTAACTAAAAATGAAATACGCTGAATTTAATATAGAATCTAATAAAATTGAGTTTTTAAATTCTTTCTTTGGAGTTGAAAGTGTTTTGTTAAATGGAAAAATAATATCTAAGAAGTTCTCTTTTTCTGGAATTAAGCATAAAGTAAAACTAAAATATAGCGATTTAACATTAGAATCAAATTATAAACAATTCGATAAAAAAGAAATTATACTTGAATTGAAAAATAATGAAGAATTGTTAGATAAGCGAATTGTAAAAACAGACAAAAAACAACGTTTTTATTGGATGTTAATAGGAATGATTTTAGGTTTTGGTATTAATAAAATATTAGATTTCTTGCTTTAAAACTATACTGTATAAATTACAAATAATTAGTTGGCAAACAAGTTTAGCCCTGATTGAACGGTATGTTTGAGCTCTTTATTGCCATTTTTTTCGGCAATAAAAGCGAGTAGAGAAAGCGGGAAATAGCTTCTAATTAAAAAGCCTACTATTATATATAGTAGGCTTTTTAATGTTTAGAAATTAGTTTTTATTTCCTAAAAATAAATTATTCTACTGCTATTTTTTTAGTAACTCTTCCATTTTCTGTATCAATATTTACAATGTAAATAGCTTTAGAAATAGTATTAATTTTCAATCTATTTTGGATTGTATTGGTTTCAATTGTATTCCATTCAGCCACTTTTTGACCTAATAAATTAAATAAAGTTACCTTTTTTAATTCTAAATTACTGTTGTTATCAATTACCAATTCTTTAGCGTTATTATCTAAGTAAATAGAAACGTTGTTCTCTAAAATTGCATCTTCTATACCTAATACTTTGCTTTTAATAATTTCAGAAAAAGCAAGTACAAAACGGTCTGTGTAGGTTCCTTTTGCAAGTGTTAAAACAATACTTTCATTATTAAGTAAATAAGATGTTCTTGTTAATTTATCTGTTATGTAGATGTTTCTGTCAATTTCATTCCATTCATCTAAGCTAATTGTTACTTGTCCATCTTTAGAAATAATCAACTCTAAAGGAATTTCTAGTTCTTCAGAAATACTTTGTACACCAGTAATTACATATTTTTCATTAGTATTAGGAAACTTCCAATAGATATCCGTAGTTCCTACATCATAAATTTCAGTATCGTATCCTTTATCAAAGTTAAAAGAGTTATTGTCTTTAAATGAAATAGCTAATTGTCTATGTAAATTGACGTTATTATCATCGGTATAACTCATTCCTAATTTAATAATTGGCAATGTATTTGTAAAGCTTTTTTTAGCTTTTGATTTTCTGTTTTCACTTTTAAAGAAATGAGAATTTGTTCCTTCTTGTACATATTCTCTTTGGCTGTTGTTAAAAACAATAGGTCCAGAGAGTACATCGTCTCCTTCTATAAAAAATCCTTGTCCGATTGCTATAAAAGATTTTGGCTCTGTATAAGATCCATTACCCAAAGTAGGTGTGCCATTATTACTGTTATTATTGTCAACTACACTGTTTGCAGCAACGCCTCCAGATAAGTTTCTAACAGCATATCCACCAACATATCCGCCATAATTATGGCCTTCAGAACCATTTGTAGAACTTTTTTCTCCTACATGTTCCCAAAAATATAAACTACCGTTCGTAACGTCTAAATTATCTTGAATAAACTTTTTAGCACTCATTGCAGATGCATACGGGTTTCCTACTAAATAAGAGTTTCCTGCGTTAATAGTTGTTGTTAATTCTCCATCTTTAGGAGTCCCAACAAAAGTATAATTTTGTGCAGCACCAGGTCCTTTAAAAGTAAATCCATCGGTTTGTGAAATTGTACCACCTTTGTATTTATGAGACCAACCAGATCTTCCATTAGATCCTGTTGCATATGTGTATATCCAATGATCTGCTATAGAAATAGGAGATGTAGTATTACCATCATAACCACTCACAAAGTTAATGTCTGTAATTGCAGAAGTTGCAGAGGTTGGTATTGTACCGTCTTTTAAAACATCTTCTATGGTAAATGTTGTAGCATTAAGAGTACGTACAGGAGAACTCAAATAATTGTATCTGTACTTACTTGGTACTGTAGAGTTTTGGTCTACTAATAATTTACCATTTCCAGTAACTTTAGATGCTGTTTTATGTGTTTGAATTAACTGTGCCTTATTAGTGTTGTCTGAACTAATTAAGCGTATTTCATCGTTTGTATCTTTAATAATTATTTCATTTGTAACTACTAATAGATTATCTGTAATCGTAAAAATACTACTTTCTTTAACTTCTAATTTTCTAGCACTTAACTTACCTGTATGATTATAATCTTCAGAAACCTTTACATTTCTAGATCTATCTGGGTATCCGTTTGTCCAAACACTACTGCCTAATACGGTAGTTCTGTCTGTAAATTGGAATCTATGTAAACCTGGTTTTATATTGGTTTCATCATTAGCAGTAGCTATTTCAGATAATAAAGGATCGTGTGCATGACGTTCTATAGCATTATCATTTGCGTCATCTGAATAAGTAATAATGTCATCGTCTATAAAAGCAACCCATTCTGTTGCATCTGCAGTTTTATTTGGTGCAGAAACTTCATCAATACGTACATAGCTTGTATTGTCTTCTATAGCTGCTATCACATCAATTCTTGATGCCCAAGCATTCGTATTAGATATTCTTGTTAAGGCTAAAATATCATTTGCAGCATCAAAATTGGTTACATTTATATTTACTATTTCTGATGCTGTAGAAAGCTTATTAGAAACAGTTCCTGCAGATATTAGTATAGACTCACCTGGGTTAATAACACTAGTGTTAGAAGTAAAAGCAGTAGGAGTGTTACCTGTTTGATCTCCAGAAGTATTTTTAAAGAGCGCAATAATAGTTGCATTTGGTGCAATGATATTTACAGCATGACTATTGGTAATTTCTATCCAACGTTCTGTGGCTGTTTGATATACTTGTGTAATCATAGCAACTCCACAGACATTTGTGTTTTTATCTAATGCATACGTATTGTAGGTTGATGTATAGTTTATAGAGGTTGTAGTATTATCATTAGTTTCTAGGCTAGCCGCTAATCCATTATCTCCAACAGGGTTATTTGTAATGTTTACTACAGCATCTGCCGTATTTGTGGTGGTGGTATTAATTACGCTTGCACTTTCTAATACAGTAGGTACACTAGCTTCTATAGTATCTGGGCAACCATCTCCATCAGAATCTAAATCTAATTGATTTGGTATACCGTCGTTATCGGTATCGTTATTTCCTTCAGTGGTGTCTAAAACTCCATCATTATCATCATCAATATCATATATGTCTGCTATACCATCTCCATCATAATCTCTTAAGATGTTAAAAGAAACAGAAGGAGAATCACTGGTGATATTATTGTCTGTTTGATCTTGTGTGTTTCTAGCTGTATTTGTTTTGGCAACAGTTGAGTTAGTTCCTGTCATTGGATCTACTTTTGCTACAATTGTAATTGTTTCTACTTGGCCACTTGTAAGATTTCCTAATGTCCAATTAGGAGTTGTCCAAGAACCAATACTTGGGCTTGCACTAACAACTGTTAATCCATTAGGCATTACATCAGAAATATTAATATTTGTAACAGGATTAACACCTTTACTTTCTATTATAATTTTAAAAGTAATGCTTTCTCCTTCCATAACATCACTCTTGTCAGCAGTTTTGTTAACAATGATATCTGGGTTACAATAATAAGCCGAAATTGGTTGAGAATCATAGGTACAACCTCCTTTAGAAACACGTACGTAATAGTCTCCAGATGTTGTTGGGGTATATGTAGGTCCGTTTTCACCAGGGACTAAAACACCATTGTCATACCATTGGTAAGATTCAAAATTTTTAGTAACTACTTCAATGGCACCGCCTGGTAAACAACCTCCACCTGTTATAGCTAATTCTGTAACTGGTACAGTATCAAACCCAGAAAAATAACCAGCGATACCTCTAGCACCGTTAAACCCTAAAAACCCTACAGATATTGGACCTGAAGAATTTACAGATACATCTCCTGTAAGTCCTGTAATATAAAATGTTTTCCAGTCTGCTGTACCTGAAATGGCTTCTTCTGTAGGTAAAGCAACTACACCACTGTCATCAGTAACAACAATATTAGAATTAGCTGTTGTTGTTGATGCTATAATGTATAAACCTCCTGAAGCCGTAATTCCAGAAATATCTTCGATATTAGAAATATAATCCACTGCGTCAGGCAATAAACAATTTACAGGAGCTACAAAATTTAAACTTACCGTAATAATAGATGAACTACCTGAAATTACTTGGTAAGCATATACGTTTTTGGTTGAAGATACAAACATGTTTTTACCAGATGTAGTACCAGAATATTTAGAAGATGGTATTTCTGCATACTCCCCAACACCAATTGTAGCAAAAGGTGTACTCTCATTATTTACATAAATTTCTGTATTTGCTTGTGTTCCTATGATAATTACAAACTCATTAGTTGTACCACCGTTACCACGAACAAAAACATACTCTTTTCCTAATTTGTCTTCAGGTACAGGTTGGTCTGCTCCCGCATCTCTACTTCCACTACTTGGGTTTACCCCAAAATTTAACATTCCGTTACTAATGGCAATATCTTTGTCAGCATCAATAGAGGCACCAATCCATCCGTCTATATTGGCTGTGGTTGCGTCTTTTGCAGCTTCAAGCACATAAGATTGACCTTTGTTTAATGTAATATTAATAGTATTATCAGTAATTCCATCGACATTATTTGTAGCTCTAAATTTACATTCTGTATTATAACCACTTATTTTTATTTGGGTATTGTCTTCAGTAGCCATAATACCTAATGTAGCACTCATAGTTTTATGATTTGCTTCAATAGGAGCGCCTCCCCATTTAAATTTCTGACCTAAAGCAGCTCTACCTTTAGAGGTAATTGAAGCCGCTTGTGAAGCTGATCTACCTCTATAATTCACATAAAATTTTTCTCCATTTTCAGATTCAAAACGCAAACCACTGTTAGATAAAATGATTCCTGTATTGGCATTGGTTACTAGGGTTATATTGTTGTCTCCATTACCTGGGTTATAGGTTTTGGGAGTTGCTTTTGATAGTGATAAAGTAGTAATTTCTGTAGTATTTGTACCTCTATATACTTTTATATTGAAACTTGAAGTTTCTGGTGTAGATAAATAGATGGTTTGTTGCTGAATAGCTTGGTTGTTAGTGTCTTGCTTTAATGGTGGAAGGAAATGTAAATCACTTAATTGACTATAACCAACTTGTGTTATGGTTAATAAAACTATACAGATAAATATTTTATGTAAATTATGTTTCATTTTATAAGTCTTTTAAAATTTGTATAACACTGTGCAAATTGTTATAAATTAAACTATTGCGATACAAATTTATAGAAGACTCTTTAAAATTAGGATATTATTATTTGATTCGGTTTATAGGTTAGACGAATTGCAAGTTACTTTCTTTAAACGGTATTTCTGCTGATAAAAAAAGAGTAATAGTAGCTGCTTGTAGTGTTTTAAAGCTTTTTTTTCTCGTTTTATGAAAGATATTTGTGTTTTGGGTTGAAAAAAACTACACTTTATTCAATAAAATCTCAAAAGTAGTTCCTTTTCCAATTTCAGATTTTTGCACAAATATTTTCCCTTTATGATAATCGGAAACAATACGTTTGGATAGTGATAAACCTAATCCCCATCCACGTTTTTTTGTAGTAAAACCGGGTTTGAAAATCTGTCTAAATAGTTTTTTCGGCATTCCTTTTCCGGTGTCTGAAACCGTAATTTTTATTTTTTTAGATGTATTCTCTATGTTTAGATCTAGCTGACCTTTGCCTAACATGGCGTCAATAGCATTTTTGATGAGGTTTTCTATAACCCAACCAAACAACTCTGTGTTTAAATGGGTGTAAATCTCAGTGTCTGAAGTTGTAAAAGAGAAAGAAATTTGTTTAGAACTTCTAGATTCTAAATAATCGAAAGCTTGTTTTGTTATGGCAACTACATTTTCTTTTTCAAGCTCTGGTGTAGAACCAATTTTAGAAAAACGATTTGCAATGGTATTTAATCTGCTAACGTCTTTTTCTATTTCTTCTACATATTTATCATCTATTTTTTCCATTTTTAAAATGGCAATCCATCCTAAAAGAGAAGACAAAGGCGTACCAATTTGATGCGCTGTTTCTTTGGCCATACCTGTCCAAAGTTTATTGGTTTCTGCAACTTTATTAGAGCTGTAAAACATATAAATAACACTCAAAAATAGAAATAAAATTAAAATTAACGCAATAGGATAATACGTTAATCTGTTTAGTAAATCTGAATTCCGATAATAAATAAACTGTTTGTTTTTTCCTTTATAACTAACCTCAATAGGTAGGTTTTCGGCCTTCATTTCTATCAATTGCTTTTCTAGATATTTAGGATTTAACGCTTTTACAGAATCTAAGTTTTGGAAATATTCTATTTCTCCTTTGTCATTTACCAGAATCATGGGAATATTATTGTTATTCTCAATAATTTTTAAGGGTAAATCTACATTGGCATCTAAGTTGGTATCGCTAGCAATTTCTTTTTGTGCAGTTGCTAAAATTTCCATTTTAATACGCTCTTCTTGTTTAAATTTTTGAAAGAAAGTATAGGTGTTCCATAAAATTAAAGAAACTATAATAAACGAAACAAGAATGGTAATTCGTTTAAATAAAAGGGTATTAGAAAAAAAGTTCATCAAAACAAATATAAGGTTTCCTCTGTATAACTCATTTAAAGATTAGATAGTATCTTTACAAAGCAAATAATATTTGCCAGTTAGCATTTTTACTTTTTTCAAAATTTTATTCTGATAAAAGTATCAAACGAAGATATCGTATTTCGTTAAACTTTTTAGTTGTGCTCTAAATGGCATTTAGTAAAATTTATAAGTATGCTATCTATCAATCCAAAAGAGATTTCTACACAAAAATTACATGGTTATTTATTAGGTGCCATTGCACCAAGACCTATTGCTTTTGCAAGTACGGTTGATGCCGATGGAAATCCGAATTTATCTCCTTTTAGTTTTTTTAATATTTTTGGAGCAAATCCTCCCATATTAGTTTTTTCTCCTGCCAGAAGGGTAAAAGGTAATACTACAAAACACACGTTAGAAAATGTTTTGGCTACTAAAGAAGTGGTTATAAATGTGGTGAATTATGCCATGGTACAGCAAATGTCTTTAAGTAGTACAGAATATCCGCAAGGTGTAAATGAGTTTGAAAAAGCAGGGTTTACCATGTTGCCTTCAGATCTTATAAAACCATTTAGAGTTGCAGAATCTCCAGTACAATTAGAATGCAAAGTAAATGATGTTATTTTTACTGGTGATGAAGGTGGAGCTGGAAATTTAATAGTTTGTGAGGTGGTTAAAGTACATATTTCTGAAGACGTTTTAGCTGCTGATGGAAGCATAGATCAGCATAAAATAGACTTGGTGGCAAGAGCAGGAGGTAATTTTTACACAAGAGCAAAAGATGGTTTTTTTGAGATACCCAAACCAGTAAGTACTTTAGGTATTGGAGTTGATAAAATACCTTTAGAAATACGGAATAGTACGGTGTTAACGGGTAATAATTTAGGTATGTTAGGTAATGTAGAACAATTGCCAACAGAAGCAGATGTTAATAACTTTAAGAAAGATCATTTAGAGTTTATTGGACTAGAAACCACAAAAAAACATACATTTGCCCAAGAGTATTTAAAAAAGAATGATGTAGAAAGTGCTTGGAAAGTGCTTTTATTAAATTAGAAATTATGGAAGTTATTGGTAAAGTAAAATTAATTGGAGACGTTCAAACATTTGGATCAAACGGATTTCAAAAAAGAGAATTAGTGGTTACAACAGATGATCAATATCCGCAAATGATTAATATCGAGTTTCAACAAGATAAAACTGATTTATTAAACAATTATAAAGTTGGGCAAGATGTAAAAGTATCTATCAACTTAAGAGGTAGAGAGTGGATTAACCCACAAGGTGAAGCTAAATATTTTAACTCTATAGTTGGGTGGAGAATAGAGAATTTATCTCAAGCAGCTGCAGGTGGTGGTAATTTACCTCCAGTAGATCAATTTCAGCCAGCATCTAAAGTTACAGATGAGGAGCCAGACGATTTACCGTTTTAAATAGCATCAAGATTTTTAGTATTAAAAATCAAGACAAATAAAAAGAGAGATTTCATTACTGAAATCTCTCTTTTTATTTTATAAAGGTTTGTTTATTTTTTTGTTAGTCTTGTTTCTTGCGTCTAAAAAGCGAAGCAATCTAAACAACTAAAAAATAAAAACTTATTTCTTCTCACCTTTTTTAGGCATTGGTCCACGTAAATGAACAACCAATCCGTTTAAGAAATTACGTAATATTTGATCTTGACATTCAACATATTTTGGGTGTTCTTCACTTCTAAACAAGGCACCTAATTCTGCTTTACTTACTTTAAAATCTACCAAAGCACAAATTTCTACAATATCTGTATCTCGTAATTTATGAGCTACACGTAGTTTTTTTAAAATGTCATTATTTGTTAATCCCATAATACTAATATAATTATTTTAATCTGAATTTAATCTACAACCTGAAAAATTGCCCAAGCATATATTGCAAATCTAATAAAACGAAATAAACCAAAAAAGATAACTTTATTAAATGGATATTTTATCATTCCTGCAGCAATACAAGCAATAGAAAAGGGTAATGGAAATAAAGCACCTACAAGAATTAAAATACCACCCCATTTGCGAGTGTTTTTTAAATTCTTAGCCATTTTTACTTCTAAATATTCTTTAACAGATTTAATTCTTAATGCAGTTTTACCTATAAAGTAAGAAACTAAACCACCACAATATGATAAAGTAGCTAAAATTGCTAAGTTTAATATTGGATCAGGTGTTTTTTTAGACCACGCAATAAATATTTCTGGAGGCACTAAGCCTAACAAGGTTTCAGAAACAAAGAAGAATATTAAAACTGTAAGTCTAGAAACCGTTTCTGTAAAATGATGTAATCCATCATTGATGTTGTATACATATTCGTTAAAAAGAAATAAACATGCAACAACAATTACAATTGGCCAGAAAGCTTTCTTTAAACTCTCCCATATAAACATATAGAACCCTGTTCTATGGAAATAGGAGTGCATCAGTTTAGCTCTATGCGTTTTTGTTTTTTGTTTTGTTTTTTTTGCCATTTTTAGATTTCTCTTTTTCTTTAAACAGAGTACAAAAATAAGGACTTAATTTTTATAAAGTGAACAATAATTTATATTCCTACTCTTTTATGAATTCCTTAATTTAGCAACAAATAAGTTTTTATGATTTGGCTTACAGATAAAATTGAATTTCCACCTTATGAATATACCACAAATGATGGAATTATCGCTTTAGGTGGAGATTTATCTGATGAACGGTTAATTTGTGCCTACAAAAATGGAATTTTTCCTTGGTTTTCAGAAGGAGAACCTATTGTTTGGTATTGTCCGTTGGAAAGGATGGTGTTGTTTCCTGGTGAAATTAAAGTGTCTAAATCGATGCGAAAAATCATTAATAAAGGTGAGTTTACTATCACAGAAAATAAAGCGTTTAGAGAAGTAATCTACCACTGTAAAAATATAGAGAGGAGTGATGGTTTTGGTACTTGGATTACTGATGATATGGAGCAGGCTTACATTAATTTACATCATAAAGGCATTGCTAAATCTATAGAAGTTTGGCAAGACAATCAATTAGTGGGTGGTTTGTACGGTTTAGAGATTAACAATATTTTCTGTGGAGAAAGTATGTTTAGTAAAGTTTCTAATGTTTCTAAATTGGCATTTATTCATCTCGCTAAAAAGAAAGAATACACTTTAATAGATTGCCAAATGTATAATGATCATCTAGCGAGTTTGGGAGCAAGAGAAATTGAAAGAAATGCATTTTTAGAGATATTAAAGGCTTAAATTTTTTTACTATTTTTAGAAAGTGAAATAAAAGAATAATTATTGCTGATGTTTTAATAATCAAAATTTTTTTATGAAGAAAATACTTGTATTAATTGTACTATTATGTGCATTACAATCTTGGTCTCAAGAGAAATTTGGAAGACCTTTTTTTACAGGAGATGTTAATTTAACTTTTGGAATTAATGAAAATTATGAAATAGGTCCGGATGATGATAATGGTCCTTTAATTGTACCTTCTGCAGTATTTCTTAGAGTTGGTTTTGGTTACGAATTTAAGCGAAGATTAGCAATCGCTTTTAATACAGGTTTAGATTATCATTGGAACTATGCTGTAAGTGCTTTTCCTACGTATGGAAGTTTAAAGTATAATATTACTGAAAATGATGATGACACTTTTTTTGTTGAAGCGAGATATGGGAAAATGTGGACGCCTTCATCCAATTATCCTGATGGAAATTATTTTGGTTTAGGAATAGGAACTCAAGTTGCAGGAGAAGAAAGATGGAACACAGTTGTTCGATTAGACTTTCATAGAAAAGGAATAATCGGATTCGAAAATAACAGGTTAAATAGTGTTTCTTTAGGAATCGGATTTTCGTTTTTCTAAAAATCTGGTGCCACTGTAAAGCTCATTCTCTTGTGAGTTGTTGGGTGCGAAAATTCTATAAACTCTGCGTGTAAATGCAACCTGTTTTCTTTGTTTCCATACAAATCATCACCAACAATTGGGGTATTTAATCCGTTTATATGCGCAGCATGAACTCTTAATTGATGTGTTCGTCCTGTAATTGGGTAAAAATGGACTTTTGTCTTTCCATTTTCCCTTTTGATGATTTTCCAATCTGTTTCAGCATTTTTCCCATGAACAAAATCTACTAATTGCTTGGGTCTGTCATCTAAATCTACACGTAAAGGAAGTTTTATTTTCCCACTTTCTTCGGTTAAGTTTCCGTCTAATAAAGCAACGTAACGCTTTTTTACGGTTCTATTTATAAACTGACTTTGTAAAACTTTATTGGCTTCTTTTGTTTTGGTTAATAATAAAATTCCAGAAGTAGACATGTCTAAACGATGTACAATTAATGGTCCTGTTGCATCTGGATATTTTTCTTTAATTCGAGTATATACTGAATCAGAAATATCTTTTCCGGGTACAGATAAAAACTCGGTAGGTTTATTTACAACCAATAAAACATCATCTTCATAAATGATTTCTAATGTTTGTTTTTCTGCTAAATTTTCCAACAATAAATTTTCATCCATTTTAATACCTTCTAACATGTGTGCTAAAATAGGTTTACATCTGCCTTGGCAGGCAGGATAAAAGTTTTTGTGCTTTCTAATTGCTGAGTTTGGCGAAATTCCCCACCAAAATTCTGCCATACAAATAGGGGTATAGTCGTTTAAAAAAGCGTGTTGTAATAATTTAGGAGCAGAACATTCACCAGAACCAGCAGGTGGTTTTATTGCTGGATTGTTAAAAATATCTAATAAACTACGCAGCTCTTTTTCTTGATTTAAAAAAGCATATTTACTAAAAAGCGTTTGTTGTAAATAATTAGACTTTTCTCTTCTATCCTTTTTTAAGGCTGCAATTTTGTCTTCAAAAAGAGTTAATTCACTTCTTTTTTTTGCAATTTTATCTTCGTAGTATTCTACTAGTTCTTTGTAATAAAATTGGTCGTTAAAACTTTCTTGGACTAATTCTTTGTTGAGGTTGTTAAAATCAACTTCATTTAAAGTTGCTTGTCCGTTTGTTTTTCTAGATTTTCTATCCTTTTTCTGAAGTTTTAATTTTTTCCTTTCCTGTGTTAAGTCTTCTTCAATTTCTTTCGATAATTTAAAAAAGGTTTTCTTTAGTTTTAAATAATTTTTATCCTTTTTTAAAAGAGATAATTCCGCATTTATTTGGTCTATTTCTTTTTCACCTTTAATATAGAAACTTCCTTCTGTTCTCATGTTAAAAACAGGCGGAACAAATTTTATAGGCAAACTTTTATCTGCTAATTTTCCTGAAAAGGCAGCCAAATAACCAATTTCATTTTGTTGGTTTTTAACCACCAACACCCCAAACATTTTACCAATTGGCAATTCGTTTTCCTCTTCTGTAAGTCCAAAATTATGTTCAAAATCTGTCTGATTTTCTAAATACTCTTGTAATTCACTGGTAGCAATAGTTGCTAACTGATGAGGTTGGTAATAAAACGGAAACGTAAACTTTTCTGGAAGTTCAATGTCAGAAATATTTGCTTTAAATTTTTGGAAATAAGTCAAATTAAAAAAATATCAAGTTAAAGGCTAAAAGTTGCACGTTGCAATCGGTCGTTAATAGATTTTCCTAAACCCAATTCAGGGAATCTTTCTGCAATAATTACATCTAATTTTAGATGATCTAATTCGTGTAAAGAATCATATAATTTAGAAGCAGCTTCATGCAAAGATCCTTTTTCTGATAAAATAATTTCTGTTAGTAAAGCATCGTTTAATGAATTTTTAAAAGGTAACACTCCAATTTTTTTACCTACATGCTTTTTAACTTCATTCGCAATATCATCGACCAAAAAAGTACGAGTAGCAGGTGCATAATGTCTTGCCAACATTCCTGGAGCATCCGGACTTATTTCTTCTTTATTTTTAATGATAATTTCACCAACAACTGCTTCAATATCTTCTAAAGCCAAAGCACCTAATCTATAAATAATAGGTTCATCGTCTATAAAACCAATAATGGTAGATTCAATTCCGTTTGTACAAGCTCCGCCATCTAGCACCATTTTTATATCGTCTTTAAAATAACGTTCTACATGTGCTGGTTTTGTAGGGCTTATGCTTCCAAAAGGATTCGCACTTGGTGCTGCTAAAGGAAACGGCAGTTGTCTTAATAATTCTAAAGTTATCGGATGATTAGGTACACGAACGGCAACTGTATCTTTACCTGCAGTAATAATATCAGGAATATTTTTGTCTTTTTTTAAGACCAAAGTCATAGATCCTGGCCAAAAAGCAGCTGCTAATAACTTTGCTTTTTCAGGAATGTGCGTTACAATTCCCTCTAAAGCATCAACAGAAGGAATGTGTACAATTAATGGATTGAAAAACGGACGCTTTTTTGTTGAAAAAATGCTTTTTATTGCCTTTTCGCTAAAAATATTTCCTGCTAAACCATAAACTGTTTCCGTAGGTATGGCTACCAGCTCTTCGTTGGTTAATAATTGTATCGCTTTTTGTATGTCTTTAGAAATGATGCTCATTGATTATTCTTATAGACGGCAAATTTAATTATAAAATAGCACAAATAGGTTTAGTTAGTTTGATAAGAAATAAAGTTCTAATTTTTTTTGATAATTAATGCTGTTTTTGTTTTGTTATGAACGTAGGTTCATTAACTTTGTGTAAAATTTAAGAGATGCCTAGACCTCATAAGAAAAGAAAAGTAAATCATCCACCAAAAATGCTGGGTTTTAAACCGTTTGGAATTCGGTTTTGTGATACGGAGCATGTCGATATGCAGTATGAAGAATATGAGGCGGTAAAATTGGTTATTTATGATAATCTTTCTCAAGATGCTGCGGCGGAAAAAATGGAGGTTTCTAGACCTACGCTTACTAGAATTTATAATAGTGCCTTAAAAAAAATTGCACAAGGTTTTGTGGAGGGGAAATCGATTGTTATTAAAGGAGGGAACTTCGAATTTGAAAAAGATTGGTACAAATGCAAAACGTGTTTTAAATTAATTGACGGTGTTACAAATCCTACAACATGTGGTGATTGCCCTACCAATGATAAAGATGAGTTAGTGAATCTAAATGAATAGAATATGCCGAATTTTGATAATAAAGGACCTGAAGGTTTAGGACCAAAAACAGGAATGAAATTAGGGGAATGTAGAAAAAACAAATCTGATGTTAATCAATCTATAGAAAATAGGCCCTTTAGAAAAGGAAGACGTAAAAAAGACAATAGGAGAACAATAGTAAAAATAAATGATTCGTTATGAAAAAAATAGCAATACCAATAACAAAAGACAACAAGGTTGCAGACCATTTTGGAAGATGTAAGTATTATGAAATCTATACTTTTTCTAATACAAATGAAATTTTAGACTTAAAATTGTTAGAGTCGGATGGTAAGTGTGGTTGTAAATCTAATATTGTTAGTGTTTTAGTAAAGGAGTGTGTAACATTTATGTTGGCAGGTAATATTGGTGATAGTGCAATGAGTAAATTAGTGGTTGCTGGTATTGGTGTAGTACGCGGTTGTTCTGGTAAATCTGCAGACGTAATTTTAGAATTTGTTGAAGGAAAAATTACTGATACTGATGTTAGTTGTGCAAGTCATGATCACAAACATAAAAAAGGACATGCACACGCATGTCATCATTAGTAATTATTACATTATTTAAAGACTAAAAAGCGTAAGATGAGGCATCAACTTAATGGTGAGAAACCAGAACAGAATTGTTATGATAACTGATCTTTTTCAATTAAGACCTCGTTATGGGGAAGTCGATAAAATGGGCTATGTATACCATGCCAATTATGTAATTTATTGTCATCAAGCACGCAATGAATTATTGCGAAAATTGGATTTAGATGAAGTTAAGTTAGAGGAAAATCAAATAATGTTACCTGTAATTTCTTTTGATATAAAATACAGAAAACCAGCTCACTTTGATGAGTTGATTACCATAAAAACAATTATCAAAGAAATGCCAAAGGTTCGTTTCAGTTTTGAATTTGAAATAACAAATGAACAAAATGAGTTGCTAAGTAAAGCTAAATTAGATGTTGTTTTTGTAGATATTCAGTCTCGTTTGCCTAAAAGAATTCCAAGTTTTATTGAAAAGAAATTAGCTACTTATTTTTAAAATGTAACTGTGTAAAATGATTGATTTTAAAAGCTAATTATTTCTGGTTAGAAACCTATACAGTCTCTTTTTGTAATTGATTTAATAATACAGAGTTAAAAACTGAGACAGTTCTGTGGTATTGCAGTTTATATAAATAAAAAATTAACAAAGTAATTCATTAATTAACCCTTTTTTTTCAGAGTTTTGCAACTGAAAAAATACTAAATATTTACAGATTAAATAATCCGTAAAACATTCTCATTAGAGAAAGCGACGTTGTAATAAACGTTTAAAATAAAGCACTTATGACAAATAATATAGCGATAGAAGATCAATATAAAAGAACTTCTTTATTTGAAAAAGAAAATATTAATTATCTAGTTCATGTTTTAAAGAGATTTAATACGGTACCAAAAATAAATAACATTAATATTATTACTTCTAATACGGTACCAAAAGTTTTTAAAATTGTTCCGAATGAATCGATAATAATTGGTGCTTTATATCTAAGAAACCCAGTTTTGGCATTGGTTTATTTACGATACGGAATAGAATGGCAGCTTTGGTATAAGTCTTTAGATAGTGAGAAGAAAGATACTTCTTTATGTAATATTGCTGCCTTAGAAGTAACTAGAATTTTTTATAAGTTATTACCTAAAGAGGATAAAGAAAAGTTAGAAAATGTTGATTATTTTTTAATTAATTTGATTAAAAATGAAGATAGTTTAAGTGCTGAATCTTTATTAGAGCATGAAGAATTAGAAGCGTTTCATGGATTAAATACAGGAAATAAAATATTTGAAAAATCTTGGAAACCTATTGTTGATAACCTTGCAAAACCTACAGAGTATTTGTTAATGGATGGAGGAGACCATAGATTAAATATTGATGAAATAGCTTTATTAAATAAATATGGTTGCAGACCTTTTCCACGACCAGAAGCTTTTACGTTTGCCTCTTCTACAGCAACTAGTGTTTCTAATTTTGCTTTTGATAAAACAGATAAAGCAAGAAGTATTTTAATTAAGAATAGCTTAAAAAATGGATTTAAAGAAAGTGCGATAGAATTTTCTGAATTATTAAAAAGTAATTTGAGGAAAATTTTTACTTTAAATGACGCTTGCGAAATAATTTTTTCTCCTTCAGGTACAGATTCATCACTTCAAATAGCAGCTATTAGTCAAATTGTTACCGACAAAGAAATTACACATATTTTAGTTGCTTCAGATGAAACGGGTAGTGGAGTACCAGCAGCATTAAAAGGATGTCATTTCGAAAATAATACAGCTTTAAATTTTCCAGTAAACAAAGGCGATAAACTGGAAGGTTTTAGAGACGTCGATTTGATTAAAATTCCGTTTAGAGATGAAAAAGGAGCATTAAAATCAACTGAAAAATTAGATGCAGAAGTTTATACCGCAATTACAGAAACTCATAAATTAGGAAGACAGGTTGTATTGCATGTGATGGATCATTCTAAATTAGGGTATCAGTCACCTAGTGTAAAAATGATGCAAGAAATAGATGATCTTAAAGACCTTTCATTGCAAGTAATTATTGATGCTGCGCAGTTAAGATTAGATCCTACAGACATTCAGAATTATTTAAATAAGGGATATATTGTTAGTATTACTGGAAGTAAATATTTTACAGGACCTCCGTATTCTGGAGCATTAATTTTTCCGGAATGTGTGAGTCAGCAAATTACTGATGCCAAAAAGAAGTTGCCTAAAGGATTAACGCAATATTTTAATCATTCTGATTGGCCAGTTAATTGGTTTTGTTCTAAAGAATTATCGGACGGATTTAATTATGGATCTTATATGCGTTGGAATGCTGCAATTGTAGAGATGGAAAGATATTATAAAACACCTATTTTATATAGAAATATGGGGATAGAAATGTTTTGTAATTTTGTAGAAGATTCTATTAAAGAGGCTGCTTTCTTAGAACCTGTTTATGGTTATGAGTCTAATTTAAATACAAATAATAACGAAGAATTTGGAATAAGAAATATCCGAACTATTTTTCCTTTTTTCATACTTAAAAATAAAGAAGTTTTACCTGTGGATAAGGTAAAGAAACTTTATACACTTTTAAATTCTGATCTTTCCAATAAATTTGAAGGAGCTCCTTTAGAAGTTGTAAGACTTGCAGCACAAAAATGTCATATTGGGCAGGCCGTAAACGTAAAGTTTGAAGACGATATACAGAGTGCAGTTTTAAGAATTAGCTTAGGTGCTAGAGTAATTTCTGAAAGTTGGGTAAATAGAGATATCAGTCTTTATTTTAGAAATATTGAAGCACAATTGAGTCAGATTACTGTAATTATCAAAAAAATAGAATTGATTCTTAATACTCCAGAATTATTGAAATAATTTTTTAATGTATTAAACCATTACTTTGTGATTAAACTTACAGGGTAATGTGTTTGTTGTACCAATTTAACTTTATTCTGTCATCGCTAAATCAATTGAAAATCTAAATGTCTTCCTGAGCTTGTCGAAGGACATTCTGTAACCAAAATAAAGTACTCAAAAGCTACGGAGAGACATGTTGTTTTTATAATTATAATAGTCAAAAACTAAAAAAGTATTTTAAAGCGACTTTAAATAGTTAAGTTGGTAATATTTTTATAACCCTGACTTATTTTAATACCAAAATCGTTTACTTTTTTCCAGTTTGTAAAT
Source organism: Polaribacter sejongensis (assembly GCF_038024065.1). Taxonomy (NCBI): domain Bacteria; kingdom Pseudomonadati; phylum Bacteroidota; class Flavobacteriia; order Flavobacteriales; family Flavobacteriaceae; genus Polaribacter; species Polaribacter sejongensis. Next base: position 2,468,961 of record NZ_CP150667.1, on the reverse strand, counting down.
TCTATTGGTTCTTTAGATTTTGTAGGCCCATCAGTTAATCTCATAATTAATTTAATCATAATCCTGTCAATTAATGAATATGATTTATAATCTAATTTTCCGGCAAACACTTCTAATAAATCAGGAGTCCAGTTTATCTCTTTTATAAATTTAATGAGATAAGGATTTGTAGAAGGAGTATTTTTATCTTCTTTTCTTGCAACCAAATTAACGGAGAAAAAAGCCGTTTTTACCTCTTTAAGCTGCGCTTTGTTTTTTAAGATAAAGTCATAAACTTGTTTGTTGTGTTTTCCGTATCTAATGCTTGCTCCAATTATTAAAGTGTCAAATTCAGGTAAATTACCATTAAAATTCTCAATTGAAAATAGTACTGATTTTATTTGATCTTTCTTGAAATGAGCACTTAGTTCTTCACAAATTTTTTTTGTTTGTCCGTCTATAGAAGAGTAAATAATTCCGATTTTTCTTTCCATAACATTCTTTTGCCACTTTGCTTTTAATTATTACTTTATTACAGCAAAATGTTCCTGTTTTACAGACTACTAATTTACAAAATTCAGTGGAGTTTTTTGTTATTTAAAAATAAAGAAGCACTTTCTGTAGATAAAGTAAAAAAGACTCTACTCGTTGTTAAACTCAGGCCTTTCTAATAAGTTTAAAGGAGCTTCTTTAGAAATATAGAAGCACAAATGAATGAAATTACTGTAATAATAAAAAAGATAGAATTGATTCTTAACAATCCAGAATTGTTGAATTAAGAGCATTATTCTGATCTAGGTTCAATCTTTAATGATTTCCATATCCTTAAGATTATCCGTCTATAAGACTATAATATATGTGTATAGGTTGACCTTTTTTTAGATTACCTCTTTTAATTACGTGATTTCAAATGTCAGTAAAAATAAAAATCCCGATTCAATTGAATCGGGATTTTTTGTTAAATAGGTTTGGGGGCCTAACTGCGATTAAAAAAATTTTATTACTATTCTAGGATATACTTATATTATTAGTGCTTTTTGCTATGCCCTTGTATTCTTGTAAGCTAATGCCAATAGAAATGCAAAAAACTATTTATAAGCACTTGTTGTTTCGTTTCTTAGGTTTTAAAGTTTTTAGAACTACTAGATAACAATATATTGTACAATTTGAGTACAAAAAGAGTTGACTGACGGTATACCGTTAATTTCTTATAAACTTAAAACACTCAAATAAATTATAAGTACCACCCAAGCCGAAGCAGATCTAAATTAGTAATATTTTTGAGGTAATAATATAAATATAAATGATTGTCTTGTAAATTTAGAAGTCAAGTTTACACTTATCTAAAACTAAAAAAACATCTTCTATTTTATTTTTAAAATAGAAGATACTTTACACTAAGGAACTACTACTTTATTTGATATTCATATTTAAAGAAAATATTGATATTAAAGTATTACCAGTACTTCCAGTTAGTCGTTTTCCCCAAATTTCTATATAGTCATTTGGAGCTAGCTTTACAGTACCGGAAATAGCGTTACTAGAAATATCTGATGTATTATTAACACGCATTAAAGTATTTGTTTCCGTTAAAGTTTCTGAACCATTTTTTCTAATAAAAAATGCATAATAATTACCAATACTATTATCACCTCTAACAGACAGAGTTGCATTTATTTGAAACGTTCTTGTTTTTTGTCCTAAATAGGTTAATCTATTATCTTGAGGAGAAGACATTCTTAATAAATTAACTGCAGTTGTTGAGTTTGTACTACTATTTCCTGACAAATTTATTGGGATATAATTAGATAGGCTTTGCCCAAATCCATTAGTAATACTTCCGTTATAATAAATATTACCAGATGCCACTTGGTCTGATTCTACAGGTAACCCAGGGCAATCTACGGTCCATGCATTATTAAAACTATATCCTGAATAAGACCCAACGGTATATTTTTTTACATATTGAGTACTAGTACCACTAAAACTGGCACCTGTTAATATACCTTTCCCTACTGTGGGATTAGAACTCACATCTAAACCAATAGCAGCTCCATTTAACTCTGAAAATCCACCTTGTTTTTCTACAATGTCAAAAGTTCCCGTTAATGTTTCATAGGTTCCTGAGTTGTTAGAGAACCAACCAATATTACTTAATAACAAATCTGAAATATTACTATATGTTATTCCTGTGGTATTTCCAGAAAACTGAACGATACTAAAAAATACGAGTCCATAGCCATCAATAGTACCTATAGAAGCAGAATTAACAACAATAGAATCTCTAAAAACAAAACTATAAGTGCTATTACCTGTCATATTAAAAATAGTTCCTCCAGAAGCCTTTAGCGTTAAGCTTTTTATTGTTCCTCCCTTAGAACTTACAAACATAGTTCCTCCAGAATTTACTAATATATCTTCATTAGTATCTAAACCAATTAAATAGGCATTATTTAAATCGATGGAATGTGCTAAAGTAACTGTTCCGTTTATTTCATATAATGTATTGGTGGTTAATAAATACTTATTGCCGCTGCCAGCTGCAAGTTCTTCGCTTAAGTCTGCTGCAGATTTGATTATTTTATGATTTACTCTAGAAGCCGACTCTGACTTCATTTTTACCCAAGTACTTGATTGATAAAAATAAAATGCATTTTCAGAAATATCGTAGACTAACAAACCATTAGCAGGGGTTGTTATTGCTACTCTTTCTGCTGTTGTCATTCTTGGTGCTAACATACCCTTTTCTGTAGAACTAATATCTAACATAGAGGAAGCGTCTGGTGTTACTGTACCTATACCAACTTGAGAGAAGGCGTTATAGTTAAAGCTAATAACCGTTATTATTGTTAATATGGCTATTTTTAAGTTTAAATTTTTCATAATTAATAATTTAATATTTTTTTAGTTAATTTGCCGTTACTCGTTTTTATATTTGCTATATAAATTCCTTTGCTTTGGTTAAACGGTATTTGCAGCTTATCTTTATTGTTTAGATTTTTATTTCTGCCTAAAACTTCTTGCCCTAGAACGTTGAATATTTTTATGCTTTCTATTTTAACTCTAGCGGTATTATTCAGTACAATGTGTTTATTACCATCATAAAAAACACCTATACTCAAGAGTTTATCATCGGAAACCGATAAAGATTCTTGGGGTAAAAAAACTAAAGAGTACCTATCTAAATACTCTCCTATTGGTAAATTCACTTGAAAGTTGGAATCGCTTAAATTATGTGTAGTGTTTAAAACATTGTCTTTTAAATAAATGGTGTTTTCAAAATTATCTACTTCATCAATCATAATTTCATGAGAACCAGTTTCCGAAATAAATAATCCTAAAGGAAACTCTAATGCTTTATTAAAATTATGAACACCTTGAATAGCGAACGTATTATTTAAGTCGTTGTCAATTACAAAAAATAGATCGTCTGCTCTGTTGTCAATTATTATGGCATCATAGCCAAAATTATAGTGAATATCTGCACTAGTATCTGGTAAAAAAGCCAAAAGTAATTGTCTATGAAATCCTTCGGGATCTTGATAGCCTAATCTGATGTATTGATTATCAGCACCAATCGCTTTATTTTCTTTTGTATTTACTTCTGTGTCATCAGCTCTATAAAAATGGGCATCTTCTGAAGATTCTGTTTTAAATGCCCTTTGCGAATTATTAAAAACAATAGACCCGTTTGCATAGCCAGAAACAAAAAAACCTTGAGCTACTGATACATATTGTGAAGGTGGTGCTACACTAGAGGAATTACCTAAACCTCCTGGGGACGATAATGCAATCGATGGAGGTGTGCCTCCAGATAAATTACGCATAGCATAACCACCTAAATAAGTTGTTTTATTATGTGAGGTTGAACCTCCATCTACCCAAAAATAAAGCGTATCAAAAAGCAATATGTTATCATTAATAAATTGATCTGCATCTAAAGCAGAAGGATATGGGTTGCCTAACAAAGATTCTTCTCCAGAATTTATTGGCACTATATACTCGCCATTATTTGGTGCGCCATAATAGGTGTAATTTTGATCTACCAAAAGCGTATTTGTTCCTTTCATAATATAGCCTTCACCAGGATTTAAACCACTATTATTATTTAAAGAAACCCAGCCACCGCTTTGTAAGTATTTATAAATCCATCTGGTGTTTATGGTCAATGCAGTGTTGACGTTATTGCTACCATCGACTACCGATGGTGAGCCATTGTATGGTGAACCAGAGCTAAATAACATTTCCTGCGGATTAAATGGATTAATACTAGCATCTGTACCATCAAACTTGCCACTTACTAAAGAAAATACACCACTATTATTTATTGGTGACGACCAGTAATTAAACTTATAAGCCGAGGCGTATCCTTGTTGGTCTATTAAAACCTTACCAGAGCCTATTGTATTTGCGTCTGCACCTACATGTGTTTGAATAAGTTGGGCTTCACCAGTTAACCGAACATCTCCACTCCTTAAATTTAAGGAGTTCACTATATTTAAAGCAAAACCATCTGCTACAGATACTCCTTTTGTATTTGTCGCTGTTATATCTATTTCTAGATTATTAAAATTAATAGCTTTTGAAGTACCCGAAATAGTTACTAATGGGTTTGTGATGCTTTTAAAATACGTGGTTCCTGATGCGGATGTCGTGGTTCCGTTATTTATAAAATTATTGTTTAAATAAAGGTTTCCGTTGCTTTTGTGGGTTCCAGTACTTTTATTCGTGTATTCGTTTTTAAAATACACATCTGTAGATGCTGTAATCTGCAATATGCCTTTATTTACTATTTGTGCATAACTGCATAAAAAGTTAAATAGAAGCAGGCAGTAAAAAAGAAAGTGTTTACTTCTCATGGATTAGGGGGTTGGGGGTTAGTACTATGTATGGCAGATTGCCATAGTTAATTTATAGTAAAAAAGGTTTTACCATAAATTAGTTAAGCTAGTTATATACTGTGTTGTAGTTAGTATAATAGCGCACTGCAGCTTAAAAGGTTTTTAAAAACTGCATCTGGGGGAATTGATGTTTGCATAAAATTTTGAAGGAATAAAAATGGGGGATTAAATAATAAGAATTAACAAAGAAAGTGTATCAAAGCACTTCCTTCTTCATTTTTTGATTTATTAGCTAGAAAATTAAAGGAAGTATTAAAACCAATAGTTTTCCATTGTTATTATTATGTTTTAAAAACAGATTTCAATTTAAATGCCAAAAATCATTTAAAAACAAAAAAAAACACAAAATAATGATTTTCAGTTGTTTGTGGGTGTTATTTGTTTTTTAACGGATAAAGGTAAAATTGCTATACCGTGTAGGTTTTAGATGAGATGCATTTATTCACGGTATTCCGTTAATTTTATTTATTTTTTTATGTTCAGTTTGGTCATTCTATCGCGTAAGGTACTTGCTTTTAAATTTAATACAACTGCAGCTCCATGAGGTCCACTAATTTTCCATTTACATTGTTCTAGTACTTGTATGATGTGATTACGTTGTACAGCATCTAAACTTAAGTTTTTATTATTGATTGGTTTTGCTTTTTGTATAGAAGACTCAAAACCTGGGATAGCCAGTGTATCTGTGTTTGATAAAATAGAGGCTCGCTCAATTAGATTTTCTAACTCTCTAATATTTCCGGGCCATTTATATGCTTTTAACTGACTCATTGCATCATCCGTAATATACTTAATACTTTTTCCGTAAGCTTTATTAAATTTATCTACAAAATGTTCTATCAGTAAAGGAATATCATCTTTTCTACCTCTTAAAGGAGGTACTTCTATTGGAAACACATTTAAACGGAAATATAAATCTTCCCTAAACTCCTTTTTTTCAATAGCGTCTTTTAGATTTCGATTGGTAGCAGCAATAACTCTAACATCTAATTTTTTTAATCCTGTGGTGCCACCAACAACTTCAATTTCTCCCTCTTGTAAAAATCTTAATATTTTAGGTTGCATATCTAATGGTAGCTCTCCTATTTCATCTAAAAACAAAGTTCCTTTATCTGCTAATTCAAATTTTCCTATTTTATCACTAATTGCACCTGTAAAAGACCCTTTTTTATGTCCGAACAATTCACTTTCAATTAGTTCTCTAGGAATTGCAGAACAATTTACTTTAATTAATGGCTTATTGTTACGTAAACTAGTATTATGAATAGCTCTGGCTAGCAATTCCTTTCCTGTTCCAGATTCTCCTAAAAGCAAAACTGTAGCATTTGTTGGTGCTACCTTTTCTACTTCTGTTAAAACATTACTAAACTCATTACTACCATAAATCATTTCTTCATAGTTAAATACTAGATCTAACTCATTTCTTAGGTATACATTTTCTTGTTCTAATTGGTTACGTAAACGATGTAATTCCTTATTGGCTATTGTAAGTTGATTGTTTGCTAAAACAGATGATTTTTCTGCCAATTTTCTTTCTGCACTCTGAATCATTAAAGACACTAAGTTAGCAATAGAAGTTGCAAATTCTTCTTCATCTGTAGTCCATAGATGTGTATTATCTACTTCTTCGAAACATAAAATTCCGTAGACTTCATCGATACCTTGAATAGGAATACTTAATTTAGATTTTATATTTAATGGAATAAGATAATCTTTAAGAAACCCTGCTGAAAGTTCATGTGTTAAGGCATGGGAAGCGGTAACTATTGTATTTTTTATTAAGGTATCAAAAAATCTTTCGTTTCCTATTTTACTAAGTACTTGTCCGCTTTCAAAATCATCACTTTTTCGAGTGTATAATTTTTCGCAGATCATTGCAGTTTTTTGTTTATTAAATTTATGAATACTTCCTCTTTCTATATTTAATGTTTTTGCAGAAAGTGCAGTAATTTTATTTAATGCGTCTTTATAGTCTGAACCTACTAGGCTAGCTAGTTCAATAATAACATTTTTTCTTTCTAATGATTTTTTGGCATTATCTTCTAAAACTCTCTTTGCTTTTTCTTCTTCAGAGATATCTTTAATGGTTGTAAAAATAGCTATTACATCTCCATTATCATTTTTAATAGTACCCGATAAAAAAGAGGCCAAAAATGGTGTGCCATTTTTCCTCACTAATTCTAATTGAAAGAAAGGGGCTTCTTCTTTTGCTACTTTTTCTTTTAATTCCTGAATTTTATCGTAGTTTTCTAAATTAGAAAAGGGATGTGGAAACTCTAAACCAATAAGTTCTTTTTTTGAGTAGCCAAGAAGCTTACACAAAGAATCGTTTACTTTAATAATGTTACCAGACATGTCAAGAATTAGTAAGCCTTCTTGCATAGACATAACTAGCTTGTCATTAAATTCTTTAGCAAGTTTTAAGTCTGTTTCTGCTTTTCTGCGTTCGGTAATATCTTGCATGGTACCAATTAACTTTATGGCATTTCCTTCCTTATCAAAAATCCACTCTCCTATACCATGTATCCATATTTCTTCTTTTGTATTAGGCTTCAACAGCCTATATTCTTTATTAAATCTTACATTACTTCCAATGCCTTTTTTAAAATAATTTAACATCTCGTCCTTCTCATCCGGATGAATAAGATGGCTCCAACTTTCTATTGTTTTTACATAGGACTCTGGGAAACCAAAAATATTATTCAATACTGCAGAACCTTCCCAGATACCAGTATTTAAATCTAATACATACGAGCCAATATTGGCAACTGTTTGAGATTGCCTTAAATAGTATTCACTTTCTTTAAGCTTTCTTTCTGCTTCCTTACGTTTCGTTACATCACGAGCAATGGCAAGTATTTTACCGTCTTTTTGAAGTTTTGCAGACACTTCTACATCTAATAGGGACCTGTCTTTTCGTTTAAGTTTTCTAGCAAAAATTACAGCTTCTCCTAAAAGTAATTTATTGTGATTCTTTGCTTTATGCATGAAGTCTCCAACAATTAGATCTTGAATTTTTAATTTTAAAAACTCACTTTTGGTATAGCTTAAATTTATATAAGTTGCTTTATTGAAGAGGTGTATTTCTCCATCTAAAGAGTAGGAAATGATAGCATCGCTAGCTTGATCTATTAATGCTATATAAGACTCATCTTTCTTTTTTATTTCTGCTTCAATTAAAGATTTTTCAATGGCTATGTATACTAAATTTACCGTAAAATTAAGTTCGTGAATATCTTCTAGAGACGGAGCCTTTATATGCTTACTATATATAGCAAAAGTACCTAACACTTTTTTGTCTTTTGAGAATATTGGAATAGACCAGCAAGACTTTAAATGGTGTTTTAATGCAAGGTCTTTATAATCTAACCACAACTTATCTGTACTTATGTCTGCAACAATCACGGGTTTTTTAGTAAATGCAGCAGTGCCACAAGAACCAGCACTTTTACCAATTAAAAGCCTTTTTATAGCTAAACTATAAGATATCGGTAGGGAAGGTGCAGACTCTAGATTAAGGTGTTTACCATCTTCATCTAACAAACTAATAGAGCCAATATAATCTGGGTATATAGATTGAAAATTTAAAAGTAATTGATCAAATATTTCGTTTAAAGGAGTGTTTACAGAAATTAAATCTAAAATTTCATTTTTATGTATTAATAATTTCTGTGCCTTTTCTCGTTCTAGAACTTCATTACCGAGATCTAAACTTTTTTGCTCTAACTTATTAATGAGTCGCTCACTATAGAGTTTTAAAACCTCATTTTCAGAAATCTTTTCTTTTTTTACTCGCTCTTCATGCTCTTCTTTATTATTAAAAATATGGTTTACGGTTAAAAGTAATTCGTCGTGGTCAATTGGTTTTCTTAAAAATTGCGCAGCCCCTAATTTTAAGCCCAATTCTTCATCGGAACGTTCTGTGTAGGTTGAGGTATAAAAAACAAACGGAATACTTTCAAACAACTTTTCTTTTTGGCATGCTTGACAAAACAAGTACCCATCCATAATAGGCATTAAAATATCTGAAATAATAAGATCTACATTACTATTTTTTTGTAGTTTTTCTAATCCTTCACTACCATTAGTTGCTTCAAGTACGTTATAACCTTCTTCTTTAAGGATTACTCTAAGTAAGTAGAGGTTTTCAAAAGTATCATCTACTATTAAAATAGTCTTTTTATTCATTTTTTATTTTGTCTTAATAATGCTTTTCATTTGATTTACAAAGGTATCTGGATCTATGGGTTTTTCTAAATAGCCATTCGCTCCTGCCTCTATTGCTTTTTCTCTATCGCCCCCATAGCATAGGATGTAACTGCTATGATAGTTGTATTTGTAGGTAGGCCGTTATGTCTTAGTTTAGTACATATTTCATAACCATCCATATCTGGAAGTTGAATGTCTATTAAAATAATTTCAGGATTATTTTCATTTGCAAACTTTAGGCCATCTAATCAATTATATGCTTTAATTATGGTATAATTATTTTGATTAAGCAAAAAAGATAACATATACATGTTCTGCTCGTTATCTTCAATTATTAAAATAGTTTGTTTCATAAAATAATCTACATAGAGTTCTTATTACCAAATGCTTCAATTATAAATATACTAAAATTAAATAAATTATTAAATTTTTAGGTTTTTAAGAGGTTATTTGTTTTCATCACTATTTGAAGGTAGTGTAAATGTAAAGTTACTTCCTTTATCTATTTCACTTTGCACTTTTATTGTTCCGCCTAATTTCTCGACTAAACTTTTGCAAATTGCCAAACCTAGACCTATGCCTTCATGACTTCTACTTAAACCTCCCTCTAGTTGTATAAATGGCATAAATAATTTATTAAGATCTTTTTTATCCATACCAATACCTTGATCAATTACCTGAGTAATAATTAAATTATCTACCACATCTACCTTAATTAGTATTGTGCCGTTATATGAAAATTTTATAGCATTAGATAGTAAATTAAGTAATACCTGCTCTACTCTTCGTTCATCACTATTTATAGTTATATCTATTTCAGAAATTTCTGAATTTATGGTAAGTCCTTTTTTAGATGCCTGTGGTAACAAGAAATTTATTGTTTTTTCTAAGGTCTTTAAATAATTAAAAGGATAATAAGATACTTTTAATTTTCCAGCTTCTATTTTAGAAATATCCAATACATCATTAATTAAGCTTAATAGGTGTTTACTACTGTTTTTAACCATAGACAGTTGTTTTTTTTGATCTTGGTTTAGTGGTCCTGGATATTCTTTTAATAATATTCCTGTAAAACCAATTATCGAATTCATTGGTGTTCTTAATTCATGCGACATGGTTGCTAAAAAGGCAGACTTCATTAAATCTGCCGACTGCGCTTTTACTTTTTCTTTCTCTAGTTGAGTCGATTGAAAATTTATATCCTCTAGAAGGTTTAGCAAGGCTTCTTTACTATCATGAAGCTCTTTGGTTCTTAAGTCCACTTGTTTTTCTAAATCGTATTTATAAACTAGTAATTTTTTTTCGTAATTAATTCTTTCTGTAATGCCTGATGCAATACCTATATAGCCATACATGTTATTATTTGCATCTACAAGTTTAACAGCTTTTGCTTGAAGCCAAGTAATTTTACCTTTTTTATCTTGAAATCTAAGTTCTGATTTAAACTCGGTATCTTTTACAATGGTTTCTTGCCATTCTTTAGTTACTCTGTCTCTATCATCGGGATAAATTGCCTTTTGCCAACCAAAACCACAAGCTTCGGCAAGATTTATTCCAGAATACTTTGTCCATTCTTCATTTACATACGTAAAAGCACCAAGCTTATCTGTATTAAAAATAGCAACTGGCGCGTTAGAAGTAAGACTACGATACAACAATTCACTTTTTTCTATTTGTGCGCTAGAGGTTTCATGAACTAATTTTAATTGTGCTTCTTGTTCTAGTAATTTCTCTTTAATTAGTTCGTTTAGACGTATAGATTGCCCTGTGAAATACCAAACGCTCCAGCCGCCTAAAAAGGTAATAATTAAACCAAATATAGCAAAACCTATTGCTATATCAAATGTTTTTGTTGTTGGTATTACATATAGTTTCCATTCACCAGATGATATTTCTATGGGAACAGCATATTCTTTAAACAACGTTACATCTTCATCTAAAAAATAATTTTCTTCACCTGTTACGTTATTTACTTTTGATAATTGATAAGTATAACTATTATCAAGAACGGTATCTATATTTAAATCATTAAAAAAAGCAGATAAGGTAGTAACTACGGCAGAAAACCCTAAGAATTTGTTCTCAATAAAAATAGGCTGTCTGCTAACCATACCGACACCACCTTGTTTTAAACGAATTGGACCAGCAATAAAAAAATCTTTCTTTTTTATAGTAGCTAGCGCACCACTACTAGTTTCAATGCTTTTTATAATATTATAACCAATTACTTCATTATCTTTTAACGGATAAACATGTGTAATAGCACCATTACTATCAACAAGTTCTACAACGTTAAAATATTTGTTTCTATCTAATAACTCTATAGCTATGTTATCAAAATCGTTTGGCACTCCATTTCTTTCAACAATGTACTCTAGTGTTTTTGTTGCAGAGTAGCTATACATTACTAAGGTTTGTAGTTTTTCTTTAATTAAATCTACTCTATTATTTACTTCTTTTTTTTGCTCATTTTCATTTAATAAATACTTTTGATACGCTATATATTGCGTAACTACAAGTAGTACTATAAAAGTTATAGAACCCAATACAATAGGTTTTTTAAAAAAAGAATAAAAAGCACTACGTTTCATATTTAACAAAGTTAAAAGGTTCTTTTTATGTTTTTATTAATTTTATTCATCATTTTTTAACTTCAATTCTTTAATTACCTTTTTCAGTTCCTTCATTCTTAACTCTCTTCCAATAAATAGTTTATTCATTCATTGTAGTTTAGTGTTTTTAGAATTAACCACCTCATTTCTAAACTTAACTAATTCTATTTTGGCTTTTTTACGTTTTGTGATATCTTTAATAATTCCAATTAATAATTTACGATTAGTATCCTTAATTGATCTTATTAGCTAAATTAATTTTATATTATATGTAAATTGGACAATAATCTGACCTTCCTATCTATGATTGTTTTGTTTCAGATAAATATTTGGTGGTTTTTTAAAAAATCTTTTCAGTTTTACAGCTCTTTAAGTATAAAAAAGAATAGTGTCAACTTGTTTTTTTTTCAGTTGATTATAGGTTATTTGAATATTGGATGGCAAAAGAATGATTCACTAGAGTTAAATATTTATAAGATTATTCACTCCTCATCAAAAGTAGCCGTAGGACAAAATAATAAATCTGTAGGGTTGTCAATTTCATATAAATACTCATACCCTTTAGACTCTTTTTTGCAAAAAGGCTCCAAAAGTCTTGCCATATTTGTAAACCCTTCTAGGGTTAAAATGCAGAAAAAAGTTTCGTTATCTTTGGTTAAAATTCCTTCATCAGTTTTAAATAACCCGAAGATTAAATTGCAATTACGTGGCGTTATAAAATCTAAGGTAGCTAAATCTAACTTTTGTTTTTTATCAATAATGGTATCTACAATTAAGTCTCTAAATAGAATTGCTTCTGCTTTGTCAAAATTGTACAAACGAACAATATTCTGATCGTGTCCGTCTATGTTTTCAATATAATCTAATTCCATTTTAGGGTGTTTTAATAAGTTTCTCTACAAGTTTTAGTAGAAAGTGAGGTGTAAAGAATAATTGATGAAAATAGTTTAAACTTCCTTCATCACTAAAAATAATATCTTTTTATCTTTTTCTGATAATTCATGAGATACTTCATCTGAGTTAAAATGAAGTTTAAAAGAATAAATAGCATTTTTTATATTGCTAGTATTATAGCCAATATATTTTAATGCCAAAGTAGTATCAAAATCTACCGGAAGTGTTACCGTTTTTAAATCTTCTTCATCATACCAAATTCCAAAACCACTTTCTGCTAATGATTTCCAAGGAAATAATGCACTAGGATCTGTTTTTCTTCCAGGAGCAATATCAGAATGACCAATAATATTTTGCGCAGGTATTTTATACTTTGTAGACAGTTTTTCTAGTAAGGAAGTCAAGCTATTAATTTGAGCATAAGAAAAAGGTTCTGTACCGTTATTATCTAATTCAATACCAATAGAAGAACTGTTTATGTCGGTGTTTTTACCCCAACTTCCATTACCAGCATGCCAACCTCTAACCAGGTCGTGTAGCATTTGTGTAATGGTTCCATCATCGCAAATTACGTAGTGAGAGCTTACTTGTGTACGCTCTAAAGCAAAGGTTTTATAGGTTTGCATACAGCTATCTTGAGCCGTGTGATGTATGACAACAATATTAGGTTTTCTCAAATTAAAATTCTGAGATTCTATAACTTTAGTCGTTCTGTTTCCTATGGTGTCTGGGGCAATTTTAACGAGAGATTTTCCGAGTTGTTTTGCCTTTTTGTGATACGTATTTTTAGATACTTGATAGATGTTTTTAGAACACGAAGCAAATAGGGTAATGATGATTAAAAGTCTTAAATATTTCATCGTTTAATTTTTAATGTGCCTGTAACCAGTTTTCTCCAATTCCTATTTCAACATCTAAAGGAACACTCATTTTAAAAGCATTTTCCATTTCGTGTTTAATAATTGGTCTAATAATTTCTAACTCGTCTTTATGCGCATCAAAAACCAATTCATCATGCACTTGTAATAACATTTTAGATTTAAAACCTTCTTTTTCAAAACGATTATGTATGTTAATCATCGCTAGTTTTATAATGTCTGCGGCAGAACCCTGAATAGGAGCATTTACAGCATTTCTTTCTGCACCAGATCTAACCATGGCATTTCTAGAATTGATGTCTTTTAAATATCGACGTCTATTTAAAATAGTTTCTACATAGCCATGTTCTCTAGCAAAATCTACTTGTGCAGCCATGTATGCTTTTAACTTCGGATAGGTTTCATAATACGTATCAATTAATTCTTTTGCTTCACTTCTAGATAAATCAGTTTGATTACTTAATCCGAATGCCGAAACTCCATATACAATTCCGAAATTGACTGTTTTGGCGTTACTTCTTTGTTCTCTTGTAACTTCATCCAACGGAACGTTAAAAACTTTTGCAGCGGTAGAAGCATGAATGTCTTCCCCGTTTTTAAAAGCTTCCATCATGTTTTCTTCTTCACTTAAAGCCGCAATAATTCTTAATTCTATTTGAGAATAATCTGCTGCTAACAACACGTAATTTTCATCCCTAGGAATAAACGATTTTCGAACTTCTTTTCCTCTTTCAGTTCTAATAGGAATGTTTTGTAAATTCGGATTGTTAGAACTCAATCTTCCCGTTGCAGCAACCGCTTGCATGTATTCCGTATGAATTCTTCCTGTTTTAGGATTCACTTCATTTGGTAAGGCATCTACATACGTGCTTTGTAATTTTTTATACTGACGATATTCTTGAATATCTCTTATAATTTTATGATCTTTTGCTAAGAAGGATAAAATATCTTCACCGGTTTTATACTGACCCGTTTTTGTCTTTTTAGGCTTTTTAACCAACTCCATTTTCTCGAACAACACAATTCCTAATTGTTTTGGTGAAGCAATATTAAATTCTTCGCCTGCTTGCTCGTAAATATTTTTTTCAAGTCTGTTGATGTCATCCGTTAAGGCAACAGATAATTCTTTTAAGAAATCGATATTAATGTTAATTCCTTCAATTTCCATGGCGGTTAAAACCGAAACTAAAGGCAATTCAATATCATTAAAAAGAGTAGAAACATTTCCACTTTCTAATTCACCAGTAAAAAGTTGTTTCAATTGAAACGTAATGTCTGCATCTTCCACTGCATATTCAGTCTGATCTGCAACCGGAACAACACGCATAGAAAGTTGATTTTTCCCTTTTTTACCAATTAAATCTACAATAGAAACGGGCTGATAATTCAAATACGTTTCTGCCAACATATCCATATTATGACGCATATCTGGATTGATTAAATAATGCGCAATCATGGTATCAAATAATTTCCCTTTTACAGGCATTTCATAATTCGATAATACTTTAATATCATACTTTAAATTATGCCCAATTTTTTCAATTCCTTCGGATGTGAAAAACGGACGAAATTCTTCTAAAATTGCTTTGGTTTCTTCTTGATCTTCCGGAAAAGAAACATAATATCCTTTACCAACTTCGTAAGAAAAAGCAATTCCGATTAATTCTACTTCCAGAGCTCTCAAACCTGTAGTTTCTGTATCAAAACAAACCGAAGTTTGCTCCATTAACTTATTCAGTAATAATTTTCTAGCAAAAGGCGAATCTATATGTTGATAAAAATGATTCGTATCTTTTATCGATTTAAAACCAGATGCAATTTCTTCTTCAGAAACGCTTCCGCTTCCTGGTGCCGCAAATAAATCAAACTGACCTTCAGGAACTGGAGTTGCTTTTTTAGTTGATGACTTCTCAACTGCATTCGAAGGAACATCTATAGAATTTTCGGCAGAATTTGCTTTTTCAGCATTTTCAATAGCAAAAGTTCTTAAGAAATTGGTTAATAAATTTCTGAATTCTAGTTCGTTAAAAAGTTCTGTTACTTTTTCTTTATCTGGCTGATCTAATTCAAAATCTTTGGCGTCAAAAGTTACAGGAACATCCAGCATAATTGTTGCCAATTGTTTAGAAAGTAAACCTAATTCTCCGTTTGCTTCTATTTTCTCTTTCATTTTTCCTTTTAGCTCGTGTGTATTTGCTAAAAGATTTTCCATAGAACCGTAAGCAGCTAAAAATTTCTTAGCTGTTTTTTCTCCAACTCCAGGTAAACCTGGGATATTATCCGCAGAATCTCCCATCATTCCTAAGAAATCGATGACTTGCTCCGGATTTTCAACTCCAAATTTTTCTTTCACTTCATCAACGCCCCATATATCGTAACCACCGCCAAAACGAGGTTTGTACATAAAAATATTTTCAGAAACTAATTGTGCAAAATCCTTATCTGGCGTTACCATATAGGTTTTGTAACCCTCTTTTTCTGCTTGTTTAGAAAGTGTTCCAATAACATCATCTGCCTCAAAACCTTCTTTTACCATAATAGGAATGTGCATGGCTTTTAAGATTTCTTGAATGTAAGGAACCGCTAACTTTATAGCTTCCGGAGTTTCATCTCGGTTGGCTTTATAAGCTTCAAACATTTCTACTCTGTCTACACTTCCGCCTTTATCAAAACAAACCGCTAAATGATCTGGTCTTTCACGTTTTATTACGTCTAAAAGCGAGTTCATAAACCCCATAATTGCAGACGTGTCTAAACCTTTGCTGTTAATTCTTGGGTTTTTTATAAAAGCATAATATCCTCTAAAAATTAATGCAAAAGCATCCACTAAAAAAACTCTTTTTTGATCTGACATTATATTTGTTTTGTGGTTTAAATTGATGAAAATTTGACCTCAAAAATAGTGTTTTTTGAGATGCGAGAAAGGTACAAAACTTTAACAAGACGTTAAAATCCAATCGAAACTTAAAAACCTACCTTTGCCAACATTTTAAAATTTATTTATGCCACGTTGGGTTTTTCCTTTAATCATATTAACAATTGTTATCACGCTTGTAGAAATTTATACGTTTCAAGCGTTTAAAACAGTTTCTAAAAGTAAAATAGTTCGTTATTCTTTTTTATTGATAAGTATCGCGGTATATATTAATTTTTTCATCACTTTCTTAACATATTCTAGAAGCGTAGGGCAAACGCCGCAGTTTCAAATGGCTGTTGGTTTGTTGCTTACAATTTCTATTCCTAAATTGGTGATTATCATCTTGCTTTTTGGGGAAGATGCATATCGTTGGGTTTTAAAATTATTTTCTGCAATTTCAAGCGGAGAAACAAAACAACTTGTAGGTAGAAGAAAGTTTATTTCGCAGATTGCTTTAGGATTGGCAGCCATTCCATTTGCAGCTTTCATTTACGGAATTATTCAAGGGAAATACAACTACAAAGTTTTAAAATACCAATTAAGTTTTAAAGATTTACCAGATGCTTTTGATGGTTATACAATCACACAAATTTCAGATATTCATTCTGGGAGTTTTACTAACAAAGAAAAAATTCAATATGGCGTCGATTTGATAAATCAGCAAAAATCGGACATAATGTTATTTACAGGTGATATTGTGAATAATAAAGCAGATGAAATGGATAACTGGATGGACGTTTTTGATAAGTTGGAAGCAAAAGACGGTAAATATTCCATTCTTGGTAATCATGATTATGGCGATTATATGGATTGGGACAATCCGCAAGATAAAATAGATAACTTTCAAAAAGTAAAAGACATTCACCAAAAGATTGGGTTCGATTTATTGCTAGACGAACATCGTTATTTAGAAAAAGACGGACAAAAAATAGCCTTGTTAGGCGTAGAAAATTGGGGAAAAGGATTCAACCAAGCAGGAGATTTATCACGAGCGTCTGCAAACATCAAAAAAGAAGATTTTAAAATCTTAATGAGTCACGATCCAAGTCATTGGGAGTACAAAGTGAAAGAAGACCCTTTTAACTATCAACTTACGTTAAGTGGTCATACACATGGTTTGCAAATGGGGATTGAAATTCCGGGTTGGTTAAAATGGAGTCCTTCAAAATATGTCTACAAACAATGGGCAGGTTTGTATGAAGAAGCAGGTAGATTTATAAACGTAAACCGAGGTTTTGGGTATCATGCATTTCCGGGTAGAGTAGGTATTTGGCCAGAAATTACAGTGATAGAATTGAAAAAAGGCTGATCCTCAGAGCATTTAATTAGTTTTCTATATATTTGTTAAGTTACAAGTAACTATTTATACGTTTTTCCCCCTTAAAAAATCTATATTATGGCAAAATTTGGTGATTTAATAAGTGCTGAAAAGCCTGTTCTAATTGATTTTTATAAAGATTGGAGCGAGGTAGATGATACCGTACATACTTTAAGAGATGTTGCTGCCGTTTTAGGTGATAAAGCCAAAGTAATTAAGATTGACATCGCTAAAAATGAAGCGCTTGCAGAAGCGTTACTTGTAAAAGGAAATCCTACTTTTATGATTTATAAAAATGGCGAAATGAAATGGCGTCAAACAGGTGCTCAAGACGCAAACACTTTAATTGGTTTAGTGCTAAAGTATCTTTAATCTTTTTAGAAGCTATTTCCTACTTGAATTTACCTTGAGGGGGCAGAAAGGCTATCTCTTTCTTTTTCTCTTCTCGATACATCTTTTTTGTTCTTGGAAATTCACTATAACTGACCGAAAAAGGAAGGAGCTTGTCGAAAGGTTCAATCAAGGCTAGAACATGTTTGCTAACTTTTCTTATTGTAAGGATTGAGTGAGTGTTTACTGATAATTAGTATGTTATTTTTTTGTAAAATTACAAACGAAATTGATGACATGTAGTTTTGTCATTTCGAACTTTTGGGAGAAATTGCATAAGGAAGATTCGTTTTGTATTTCAATTGTTATGAGATTTCTCAATCGCCGAAAAGGCTCATTTCGAAATGACATTTGGGAGTTTAATCTACTTTTTCTTATTATCTAAAATTTTCTTGACATTTATTATTTAGTAAAAAACTCATTAAAACAATCAATTCGGTTTAAGTTGTTTTCTAGTTCTATTTTCTCTGAAGTTGTATTTGCAATCCAAACTTTTTTAATATTCTTAATTTTTAAACTATCTGTTTTATCTACAATGGCAATAATATTTGCCTTATTATCATTTTTAAGATTACAATAATTTATGGTAATAAATTCAGGTTTCTTTAAATTAGAAATGCTTAAAGTATCTAAAATTTTATAGGTAACGTTATCTAGGGAGTCGGTTAAAATGCCTTTAAAAATCACCAAATTTTTTGATTCATTTTTTAAATGCAGAATTCCATATTTATTTTCTAGATTATTTTCATAAATGGTGGTATCATTTACTTTTACAAACTTTTTAAGTTGAGGTATATCTTTAAAATTTCTGTTAGAAGATTCCATTCCAATTATCGAATTATTTTTTTTGTCTGTTTTGCTGCTACAACTTACTAAAACAAGTAAGATTAAAATGGAGAATAGGTTTTTCATTATGTTTTATTTGGAGTCTAATGTTAGGCTTACAAAAACTGTTCCTTTAATTGGACTTAATTGCTTTCTCAAATAAATTCTCGAACTGTCACATCGAGTGAATTTTATTTTTCATAAAATTTGTATCGAGATGTTGTGTGGATGATCAAAATAGATTTTTAGATTTTTCAATCGCCGAAAAGGCTCATTTCTAAATGACATTTTGAGGTGTTGTTTACTTTTTTCAAGTAAAATAAAAACCTTATGTTTTTTATGTTGCTATGTAGTGCGTTTTATAATAGATATTCTGTAATTCTTATATCGCCTTAAAAACAAATCCTTTATCAGAAAAATGTTTTAATACTTTAGGTAGCGCATATTTCATTCTTTCGGCTGCTTTTACGCTATCATGAAAAACAATAATACTTCCTGGTTCAGTATTTTTTAAAACGTTCTCTAAACACTTTTCATTGGAAATTGTGGTATCAAAATCTGCGGATAAAACACTCCACATAATAATTTTGTAACCTTTTTCAATTAGTTGTTTCGCTTGATTCTTTTTTATTTTTCCGTAAGGAGGTCTAAAGAGTTTCTGAGTAATTGTTGAAGTGTTAAATTGTGTAATTGTTTGCTCGCATTCTAAAGCATTTTTTACATAGGCGTTGGTTTCACTTTTCCAGCCTTTTAAATGGTTTTGTGTATGGTTGCCAATGCTATGACCATCAGTTATCAGTTTACTAAATATTTCGGGGTGATTTTGTATGTTTTTTCCAATACAAAAAAAGGTGGCTTTTGCGTTGTACTTCTTTAATTCCGTTAAAACAAATTCGGTGATTTCTGGCGTAGGTCCATCATCAAAAGTGAGAAAAATCTCTTTTTTATCAGAAAGAAAACGCCACGTATATGTAGAGAAAAATCTCATCATAAAACGTGGCGTTCTGGGGAAATAACTTTTCATTTAAAAGGTGTTATTCTTCATCTGGCATTAGATGATCAAATAGTTTTACAATGCTTATAAATTCATTTTGTAATGCTTCTAAATATTCTTTATCTACTTCGCCTTGTTCTACTTGTGTAATAATGTTTCTGTACATGTAAAGCGTAGTGTCTATGTCGTCAAAAACCAATTCAGTATCTTCCATTGAGAAGGTGCTTAGCCAAATTAGTTTTTCTTTAAATAAGTCTATTAATGTTCTAGCGGTTTCTCTAGCTTTTTTGCTATCTCTTAATTTATAATAAGACTCAGGGTATCCCATAGATAAACTATAATGATCAAAGTCTTTAATAGGCATTTTATCTAGTGATAAATCTAAAATTTCGAGTGCTTTTGCAGTATCTCCTTCTTTAGCAAAAGCTTCAGATAAACGCAATAGACTATTACGCATAGAAATTGAATTTCTCTTCGTTTGTTCGTCTAAGTAAATTTTACCGTCGTTAATGTTTCTCCAATCCCATTTCTGAACGTTGGTGTACATTTTTTCGGTGTCAATTCTTCCCATATCAAACAAGCTTTTATTAGCCATCGGAGTTTTAATAGGTACTAACTTATAAGCCAAACCATCTAATTGTAGGTAATCTTTTAACCAAAGGTACTCTTCTGCAGCATTGGCGCCACCTGTAAAGTAAATTGGTCTTTCCCAATTGTTATTGGCAAGAATATCTAACATTAAAATTCTGTTCTTAAATAAAGCTCTATCATCAATAGTAATGTCTATGTATGGTAAAATTTTATCAGCATCTTTTTGCGCTACAATTCCGCTTTTTAAGACCGCTTCTTTGTTTACAGGAAGTCTGATTTTATTAGTCGGATAAAATTTTTCTTTTTGACCATTTTCTGTTTCAACATAAGTTGCATCACTGTCTGAAGCAATCCAACGCATAAAGTTCTTAATAGTCATTACAGAATCTTTAAAACGCGGGTGATCCATAGAATAAGCAACATCTAAAGTTCCGTATTTGTATTGGTGATGTTCTAGTTGTGATGGAATAGGAGCGGCCTTATAGGTAGCTCGTTTCATTTGGTCTATGTACCAAGGAGTCGCAAATAAAGAAGTATTTACCAGTTTTACATCTGTTCTAAAATCTTCTACTTCTTGCATGTACCAAAGTGGGAACGTATCATTGTCTCCAATGGTAAACATAATGGCATTTTCATCACAACTTTGTAAATACGCTTTTGCGTTTAAGTGTGTTGTATATCTATTAGAACGATCATGATCATCCCAGTTTTGAGCAGCCATTAACGTTGGTACAGCTAAAAGTGAAACCAAAGAAACCGCAATGGCTACCATTTTTTTATTGGCAAAACTCTTTAAGTATTCATACAAGGCGAGTACACCAAAGCCAATCCAAATGGCAAAAATGTAAAAACTACCTACAACAGCATAATCTCTTTCTCTAGGTTCAAATGGTTTTGGATTTGTATAAAATATAATAGCAAATCCTGTAAACGCAAAGAATAAGAAGAGCGTAAAGAAATTTTCCTTATCCCATTTAATTTGATACAATAAACCTATAATACCTAAAATTAACGGTAAAAAGTAGTATTTGTTTCTTCCTTTGTTTTCTAAGGTTTGAGAAGGCAGATCCTGTTGTGAACCTAATCTCATTTCGTCTAATGCATTAATTCCACTAATCCAATTTCCGTTAAAAACATCTAAGTTTCCTTGTATATCGTTTTGTCTTCCAACAAAATTCCACATAAAATAACGTCCGTACATATAGCCAAACTGATAGCTCATCATAAACTTTACATTCTCTGCAAATGTAGGTCTACGTTTACTGTTCTGTGGAATACCCGCAATAGATTTATACATTTTTTCTGAAGCTGGGTTTACCATTCTTGGTATAAAACCTTTGTGCTTGTCAGACCAATTTGGTACAACGCCTTCGTAATTATTTACAATCTCGTATTTACCGTTTAATTTCTCATATTTTGGCTTATCATCCTTGTAAGGATTCTTAGCGTCTTGCTCTCTGTCGTAAGAATTTGAATAATACGTATCGTAAAAAACATTTGCATCTCCATATTGTTCACGATCATAATATGCTAATAATTCTCGCGCACTAGAAGGGTTGTTCTCGTTAATAGTTGTGTTTGCGTTTGCTCTAATTGGTAACATCATCCAAGAAGAAAAACCAATCATAATAAACAATACAGAAAGAACTAGTGTGTTTGCGTGAATTTTATTTTTCTTACGTGTATATTTTAATCCTAAGTAAAATAAAACAACTAAAATAATGGCTGCAATAATACTTCCAGAGTTATAAGGCATTCCTATCGAATTGATAAAAAACAACTCAGAAGCACTAAAGAATTTTAATGTAAACGGAAATAAGAATTTAAAAACAAACATTAACGCTAAAACAGAAATTACGGTTGCAATTGCAGTTGTTTTTATGTTGATGTTTTTATACGTCTTAAAGAAATATAGCATTACGATTGCAGGTATAACCAACAATGAAAGAATGTGTACTCCAAATGATAATCCTACCACAAAACTGATTAAAATTAACCATTTGTTTCCTCTAGCTGTGTGTAGTTCGCTTTCCCACTTTAAACCTAACCAGAATAATAAAGCCATTAAAAAAGATGACATTGCGTATACTTCTCCTTCTACGGCACTAAACCAAAAACTATCTGAAAAAGTGTATGCCAAAGCTCCTACAACAGAACTTCCTAAAATTGCTATGTATTTTCCTTCTGAACCTTCACCGTTTTTTAAAGCAAGTTTTAGAGCTAAATTAGAAATAGTCCAAAACATAAATAAAATAGTGAACGCACTTGCCAATGCAGACATAAAGTTTACCATTTTAGCGATATGAGTAATATCTGTAGTAAACATTGCAAAAAATGCACCTAACATTTGAAATAAAGGCGCTCCTGGTGGATGTCCAACTTCTAATTTAACGGATGTAGAAATGTACTCTCCACAATCCCAGGCACTCACAGTTGGTTCTAATGTAAGGTAGTATGTAATTAAAGCAATTACAAATGTTGCCCATCCTAAGATGATGTCCCATTTTTTAAAGTTTGCTGATGTCATAGTCGTTTTAATAATGTGTGGCGAATTTACTAATAAATATGAATTAAATTAGTTGCGTGTTGCTTTTATAAGGGGATATTTCATCATAAATGTTTGTTAAATGTAAAAAAAATCAAAAAATGTTTGCAGGTTCTAAATAAAGGTTTAAATTTGCACCCGCATTACAGTATTGGCCTATGGTGTAATTGGTAACACACCGGTTTTTGGTACCGACATTCAAGGTTCGAGTCCTTGTAGGCCAACTGCAAACCCTTTTAATCTAATGATTAAAAGGGTTTTTTATTTTTAGTTGTTTTTTGTGTCTGTAATTGTGACGGTTTTGTAAGATTATTGATCAAGTATTAATACGCCGAATGAGGTTGGTGTATGAAAATCAGGAATTTCTGTGTTTGGATTTATCCAAGTAATCCAAGTAGGTTTAAATGTACTGTCTTCTTGTTGGTTGTATTTTGCTCTGTAAATCCCTGTTTCTATAATATCATTTTTTAGCAAGTTTAGATTTTTTAAAGATTGAAGTGAAATTTCAATTTCTACAATAAAGTTATTTTTGTTTACTAATGATTTAACAGCTATTTCTTGTGTGGGCCAATTCCAATTAAAATCGAATTCTCTATTTGGGCGAGCTTTAAAATCCATAATTCTACCTGTAGTGTCTATTTCTAAACAATAATATGGATATAAAGAAGAGTCGCTTCTAAAAAATAATTCTATTCGATCTGAATCATTTATACTTTCATTTTTATCTTTAGAAGGATGGATGTGAGTCTGAGAATCTTCTACTTTAAATTGGAAAAATATTTTTTCTGAATTATGGAGGGCTCTAAATTCTATTTTCTTTACAGGTTTATTATCCCAAGGAGATGTAAAATTGGTTAAAGAATTTGCTTCTTCCCAGATTGGATTATTGCCATCTGCTGAAATATTTATTTCTGTATCTTTTATCGATTTTACGTTGTAGCTATTCATTTGTAGTTTTATGGTGTCAAATTTATTTTCTTGGAATGTAGAAATATCACCTTTTTTTAGCAGATATAATTGCGGTTATTTAAAAGGTGATGACTATTGCATCCAAAGTTACTATTTAAATCTCTTTAATAGTTTGTAAGTTAGACACTGTATTAAATGTTGTTGTGTTTTTGATGTTTTGTGTCTCTTTTTTAGTCTTTTAGTTTCAAGTTTATTAAACAGATAACGTTAATATAAATATCATCTCAGTTAAAAGGGATTCTACATAAACTTTATTTTTGTAAGGAAATAGAATATTAATCTTTAAAATTTATAAACATGAAAGTACAATCATATTTAGCATTTAATGGAAATTGTCAGGAAGCATTAAGTTTTTATGGAGAATTATTTAACGCAAAAATAGAAAACAAAACAACTTACGAGGATAAAAAAATAGACGTTCCTTCTTCGTATAGAAAAAAGTTACAGCACGCAGAGTTAAGGGGTAAGGGTGTAGGTTTTATGGCTTATGATGCTGCGCCAGATACACCAATAAATTCAGGAAATCAGGTTCATATGAGTGTTGATTTTAACGACAAACATGAAGCGGAGTCTGTTTTTAATGATTTATCTAAAAATGGAATTACGCATACCGGATTCGGAGAAAAGGAATGGGGTTTTTATGGAAGGTGTACAGATGAATTTGGTATAAATTGGATGGTAAATGCCAAGAAATAAAAAATATAAAAACAAAAAAGGATAGCAAATTAATGTTATCCTTTTTTTATTTTACTTTAAAAGAAAATCTTTTAAGTCTTGGTAGTTAGAGGCTTTAAAAGCTACTTTTTTATTATTTATCACTTTCTTAATTTGTTCCGGAATTGCAACTTTAACAGGTAGCGTTTCTTCCACAACGTCTAAAAATTTCACAGGATGAGCAGTTTCTAAGAAAACACCAAATTCATTTTCTTTTAAACCGTGTTTTTTCAATCCTAAATAACCAACTGCTCCATGAGGATCTGCAACGTAACCAGAATTTGCATAAATTTCTTTCATAGTAGCACGCGTTTCATCATCAGAAAAACTATACGAAGAAAAAGCGCTTTTAAGAGCCTCTAAATCATTATTGAATAATTCTTGTATTCTAATGAAGTTACTTGGGTTACCAACGTCCATAGCGTTAGAAATGGTGGCTTTAGATGGTTTTGGTTTGTAAACGCCATCAACTAAATAATTAGGAACCGTATCATTCACATTTGTAGAAGCTACAAAGTGTTTAATTGGCAATCCTAATTTTTGAGCCATGATTCCTGCGCAGATATTTCCAAAATTTCCGCTAGGAACAGAAAATATGATGTCTTTATGTTTTTTGTGTAATTCTTTATACGCAAAGAAAAAGTAAAACATTTGTGGCAACCAACGCGCAACGTTTATAGAGTTTGCTGAGGTTAATGTTTTGGTGATTTCTTCATCTAAAAAAGCAGTTTTTACCATTTCCTGGCAATCATCAAAAACACCATCTACTTCTAATGCGGTAATATTTTGACCTAAAGTTGTTAATTGTTTTTCTTGAATATCACTTACTTTACCAGAAGGATATAAAATAACCACATTTACGCCTTTTGCTCCTAAAAAACCATTTGCAACTGCACCACCGGTATCTCCGGAAGTAGCAACTAAAACAGTAACTTCATCATCACTATTTTTGTTAAAGTATTCTAAGCATTGTGCCATGAATTTTGCACCAACGTCTTTAAAAGCCATAGTTGGACCATGAAACAATTCTAAAGAAGCAATATTATCATCAACTTTTACCAAAGGAAAATCGAAAGAAACCGTATTTGCTACAATCTCTTTTAATTTGTCCGCAGGAATTTCATCTCCAACAAATTGTTTTATTACTTCGTAAGCGATTTCGTGATTTGTGTAATCGGAAATATTTTCGATAAAATCTTTAGAAAGTTGCTGAATGTTATCTGGAAAATAAATTCCTCTATCTTTAGCTAAGCCTTCTACAACTGCATTTTTAAAAGTAGATTTTGGCGATTTATGGTGTAAACTGTAATAGTTCATTTTGTATGTTTATTAGTCATTGCGAGAGCAACGAAGCAATCTGTTTGTTAGAAAGAGATTACTTCTGTTATTCTTCCTTTGTAATGACGATTAATTACTATTTATTATTTTCATTCCTTCATGATTCACTTTAGAAATAAACATTTCAAAGTCAATACCAGTATTTTTATAACTCTCTTCGATGCTTTTGTAAACATCTTTGGCAATTGCATCACCTTTACAAAGTGCAAAAATTGTAGGGCCAGAACCACTAATTCCCGCTCCTAAAGCACCCGCTTTAATTGCTGCGTTTTTAACGTCGTCAAAAAACGGAATTAATTTTTTACGATGAGGTTCAACAATAATATCTACTAATGAATTGCTGATTAAGTTGTAATTATCAGAATATAAACCGCTAATTAAACCACCAACATTTGCCCATTGCGTAACTGCATCTTTCAATGCAATTTCTGTAGGTAAAACGTCTCTAGCATCTTTTGTTTTTACTTCTACCTGCGGATGAATTGCTACAACTCTCAATTCACTCGGAACCGGTAATTTTATAATTTCTAAAGGATGATAGCTTCGTACTAATACAAAACCTCCATATATTGCTGCAGAAACATTGTCTGCTATTGGAGTTCCACAGGCAACTTCTTCACCATACATAGCAAATTTAGTCAATTCTAAATCAGAATAAATATTCCCTAATAATTGATTGGCGCCAAAAGCAGCACCTGCAGCACTCGCAGCAGAACTTCCTAGTCCGCTTCCTGGAGAAAACCCTTTATGAATTGTTAATTCAATTCCGAAATCGGCATTTGCTTCATTCAGTATTTTTTTAACAACTGCACTTGCAGCATTTTCATCTACATCATACGTTAAGTCTGCGCCTGTAATATTGGTTATTTTAACACCTTTCTCTGTTGTTTTAGTAAATGTCATTTCGTCTCCAATTTCATCTACAGCAAAACCGAGGGAATCAAATCCGCAAGAAACATTAGCAACAGTAGCAGGAGCAAATATTTTTAAATAATCCATATTTTTTTTTAGTTTGCAGTTTTCAGTCTCGGTTTCCAGTCAGTTGCTAACTGAAAACTGTGACTGCTTACTGAATACTTTTTTATTTGTTAGCAATTCTAATTACATCAGCAAAAATACCAGAAGCGGTAACATCTGCACCAGCACCAGCTCCTTTTATAATTAAAGGGTTTTCTGGATATCTGTCTGTAAAGAACAATACAATATTGTCACTTCCTTCTAAGTTATAAAAAGGATGATCAGACGGAATGTGTTGTAAACCAACATTTGCTTTTCCATCTACAAATTCAGCTACATATTTTAAACGACAATCTTTATCGTTTGCTTCTTTAAATATATTTTGAAAATGAGCTTCGTTCTTTGTTAATGACGCATAAAAATCATCATTATTGTCTGTGTTTAAGCTTTCTTCAGGTAAAAAGGCATTTTTTGCAATGTCTTCTAATTCCATTTTATAGCCACTTTCTCTCGCTAAAATTAAGATTTTTCTAGCAACATCTACACCACTTAAATCAATTTTTGGATCTGGTTCTGTATATCCTTCTTTTTGAGCTGCCGCAACAACATCATGAAAAGTAGAATCAGCATTAAAATTATTGAATACAAAATTTAAACTTCCAGATAACACAGCCTGAATTTTATTGACTCTATCGCCAGAGTTGATTAAATTTTTAAGTGTGTCAATAATTGGTAAACCTGCACCAACATTAGTTTCGAATAAGAAAGAAGCATTGTACTTTCTAGAAACTTGTTTTAAGGTTTTATAATTATCAAAGCTAGAAGCACAAGCAATTTTATTACAAGTTACTACAGAAATGCTATCACGTAAGTATTTTTCATAGATTTCAGAAACCTGCTGGTTTGCAGTGTTATCTATAAAAACACTATTTATATGATTACTTTCTTTAACTTTTTTATGAAAACTATCTAAAGTTGTAGGTTCTCCGTTTTCTAAAGCTTCTTTCCAATTATTTAGATCGATACCATTATCATCGAAAGCCATTTTTCTAGAATTCGCAATTCCGATAACATTAATACTTAACTTTAAGTTTTCTTTTAAGAACTTTTTTTGTTGATGAATTTGTGCTAAAAAGCGCTCACCAACATTACCAACACCTGTTACAAATAAGTTTAACTGTTTCGTTCTTTCTTCAAAGAATTGCTCATGTAACGTGTTTAAAGCTTTCTTTGCATCATATTTGTTAATAACTGCAGAGATATTTTTTTCTGATGAACCTTGTGCGATTGCTCTCACGTTTACATTGTTTCTTCCTAAGGCGCTAAACATTTGTCCGCTTAAACCTTGGTAGTTTTTCATGCTTTCACCAACCACGGCAATAATTGCTAAATTACTTTCAATAATAATTGGTTTTATTTTTTTCTTGTCTATTTCTATACTAAAAGTGTCGTCTAAAAGTTCTTTCGCTTTTGCAGCATCGTTTTCAAAAACCCCTACACAAATAGAGTGTTCTGATGAAGCTTGTGTAATAAAAACAACATTTATTTTAGCAACAGAAAGAGTTTCAAACAAGCGTTTAGAAAAACCTGGAATTCCAACCATTCCACCACCTTCTAAAGTAATTAAGCTAATATCTTCTATGTGAGAAATACCTTTTACTTCATTACCGTTTTCTGGGTGTTTGCAAATCAATGTTCCAGCACTTTCTGGTTCGAACGTGTTTTTAATACGAATAGCAATTCCTTTTCTTAAAGCAGGTTGAATTGTTGGTGGATATAAAACTTTTGCACCAAAGTGTGACAATTCCATTGCTTCTTCGTAAGAAATTTCTGAAATAGGATATGCTTGTTTTACAACTCTAGGGTTTGCAGTAAACATACCAGAAACGTCTGTCCAGATTTGCAATTCATTCGCTTCTAAAGCTGCAGCGTAAATGGCAGCAGTAAAATCAGAACCACCTCTACCTAAAGTAGTTGTTTCTTCAAAAACATTAGAAGAGATAAAACCACCTAAAACAACAACTTGATGTTTGTTTTCTTCAAAAAATGAAGTAATATTATTATTAGTGACTTTAAAGTTTACCTGCGCATTTAAATACTCATTATTAGTAATGATTAATTCTCTACTTTCTTTATGGTCTGCATCAAACAATTCTTTTGCAGCATTTGCAATAATGTAAGAAGAAAGTCTTTCTCCAAAACTATATACTTTTGCTAATGTTTTGTCAGATAATTCTTGTAGTAAGAAAACACCTTCGTAAATAGATAATAATCTATCAAATAAATAGGTAACTTCTTCGTGAACTTCTTTTTTGTTTTTAGCAATTAAATCATCAATTACTTCAAAATGAAGTTCTTTAACAGTTCCTAGAAGTTCTTTAGCTGTGGTAATGTCTTCTAAAGCTTCATTAGCACCAGCTAATAATTTATCGGTAGTTTTTCCGAATGCAGAAACTACTACGGCTATTTTTTCTTTTTTAGATGCAGCCTCAACAATAGCTAAGACTTTTTGTATTTTCTCTGAACTTGCGACAGATGAACCGCCAAATTTTAATACTTTCATTTTTAATGAATAGTTTGAGTAATTAAATTTTTTTGAGTTTGTTTCGTTTTTATTCGAAACAATATATAACCTGTGGTGATATGAATATAGTAGAACCCCTAAAGGGTAATTGTTGTAATTGTGCGTGTAATTGTGCGCATAGAAGTATAAACTACGATGGTAGTTTTAGAAGAATTAATATGTGTATTAGATAAACTCACAAAGCAAAAATAGGAGTATTATTTAATATTTCCCCTTTTGATGGAGATTATTTCGTAAAATTTAATGATTTATGCAGTATTATTAAAAATAAGCTATTTCTAATGTAATTTTAATATTATTTGCTAATTGGTTTTATTTTTTCTTTAATAATTAAAGCAATCGGTTTATTTTGAATTTTGCTCTCTAACCAAGATAAGATGTCTAAATATAAGAAAGCTCTTTTTTCATACGGATGATTTTCGAACGTTTTTAATTTGGCATGAATTTTCTTAAACTCACTCCTTATTTCATGCGGAAAAACATCACTTAAATCTCTAATAGAAGTTAGAAAAACTTTCTGAACTTCTTGTAGGTTTTCCATTTTTAGTAAGAACTTATAGGTATCTACAAACTGTCTTTCTAAATCGTAATCTAACCCACATTCATAATGTGCAATTAAGTTTAAAATACGTGCAAAACATTGTAAATCTTCTGCAGAACCTATGTTTTTAGAGCGAATTATTTTTTGTAAATAAATAATACACAATTTGTTTTTACCCATTCCAAAATACAAACAAGCTATTTTGTAGTAGAGTAAAACAATAAAATGACTGTCTAGTCTATTTTTATACTTTTCAATTTTATTATTAATAATGTCAACAAGATATTCTCCTTTTTCAAAAGAACCTTCTAAAAAGTGAAGGTGTAATTTATTAGAATAGAAATACAAGAAAATTAATAGTTCTGTATTGGTATTCATTGGTATTTCTTTTTGATCTATTTCAGATTCAAAAAGAGTTAATTCTCTTTTAAAAGTAGAAACTTTTTTCACTAAAAAAGAAGCTTCAAGTAAGTAGTTTTTAGATTTTAAATAGAAAACTGGGTGTGTATTAATCAGTTTTGGGCTGTCAAATAAATCAACACATTTTTTAGCATATTTATAGCTTAATAAAAAATCTTGCACCAAAAAACTATGCCAAAGATGTGCTTTGTATAACCATAATTTTTCACGAAAACCTAACTTTTGATAATCGTACTTTGGCATTCTATCGCTAAAATATTTTTCAACAAACTGTAATTCTTCTTCATTTTTAACATAGCCATTTTGTATTAAATGACTGTAGAGTTGTAAAGATAAATTAGAAAGTTTACTAGCAATTACATTGTCTTGGCTTAGTTCTTTTGCTTGTACAGATAGTTGATTTGCTCTGTTGCTTAAACTCCTTGTAATGTATTGTGTTTCTATTACTTTTTCTAGTTCTACAATTTCATAAGCTATATTTTTCTCTTCATTATCCAAAGCCATGTTTTTAGCTTTTTCTAAAAGTTTCAAACTTTGTTTGTAGAGTCCTTTTTGATATAATACCGTAGCAAAATCTAATTGTTCTCTAATTTGAATTCGCACATTTTTATGGGCAGGATTTAATCGTAAACTAATTAAAATTTGTTTGTATAAATGCGCCTTTAAGTTAGAAAGTTGTTGTTTAGAAACAATTCCGCTGCCAATAATAACTTTTTCATCATATACCTTTAGTTTTTCTAAAAATTTAAATAAAGAAAAAAACTTAGCATCGATGTTTCCACCTAATCTTCCTACATATAAATTAAATTGCCTCTTTTCTGATTTAGTTAAAGACTTAATTAAAACAAATAGAGCATCATTTTGTTGATTGGCTAATGTAACATTTTTACTCATAAAAAACTGGTAATTAGATATTTAAGTTTTTATAGGTGATATTAGAAATCGTACGGAGCTGTAAAAATAACTATTTATTTTAAGTTCGATATATACATTTGAGTTTAAATAAGATAATCTTTACAGATATTATGCAAGATAACAAGGTTCAAATTTTTGATACAACATTGAGAGATGGGGAGCAGGTCCCTGGGTGTAAGTTAGATACAAAACAAAAATTGGTAATTGCTGAAAGATTAGATTTGTTGGGTGTAAATGTAATTGAAGCTGGTTTTCCGGTTTCTAGCCCAGGAGATTTTATTTCAGTAACTGAGATTTCAAAAATTATAAAAAATGCTACAGTTTGTGGTTTAACCAGAGCTGTAGAAAATGATATTAAAGTAGCTGCAGAAGCACTAAAATATGCAAAATACCCAAGAATTCATACGGGTATTGGTACAAGTGATTCTCATATTCAATTCAAATTTAATTCAACAAGAGAAAAAGTAATAGAACGTGCTGTAAAAGCTGTTTCTTATTCAAAGTCTTTTGTAGAGGATGTAGAGTTTTACGCAGAAGATGCAGGTAGAACAGATAATGAATATTTGGCAAGAGTATGTGAAGCTGTTATTAAAGCAGGTGCTACTGTGTTAAACATTCCAGATACAACGGGGTATTGTTTGCCAGAAGAATATGGAGCAAAAATTAAGTATTTACGTGAAAACGTAAAAGGAATAGAAAATGTAATTCTTTCATGCCACTGTCATAACGATTTAGGTATGGCAACTGCAAATTCTATTGCAGGTGTAATTAATGGTGCTCGTCAAATAGAGTGTACAATTAATGGTATCGGAGAAAGAGCAGGAAATACAGCTTTAGAAGAAGTGGTAATGGTGTTAAAACAACACCCATATTTAAACCTAGAAACAAGTATCAATACAAAACTATTGTATGATACAAGTATAATGGTTAGAGAAAGTATGGGAATGCCAGTACAACCTAACAAAGCAATTGTTGGTGCAAATGCATTTGCGCATAGTTCTGGTATACATCAAGACGGAGTTATAAAAAACAGAGAGACATACGAGATTATGGATCCTGAAGATGTTGGTGTTACAGAAAGTGCCATTGTATTAACTGCAAGAAGTGGTAGAGCAGCGTTAGCATACAGAGCTAAAAAGATTGGTTACGAGTTAACAAAAGTTCAACTAGATGTTGCTTACGATGCTTTTTTAAGTACTGCAGATAAGCAAAAAGAAGTAAAAGATGATGATATTCATGCTATTATGGTAGAGGTTGGTAAAATTTCTAAAGTAGCAACAGTATAAAAAGAAACTTTGTCTTCGAGGGTAGTTGTGAATTTTGATACACCAATTAAAAATAATCAACTACCTTTGATAACAGAATAATTTTAGATTACAAGTACAGAATGAAATATACAATTGCAATAATCCCGGGAGATGGTATTGGACCAGAAGTAACCACGCAAGCAAAGAAAGCTTTAGATGCGGTAGCAGAAGTTTACGACCATATATTTTTATATAAAGAAGCTCAAATGGGCGCTTGTGCAATTGAAAAAACGGGTGATCCATTACCGCAAGAAACCATAGACATATGTAAAAATGCAGATGCAGTTTTATGTGGAGCTATTGGAGAATTAAAATATGATAATGACCCAACCTTAAAAGTAAGACCAGAACAAGGTTTATTGCGTTTAAGACAAGAATTAGAGTTGTTTTGTAATGTTAGACCTGTAAAAGCATACCCTAAATTACTTAAAAACTCTCCTCTTAAAAAAGAGATTATTTCAGGTACAGATATCCTTATCTATAGGGAGTTAACTTCAGGTATTTATTTTGGTAAAAAAGAAATAAGTGAAGATGGTTTAAGTGCATCAGACGTTTGTTCTTATACGGTAGATGAAATTTCTAGAATTACACACTTAGCTTTTAAAGCGGCTCAAGACAGGAAGAAAAAAGTAACTTTAATTGATAAAGCAAATGTTTTAGCAACTTCTCGTTTATGGAGAAAAACAGTTGCAAAAATTGGAGAAGAATATCCAGATGTTGCTTTAGATTTTATGTTTATAGATAATGCTGCAATGCAAATTGTATTAAATCCAACACGTTTCGATGTTATTTTAACAGAAAACCTTTTTGGAGATGTTATCTCAGATGTAGCTTGTGTAATCGGTGGTTCAATCGGTATCTTGGCATCAAGCTCGGTAGGAGGAAAAAACGCGTTATTCGAGCCAATTCACGGTTCATATCCACAAGCAGCAGGTAAAGATATTGCCAATCCTTTAGCATCTATTTTATCAGCAGGACTAATGTTAGAGCATTTAGGTTTGCATGACGAGGCAGATGCAATACAAAGAGCTGTAGAAAAATCGTTAGATTTAGGTATTACAACACAAGATTTAAAAGGTAAAAATCAATATTCAGCTTCCACTGCAAAAGTGGGCGATTTTATTGCGGATTATATTGCAAATCAAGAAGACAGTAATATGAATTTTAAAAATATTCATATGGGACAAAGCACAATCATTTAAGTTTTTTAGAAGCTATTTCCAGCTTTCATTACTCGCTTTTTTTGCTTCAAAAGGCAAAAAAGAGCTCAAACAGACCATTCAATCTGGGCTAGACTTGTTTGTAATCGGCTATCAATAAAAAAATATATTAGTTGTGTATTTAAATATAAATCGCAATATTTACACCAATGAAAAAACAATTATTAAATATTATTTCTACTATCAATGTCATCGTAATTATTACGAATTGGTAAGGAAGTGATATTTATATTTTTTATAAACGAACCTTCCACTAAAATGGAAGGTTTTTTTATGAATTTATTTTAAAGATTGAGTATCATAATTAAGTAGGGGTAATTAACTTAAATTCAGTTAATTAAGGTGTTTTTTTAACACGTGAATTTAAAGTAAGTTATTGAATTTTATTCAATAAAAATGGAGAAACATAGTAATTTAGACAACAAATTGAAGAAAACATTAAATGAAACTAAATAAGCACAGTAGCAGATTAACACAAGACGAATCTCAACCGGCATCACAAGCAATGTTGTATGCGGTAGGTTTAACGGATGAAGACATGCAGAAAGCGCAAGTTGGTATTGCGAGCACTGGTTATGATGGTAACCCATGTAATATGCATTTAAATAACTTGGCTGCAGAAGTCAAGATTGAAAGCAAAATTGCAGGTTTAGTCGGTTTAGGATTCAATACAATAGGAGTTTCAGATGGTATTTCTATGGGAACCTCTGGTATGAATTATTCATTAGCATCTAGAGATATTATTGCAGATTCTATAGAAACTGTAATGAATGCTCAAAGTTATGATGCATTGGTTTCTGTAGTGGGTTGTGATAAAAACATGCCAGGAGCAGTAATTGCAATGTTGCGTTTAAACCGTCCATCGATTATGATGTATGGTGGTACAATTGCATCAGGAAACTACAAAGGAAAAAAATTAAATATTGTTTCTGCTTTCGAAGCTTTAGGTCAAAAAATGGCTGGAGAAATAGAAGAAGAAGAATATAGAGAGGTTATAAAAAGAGCAATTCCTGGAGCTGGAGCCTGTGGTGGTATGTATACTGCAAATACAATGGCTTCTGCAATAGAATGTATGGGATTCTCTTTACCATATAACTCATCAATCCCGGCAGAAAATCCTAATAAATTATCTGAAGCAGAAAGAACAGCTTTGGCTATTAAAAATTTATTGGAATTAGATTTAAAACCTTTAGATATTATTTCTAAAAAATCTTTAGAAAACGCAATCGCGTTGGTAAATGCTTTAGGTGGATCTACAAATGCTGTATTACACTTTTTAGCAATTGCGCATGCAGCAGATATTAAGTTTACATTAGCAGATTTTCAAAAAGTTAGTGACAGAACTCCGTTAATAGCAGATTTAAAACCATCTGGTAAATATTTAATGGAAGATGTTCATAGTATTGGAGGGACACCTGCAATAATGAAATACTTGTTAGAAAAAGGATACTTACATGGAGATTGTATGACGGTTACTGGTAAAACATTAGCGGAAAACTTGGTAGATGTAGTAGCAATGGAGTTTGATGAGCAAGATGTAATTCACCCAACAGATAAAGCATTAAAATCTTCTGGTAACTTACAAATTTTGTATGGTAACTTAGCTCAAGAAGGAGCTGTAGCAAAAATATCTGGAAATGAAGGGTTACTTTTTGAAGGAAAAGCAGTGGTTTATGATGGAGAACAAGCAGCAAATACCGGAATTATAAACGGAGAAGTAGAAAGAGGAGATGTAGTCGTCATTAGGTATGTTGGACCTAAAGGAGGACCAGGAATGCCAGAAATGTTAAAACCAACTTCTTTAATAATGGGAGCAGGTTTAGGAAAATCTGTAGCTTTAATTACAGACGGTCGTTTTTCTGGAGGAACTCATGGTTTTGTGGTTGGACATATTACACCAGAAGCACAAGAAGGAGGAACTATCGGAATTCTTGAAACTGGTGATAAAATTAGAATTAGTGCAGAAGATAATTCAATTAATGTATTGCTTTCTGATGAAGAGTTAGCGGCAAGAAGAGCAAATTGGATTGCACCAGCATTAAAGCACAAAAAAGGGATTTTATATAAATATGCAAAATCAGTAGCATCAGCATCTAAAGGATGTGTTACAGATTTGTAGTTTTATAATAAAATCAAAAAACAAGATAAAAAAAAGAGATAAGATATCCTGCGAGGTTTCAATAACCTTGTAGGTATTTAAAAATATAAAACTATGGAAACTCAAACCATACAAAACAAACAAAACACAGCAAAAGTTACAGAAAGGATTTCTGGTAGCGAAGCAATCGTTCGATGCTTAATTGCAGAAGACACAAAAATAATTTATGGGTATCCTGGTGGAGCAATTATGCCAGTGTATGATGAGTTATATAAATATCAAGATAAAATTCATCACGTTTTAACACGTCATGAGCAAGGTGCAACACATTCTGCACAAGGGTTTGCAAGAATCTCTGGTAAAGTAGGTGTATGTATTGCAACTTCTGGTCCGGGAGCAACCAATTTAGTTACTGGTATTGCAGATGCACAAATAGACTCTACACCAATGGTGTGTATTACGGGTCAGGTGTTTTCTCATTTATTAGGAAGTGATGCGTTTCAGGAAACAGATATTGTAGGTATTTCTACACCAGTCACAAAATGGAATTGTCAGGTTACCAAAGCATCTCAAATTCCAGAAATGATGGCAAAAGCTTTTTACATTGCAAAAAGCGGAAGACCAGGACCTGTTTTAATTGATATTACAAAAGATGCACAACAAGAAATGTTCGATTTTTCGTATGAAAAATGTACGAAGGTTAGAAGTTATTTTCCAGTTCCAAAAACAGATGCTTCCTCTTTAGAAGCGGCTGCAAAATTAATTAATGCCGCTAAAAAGCCATTAGTGGTTTGGGGGCAAGGAGTAATTTTAAGTGAAGCAGAAGAAGCGTTTAAAGCTGTAATTGAAAAAGCCGGAATACCTTCTGCTTGGACAATTTTAGGAGCTTCTGCAATTCCTACTTCACATCCATTAAATGTGGGGATGGTTGGTATGCACGGTAATTATGCACCAAATGTTTTAACTAACGAGTGTGACGTTTTAATTGCTATTGGTATGCGTTTCGATGATCGTGTTACTGGGAGTTTAAATACGTATGCTAAACAGGCTAAAGTAATTCATTTTGAAATTGATCCTGCTGAAGTAGATAAAAATGTAAAAACAGATGTAGCTGTTTTAGGTGATGCAAAAGCAAGCTTAGAATTATTGTTACCGATGTTAAACGAAAATAAGCATCCAGAATGGCGTCAAAAATTTGCAGATTTATACGCTATTGAGTATGAAAAAGTAATTAAAGACGATATTCATCCAACGAAAGAAGGATTGACAATGGGTGAGGTTATAAAAGAAATCAACATTCAGAGTAAGGGAAATGCGGCAATCGTAAGTGATGTTGGTCAACATCAAATGATTGCTTGTAGATATGCTGAATTCAATCAGTCAAAAAGTAATATTACTTCTGGTGGTTTAGGTACCATGGGCTTTGGTTTGCCAGCAGCAATTGGAGCTAAAATGGCAGCTCCAGAAAGAGATGTAGTTTCAATTTCTGGAGATGGTGGTTACCAAATGACAATTCAAGAATTAGGTACTATTTTCCAGCAGAAAGTTGCTTTAAAAGTAGTGGTCTTAAATAATGAGTTCTTAGGAATGGTACGTCAATGGCAACAATTATTTTTTGACAAACGCTATGCGTCAACAGAAATGGTAAATCCAAACTTTGTAGCTATTGCAGAAGGGTATTATATAAAAGCAAAGAAAGTTACTAAACGAGAAGAATTGGCTGCGGCAGTTGAAGAAATGATGGCAAGTAAAGAAGCTTACTTTTTAGAAGTTTGTGTAGAAAAAGAAGGAAATGTTTTTCCTATGATTCCTACGGGAGCAAGTGTTTCAGACATTAGACTAGAGTAATAAAAAGAACAAGGAGTAGAGAACAATGGGTAAAGGTTTATTGGAATAAAAGGCAATAATGGTCTAATTTCTATCATCTTTCTTCTAATATCTTTAAAAAAAATGAGTACAGAAAAACAATTTTACACAGTATCTATTTATACTGAAAATAATATTGGATTGTTGAATAGAATTTCAGCAATTTTCCAAAGAAGACACATTAATATTGAGAGTTTAAATACGTCTCCATCAGAAATACCGGGTGTTTCTAAATTTACCATTGTTGTAAGTATGACAGAGGAAAATATTAAGAAAATTATTGGTCAGATAGAGAAGCAGGTAGAGGTTATTAAAGCGTATTATCATAATGATGATGAAACAATTTATCAGATTTCTGGGTTGTTTAAAATTAAATCTGAATTGTTATTTGAAGAACCTCAAATTCAGAATATCATTAAAAAGAGCCACGCAAGAATTGTTACTGTAAATACTGAGTTTTTTGTGTTGGAAAAATCAGGAAAAAAAGAAGAAATAGTAGCACTATATGATCAATTAAGCGTTTTTGGTATTATGCAATATACACGTTCAGGACGTGTTGCTATTACTAAAGAAGAAATGAAAATATCAGCATTACTAGAAACATACAACAACTAAATAAAAAGAGTAAAGAAGCTAGAGGTTCGTTTATAGATGATTACGTAAAGTTAATATGATGTCTATATTCTAAAATCTTAATTCTAAACAACAAACAAAAACAATAAAAATGTCAAATTATTTTAACACATTAACATTAAGAGAGCAATTAGAACAATTAGGGAAATGTCGTTTTATGGACGCTTCAGAATTTGAAGACGGAGTAGAAGCATTGAAAGGGAAGAAAATTGTGATTGTAGGTTGTGGTGCACAAGGTTTAAACCAAGGTTTAAATATGAGAGAATCTGGTTTAGATATTTCTTATACATTAAGACAGGCTGCTATAGATCAAAAAAGACAGTCTTATATTAACGCATCTTCAAATAATTTTGAAGTTGGTAGTTATGAAGAAATGTTACCAAGTGCAGATGTGGTTATTAATTTAACGCCAGATAAACAACATACAAATGTTGTAACTGCAGTAATGCCTTTAATGAAAAAAGGAGCGACATTATCGTATTCTCATGGTTTTAATATCGTTGAGGAAGGAATGCAAGTTCGTGAAGATTTAACCGTAATTATGGTGGCGCCAAAGTCTCCAGGATCTGAAGTTAGAGAAGAATATAAAAGAGGATTCGGAGTACCAACATTAATCGCAGTACATCCAGAAAATGATCCACAAGGAAAAGGTTGGGCAGAAGCAAAAGCATACGCTGTTGCAACAGGAGGTCATAAAGCGGGAGTTTTACAATCTTCTTTTGTTGCTGAGGTAAAATCTGATTTAATGGGAGAGCAAACTATTTTATGTGGTTTGTTACAAACAGGAGCAATTTTATCTTTTGATAAAATGGTTGAAGAAGGAATTGAGCCAGGTTATGCTGCTAAATTAATTCAGTATGGTTGGGAAACTGTAACTGAAGCTTTAAAGCATGGTGGAATTACCAATATGATGGACAGATTGTCTAATCCTGCAAAAGTTGAAGCTTTTAGATTATCTGAAGAATTAAAAGACATTATGCGTCCGTTGTTTCAAAAACATATGGATGATATTATGACAGGGCACTTCTCTCAAACAATGATGGAAGACTGGGCTAATGATGATAAAAACTTATTAACTTGGAGAGCAGCAACAGGAGAAACTGCTTTTGAAAAACAAGAAATTACAAGTGATGAAATTTCTGAACAAGAATACTTCGATCACGGAACTTTATTAGTTGCTTTTGTAAGAGCTGGTGTAGAGTTAGCTTTCGAAGCAATGACAGAATCTGGTATTATTGCTGCTTCTGCTTATTATGAGTCTTTACACGAAACGCCATTAATTGCAAATACAATTGCAAGAATGAAATTGGCAGAAATGAACCGTGTAATTTCTGATACTGCAGAATATGGTTGTTATTTATTTGACCATGCTTGTAAGCCTTTATTAACAGACTTTATGAAGAATGTAAAAACTGATATTATTGGTAAATCTTTTAGCTCAGAAAATGGAGTTGATAACCAAGAATTAATTAGAATTAATGCTATTATTAGAAACCATCCAGTAGAAGTAGTAGGAGCAAAATTAAGAGCTTCTATGACAGCTATGAAAGTTATAAAAACGGCTTAATATAGTCTGTTTTTATATTGAAATAAATCCTCAAAAGAGGTGTGATTTAGGTTTCTATAAATTATAATGTCCCCCAAAAATTGAGTTAAAAAAACCTGTCAGATTTCATAATCTGACAGGTTTTATTTTTACATTTGATCGATGCAAACAAACCAAATTTATTATCCAAGTTTAGAAAGTGTAAAAGAGGCTTTAGAAAACTTAAAAGGTGTCGCTTTTGAGACGCCGCTTAGTAAAAACTTTAATTTATCAAAAGAGCTAGCAGCAACCATTCTTTTTAAAAGAGAAGACTTGCAGGTGGTACGTTCTTATAAGATTAGAGGGGCATATAATAAGATGTCTTCTTTAACTTTAGATGAAAAACAGCGAGGAATTGTTTGTGCAAGCGCTGGTAATCATGCACAAGGAGTCGCTTTGTCTTGTAAGTTATTGCAGATTAAGGGAACTATCTTTATGCCGTCTCCAACACCAAATCAGAAAATTAACCAAGTAAAAATGTTTGGTGAAGATTTTATTGAAATTGTAATTGAGGGAGATACTTTTGATGATGCTTCTGATGCTGCAAAAATAGAGTGTGATTCTAAAAATAAAACGTTTATCCATCCTTTTAATGATGAAAAGGTGATAGAAGGTCAGGCTACTGTTGGTTTAGAAGTTTTAAATCAAACTAAAGAGAAAATTGATTATGTTTTTGTGCCTATTGGCGGTGGAGGTTTGTCTGCAGGATTGTCTTCTGTTTTTAAATACCTATCACCAGAAACAAAAATAATTGGTGTTGAGCCAGAGGGAGCTCCTTCTATGCTGACATCTCTTCAAAATAAAGAAAATACTACGCTAGATAAAATTGATGCTTTTGTTGATGGAGCTGCTGTAAAGAGAGTAGGCGATTTGAATTTTGCTATTTGTCAACAAAACCTAACAGAAGTAATTACAGTTCCAGAGGGTAAAATATGTCAGACTATTTTAGATTTGTATAATAAAGATGCCATTGTAGTAGAGCCTGCAGGTGCATTAAGTATTGCTGCTTTAGATTTTTTTGCTGATAAAATTAAAGGAAAAAACGTGGTTTGTGTAGTTAGTGGTAGTAATAATGATATTACAAGAACTGCAGAAATTAAAGAACGTGCATTACTGTATGCAAATCTTAAGCATTATTTTATAGTAAAGTTTCCACAAAGAGCAGGAGCGTTAAAAGAATTTGTAGTAGAGATTTTAGGTCCTAATGATGATATCACTCATTTTGAATATACCAAAAAGAATAATAGAACAAATGGGTCTGCTGTGGTTGGTTTAGAGTTAAAATCTTCTCAAGATTTAGCTCCTTTAATTGAAAGAATGAAAGAAAACAATTTCTTTGGCGACTACCTAAATGACAAGCCAGATTTATTTCAATTTTTGGTATAATTACATTGCATATTTAAATTATAATAAAAATAGAACCTCGAAAACCATTTCGTGTTTAAAAGTGTAAATGAGGTGTTATACAGTTATTTTTAGTTAATTTTGGACTATAAATAATTAAACTATTTATTTTTAATTATTATTTTTTTTATACAATTTATAAAATTAATTTATGAAGAAACAATTTACAGAGATTCCAGAAGCATATAAGATAACATCACTATTGCACCAAAAAACATATTTAGTTAGTGGTGAGTTAAAGGAGTGGAAAGGTGAAACTACAGAAGTATATTCTACAATTTCATCAACAAAAGAATACAAACCAACATTATTGGGTACTGTTCCTAATTTAACAGGAGAAGAAGGTCTAGAAGCATTAAATTCTGCTTATAGAGCTTATGATAAAGGGCAGGGTTTGTGGCCTACAATGCGAGTTGCAGACAGAATTGAATGTATGGAGGAGTTTGCAGAGCAAATGAAAACCAAACGAGATGAAGTTGTAAAACTGCTAATGTGGGAAATAGGAAAGGCATTACCAGATTCTGAAAAAGAATTTGATAGAACCATCGAATATATCTACGATACTATTGAAGACTATAAGCAAATGGATAGAGATTCTGCTAAGTTTGAAAAAAGTAGTGGAGTACACGCGCATATTAGACGTGGTCCTTTAGGTGTCGTTTTATGTTTAGGACCTTATAATTATCCTTTAAACGAAACGTTCGCCTTGTTGATTCCTGCATTAATTATGGGAAATACAGCTGTTTTTAAACCTGCAAAACATGGGGTTTTATTATTATCTCCGTTGTTAGAAGCTTTTCAAAATAGTTTTCCAGAAGGTGTGGTAAATATCATTTATGGTAGAGGTAGAGTTTTAGCTACGCCTATTATGAAAACAGGTAAAGTAGATGTGTTGGCCTTAATTGGTAACAGTAAGTCTGCAAATGCAATTCAAGCAAATCACCCTTTTAAAAACAGATTACGTTTGGTATTAGGTTTAGAAGCTAAAAATCCTGGAATTGTATTGCCGGACGCAGATTTAGATTTGGCAATAGATGAATGTCTTTCTGGAGCAACTTCTTTTAACGGACAACGTTGTACTGCTTTGAAAATTTTATATGTACATGAACATATTGTAGATAAATTTAACAAACGATTTGCAAAAAGAGTTGATGCATTAAAATTTGGAAATCCATGGGAAGACGGTGTAAAGTTAACGCCTCTACCAGAACCAGAAAAACCAGCATATATTCAAGAATTAATTGACGATGCGACTTCTAAAGGAGCAAAAGTGATTAATAAAAAAGGAGGTAAAACTTCTGAAAACTATATTTTTCCAGCTGTTTTATATCCAGTATCTAAAGATATGAGAGTTTTTAAAGAAGAGCAATTTGGACCAGTAACGCCTATTGTTTCTTTTAAAAATATTCAAGAGCCTTTAGATGATATGGCAGAATCTAACTACGGACAACAAGTAAGTGTTTTTGGTAGTGAAGTAAAAACTTTGGCACCGTTAATTGATACTTTGGTTAATTTAGTGTGTAGAGTGAACTTAAATAGTGCGGCCCAAAGAGGTCCAGATGCATATCCGTTTACGGGAAGAAAAGACTCTGCAGTGTCAACTTTAAGTGTACATGATGCTTTGCGTTCTTTTTCTATTAGAACGTTTGTAGCCTCTAAAGATACACCTTACAACAATGCTATTTTAGAAGAGTTGTTAGATAAAAAGGCATCTAATTTTATAAGTACAGATTATCTTTTGTAAAAAAAAGATTGAAATTATATATTTAAAAAACCTCCAATTTTGGAGGTTTTTTATTTTTGAAACCTATCTAAAAATTAAACCTTAATTGTTAGCATAGGTTTTAAAGCGTTTTTAGTCAGGTTTTTAATAACACTACCTGTAAATAAATGAGCTAACCCACTTCTACCATGAGTACTTAAAGCAATTAAGTCCGCATTAACGTCTTTAGAAAAGTTTAAAATGCCTTTTTCTACTGAAACATCACTGTACACGTTTATTTTATGTTTTGGTAAATTGTAATCAGAAATAAAATCTTTTATTTTTTGTTTTGCTTCCGAAGTTGATTGAAAGTTTGCGGGAGTATTTATTTTTAGTAAATGAATATTGCTATTAAAAATTTTTGAAAAATCGACAAACTTACCAAACACTTCTTTATTCTCTTCTTTGAAGTTAGATGCGAAAACTAAATTTTTTAATTTGAACTTTTTACTGTCTTTTTTTACAACAATAACTGGTCTTTTAGAATTTCGTACTACTTTTTCTGTATTAGAGCCAATAAGCATTTCTTCTAGTTCAGAATGACCTTTAGAACCCATTATTATTAAATCTGTATCAATTTTATAGGCATATTTTTGTATGCCCTCAAAAGG
Organism: Polaribacter sejongensis; assembly: GCF_038024065.1. Classification (NCBI taxonomy): domain Bacteria; kingdom Pseudomonadati; phylum Bacteroidota; class Flavobacteriia; order Flavobacteriales; family Flavobacteriaceae; genus Polaribacter; species Polaribacter sejongensis. The sequence continues at coordinate 2,424,984 of NZ_CP150667.1, read as the reverse complement.
ATTGTTTAGTTTTATAAAATATTTAACATGGGTGTCTTTGCTAAAAAAGTTCTCTTTAAATTCTAGTACCTTTTCTCTAACTTTTCTTAAATACAACATGCTTTCAGGAATACTAAATTTACTTCCAGATCCCATGTCTGTAATACCCTTAGGAAGTTCTATTAAATGAATAAGATAAACGGTGGCCTTTGTTTTTGCTGCTATTTTTTCGGCCATTTTACATGCGTATTCAGAAGTTTTAGAGAAATCTATTGGGACTAAAATTTTTTTCATAGTACAACAAATTAGAGGTTAAAGTGATTGTATATAAAGTTACAAAAAATAATTGACTTAAACTTAGTTTGGTAAATCCCAAACATTTAGTATATTTGCACCGAAATTTACAATAAATGGAGAAGGAAGGGGACTAAAGAGTCCCCTCTTTTTATATTTTATTTTAGGATTTAAAATGGACCAAACCAAAGTAAGAAATTTAGTAGAGGAAGCACTGGCCGAGAATGAGTCGTTATATTTGATAGATTTGTCTATCTCAGAAAACAACAAAATTCAGGTTACAGTAGATGGTGATAATGGTGTTCCTTTAAGTGAATGCATTAGAATTAGTAAAAGTGTAGATGGTAATTTTGACAGAGAAGAAGAAGATTTTTCTCTAGAGGTTTCTACACCAGACATATCGCATCCACTAAAAGTGAAGAGACAATATATTAAAAACATCAATAGAATACTTAAAGTAAAAACTTCTGAAGAAGAATTTGAAGGGACTTTGGTAGAAGCGGATGAGGATAAAATTGTTTTAAATTGGAAAGCAAGAGAGCCAAAGCCAATAGGTAAAGGGAAGGTTACTGTAACAAAAACAGCAACTTTAGCCTATAAGGATATTATAGAAGCAAAAGTGAAGATTGTATTTTAAGCAAAAAATGTAATGGAGAATATAGCATTAATTGATTCGTTTTCAGAATTTAAAGATAACAAGAGTATAGACAGAGTAACATTAATGTCTATTTTAGAAGAAGTTTTTAGAGCTGCCCTAAAACGTAAGTTTGGTTCGGATGATAATTTTGATATAATTATTAACCCAGATAAAGGAGATTTAGAAATTTGGAGAAATAGAGTTGTTGTTGCAGATGGTTTTTCTGAAGATGATAATGAAGAAATTGAATTAGCGGAAGCAAGATTAATTGAGCCAGATTTTGAAATTGGTGAAGATGTATCTGAAGAAGTTAAGTTGATAGATTTAGGTAGAAGAGCTATCTTAGCATTACGTCAGAACTTAATTTCTAAAATTTATGAACACGATAGTACAAATATCTTTAAACAATTTAAGGATTTAGAAGGCGAGTTGTATACTGCCGAAGTACATCACATTCGTCACAATGCAATTATTTTGCTTGATGATGAAGGAAACGAAATTGTATTACCAAAAAGTGAACAAATTCGTTCAGACTTTTTTAGAAAAGGAGATTCTGTAAAAGGAATTATTAAAACGGTAGAATTAAGAGGAAACAAACCAGCGATTATCTTATCTAGAACATCGCCTGTTTTCTTAAATAAATTATTTGAGCAAGAAATTCCAGAAGTTTTTGATGGTTTAATTACTGTTGAGGGAGTTGCAAGAATACCAGGAGAAAAAGCAAAAGTAGCGGTAGATTCTTATGATGATAGAATAGATCCTGTTGGAGCTTGTGTTGGTGTTAAAGGTTCAAGAATTCATGGTATTGTACGTGAATTAGGTAATGAGAATATAGATGTTATTAACTATACCAAAAACGAGCAGTTATTTATTTCAAGAGCATTAAGTCCTGCAAAAGTGACTTCAATGGAAATAGAAATGTTTGAAGAAGAAAGAAATGGTAAAAAAGGACGTGTAAGCGTTTTATTAAAACCAGAAGAAGTTTCTAAAGCAATTGGTAGAGGTGGTGTAAATATTCGTTTGGCAAGTGAGTTAACAGGTTACGAAATAGACGTTAAGAGAGAAGGTCTAGAAGAAGAAGACGTAGAGTTAACAGAATTTGGAGACGAAATTGAAGATTGGGTTATTGCCGAATTCAAAAAGATTGGTTTAGATACTGCTAGAAGCGTATTAGAAACTAGTGTTGCAGAGTTGGTAAAAAGAACCGATTTAGAAGAAGAAACAATTACGGATGTTCAAAAAATCTTGAAAGAAGAATTTGAGGACTAAGTATAGTAAAGAAGTAACGTAAAAAGCATATTTTTACAAGTATAAAGTTAAAAAGAATATATGTCTGTAGGCAAAACAATGAGGCTTAATAAAGTTTTAAGAGAATTAAACATTTCTCTTGATAGAGCAGTCGAATATTTAGCGGGAAAGGGTCACGAAATAGAATCGAGGCCAACCACTAAAATTACGGGTGACGTCTATCAAGTTTTACTTGATGGCTTTGAAAAAGATGCTAATAAGAAAGCAGCATCTAAAGAAGTTGGTGAAGAAAAACGAAAAGAGAAAGAAGCTATTCGTTTAGAGCATGAAGCTAAATTAGAGAAGAAAAGAGCGGAAGAGGTTAAGAAGGAAGAGGTTTTAAGAGCCAAAGCAGATAAATTAGAGTTTAAGACTGTTGGTAAAATCGATATTGATAATATTGGTAAAAAACCTGCTGAAAAAGTTGAAAAGGTAAAAGAAGAACCTGTAGAGGTTGTTGCTGAACCTAAAGCTAAAACAGAAGAGCCTAAAGTTGAAGAACCTAAAGTAGTAGCAGAAGCACCAGTTGTAGAGACTAAAGCAGAAGCTTCTAAGGTAGCAGAAACTCCGGTTGTTGAAAAACCAGTTGAAGAAAAATCAAAGGTTGTTATACCAGAGGTTAAAAAAGCTGTTTCTGAAATAGAAAAAGAAGTTTCTAAAGTTGGTGATAAACCAAAAGGGAAAAAAGACGCTTCAAAATCAGAAGAAAAAGCAGAAGAGGTTACTGCAGAAAATGCAGAAGCTATCAAAACGCAATATAAAAAGCTAGATGGTCCTAATTTTACAGGGAAGAAAATTGATTTAAAACAATTTGAAAGACCTAAGAAAAAGAAACCTGAACCTAAAAAAGATGCAAACGCAGACAAAAAGAAACGTAAGCGTATTGTAACTAAAGCTGGTGCGCCAGGTTCTGCTACGGCAAGACCAAGTAGACCAGGTCAAGGAAATAGAGCAGGTGGAAGTAGACCTCCATTTAATAGAGGTGGTAGAGGTGCCGCTAGACCAGCAGCAGTTAAAAAAGAAGAACCAACTGAAGCAGAAATTCAAAAACAAGTAAGAGAAACACTTGAGAAACTGCAAGGAAAATCTTCTAGAGGAAAAGGAGCAAAATACCGTAGAAATAAAAGGGATGCCCATAGAGAGCATTCTGATGCTGAGTTAGAAGCTCAAGCATTAGACAACAAAATCTTAAAAGTAACAGAGTTTGTTACTGTAAGTGAAGTTGCAACGATGATGGAAGTACCTGTTACAAACATTATTTCTGCTTGTATGTCTTTAGGTATGATGGTAACAATGAATCAGCGTTTAGACGCAGAAACATTAGTTATTGTTGCTGAAGAATTTAACCACAAAGTAGAATTTGTTGGTGCAGAAGTAGAAGAGTCTATAGAAGAAGTAGTTGATAAACCAGAAGATTTAGAAAATCGTGCACCAATTATTACGGTAATGGGTCACGTAGATCATGGTAAAACATCTTTACTAGATTATATTAGAAAAGCAAATGTTATTGAAGGCGAAAGCGGAGGGATTACACAGCATATTGGTGCGTACTCTGTAAAAGTTGGAGATCAAAAAATAGCATTTTTAGATACACCAGGTCACGAGGCGTTTACAGCAATGCGTGCACGTGGGGCTCAAGTAACGGATTTAGTTATTATTGTAGTTGCAGCAGATGATGATGTGATGCCGCAAACTAAAGAAGCAATTTCTCATGCGCAAGCAGCGGGAGTGCCAATTATATTTGCAATCAATAAGATTGATAAACCAAATGCAAATCCAGATAATGTAAAAACGCAATTATCTCAAATGAATTTGTTGATAGAAGAATGGGGTGGTAACATACAGTCTCAAGATATCTCAGCAAAACATGGAACAGGTGTTCCAGAATTATTAGAGAAAGTTTTATTAGAAGCTGAAATTTTAGAATTGAAAGCAAATCCTAATAAAAATGCAGTTGGTGCAGTAGTGGAAGCATTATTAGATAAAGGTAGAGGATATGTTTCTACTGTATTAGTACAAGCTGGAACTTTAAAAATTGGAGATTACTTGTTAGCAGGTAAACACAGTGGTAAAGTAAGAGCAATGTTTGATGATAAAGGAACTAATTTAAAAGTTGCAGGTCCATCAACACCAGTATCTATTTTAGGTTTAGACGGAGCGCCACAAGCTGGAGACAAGTTTGTAGTTTTTGATGATGAAAGAGAAGCAAAACAAATTGCCTCTAAACGTTCTCAATTACAACGTGAGCAATCTGTAAGAACTCAGAAAACATTAACGTTAGATGAAATTGGACGTAGAATTGCGTTAGGAGACTTTAAAGAATTAAACATTATCTTAAAAGGAGATGTAGATGGTTCTGTAGAAGCTTTAACAGATTCTTTCCAGAAACTATCAACAGAAGAAATTCAAGTAAATATTTTACATAAAGGTGTTGGAGCCATTACAGAAAGTGATGTGTTATTAGCAACAGCTTCAGATGCAATTATTGTTGGGTTTAATGTACGTCCGCAAGGAAATGCAAGAGCAGTAGCCGATAGAGAAGAAGTAGATATTAGAACATACTCTATTATTTATGCAGCTATCAATGACTTAAAAGACGCCATGGAAGGAATGTTATCTCCAGAAATGAAAGAAGAAGTTACGGGTAATGTAGAAATTAGAGAAATCTATAAAATATCTAAAGTTGGTAACATTGCAGGTTGTATGGTAATGTCTGGTAAAATCCAAAGAGATTCTCAAATTAGAATTATTAGAGACGGAATTGTAGTGCACGACGGAACTTTAACAGCGTTAAAACGTTTTAAAGATGATGTTAGAGAAGTTACAAAAGGATTCGATTGTGGTATTCAAATTAAAAACTATAATGATATTATAGAAGGAGATGTAATTGAAGCTTACAAAGAAGTAGCAGTTAAGAAGAAATTGAAATAATAATTTCAAAACTTAGATATAAGATCGAGATTTCAGCATGCTGAAATCTCGATCTTTTTTTATGCCAATAAATTTAATCAGTCGTTTTGATGTTTATTTGGTATTATACTTATTTTAGCATAAATAATCATAAACCTTTGTAAGGTTTTCACTTTTAAGAAGACTTGAATACTAATATTATAAATAAATATAACAAACCATGAAAAAATCTATTTTATCAATTGCAATTTTTGCTATTACATTAATTAGTTCAACAGGAACAAATGCACAAGACTTTAAAGGTTTAGATAAAAGCCCAATGGATGGTGCTGCATACCCAAGTAGTTACAAAATTTCAGACAAAGTTGTAAAAGTAACTTACGGAAGACCACAGTTAAATGGAAGAGAATTAAGTAAATTAGCTCCTGTTGATGAAGTTTGGAGAACAGGTGCAAATGAAGCTGCAGAAATCACTTTCTACAAAGATGTTGTTTTTGGTGGTAAGGATGTAAAAGCAGGAACTTATACGTTATTTACAATTCCTAAAACAGAAGGAGATTGGGTTGTAATTTTAAGTACAGCAAAAAATGTTTGGGGATCTTATTTTTATAAAGAAGACCAAGATGTTGTTAGAGTACCAGGTACGGTTTCTACATCAGACAAAAATATAGAAGCGTTTTCTATGATGTTTGCAGACGATATGACTTTAAAAATGGGATGGGCTAATACCATAGTTTCTGTTTCTGTTAAATAATTTTCTTTAAGAAATAATTGAAACCGTCTAAAGAAATTTAGACGGTTTTTTTATGTCATTTAATTTAAAGAAATGAATTTCTTGCTTACAAAGAATAAACGTAAATTTGTGCACTTTAATAAAAGAATCAAATGCAATATAATCACTTAGATATAGAAAAGAAATGGCAAAAATTTTGGGCAGAGAACCAAACTTTTAAAGCCAGTAATGAATCGGAAAAACCTAAATATTATGTTTTAGACATGTTTCCTTATCCATCCGGAGCAGGTTTACATGTTGGGCATCCTTTGGGATATATTGCCAGTGATATTTATGCACGTTACAAGCGTCATAAAGGTTTTAATGTATTGCATCCGCAAGGATATGATTCTTTTGGTTTACCAGCAGAACAATACGCAATTCAAACAGGTCAGCATCCTGCAAAAACTACAGAAGATAACGTAGAAACATATAGAAGACAATTAGATACTATAGGTTTTTCTTTTGATTGGAGCAGAGAAGTAAGAACTTCTAGTCCGGAATATTATAAATGGACACAGTGGATCTTTATTCAATTGTTCAATTCTTGGTATAATAAAGATTCTGACAAAGCAGAAGATATTTCTGAGTTAGAAAAAATCTTTAAAAAAGATGGAAATGTAACTGTAAATGCCGTTTGTGATGAAGAAATTAAAACTTTTTCTTCGGATGAATGGAAAGCATTTACAAAAGTAGAGCAAGAAGAAATTTTATTACAATATCGTTTAACATTTTTGTCGGATACAGAAGTAAACTGGTGTCCTGCTTTAGGAACGGTTTTAGCAAATGACGAAATTGTAAACGGAGTATCAGAAAGAGGAAGCCATCCTGTTGTTCGTAAAAAGATGACACAATGGTCTATGAGAATTTCTGCTTATGCACAACGTCTTTTAGACGGATTAGAAAAAATAGATTGGCCACAACCTTTAAAAGACTCTCAAACCAATTGGATTGGACGTTCGCAAGGAGCAATGGTTACTTTTAATGTTGATAACGGTGCTAAGAATACTTCTTCGGAAGTAAAATTAACTTATAAGGAATTAGAAGCATTAAAAGAATTACGTCAGAATTTATCTAAAGCAGAAACAGTTCTTTGGGACGAATTAAAGAGTAAAAAAGGAGCTTCAAAATTCAGAAAAAAATATACAATAGGTACCTTTTTGGTGGATTATGTATGTTTAGCAAAGAACTTAATTGTTGAATTTTCTGGTAAAGAAGATGAAGCAGCAAGAACAGAATTTTTTAACAATGAAAGTTTTAATGTTGTTCGTTTTAAAAACGAAGAAGTCGTTGAAAATGTATTAAAAGTTGTTGCGGCAATTAATACAGCAATTCAATTTCCAAAAAAGATTGAAAAATCAGTAGAAACAGAAGTAGTTGTAAAAGACGAGAAATCTTATAAGATTGATGTTTTTACTACAAGACCAGATACTATTTACGGAGTAAGCTTTATGACATTAGCTCCAGAACACGAGTTAGTTTCTAAAATTACTACAGATGCTCAGAAAGCAGAAGTTGAAGCATATATTGCTGCTACAGCAAAACGTTCTGAACGTGATAGAATGGCAGATGTAAAAACCATTTCGGGTGCTTTTACAGGAGCGTATGCAATTCACCCTTTTTCAGGTGAGAAAGTTCAAATATGGATTGGAGATTACGTTTTAGCAAATTACGGAACCGGAGCAGTTATGGCGGTTCCTTGTGGTGATCAACGTGATTATGATTTTGCGAAACATTTTGGAATTCCGATTCCTAATATTTTTGAAGGTGTAGATATTTCTGAAGAAGCACACACAGGAAAAGATGGAACAAAAATTGCAAATTCAGACTTTTTATCAGGATTAAAATATAAGAAAGCATTAAAATTAGCCATTTTCGAAATGGAAAAACGTGGCTTTGGTTACGGAAAAATAAACTACCGTTTACGTGATGCTGTTTTTAGCAGACAACGTTATTGGGGAGAACCTTTCCCTGTATATTACAAAGACGGAATGCCACAAATGATTGACGCAGAACACTTGCCAATCGTTTTGCCAGAAGTAGAAAAATACTTGCCAACCGAAGATGGAAAACCACCTTTAGGAAACGCAACAGAATGGGCTTGGGATTCTCGTGGAAAGAAAGTGGTTTCTAACGATAAGTTAAAAAACAAAACTGTTTATCCTTTAGAACTAAATACAATGCCTGGGTGGGCAGGTAGTTCTTGGTATTTTAACAGATACATGGATGCTACAAATTCTAACGAGTTTGCAAGCAAGGAAAACTTAGACTATTGGAAAGAAGTAGATTTATATATTGGAGGATCTGAACATGCAACAGGGCATTTGTTATATGCTCGTTTTTGGCAAAAATTCTTGTTCGATAAAGGAATTGTACCTGTAGATGAGTTTGCTAAAAAGTTGATTAATCAAGGAATGATTTTAGGAACTTCTGCTTTTGTTTACAAAGCAACAGCTTTTGTAAAGAATGGTTGTGGTTGTTCTGATGAAAAATCTATGGATGATGTTTTAGAGAAAATACCAACTGTATTTGTGTCTAAAAATGCCTTTAATTCTGATGATGAATTTGAAACGGTTGTTAAAAATTACTTGTTAGATAATAAATTCTTAGATCCTAATTTTGCTGATTTAGTAATGATTACTAAAACGGCTTTACATGCAGATGTTTCTTTAGTAAATGCTTCTGATGAGTTAGATGTAGACGGTTTTAAAAATCATGCTTTAAATTCTGATTATAAAAATGCTGAATTTGTTCTAGAAGACGGAGCTTATAAGGTAGGACGTGAAGTAGAAAAAATGTCTAAGTCTAAATACAATGTGGTAAACCCTGATGCTATTTGTGAAGAATACGGAGCAGATTCATTACGTTTATTCGAAATGTTTTTAGGCCCTTTAGAGCAAGCAAAACCTTGGAAAACTTCTGGTATTTCTGGAGTTTCTTCTTTTTTAAAGAAATTATGGAAACTATACTTTAACGAAGAAGTATTTGAAGTATCTGATGCAGCAGCAACTAAAGATGAACTTAAAACATTACATAAAACCATTAAAAAAGTAGAAGACGATATAGAGAATTTCTCTTTTAACACTTCGGTTTCTACCTTTATGATTGCCGTAAACGAATTAACTGCTTTAAAATGTAATAAACGTGCAATATTAGAACCTTTAGCAATTTTGGTTTCTCCTTATGCACCGCACATTGCAGAAGAATTATGGAGTTTATTAGGTAATACTGAATCTATTTCTACAGCAGATTTCCCTGTTTTTGAAGCAAGTCATTTAGTGGAAAGTGCTAAGAATTACCCTATTTCTTTTAATGGAAAAATGCGTTTTACGTTAGAGCTTCCTTTAGATTTATCTAAAGAAGAAATAGAAAAAATAGTAATGGAAAACGAGAAAACAATTGCTCAATTAGAAGGTAAAGCTCCTAAAAAAGTAATTATCGTTCCTGGTAAAATTATAAACATAGTTATCTAAAGGCGCAGCTATTTTAGGTATTAGCTTGTTTGTAGTTTGTTTTGAAAACTAAGATTAAAATACAAGTTGTCATTTCGAAATGAGCTTTTTTAGGCGATTGAGAAATCTAATAAAAATTAAAAAGTCATTACAAAATTATTTGTAATGGCTTTTTTTATTTAACTATCTTGTCCTCTTAATGAAAGTAACAAAAAATCAACTTTTTAAAAGACAAATTACTTTGTCTGAAATTGGTGAAGTCGGACAAGGAAAATTACAAAAATCAAGTGTTTTAGTAATTGGTTGTGGCGGATTAGGAAGTCCGATTGCGGTGTATTTAGCCGCTAGTGGTATCGGTAAAATTCATTTAGTAGATTTTGATACTGTAGATATTTCCAATTTACATAGGCAAGTCTTTTATTGTTTAGATGATGTAGATAAACCCAAAGCAGCAGTTTTATCAGAATTTATAAAAAAGAGAGCTCTTTTTACAGAAGTAGGTTTCACTAACAAACCAATTACAAAAGAGAATGTTTTTGAGTTGATTAATCAATTTGATATTGTTGTAGATGGTACAGATTCTTTACCAACAAAATACTTATTAAACGATGCTTGCGTTCTTAAAAAGAAACCTTTGGTTTATGGCTCTTTGTATAAGTTTGACGGTTATGTAGCAAGTTTTAATGTTTTGCAAGAAAACGGAAGTTATTCTGCTAATTTAAGAGACGCTTTTCCGGAAATGGCTACCGATGTTCCCAATTGTTCAGAGGCAGGCACAATGAACTCTATTGTTGGTATGATCGCAACGCAACAAGTAAATGAAGTTTTAAAGTTGATAACAGGGGTAGGAAAACCCTTAGCAAACGAATTGTTGATTTACAATTCACTTCAAAATACACAATTGAAAATGAAGTTAAAACCAACCGTTTTAAAAGATAAGATTGCTAAATTATTTGAAGTACAAACGTATTTTGATGCAGTTTGTGAGCTTCAAAATAAGGATTGGCAAATATCATCAGAAAAGTTAAAAGAACAATTGTCGGTTGGAGAGCAGTCGAGAAGTTTAGAGTTAATAGCTGTTTTACCCAATTTGAAATTGCCTTTTAAGGTGGGGCAAACAATTCCTATTCAAGAGTTTGATGTAGATACTATTCAGGTAGATTTTAATAAAACCTATGTAATGGTTTGTCAAAGAGGTTTTAATAGTTACAAAGCAACCAAAATGTTAAAAAAGAAATACCCAACACTTAAGGTTTTAAGTTTGTTTGGTGGAATTTCTAATTATAATAAATAATATTAGAATGAATACTCCCTCCCATTTTTATAGTGAAGAAAAGTCAGCATTAGAAAAAGAATCAGCACAATTAAAAAAGAAATCTATAAACCTTAGTATTTTTAGATTTGGCGTCTTTTTAGCAACTGGCTTTCTAATTTATCTAACTTTTGGTAAATATCCTGATGTTTTTATCATTGCCTTCTTAGGTATTCTATTGTTTGCCTTTTTAGTGGTAAAACATATCAATTTACAGAAAAAAAGAGCAATTATTAAGGCTAAAATCAGCATTAATACAACAGAAATTGATGTTTTAAATAGAAAATTTCATCAATTAGAATCTGGTAAGGAATTTGTAAATCCGATGCATTATTATAGTAATGATATCGATTTGTTTGGTGTTGGTTCCTTTTTTCAATACTTAAATAGAAGCGTTACTGCTGAAGGAAAAAAGTTACTAGCTAATACTTTTACAGAAAACAAAACAGACGGAATTGTAGAGAAACAAAACACTATAAAAGAATTAGCTACAAAAGTAAAATGGAGACAACATTTTGGTGCTTTGGCAAGTTTAATTACTACAAAAGACACCTCTGGCTTTATTGTTAGTTGGATTCAGAATTACAAAATAGTGTTGCCAAAAGTTTTAGGGATAGTTCAGATAGTGTTCTCTATTGCTTCATTAACCATAATTGGTTTGGTGTCGTTTGGTATTGTTCCGTTCTCAATTTTAGTAATTTGGTTTTTTATTGGTCTTTTTATTACAGGAGCTTTTGTTAAAAAAACGAGCAATTTATATGCAGATACAGATAAAGTAAGAGAAACTTTTAAGCAATATCATGTATTGTTAAATGAAATTGAGAATGAAAATTTTACATCAAAAGTTTTAGTAGAAAAACAACAAATTATCAATTCTGAAACTAAAAAAGCCTCTGCCATTTTTAAAGAGTTTTCTAGAGTTTTAGATGCTTTTGATCAGCGAAATAATGTGGTGATTTCAGTAGTTGGTAACGGACTTTTTTTAACGGAGATTAGAACAGCGACCAATGTAGAAAAGTGGATTTCTAAATACAAACACACCGTAGATAAATGGTTTTCTGTAGTTGCTTTTTTCGATGCTCAGAATTCATTGGCAAATTTTCATTTTAACCACACAAAGTTTGTTTTTCCAGAAATAACTTCAGACAAAGAAGTTGTAAAAGCTACCAATTTAGGACATCCGTTATTAGATGCGACTAAAAGAATTGATAATAATTTTACCATTCATAAAGAAGAGTTTTTTATTGTTACCGGAGCAAATATGGCGGGTAAAAGTACTTTTTTAAGAACTATTTCTTTGTCTATTGTTATGGCGAATTGTGGTTTACCTGTGTGTGCAGAAAACTTTAAATATGCACCCATAAAGTTGATTACAAGCATGAGAACTACAGATTCTTTAACAGAAGATGAATCGTATTTTTATTCTGAATTAAAGCGTTTAAAGTTTATTGTTGATGAAATTAAAACTACAGATTATTTCATTGTTTTAGATGAAATTTTAAAAGGAACCAATAGTAAAGACAAAGCAATTGGCTCTAAAAAGTTTGTAGAAAAATTGACAAAATCTAAGTCAACCGGAATTATTGCAACCCACGATGTGAGTTTGTGTGAATTAGAAAATGAGTTTACAGACATTAAAAATTACTATTTTGATGCAGAAATTAGCAACAACGAACTAAGTTTCGATTACACTCTAAAAAACGGAATTTGTAAAAATATGAACGCTTCTTTTTTATTACAGAAAATGGAAATTGTTTAGTGTGAATGCTTTAAAAAAGTGTAGAGTTGTCACTTCGATTGCAAAGAGAAGTCACATAACAGTTATAACACAAACCTGAGTAACGTGATGAGATTTCTCCCCAAAAGGTAGAAATGACAAACATTATCAACTAAAGCTAGCAAACAAGTCTAGCCCCGATTGAAACGGCATCCTTTTTTCTGTCAGTTCGAGTGAATTTGCTTTTTTGCAAATTTGTATCGAGAACAGAAGAAAAAAGATATAGCGGAAAGCGGGAAACAGCTTCTAATAATAAATCTACACTTTTTGTAAAATACTCAAAGCCGTTTTTACGGAATCAATTCTTATAAAAGTGATTAATAATCGCAATCCGTTTTTAGATTCTTTCTCTTTCATAACACAACTTTTAGGGTTTAGCTGCACATATTTTAACATCCGCGTAAAGGCATCTGTGTGGTAAAATTCACTTTGTTGATTGGCAACAAAATACCCCATCATTCTTTTTTGCTTTAGAATAACCTTTTCTAAACCAAGCTCTTTTGCCAACCATTTTATACGAACAGAATCTAATAAATCTTCTACTTGCGTAGGGAATTCCCCGAATCTATCAATAATTTCAGTTTCAAAAGTTTGTAATTCATCCTCGGTTTTTAGCTCACCTAATTTGTTATACAAAGCCAATCTTTCTGTAATAGAATTGATATAATCATCCGGAAAAAGAATCTCGAAATCGGTATCTATTTGTACTTCTTTTACAAACTCTTTAGGCTTAGAATTATCTGTAGGATAGAGTTCCTTAAACTCATTCTCCTTTAACTCTTCAATAGCTTCTTGTAGTATTTTCTGATAGGTATCAAAACCAATATCGTTTATAAATCCACTTTGTTCACCACCTAATAAATCTCCAGCTCCACGAATTTCTAAATCTTTCATGGCAATATTAATTCCGCTTCCTAGATCGGAAAATAAAACCAAAGCCTCAATACGTTTTCTGGCATCATCCGTCATCATATGGTACGGCGGAGTTATGAAATAACAGAATGCTTTTTTATTTGAACGACCAACTCTACCACGCATTTGGTGTAAATCTGATAATCCAAAATTGTTTGCATTATTAATAAAAATAGTATTGGCATTTGGTACGTCTAATCCGCTTTCTATGATGGTTGTAGAAACCAATACATCGAAATCTCCTGCCATAAAACCGAGCATTAAACCTTCTAGTTTTTTTCCTTCCATTTGCCCGTGACCAATACCTACTTTTGCGGTAGGAACCAATCTTTGTATTAAGCCAGCAACTTCTTTTATGTTTTCTATTCTGTTATGAATAAAGAAAACTTGTCCTCCACGAGAAACTTCGTAAGAAATAGCATCACGAATGATTTCTTCAGAAAAACGAATGACATTACTTTCTATTGGATGTCTGTTTGGAGGAGGCGTTTTTATTACTGATAAATCTCTTGCAGCCATTAAACTAAACTGTAGAGTTCTAGGAATTGGCGTTGCTGTTAAGGTTAATGTATCTACATTTTCCTTTAAAGTTTTTAATTTATCTTTTACGGAAACTCCAAATTTTTGTTCTTCATCAATAATTAAAAGACCTAAATCTTTAAATTGTAAACGCTTATTTGTCAATTGATGCGTTCCGATAATAATATCTATAGAACCATCATTTACACCATTTATGGCTTCTGTTTTTTGTTTGGCAGTTCTAAATCGGTTTAAATAATCAATACGGACAGGAAAATCTTTTAAACGTTCTGTAAATGTTTTATAATGTTGAAATGCAAGAATGGTTGTAGGAACTAAAATTGCGACTTGCTTGCCATTATCTACAGCTTTAAAAGCGGCTCTTACGGCAACTTCTGTTTTACCAAATCCAACATCTCCACATACCAAACGGTCCATTGGTTGTTCTTTTTCCATATCGGTTTTTACATCTTGCGTAGATGTAAATTGATCTGGCGTGTCTTCATACATAAAACTACCTTCTAGCTCATGCTGAATGTGTGTGTCTGGACCAAAAGCAAATCCTTTTTGTAGTTTTCTTTTCGCGTATAATTGAATTAAATTAAACGCAATATGTTTAACTCTTGCTTTTGTTTTCTGTTTGATTTTTTTCCAAGCTCCAGAACCTAATTTATATATTTTAGGTGCTTTACCGTCTTTACCGTTGAACTTAGAAATTTTGTGAAGCGAGTGAATACTTACATATAAAATATCTCTTTCTCCGTAGACTAATTTTATGGCTTCTTGCTTTTTACCTTGAACATCAATTTTTTGTAAACCACCAAATTTTCCAATTCCGTGATCCATATGTGTTACATAATCTCCAATTTCTAATTTGTTTAAATCCTGAAGCGTAATTGCCTGCTTTTTAGCGTACCCGTTTTTTAATCGGAATTTATGATAACGCTCAAAAATTTGATGATCTGTGTAACAAACTAACCTGTTTTCAACATCGACAAAACCTTGATATAATGGAAAAACTACCGTTTCATAATGTACTTCTTGTGCTGCATCATCAAAAATATCATGAAAACGTTTTGCTTGTTGATCGTTTGCACAAAAAATGTAATTTGTAAATTCTGCTTTATGATATTCTTCTAAATTCTCTATTAATAAATCGAATTGCTTATTAAAAGAAGGTTGTGCAATGGTATTAAATTTAATTTCAGAAAGACCTTTCGTTTGTGTTTTAGTAGAAATTTCTATCAGTGAAAAATCTTGTATTTGATTTTTGATAAAACTTCCATCACAAAATAACTCACTTGGTTTTGCGTGTTTTATTTCTTTGGATAAATCTTGGAAAGCTTCTTCAGCCTTTTGATAAAATTTATCTAGGTTTCCGGTAATTAAATCGATGTTTTTTGCAAAAATGACAGTTTTAGGCGAAATGTATTTAAGAAAGCTTTCTCTGTTTTCTTGTAATGTTTTGTTTTCTACATTTGGCATAATAGAAACCTTTTTCAGTTTCTCATTAGATAATTGTGTCTCTACATCAAAAGAACGAATACTGTCTATCTCATCACCAAAAAATTCAACTCTGTATGGTTCATCATTAGAAAAAGAAAAAACATCTATAATTCCTCCACGAACAGAAAAATCACCTGGTTCTGTAACAAAATCTACACGTTTAAATTTGTATTCGAATAAAACTTCGTTTACAAAATCTAAAGATAGACTTTCTCCAACTGCTACTTTTAATGTGTTTTTTTCTAGCTCCTTTTTGGTAACCACTTTTTCGAACAATGCCGTTGGATAGGTTACAATTACAGCAGGTTTTTTACGAGAATTAATTCGGTTTAAAACTTCTGAACGTAGTAATACATTTGCATTATCAGTCTCTTCTATTTGATAAGGTCTTCTGTAAGAACCAGGATAAAAAAGGACATTTTTTTCTCCTAATAATTGTTCTAAATCGTTAAGGTAATAAGCAGCTTCTTCTTTATCATTAAAGATTAATAGATAAGGTTTGTCTGCTTTTTTAAAGGTTTCTGAAATAACAAAAGACAACGAAGAGCCGACCAAATTCGATATTTGAAAATGGTTTTTGTCTTGTTGAAGTTGGTTAATTATCTGCGATACATTCGCAGAGTTTTGATATTGATTTACAATGTGCTGCTTGCTCAACCCGAAATGTTTTAGCAAAGATATTAATTTGAATTTGTTAAATATAAAATGTTTAAAAACTATTTTAAATAAGATATAATCTTTTCTTAAAATAGTTTAGTGAAATTTACGTTTTATATTCTGTAAAGGGGATTTAATTATCTTTGTTGTACCTTAAATCAGTAGATTATAATGTAAGGTATTGGTTTGTAAATTATCAATTTATAATTTATTAGGTGTTATTTTTATCATTTTCGAATAAATTAAACTTTAACGCAAATAAAATATACAGTACTTTATTTTCTTTGTTAAATCAATATATTTGCCAAAAGAAATATTAGAAATTGCAAATTGCTTTTCTTATCCCTAAAAAAGAAAATTTAAATGAAACATATAGTTCTTATTCTTGTTTTTTTATTCACACTAAATAGTTTCAGTCAGAATGAAGTTAATAAATGGGCTGTAACACTTGGCTCTGGTTTTGTACTTTATTCTGTAGAAGATGGACCAGATATGGGAGGTAGGCTTATTTCTCAATTCCCTAGAATATCTGTAGCGACCTATGTGTTAAAAAATATAACTTTAGCAGGTAGTATTTCTACTGATTTTAATGATAATCAAAAATACACCACTTATGATGGTGAAGTTAGATATGATTTTGGTACTTCACAAAATACCATTAATCCTTATGTACTAATTGGTGGAAGTCTTATAGAATCTAAACATGTATTACCAACTTTAAATTTTGGTATTGGTGGTACACTTTGGATTTCTAATCGCTTAGGATTACAAGGAGTATTAATGCACAAGTATAATGAAGAAAGATTCCAAAGTCAACGTTCTCATACTTACGCTTCTGTAGGTATTACATACCGTTTTTCACTAAGTGGAGGGAATGGTCGTTCTACTTCTGGAAGAAAACGTATTTGGGAATCTAAACATTAATTTCTTCTTTTATTTTATGGCAATTTGCCATTATGATTTTTATTTGACCGCTATGTAGCTTGTTAATATTTTACTGATTTCTTCTGCTGATAGAAAAGAGTCTATTTGCTCATCAATCGTATTATTTGCACTTAAAATAATCGTAGAAGGATAGCTAATGGTATTGTTTTTAGAAGCGAGTACTTCTACTATTTCGTGAGTTCCTGATTTATTTTTAAATATTTTACCTTTTATATTTACGGATTCTTTACTTTCTGCATCAAAAGAAATAAAGTAATAATGTTTGTTTAATAGATCTATAACTTTTTTATCGATAAAAGTATTCTTTTTCATAGCAAAACAATACTTACACCAGTTTGTGTGAAAAAATACTATAATTGGCTTCTTTTCTTTTTCTTGTAACTTAAAAGCTTCTTCAAAAGAATAATTTATTAAATTGTTGGTTTTCTGCCCGTATAAAAAACAGGTGGAAAGTATAAAAAAGAAAAGAAGCGTATTTTTCATTATTGTATTTTATATCTAAGTCCTACAAACATACGTATACCTTGGTTACCAGCATATACATAAGCTGGATCGAACGCTAATTCTGGATTTGTTTCTGTGTCTACTCCAACGTCAAAAGGATTATCGCTATTTAAGATACTGTTAGCAGCAGGTGTGAAGTTTAATAAATTTTTTACTCCACCAAAAACCTCAAAAGTGTTGCTGATTTTTTTAGTAGCTTGTATGTTTTGTATACTATACCAAGGAGATGTTGGAGATCTTGGATCATTTTCTCCTAGTAAAGGTAGATCCATAGGTCCGTAAATGTTACCAGTGTAGTCAAGTAATAAATCGATAGATTTTATTTTGTAAGAAATACTCCAAGTACCACTAAAGCTTTCTGTTAATAGCTGTCTTTCGGTAACTCCTTCTTCTGTGGTAGATACATCCATTAAGGTTGCACCAGCTATAATTGAAAGACCATTTCTAAAATTTATATCTGTATTTAAAGATATACCTTTTGATACTGCATAACCATCATCTAAGTTGCCATAGATTATTTTTGAAGTATCGGTTTCATAATCTGCAACTATTTTATTGTTGAAATGCGTGTAAAAAACACTTCCATCTAAATTAATAATAGTATTGTTGTTTGTGACTATTTTCTTAACATAGTTAATGTTAGCATTCCAAGAAGTTTCTGGAAGCAACTCGTCTTCAAAAAATACGTCTCTGTTTCCTGTAAGGGCAGCATGGTCTTCTGTAAAAACATTAGCAACTCTAAAACCATTACCAATACTAACTCTTAAAACATCTTCGTTATTATCAGAATTCCATTTATAATTTACTCTTGGAGAAAAAACACTTCCATGTACATTATTATGATCATATCTTGCACCTAACAGCAGTTTACTTTTTGGTGCTAATGTAATTTCATCTTGAATAAAAATACCTGGTAAATGCGTGATTGATGGATCGTTTTCTGTTTCGCTACCAGTTGCAGTGGTATTGTCGTCGTAATTTGTGTAACGATAAGCAACTCCCATTAATACATCATGATTTTTTCCAAAAGTAGTGTCGTATGTTAATTGTCCGAAGGCAATAAATTGATCAGCTTTGTAAAAAGTATCTCCGTAGTAAGAATTTTGATCATGTCCATTCGCACTAAATTGAAAATTTAATTTTTCATCTGTAGGTAATTGGTAGGTTCCAAAAGTTTCCCATCTACTCGTGTAAATACTTTCTCCATAAATATCTGTTCCCCCTCTAAATTCAGGTGTCCAATCCATTTCTCCACCCCATCTATCCTCGTAAACATAACGCCCAGCTACCGTAAAAACACGATTGTTTTTCCTTTCGAAATCAAATTTATTAAAAATAGAAATTCTGTTTTGTAAGGTTAAATCTGTAAAACCATCATTATTGTTATCAATTGGGTTTTGGTAATTAAAATAATTGATACCTAATAAAGCATTCGTTTTTCCTAGCTTGTATTTTAAACCAATATCAGTATTTACTTCTCCCCAAGAACTCGCGTAAGAATCTATTGTAAACAAAGGTGAAGAAGCTGGTTTTTTTGTAATTATATTAATGATACCTCCAACGGCCTCAGAGCCATACAGAGTGGAAGCAGGTCCTTTTACAATTTCTACACGTTCTATTAATGCTTGCGGAATTCCTGTTAATCCATAAACCGTAGAAAGTCCGCTTACAATTGGCATTCCGTCAATCATAACAAATGTGTAAGCTCCCTCTAGTCCGTTTATATGAATATCACCAGTATTACAAACGCTACAGTTTACTTGTGGTCTAACACCATTTATATTCTCCATAGATTCAAAAATAGAAGGTGATGGGTTTTTCATAAAAAAGGTAGGAGAGTATACTTCTACAGGTACAGGACTGTCTAATTTCTTAACTGGTTTCATGGTTCCAGATATAACTATTTCATCTAAAGAATCATCTTCTGACAGTGATAAATTTTGAGTAATTTTTTGATTTTCATCAACAGAAATTTTTATGAATTTAGATTGATAACCAACACTACTGGCAACAAGTGTGTAATTTCCTTTAGGAATATCTTTTAGTTTATAATAACCGTTTTCGTTAGAAGCTGTTCCAATTTTAGAGTTTTTTAAATAAACATTCACGTAAGCTAATGCATTTGAGCTATTCGTTATTTTACCAGAAACAGAATTATTTTGGGAAAAAATTGTGTTTAAGCTGATAAGAGCTGTAAATAGTATAAGTCTTTTTAGTTTCATTTGATAAATATTTTTGACAAATGTAATTTATTTTTTAGACTTGTCTAAAAATATATTTATTAAATTTAAAAAGTATATCTTTGTAATATAAAATTTATAGATGTTTACACTTTCTGAAGAAAATTATTTAAAAGCAATTTATCATTTAGAGTTAGATGCTGTTAAAGGAATCAGTACAAATGCTATTGCTAAAAAATTAGAAACAAAAGCTTCTTCTGTTACAGATATGATAAAAAAATTGTCTGAAAAGGAAGTAGTTGTGTATAAGAAATATAAAGGAGTTAAATTAACTAGTTTAGGAAAGAAGACTGCTGCAAGTATTGTACGTAAGCACAGGCTTTGGGAAGTTTTTTTGGTAGATAAGTTAAATTTTTCTTGGGATGAAGTACATGATGTTGCAGAGCAATTAGAGCATATTAAGTCTTCAAAATTAGTAGAGCAATTAGATGCTTTTTTAGGTTTTCCATCGCATGATCCTCATGGAGACCCTATTCCAGATAAAGAAGGGAATTTAAAAACGATAGATAAAAGTTTATTATCAACTTTATTAAAAAATGAAAGTGGAATTTGTATTGGTGTTGATGATTCTTCTTCAGAATTTTTAAAGTTCTTAGACAAAAAAGGAATTACTTTAGGGCAACAGATTACGGTTTTAGAAAAAGAAGACTTTGATGATTCCGTTTCTATTAAGGTTGATGATAAGAAATTATCAATTTCAAATAAAATAGCTAACAATTTATATATAAAAAAAATATGAATACCTACAACCCAATAGTAGCGCTCTTAGTGTTTTTTGGCGTTATTTTAATCTTGTATTTTATATTTAATCCTAAAAAAGGACTTTTCTTTAAATATCTCAAGGCTCGTAAAGAAACAGAAAAAACAGCTATTGAAGATGTTTTAAAGTTATTGTATCATGATCCTAAAACATCTATAAGTACCATTTTTGATGAATTAGATTTTAGTCATAGCTTGTTGTTAGAAAGTATTGATACTATGTTAGAAACTGGATTGGTAAAAAAAGAGCATGAGCTTTTTTCATTGACCAAAGAAGGAGATGAATATGCATTAAGAATTGTAAGAGCACACCGTTTATGGGAAAAATATTTATCAGAAAAAACGGGTTTTCATAAAACTGAATGGCATAGTAGAGCAGAGAAAAAAGAACACGAGTTATCTGGTGAAGAAGTAGAAGATTTATCTACGCTTTTAGGGAATCCGAGATACGATCCTCATGGAGATCCAATTCCAACTAAAGCTGGTCAAATTCCTGAGAAAAAAGGAATGCTACTTGCCGATTTACCGATTCTAAATTTTGGAAAAATTATTCATATAGAAGATGAGCCTACAAGTATTTATAAGCAGATTTTAGCGAAACATATTCATTTACATTCTCAGGTATATATGAAAGAGATAAGTGAAAATCGCATTGTTTTTGAATCTGAAGGAGAGCAATTTGTTTTGCCGCCTATAGTAGCTAAAAATATTACCGTAATTTCTTTAGACAAAGCAGATGTTGTAGAAACAGATACGTTGCGTTTATCTAATCTAGAAAATAAACAAAAAGCAACAATTATAGGTGTCTCTAAAGAATGTAGGGGAGAAAATAGACGTAGATTATTGGATTTAGGTTTTGTAAAAGGAGCAACGGTTAGTATCGATTTGTTAAATCCGTTAGGAGATCCAAAAGCATTTTTAATTAAAGGAACAGCCATTGCTTTAAGAAAAGACCAGGCTGTTAAAATTTTAATTACCAAAGCATAAAAAAATGAAAACAGCAACAAAATCAGCTTGTGACACATGTGCGCATCATACTTTAGACGGAGTTAAAAAATTAGGTGTAGATACTGAAAATGTCGACTTTGTAATTGCATTAGCAGGAAATCCTAATACAGGAAAAAGTACTGTTTTTAATGCGTTAACAGGTTTAAGGCAGCATACTGGGAATTGGCCAGGAAAAACAGTAACTAGAGCAGAAGGCGCGTTTGAATATCAGCAACAAAAATTTAAATTAATAGATTTACCAGGTACCTATTCTTTAATGTCTCGATCGGAAGATGAAGAAGTTGCTAGAAATTTTATCCTTTTTGGTAAGCCGACATTAACAGTTATAGTTGTTGATGCGAGTAGGTTAGAACGTAATTTAAATTTGGTACTTCAAATTTTAGAAATTTCATCGAACGCCGTTCTTTGTCTAAACTTAATGGATGAGGCGGAAAAAAATAATATAAACATAGATTACAGAAGTTTATCTAGAGAGTTAGGGATTCCTGTGGTACCAACAAGTGCAAGATCTAAAGAGGGGATTCCAGAATTAATTGCTGCAATTAGCGATTTGGCAAACGGAAAAATAGTTTGTAAACCTTATAAAATAAAAAGCATTCCAAAACATGTAGAAGATGCTGTGCAGAAATTGAGTGCAGCCATTAAAGAAGAATATCCAACAGTTTCAAACAGCAGGTGGTTAGCTTTTAGAGTTTTAGAAGGAGATACGCATATTTTAGATGCCTTAAAAACAGGTGATTTTATTTAATTGAAGAGAATGGGAACAAAAAACATTGATAAAATTATAGAATTATCTAACGAATTGCGTTGGCAAATTGGCGATGATTTTCACGATAATTTAACGGAAGCAATTTATGCTGATGCTTCTAAGATTGTTGAAAAAACAGTTGTAAAGGATAATAAAAAAGGAGCTTTTTATTTAAATGCTAAAATAGATAGAATTGTAACTAGTAAAATTTGGGGTTTTCCAATCATGCTATTGTTATTAGGTTTAGTACTTTGGTTAACGATTATTGGAGCAAATTATCCGTCTTCTATGCTGGCTAGTTTGTTGTTAGATACAATTCATCCATTATTAAAGGAAGGAGCTGCATTTTTAAGTTTTCCTTGGTGGTTGTCTGGTTTTTTAATTGACGGTGTGTATTTAGCAGTTGCATGGGTAATTGCTGTGATGTTGCCCCCAATGGCTATCTTTTTTCCATTATTTACCTTGTTAGAAGATTTTGGGTATTTACCAAGAGTTGCTTTTAATATGGATTCGCTTTTTAAAAAATCTGGAGCACATGGTAAGCAAGCTTTAACGATGACCATGGGTTTTGGTTGTAATGCAGCCGGAGTTGTAGCAACTAGAATTATTGATAGTCCGAGAGAGCGATTAATTGCAATTATTACTAATAATTTTTCTTTGTGTAATGGTCGTTGGCCAACGCAGATTCTATTAGCAACGATTTTTATTGGTGCCGTTGTACCGTCATCATATTCAAGTTTAATTTCTTTGGTTGCTGTTGTAGGAATAGCTGTTTTAGGAATCTTTTTTATGTTTTTCTTTTCTTGGGCATTGTCTAAAACAGTTTTAAAAGGAGAGGTTTCAACGTTTAATTTAGAGTTGCCTCCTTATAGAACACCTTTATTTTGGAAAACCATTTACACTTCTTTAATAGATAGAACATTAATTGTCTTATGGAGAGCCATTGTATTTGCAGCACCGGCTGGAGCAGTAATATGGTTAATTTCTAATATCTTTATTGGTGATGAAAGCATTGCGTTGCATTTAATCGATTTTTTAGATGGTTTTGGATTTTTATTAGGATTAAATGGTGTTATTCTATTGGCTTATGTAGTTGCTATCCCTGCGAATGAAATTGTAATTCCGTCTATATTAATGTTAACGGTAATGGTAACGGGAGCTGTTGGTGGAGCTGGAGCGGGTGTAATGTTTGAGTTGGACTCAGTTACAGCAACAGGTGATATTTTAAGAGGTGGTGGATGGACGCTTTTAACAGCGGTGAATGTAATGTTGTTTAGTTTGTTACACAATCCTTGTAGTACAACTATTTACACCATTTATAAAGAAACAAAAAGTACAAAATGGACTGTGGTAGCAACAATTTTACCTGTTATAGCAGGTTTTATAATTACGTTTTTGGTTGCGCAAATTTGGAGAATTTTAAGTTAATCACCCTAAAATAAATTCTGATATTTACCTGAAATTAATTGCTTAATTTGTATTTTGCAGTAAAATAAATTGTGCAAAATACATCATCCTTTCAGGTTTATAACGCTTCTGCGGGAAGTGGAAAAACCTTTACGCTCGTAAAAGAATACATTAAAGTTTTATTAACTTCTGATGATATTTTTTCGTTTCAGAAAATTTTAGCCATCACGTTTACCAATAAAGCTGCTGGTGAAATGAAAGAACGTGTGCTGTCTAGCTTAGAAGATTTTGCAGATGGTAAGGAGAATGATTTACTCAATATTATTGTTGATGAAATCACTATTGATAAAGCAATCATTCAAGAAAGAAGTCAGAAGATTTTAGATGCAATTTTAAAAAATTATTCTGCTTTTTCAATTACTACAATAGATAGTTTTACACATAAAATAATTAAAAACTTTGCGTTCGATTTAGGCTTGTCGCTTAATTTTGAAGTAGAAATGGATGCCGTTTCTTTATTAAATGAAGCTGTAGATGTTTTAATTTCTAAAATTGGAACAGATAAAAAACTGACAAACCTTTTAATAGATTATTCTTTAGATAAAACAGATGATGATAAATCTTGGGATATTTCTAGGGATTTAAGTGAGTTTGCACGAATCTTGTTAAATGAAGATGATGTGCAGCATTTTAGAAGTCTTGCAGATAAAAAATTAGAGGATTTTACAAACTTAAAGTCGAAGTTGTATAATCAACAAAAAGAATTAAAAGATTCCATTAAAAAAGTTGGTGAAGAATGCCTTCAATTGATAGAAAATAACGGTTTAGAGCATAAGAGTTTTATGCGCGGTACCATTCCTAAATTCTTTGCAGATCTAAGTATTAAGTCTGTAGATATAGATTTTATCAAACGAAGCGAAACCATAAAAAAAGCGATAGAGAATAATCAATATTATTCAAAGTCTACCACTGAATTTGTTGCAAGTTCTATAGATCAAATTGTACCAGATATTGTTCGGTTATTTAAGGAAGCTGAGGTTATTTATCAGCAATTCTCTATGAATAAATTGGCGTTGAAAAGCATTATTCCTTTAGCGGTTTTAAATAATATCAATTCAGAATTAGAAAATATAAAAGAAGACAATAATATTCGATTAAATGCAGAATTTAATCAATTGATTTCTGATAATATAAAAGACCAACCAGCTCCATTTATTTACGAGCGAATTGGGCAGCGTTTTCAGCATTATTTTATTGATGAGATGCAAGACACTTCTGTGTTGCAGTGGCAAAATTTAGTGCCATTAATAGACAATACGTTGGCGCAAGAAAATAGTAATTTACTGTTAGTTGGCGATGGAAAACAAGCGATTTATAGATGGCGTGGAGGGAAAGCAGAGCAATTTATAGAGTTAGGTTCAGATAGAGTGAATCCTTTTCATGTTTCTAAAGAGATTAAAAATTTAGAAACCAATTTTAGAAGTTATTCAGAGGTTATCAATTTTAATAATTCGTTTTTTCAGCATACGGCGAATTTTATTCAGAATGAATCGTATAAAAAAATCTTTATAGAAGGGAATAAGCAAATAGAAAATGCTAAAAAAGGTGGTTTAGTTTCTTTAACCTTCCTTGAAAAAAATGAAGATAAAGAGCTCGAAAAAGTAAAATATCCGCAGAAGGTTTTAGAGAAAATCCTTCAATTAAAGGAGAGTTTTTCTTTAAGTGAAATTTGCGTGTTGACTCGTACTAGAAAAGACGGAGTCGCAGTGGCAAATTATTTATCAGAAAAAGGAATTGATATTGTTTCTTCGGAAACCTTGTTGTTAAAAAATAGTGCAAAAGTTACTTTTATTGTTGATGTTTTAAAGGTTTTACAAAACCCGAGTGATGAGGAGACGCGTTTTGAAATGCTGTATTTTTTACATCAACATTTACAAATAGAAAAACCAAAGCATGTCTTTTTTAATGAATTTGCAAAGGCTGATAATGAAACTATTTTAGAGTCTTTAAAAAACCTTGGTGTAGCGTTTAATGCTTCAGCATTTCATCAATTACCATTTTACGAGAAAATAGAAGAAATTATTAGAGGTTTTAATTTGATAAATTCTTCTGATGCGTATATTCAATTTTTCTTAGATGTTGTTTTAGAACAGCAAAGAAACGGAACCGATGTTGGTGAGTTTTTAGAATTTTGGGAACTTAAAAAAGAACGACTAAGTATTGTTGCTCCAGAAAGTGCAGGAGCTGTTCAGATTATGACAATTCATAAATCGAAGGGGTTAGAATTTCCGGTGGTTATTTTTCCTTGTGACGTAGATATTTATAGACAGATAAAACCAAAATCTTGGTTAGATCAATTACCAGAATCATATGAAGGTTTCGATGAGTTGTTGGTAGATTATAGTAAAAGTTTAAGTATTGTTAGTGAAAGAGGTTTAGATATTTATAACAAGCAACGCGAAGAATTAGAATTAGATAATTTTAACCTACTGTATGTTACTTTAACAAGGGCTGTAGAGCAATTACATGTTATTACTGATAAAAAAATATCATCTAAAGGAGAAGAAAATACTAATTTTTATTCGGGTGTTTTTATCAATTATTTAAAACAACAAAATCTCTGGAGTGATGATCTTTCTGAATATATTTTTGGAGATGTGCAAAGGGTTAGTGAAAAGAAAGAAGAAAGTTCTGTTGCAGAAATCCATGAGAAATTTATTTCAACTCCTTGGCAAGAACATAATATTGTTTTGTTAGCAAATTCTTCTAAATTATGGAATACAGAACAAGGAAAAGCTATTGATTTTGGAAATTTATTTCACGAAATTTTATCTAAAATTATAACTTTAAATGATGTTGAGAAAGTTATTTCTATGTATTACCAACAGGGAGTTATAAATAAAGAACAGCAAATTTTTATAACAAAAAGTATTCTTAGTATTGTAAATCACCCTGAATTAGAGTTTTATTTTTCAGATAAAGTTAAAGTTTTTAATGAAAGAGAAATTGTTGATGTAGATAATCAGATTATTATTTTAGATAGGTTGATTTTTATAGCGGATAAAAAAGTAGTTATCATTGATTATAAGACAGGAAACCCTTCTTCAGAGCATCATCAGCAGTTATTAAGATATGAAAGAACTTTAAAATCAATGAATTTTACAGTAGAGGAAAAATTACTGATTTATATTAATGATCAAATAGATGTTGTTGCGGTGTGATTTGTAGAAAAGCATCAACTTTAAAATTAAGATAAATTTATAAATAAAACAGTAATTTAACTGCTTAATTCTTTTCTCTTTAGAGCTGAAAGAAAAAGTCAGAAAAAAGAATTGATTATCCTTTAATTCATGTTAATGAGTGGTTTAAAGAGCTTTATTGAGGTCTTTGTAAAAATTAGGTAGTGGATTCAAGGGGAATTAGAATTAATAAAACGTATTGTTTTAATAATATTTTGTAGATTTGTCTTTGTATATACGATTTAAGGATTTACTTTTGCGTATAATAATAACGAACTTTTAATTTAAAAATTTGATAATGAAACGATTAAGAATAGCTGTGATAGCTTTGTTTACGTTGGTAACAGTTGGTAACGTAAGCGCACAAGATGAAAACAACCCTTGGGCTGTAGGTTTTGGTGTAAACGTAGTAGACTTTTACAATGGTGATGACTTTAGTGACCAAATAAAAGATTTATTAGGTAACGGAGATTGGAATATTTTACCTTCTATTTCTAGAATATCTGGAGAAAAGTATTTAGACAAAGGTTTCTCTTTACAATTAGCGGGGTCTTTAAATAAAATTGAAACAGTTACAATTAAAGATGATTCAGATTTTCTTTACTGGGCTGTAGATGCAGTTGTAAAGTATGACTTAAATAACTTAGTTGGACAAACAGGTTGGTTTGATCCTTATGTATATTTAGGTGGAGGTTATACTTCTGTAGATTCTAGTGGTGAAGCAATGTTAAATGGTGGTGTTGGTTTTAATACTTGGTTTAATGACAACTTAGGATTAAACTTTCAAACAGGAACTAAAAAAGGTTTTTCTGATAACGTAAGAGCACACTACCAAACTTCTTTAGGTTTAGTAATTAAATTTGGAGGAACAGATACAGACGGAGACGGAGTATATGATAAAGATGATGCTTGTCCAGAAGAAGCAGGTTTAAAAGAATTTAACGGTTGTCCTGATGCTGATGGCGATGGAGTAAAAGATTCTGATGATGCTTGTCCTAATGTTGCAGGTTTAGCAGCTATGAATGGTTGTCCTGATTCTGACGGAGACGGTGTAGCTGATAAAGATGATATGTGTCCTAATGCTAAAGGAACTAAAGCTAACAAAGGTTGTCCTGATGCTGATGGAGACGGTGTAGCTGATAAAGATGATAAATGTCCTTCTGTTGCAGGACCATCTGATAATGCAGGATGTCCTTGGCCAGATACTGACGGAGACGGAGTATTAGATAAAGATGATAAATGTCCTGAGTTTGCAGGTGTTGCTTCTAATAATGGTTGTCCAGAAGACGCTATGACAGCAGAACAAATTGCAGCTTTAGCAGGATATTCAAAAGAAATCTTATTTAGTACAGATAGCGCTAAAATTAATAGAGCTTCTGCAGGGAAATTAGATAAAGTTTATGATTTAATTAGTTCTGTAGATAATGTAATCTATGTAATAGAAGGTTATGCAGATAGTAGAGGAGCTAGTGCTTACAACGTATATTTAACTGAAAGAAGAGCAGAATCTGCTAAAGCTTATTTAGTTGAAAAAGGTTTTGACGCTAATAGATTAGAAACTGTTGGTCAAGGAGAGAAAAATCCTATTGCATCTAACAATACTAGTTCAGGAAGAAGTAAAAACAGAAGAGTAGTTATTAAGTTATCTGATAAATAATTTTCAACTACATTTTAATATAAAAACTCTGCTCATTTTGAGCAGAGTTTTTTTTGTTTCTGTTATTTGTTTCTTTTTCAATTAAAAAAGAGGAAAATCTTTTTTAATTAAGGACAAAAAAATTACCTTTGCAATCTGAAAAAAGAGGCTGAAATCTCTGAAATAAAATAATAACTTTAATTAGATACATAATGTCTACAATAACAGGTAAAGTTTCACAAATTATTGGGCCAGTAATTGATGTTGAATTCAATACTGAAAATGAACTTCCTAAAATTTACGATTCGTTAGAAATCAAAAAAGCTGACGGCTCTATTTTAGTATTAGAGGTACAACAGCATATTGGAGAAGATACAGTTAGAACTATCTCAATGGATGCTACTGATGGATTAAGTAGAGGAACTGAGGTTGTGGCTACAGGTAATCCTATTCAAATGCCTATCGGAAACGATATTTATGGCCGTTTGTTTAATGTAACTGGAGATGCTATTGATGGTTTAGGGAACTTGAAAAAAGAAGGTAAAGATGGTTTACCAATTCACAGATCTGCACCTAAATTTGAAGATTTATCAGTATCTACAGA
The DNA here is from genome assembly GCF_038024065.1 of Polaribacter sejongensis. Lineage (NCBI taxonomy): Bacteria > Pseudomonadati > Bacteroidota > Flavobacteriia > Flavobacteriales > Flavobacteriaceae > Polaribacter > Polaribacter sejongensis. The sequence continues at coordinate 2,395,880 of NZ_CP150667.1, read as the reverse complement.
AGTTTTATTTACAGGTATAAAAGTAATCGATTTAATTGAGCCTTATGCAAAAGGAGGTAAGATTGGATTATTTGGAGGAGCTGGAGTAGGTAAGACAGTATTAATTCAGGAGTTAATTAACAACATTGCAAAAGGACATGGTGGTTTATCAGTTTTTGCAGGTGTAGGAGAAAGAACTCGTGAAGGAAACGATTTACTTCGTGAAATGTTAGAGTCTGGAATTATAAAATACGGAGACGATTTTATGCATTCTATGGAAGCAGGAGGATGGGATTTATCTAAAGTAGATAAACCAGGAATGAAAGGTTCTAAAGCGACTTTCGTATTCGGTCAAATGAACGAGCCACCTGGAGCACGTGCGCGTGTTGCATTGTCTGGTTTAACAATTGCAGAATACTTTAGAGATGGAGCTGGAGAAGCAGAAGGTAAAGATGTACTTTTCTTTGTTGATAATATTTTCCGTTTTACACAAGCAGGTTCTGAAGTGTCAGCACTTTTAGGACGTATGCCATCGGCGGTAGGTTACCAACCAACATTAGCAACAGAAATGGGTGCAATGCAAGAACGTATTACATCAACTAAAAAAGGTTCTATTACATCTGTACAGGCAGTTTATGTACCTGCAGATGATTTAACAGATCCAGCACCAGCAACAACGTTTGCGCATTTAGATGCAACAACAGTATTGTCTCGTAAGATTGCAGAATTAGGTATTTACCCAGCGGTAGATCCTTTAGATTCTACTTCAAGAATTTTATCTGCTGAAATTTTAGGTGATGAGCATTATAATACTGCAACAGCTGTAAAAGAAATTTTACAACGTTATAAAGAATTACAAGATATTATTGCAATTTTAGGTATGGAAGAATTATCTGAAGAAGATAAATTAGTAGTTCATAGAGCTAGACGTGTACAACGTTTCTTATCTCAACCTTTCCATGTAGCTGAACAATTTACTGGTATACCAGGAGTTTTAGTTGATATTAAAGACACTATTAAAGGTTTTAATATGATTATGGATGGTGAGTTAGATAAATACCCTGAAGCAGCATTTAACTTAAGAGGATCAATTCAAGATGCAATTGATGCTGGAGAGAAAATGTTAGCAGAAGCATAAAATTAGTCAGCGGTTTGCAGTTTTCAATCTTAAAAAAGAATGTAAACTGCAAATTGAAGACTGTAAACTATAAGAGATATGTTTTTAGAAATTGTAACACCAGAAGCTATATTATTTTCAGCAAGGATTGACTCATTGTCAGTTCCTGGAGAAAATGGTGAGTTTCAAATGTTAAATAATCACGCACCAATTGTTGCTAACTTAAAGGAAGGAATAGTTAAAATTCATGTTCATAGTAAAGAACATTTAGAATTTGATCAATTTAAAGGGCATTATGAAATTCATATAGATGATGATAATATTCTAACAATTGCTATTAAATCTGGAACTTTAGAATTAAAAGATAATAAAGCAATTATTTTAGCAGATTAAATTTCTAAAATAATTATAAAAATTAAAAGTCTCAAAACAACAGTTTTGAGACTTTTTTAATTTAAACACTCTCTATAAAATATCAAGTGTATTTTTTGCAATTTCCCCCTTTACTTTTCTTTTTATTTCATACTTCAAAATTGGTAAATAATTAAGAATAAACGGTTAGTGTAAATCATTGAATTTATACAGGAAAAACACCCTTTTAGATAAGGTTAATATAAGTAATATTTTAATTAAACATTTGATATATAGTGAGTAATGTTGTTTTTGGTTTTTATCTTTTTTATATTATAATTTAATTTGTATTTTCATGCGTATTAATCCAACTACTATGTTATGAAAACAGTTTTTAAATTTTATCAAATATTTTTTTTAGCATTATTTATCATTAGTTGTAAGTCTGAAGCAATATCTCAAGTTACTGAAGTTGATAGTTCTAGACCTTCTAATACGATCACTTATAAAGAAATGGCTAGTATGTTTCATCAATATGATGTAGGACAGAAACCTGTTTTAGATGAATTTAGGAAAGAATTTACAGGTGATGCTAATGAAATTGAGAGTATTTCTCATTTTTACGATATTAATCAATTAAAGCAATATATTGCGTATGTAGAAAGGTTATCAAAGGAAAAAGATATTGAGCTTACAGGTATTAGAATTTTTTCAGCAGCATACCCTAAAGATTATCCAGAAGAGCTTTTAAGAGGTAGACAAACTTTAATTTTTATGCCTACAGCAGATACAAAAGAAAAGAAAAATGTTGCTTATGAACCTTTGTATTCTAATAAAGGAGAGGCAATACCTTTTACAAAATTCTTAGATCAATTTAGTAGTAAAGAAACAAAGAATGTTGCTAGAGCTTCTTTTTTACCTTTTATAGGAGCTAATGAAGACCTTAAAAGTTCTGGAGCAAATAAATTGAAACCAACACCACCAATGTAATCTTTTGGATAAAATAATTTACATATTATATTTTATAGCCATAGTAGTCTATGCTATTTTCTATTTTAAAAAATCTTTTGATGTTGATTTAAAATACTTTTTGGGGTACTTAATAGCTATGTTTACTTTTGAAATGATTGCTAGCTATGTGAAATATAATTTAGCGCTATATAATTTATGGGTATATAATACCCTTACTTTTGTTGAATTCAATTTATTATTTTTATTTACAAAACAAATATTAACTTCAGGAAAAACACAAAAAACAGTTTTAAGAGTTAGTATGCTCTTTAATGTTATTTATTTGCTAACTACGTTTTATTATTTGTATCAAGGAATTTATTTTGAAACCTACAATAGCATTGCTTCTATTTCTGGAAGCTTATTAATAGCTATTGTTTTATTCTTATTTTATAGGGATTTTTTATCTTCTAATGAAATTCTTAATTATAAGAAATCGCTTACTTTTTGGATTGCTTTTGGTTTGTTATTCTATTATTTAGGCACTATACCAATAACTTCTATTATAAATAACATGAAAGGAACACCAATTGAGGTGATAGAATATTTATATAATATTCAGTTTGTTTTATTGATATTTATGTATAGTTGTTTTATATTGGGGGCACTATGGAGTCAGAAGCGAGTCAAATAATATTAATTGTAACCACTATCATTATAGCTACGTTTGTTGTTTTTATAATATTATTGTTTACTGTTTTTCAGAAAAGAAAGAACTCGTTGTTAGAACAGCAAAAAGAGAGTAAAAAAAGATTTGAAAGAGAAATAGCAGAAACACAAATAGAAATTAGGGAAGAGACCTTAAGAAATATTAGTTGGGAGTTACACGATAATATTGGACAGTTATTAACTTTAGCTAAAATTCAACTACAAAATGCTTCTCAAGATAACATTCACGAAGTTTCAGAAACAATAACCAAAGGCTTAACCGAAGTTAGAGCTTTGTCTAAATTAATTAATCCTGAAGCTATAAAAAACATCAAATTAAGAGAAGCGATACAGCTAGAGATAGATAGATTTAATAGATTAAATTTTATCAATTCTGCCTTAATTATTAAAGGAGAGGGAGAATTAAATAATGAAAAATCTTGTATTATTATTTTTAGAATTTTACAAGAATTTTTTTCCAACACCATTAAACATTCCAAAGCATCTAATCTAACTGTAGAGTTAAATTTTAGTGAACATTATTTAGAAATTACAGCGAAAGATGATGGAGTTGGTTTTTCCTCTTTAGAAGGTAAGTCTAATGGAATAGGGTTAGAGAATATTAAAAATAGAGCAAAATTAATCGGTGCAACTGCAGTTTTTACTTCCGAAGTAAATAAAGGTACTTCCCTAAATATAGTATATAAATTATGATGAAATATTCTGTTGTTATTGTAGATGACCACACACTGCTTTCACAAGCAATTGCTGCTATGGTAAATACTTTTAATAAATTTAAAGTTTTATATACGTGTAAAAATGGACAGGAATTAGTTGATAAATTCTCTTCTTCACCAGAATTTATTCCAGATGTGGTTTTAATGGATATTAATATGCCTATAATGAATGGAATTGAAACAACTGAATGGATTTCTAAAAACCATCATGAAGTACATGTAATGGCGCTTTCTGTGGAAGATGAAGACGCTACTATTTTAAAAATGTTAAAAGTTGGTGCTATTGGTTACTTATTAAAAGATACCGAAAAAGTAGTTTTAGAAAAAGCTTTGGTGGAAATAGCCGAAAACGGATTTTATCATACCAAAAATGTAACCAATTTATTAATGAAATCTCTTTCTGGAAATGGAGAGACAGAAATAAAATTTAAAGAAAGAGAAATTACTTTTATGAAACACGCTTGTTCTGAATTAACCTATAAGGAAATTGCAGAAATTATGTGTTTAAGTCCAAAAACAATTGATGGATATAGAGATGTTCTGTTTACTAAATTACATGTAAAGAATAGAGTTGGTTTGGTTATGTATGCAATCAAAAATAAAATTTACACTCCATAAAAAAAGTGTAAATTTGCAGCATGGAAGAAACGAACAGACAACGTAAAATTGCAGGAGTATTGCAAAAGGATTTGGTAGATGTTTTACAGAAAGCAGCGCAAGATGGAATGAAAGGAATAATTATTTCTGTTTCTAAGGTTCATGTAACTTCAGATTTAGGAGTTGCTAAAGTTTATTTAAGTGTATTTCCTTCTAGCAATAGAGAAGAAATTATTAAAGGTGTACAATCTAATACGGTTTTAATTCGCCATGAAATGGCAAAAAGAACAAAACATCAATTACGTAGAATGCCAGAATTATTATTTTTTGGAGATGATACGTTAGATTATATTGAGGAAATTGATAAATCTTTAAAAGGTGAAGATGACAATCCTATTAAAGATCCTAGCGTTTTACCAAGACGTAAAAGAAGTTAAATTTATTCTCGCATTTGAACTTTCCCTTATACATAGCCAAAAGATATTTATTTACTAAAACAGGTAATAATGCCATCAATATTATTACAATTATTGCTTCTTTTGGGGTAATTGTAGGTTCATTGGCCTTGTTTATTATTCTTTCTGGCTTTTCTGGTTTGCGTACATTTAGTTATAGTTTGTTAGATGTGTCTGATCCTGATATTAAAATTACTTCTAGTAAAGGGAAAACTTTTCTCTATACGGATGATGTTCATCAAGCCTTAATAGATAATACTTCAATAAAAGCAACTTCTAAAATTATAGAAGAACGCGTTTTTTTAGAATACAATGATAAGAATGAAATAGCTTATATAAAAGGCGTTGAAGACAGTTATACTTCTATTACAGACATAGATTCTGTAATCAGTTTAGGGAATTGGTTAGATTTAGATCAGCCAAATACAGCGGTTGTTGGTAATGGAATTTCAAGAAAGTTATCATTAGGAGTTTTAAATTACGGAGCTCCTTTAACAATTATGGTTCCTAAACCTGGAGTAGGTTTTATAAACCCAAATAATGCTTTTTATAAAAAAGATGTGCAAATTGTTGGTTTGTATTCTGGTACGGAAGAATTTGAAAGTAAATTTGTTTTTGTTTCTATAAATGAAGCAAAAAACTTATTGAATTTTGATGAGAACCAAATAACAGGTGTAGAAATTAAATTAAAAGATAATTTAGACGCCGATTTGTTTTCTGAGCAACTACAACAGCAATTAGGAGATCAATTTAAAGTACAGACTAAACAACAGTTAAATGAGGTTTTCTATAAGGTAATTAATACCGAGAATTTTGTGTCGTACCTTATTTTTACATTAATTGTAATTATAGCATTATTTAATGTTATTGGTGCGATAATAATGATGATTATCGATAAAAAATCGAATTTAAAAACCCTTTTTAGTTTAGGTGCTTCTATTAAAGAAATTAAAAAAGTTTTTATTTTACAAGGTTTCTTGTTAACTTTTTTAGGAATGATTATCGGTTTGTCGCTAGGAATTCTAATTGTTTTTATTCAGAAGGAATTTGGCATATTTATGATTACCCAAAACTTTGCTTATCCGGTTGAATTTAGATTTTCGAACCTGCTTATTGTAATAGCTACCATTACAATTTTAGGTTTTATTGCCTCTAAAATTGCTAGTAGTAGAATTTCTAAAGAGTTTATAGAAAGATAGGGGTAGTTTTTTGTAGCTAAATCAATTTAAAACTGAGGAATAATCGTATTCCCAAATTTAGCTTCCACTTCATCAAACGTAGCAAAAACATCCTTTGCATCATCAGAAGTTACCATTTTCATTCTGTATTCTTTAAAATGCGGAATCCCTTTAAAATAATTGGTATAATGTCTTCTCGTTTCAAAAACACCTAATACAGGTCCTTTCCAATCAATGGCCATTTGTAAATGTCTTCTTGCTATTTCTACACGTTGTGCAATTGTTGGTTTTGCTAAATGTTCACCAGTTTTAAAGAAGTGTTTTATTTCATTAAAAAACCAAGGATAACCAATAGCAGCTCTACCAATCATACAACCATCTAAACCATAAGAATCACGCATTTCCATTGCTTTTTCAGGTGAAGTTACATCCCCATTTCCAAAAACAGGAATATGCATTCTTTGATTGTTTTTTACATCGGCAATTGGTTTCCAATCTGCCTCACCTTTATACATTTGGGCACGCGTTCTACCATGAATAGAAATTGCTTTACATCCTACATCTTGCAAACGTTCGGCAACTTCTACAATTCTAATAGAATCATGATCCCAACCTAAACGCGTTTTAACTGTAATGGGCAAATTTGTGTGTTTTACCATCGCTTCAGTTAATGAAACCATTAAATCTATGTCTTTTAAAATTCCTGCTCCTGCACCTTTAGAAACGACTTTCTTAACAGGGCATCCAAAGTTGATATCTATAATATCTGGATTCGATTTTTCTACAATCTCCACCGTTTTTAACATCGATTCTAAGTTAGCTCCAAAAATCTGAATTCCTACTGGACGCTCTTTTTCATAGATGTCTAGCTTCATAATGCTTTTTGCTGCATCACGAATCAAGCCTTCAGAAGAAATAAACTCTGTATATACCACGTCTGCGCCTTGTTCTTTGCACAAGGCTCTAAAAGGAGGGTCAGAAACATCTTCCATTGGTGCTAATAAAAGAGGAAAGTCTGGTAATTCTATGTTGCCGATTTTAATCAAAATGATTTAATTTTTTGCAAATTTAGTGATTTTTAGCCTTTTTTAGCTGAAAATTATTTTCTTCGGTTTTTGAAGCACTGATAGCTTTTAAATTCGCCCTTTAGAAATATGAAAAGCATTGTTTTTTTAAAATAAAATGATATCTTACAGTATAAAAGAATCAAATTATATTATGGGAGCAAAAGAAGATATTTTAAAAAAAATCAGTTTTTTAATCACTAGCAAATTTCAAAGTCCGGCAGAAGCTTTTCTTTTTTTTGATAAAGACAAAGACGGGAAATTAAATAAAGATGAAGTAAAAGACCTATTAAAAGATGCTGATATCAGCGGTTTTTTTAGAGGAATTGTAGCTGGTGAATTGATAAAAGGCTATGATAAATCTGGAGATGAATGCATCAATTTGGACGAATTTAAGATTGCAATTGCAGAATTAGAAAGAGATTTGTAAATCTCTTTCTAATTTGTTATTTACAGAACAAAAGAACACACTTAACAAGGTTTTAAAAATGCTTTCCTTGTAGACTGCAAAAATTAGCTATCAACTGCAAAAATTAAGATACTTTTAGTTATTTAATTCACAAACTTATTTACCTATCTTTGTCAGTTGAACGCAGTTAGAAAACGAAGTATGAAAAACATTAGAAACTTTTGCATTATCGCACATATAGATCATGGTAAAAGTACGTTAGCAGATAGGTTATTAGAGTACACAGGTGCTGTAACAGATCGTGAAAAGAAAGATCAGTTACTAGATAATATGGATTTAGAGCGAGAACGTGGTATTACCATAAAATCGCATGCTATCCAAATGGATTTTGAGCACAAAGGAGAACACTATATCCTTAATTTAATTGACACTCCTGGTCACGTAGATTTCTCATACGAAGTTTCTCGTTCTATTGCTGCTTGTGAAGGCGCATTGCTAATTGTAGATGCTGCACAAAGCATACAAGCACAAACAATTTCTAATCTATATCTAGCTTTAGAGAACGATTTAGAGATTATTCCTATTTTAAATAAAGTAGATTTACCTTCTGCAAATCCAGAAGAAGTAACAGACGATATTGTAGATTTATTAGGTTGCGACCCAGAAGATGTAATTCACGCAAGTGGAAAAACAGGTTTTGGAGTTGATAATATTTTAGCTGCAATTATAGATAGAGTTCCTGCTCCAAAAGGAGATCCAGATGCGCCGTTACAAGCCTTAATTTTCGATTCTGTTTACAATTCTTATCGTGGAATTGAAACGTATTTCCGTGTTTTAAACGGAGAAATAAAAAAAGGACAAGAGATTAAGTTTATGGCAACTGGTAAAAATTATTTTGCCGATGAAGTTGGTACTTTAAAACTGACTCAAGTTGTAAAAAAATCTGTAAAAACAGGAGATGTTGGGTATTTAATTACAGGTATTAAAACGGCAAAAGAAGTAAAAGTTGGAGATACTATTACAGATGCTCTTAACCCAACTACAGAAATAATTGATGGTTTCGAAGATGTAAAACCAATGGTTTTTGCTGGTATTTATCCTGTGGATACAGAAGATTACGAAGAGTTGCGTTATTCTATGGAAAAATTGCAATTAAATGATGCTTCTTTGGTGTTTCAACCAGAAAGTTCTGCCGCTTTAGGTTTTGGTTTCCGTTGTGGGTTTTTAGGAATGTTACACATGGAAATTATTCAAGAACGTTTAGAGCGTGAGTTTAATATGACTGTTATTACAACGGTTCCCAACGTTTCTTACCACGCGTATACTAAGAAAAATCCCAACGAAATATTACTTTTAAACAACCCTACAGATTTACCAGATCCATCGAGATTAGATAGAGTAGAAGAGCCTTTTATCAAGGCAAGTATTATTACCAAGTCAGATTTTGTTGGACAAGTAATGAGTTTGTGTATCGAAAAACGTGGAGAAATTACGAATCAAACTTACTTAACTACAGAAAGAGTAGAGTTAACGTTCGATATGCCTTTGGCAGAAATTGTTTTCGATTTTTATGATCGTTTAAAAACTGTTTCTAAAGGGTATGCTTCTTTCGATTATTCGCCAATTGGTATGAGAGAATCGAAACTAGTAAGAGTAGATATTCTTTTAAACGCACAACCTGTAGATGCGCTTTCTGCACTTTTACATGCAGACAATGCGTATACAATTGGTAAGAAAATTGTAGAAAAGTTAAAGGAATTAATTCCTCGTCAGCAGTTCGATATTCCTATTCAGGCTGCAATTGGAGCAAAAATTATAGCCCGTGAAACTACCAAAGCATTGCGTAAAGATGTTACCGCAAAATGTTATGGTGGAGATATTTCTAGAAAACGTAAGTTATTAGAAAAGCAGAAAAAAGGGAAGAAAAGAATGCGTCAGGTTGGTAATGTAGAAATTCCGCAAGAAGCATTTATGGCGGTATTGAAGTTGAATGATTAGATAAAAAGAATCAAGATTTTTAGAATTAAGACTAAATAAATAATGTAGAAACCTTTTTGAGAAATCAAGAAGGTTTTTTTTATGCACGTCATTGCGAAGTTTACTTTTTTGTAAACTGTCAATCTGTTAATTTTTTGAAGCTATTTCCTGCTTTCACTACTCGCTTTTTTTACTTATGTTCTCGATACAAATTTGTTCATTCTTCACAAATTCACTGGAACTGACAGTAAAAAAGAGCTCAAATAAAAAGCCTGTCTTGAGCCTGTCGAAAGGTTCAATCTGGGATAAACTTGTTTGTCAGCTTAACTTTTATCCTGCGAAAGCAGTATTCATAAAACTACTTTTATATCAAGTTTCCAATCAATATAAATCAAAAAAAACACTTTCGAAATGAATCAAAAGTGTTTTAAATTAATTTATCACTTAAAAAGTAAATACAAAAAAGCATCTGCGATGCTAATCTCTTCCTCCTAAAATTTGCATTCCCCAATATAATAAGGTTGCTAATGAACCCAAGGCAGCAACTAAATACGTTCTTGCAGCCCATGTTAAAGCATCCGTTGCTCCCGCTAATTCTTCTTGAGAAACCATGTTTTTGTTTTTTAACCAAGCTAATGCTCTATTACTAGCATCATATTCTACAGGTAAGGTAACAAAACTAAAAACTGTTGCAAAGCCCATAAAAATTAAACCTGCAACGGCAATGTAAAAACCAATTCCTGTAGCTCCTGAAGCTGCTCCCATAATTAACCCACCAATTACTAACCATTGAGAAAATTTAGAAGTTACACTTACAACGGGTACTAATTTAGATCGCATTGTTAAATAACTATATGCTTGTGCATGTTGCACTGCGTGACCGCATTCATGCGCAGCAACTGCAGCAGCAGCAGCATTTCTTTGGTTGTAAACAGACTCACTTAAATTTACTGTTTTATCTGCAGGGTTGTAATGGTCTGTTAATCTACCAGGAGTAGAAATTACTTTTACATCAAAAATACCGTTATCAGCTAACATTTTTTCTGCAATTTCTGCACCACTCATCCCGTTTCTAAGCTGAATTTTAGAGTATTTTTTAAATTTATTCTTCAGCGTATTACTCACTAACCAACTAGCCAAAGCAATTACTCCAATTAAAATATAGAATCCTATCATAATTTATATTGTTTAAAAATTGTATTTCATTTTTGTTTGATAAATTTACAACATAAAGTATTCCAATTTATTGTTTGGAAGATAAAAATGACAAAATGACAAGAAAACCTAACATATTACTTATATATACTGGCGGAACGATTGGTATGATGAAAGACTATAAGACAAATGCCTTAAAAGCATTTGATTTTAGTCAGATTGTAGAAAAAATTCCAGAATTGCAACAGTTAAATTGTAATATAGAAAGTATTTCTTTTGAAGATGCAATAGATTCATCAAACATGAATACTAAATACTATATAAGTATTGTTGAAATTATTGAAGAAAATTATAAAAAATTTGATGGTTTTGTTGTGTTAACAGGTTCCGATACCATGGCGTACACTTCTTCTGCGATTAGTTTTATGTTAGAAAATTTACAAAAACCAATCATTTTTACAGGATCTCAACTGCCAATTGGAGATTTAAGGACAGATGCTAAAGAAAATTTAATCACTTCTATAGAGGTAGCGTGTGCATATAAAAATGGAAAGCCAATTGTATCTGAAGTTTGTTTGTATTTTGAATACAAGTTATATAGAGCAAATAGAACCACTAAAATAAGTTCAGAGTTATTTGAGGCGTTTACATCTATGAATTTTCCGCCATTAGCAGAAAGTGGAGTGCACCTTAAATTTAATGAGCATTTAATTCATCAAGAAGAACAAGAGGAAGCATTAATTGTAAGAAAGCATTTGGTTGATGAAGTGGTTATTTTAAAGTTGTTTCCAGGGATATCAAATCTGGTAGTAGAAAGTATTTTAAATATTCCTAATTTAAAAGGAGTTGTGTTAGAAACGTATGGATCTGGTAATGCACCCAATTCCGAAAGCTTTATTTGTTTGTTAAAAACGGCAATTGACAAAGGAATTAAAATTATAAACGTAACCCAATGCAAAAGTGGTAGGGTAATGATGGGGCATTATGATACAAGTTTACTGCTTTTAGAAATAGGAGTGATTAATGGTAGAGATATTACTACGGAGTCTGCGATAGCTAAGTTAATGTACTTATTAGATAAAAACCTATCAGATGATGAGTTTAAATATTTCTTTGAGAAATCTTTAAGAGGCGAATTAACTGATAATTATCATTTTTAAACATATTATTGAGTTAATTGAAGTTTTTAACATCAAATACATTGATTTTTTTTTTAAATGCTCAATATTTTTTTGTTACTTGGCACTCTCAAAAGTAATAGAGGGATGATTTTTTAATTATTTTAGTTAAATTGTCTTTCATATTATTTTTTTGGGATGAAAATTAATATCTTTAACCCGTTAACTATTAAAAATTAATTATAACAAAGATGAAAAAAGTAGTAAATGTCCTATCCGTAACAGGATTTATGTTTTTTGGAGCTATTCAATCAACTTTCGCACAAGAAGCAGCTGAAGAGTCAAAAACTTTCCACCAAGAATTAAAACAACGTTTTATTGAGGGTGGCCCAGAATTTATGGGAATTGTATTAGTAGCCTTAATTTTAGGTTTAGCAATTGCAATTGAAAGAATTATTTATTTAAACATGGCAACAACGAATACTAAGAAATTAGTAGCAAGTGTAGATGATGCTTTAAGTTCTGGTGGTATAGAAGCTGCTAAAGAAGTTTGTAGAAACTCTAAAGGACCAGTTGCATCTATCTTTTACCAAGGTTTAGATAGAGTAGATGAAGGTGTAGATGCTGCAGAAAAAGCTGTAGTTTCTTATGGAGGAGTTCAAATGGGACTTTTAGAGAAAAATATTTCTTGGTTATCTTTATTTATTGCTTTAGCACCGATGCTTGGGTTTATGGGTACGGTAATTGGTATGATTCAGGCTTTTGATATGATTGCAGTAGCAAATGATATTTCTCCTGGAGTTGTAGCTGTTGGTATTAAAGTAGCATTATTAACAACTGTATTTGGTTTAATAGTAGCAATTATTTTACAGATTTTTTATAATTACATCGTATCTAAAATCGATAGTATTGTAAATAACATGGAAGATGCATCTATTCAATTAATAGATTTATTAGTGAAATATAAAAAATAAGATATATTATGAAAAATAATTTATCAAAAATTTTAAACATATTTATAGCTGTAATAGCTGTAATTGGAGCCTTTCTCTTTATCAATATCTTTATGACAGATGAGGGAGATACAGCAGCCTTAAGTGGTTCTGTTGGTAGTATAGTTACATTTTCTACTATATTACTTTATTTTGCAGTAGGTGCAACAGTGTTGCTTTCTTTATTTAGCCTTTTTACAAATCCAGAAAATTTGAAAAAGACTTTAATGGGAGTTGCTGCTTTAGGTGTAGTATTAGTTTTTGCTTACTTTTTAGCAGATAGTAATGCTGTACTTGATACACAAGGAAAAGTACTTGTAGGTGGTGAAGCAGGAGCTTCTAGTAACCAATGGGTAGGAACGGGTATATGGTATAGCGTTTGTCTAGGCCTAGTAGCTAGTTTGTTCTTTGTATACGATTTAGTAAAAGGATTAATAAAATCATAATAATATGGCAAGAAGAGAGAATCCAGAAATTAATGCAGGTTCTATGGCAGATATTGCCTTCTTGCTGTTAATCTTTTTCTTAGTAACAACAACAATGAATGTGGATTCAGGAGTTTCTAAAAAACTATCTGAAAAACCACCAGCAGATTATGTGCCACCTGTTATTAAGGAAAAAAACATTTTTGAGGTAAGTATTAATAGAAATAATGAGCTTTTAGTTGAAGGCGAAAGAATGGATATTAAAGACCTAAAAGAAGCCGCTATCTCATTTGTAGATAATGGTGGAGGAGAAGGTAAAGTTGAAAATGGCGTTGCTACCGGACCATGTAGTTATTGTAAAGGTGATAGAAGTGATGATTCTTCAGATCACCCTAATAAAGCTATTATATCGGTACAAAGTGATAGGTTAACAGAGTATGGAACTTATTTAACTGTTCAAGATGAATTGTTAAAAGCTTATAGTTTTTTAAGAAATAGACTAAGTGTTGAAAAATACAAGATTCCATTTGAAGAACTTGAAGAAAGTTATAAGGATAATAGAGCTAATGAGAATTTGAAAAATAAAGTTGAGTTTATCAAAACAGCTTATCCTCAAATTATTTCAGATCAAGAACCTACAAATTAATTTTTAAAATTTAACAGTATGTCTAAATTTAGAAAAAAGAAGAAAGGAATGCCTGCAGTAAATACTGCAGCTTTACCAGATATTGTATTTATGTTGTTATTCTTTTTTATGGTTACTACAACCATGAGAGAAACTTCTTTACAAATTGATGCTCCAAGGCTACCTTCGGCAACAGAAGTAAAGAAATTAGAGCATAAAAGTTTGGTGACTACTATTTATGTAGGTAAAGCTAAAGATGCTAAGTACGGTACAAGTTATAATAGAATTCAATTGAATGATAAAATTGCTACTGCGGATGAAGTCCCTGCATTTATAATAAATGCAAGATCTAAAGTTTCTGAGGCAGAAGTTCCATTTATGACAACTTCTATTAAGGCAGATACAGAATCTAGTGTTGGTACAATTATTGATATTAGATTAAAATTAAGAGATGTAAATGCTCTTAAAATTAGTTATTCTGCTTCTAAAAAGACTGAGTAATCTATATAATATAATTTTTAAGAAAAAGGATAATTCATTGAATTATCCTTTTTTTTATGTTTTTTTTAGAAATTAAAATTCTAATAAAATATTCTTACTTTATAAAACGTTTGATTTATATATGAAAATAGCCTTAACTCTCTTTATAATTTTGTTTAGTGTAATTGGGTCTTTTGCACAGAAAGATTCCTTAAACCTAGGCGATAGGTATGCAGAAGATCAAATTTATGTGGCAGTTTCTTATGCTCAGTTTGTAGATCAACCCCAAGAAATATTTAAAAGTAATTTTTCATATGGACTTTCAGTTGGCTTTTTAAAAGATGTGATTTTAAACAAACAAGGTAATGTCTCTATAGCAGCTGGTGTAGGATATGGTTTTGATTTTTTTAATCATGAGCTTAAAGTAGAAGAAATAAACAATACAACAGATTTTAGTAATGATGAAACTATTAGCGCTAATCTATTTAAATCTCATAACTTAGAATTTCCATTAGAACTTAGATGGAGAACTTCCACAGCAAATAAATATAGTTTTTGGAGGATATATGGTGGTATTAAATTCTCTTACAATTTCTCTAATAAATTTCAGTTTGATGATGAAAATGGGAATACCTTTAAGTATCAGGATGTTTCTAATTACAATAAATTGCAGTATGGCTTAACTTTGTCTACGGGGTATGACGAGTTTAATATCAACCTTTATTACGGATTAACACCTGTTTTTGAAAATAGTACTATAAACGGAGAAGTTATAAATACTAAAATCTTAAAATTCGGACTTATTTTCTATCTTTTATAGAAAGTAGAAAACAATACTTGGAGATAGAAACCCTAGTATAAAACCTAAATACACTTCTTTATGTGTGTGTGCTTTTAAGTGCAACCTTGCGCTTGCTAAAATTCCAGAGAGAAGCAAACCACAGATAAGTACTGCTGTTACGTTTTGCTGATACATAAAACTCAATACATAAAAGAAGCCAATTGTAATCCCTATAGATATTAAATGGATGCTTGTTTTTATTTTAAAAGCAAACAATATGTATATAAATACCAATCCTAATGAGGTGGCGTAAAAAAGCATTCCTAAATCTCTTAAGTTAGCTATTCCATATAGAGTATTACCTAGTAAATAAAACAATACTATCATCATAGCAACAGGAACTTTTCTTTCCTTAATACTTTCAGCTTTAAAAGATTTTATAAGCTTAAATCGCCTAAAAAGTATGAGTATGAGTAAAGGTACAATGTATGTAGTAACAAAAATTAGACCTAAAACAGCAAACTTTTGATTCTTGCTAAAACTATTTTGAATCAATATAAAATATAAGGTGATTCCAATTGTAGGTATTACAATCGGATGCAGCATTACAGATATAAATTTATAAAACTTCATTAAATTTCTTTACGTAAACGAGCTACAGGTAAGTCTAACTGTTCCCTGTATTTTGCCACTGTTCTTCTAGCAATAGGATACCCTTTTTCCTTTAGAATTGCTGCTAGTTTTTCATCCGTTAGAGGTTTCTTTTTATCCTCTTCTAAAATTACGGTCTCTAATATTTTCTTTATTTCTTTGGTAGATACATCTTCTCCTTGATCATTTTTCATAGATTCAGAAAAGAATTCTTTAATTAATTTTGTACCATAAGGAGTAGAAACATATTTACTATTTGCAACCCTAGAAACAGTAGAAACATCCATGTTAATTTTATCTGCAATATCTTTCAAAATCATTGGTTTTAGCTTGCGCTCATCACCTGTTAAGAAATAATCATACTGATAGTGCATAATTGTATTCATAGTCACTAAAAGTGTTTGCTGACGCTGTTTAATAGCATCAATAAACCATTTTGCCGAATCTAATTTTTGTTTGATAAAAAATACAGCATCTTTTTGAGACTTACTTTTTACGGTAGCTTCTTGGTAGCCTTTAAGCATATTGTTATATTCTCTAGAAATATGCAATTCAGGAGCATTTCTAGAATTCAAAACTAAATCTAATTCCCCATCAACCAACTTAATAGAAAAGTCAGGAACAATCTGTTCTGCTATTTTATTATTACCAGCATAAGAACTCCCAGGTTTAGGGTTTAGTTTAGAAATTTCTTTATTTACTTCTTTTAATTCCTCTTCAGAAATAGTAAACTTTTCTTGTAATTTTTTATAGTGTTTTTTTACAAAATGATCAAAAGCAGTTTCTAGAATATCAATTGCTAAACTTCTAATTTTGTTGCTTTCTTTTCTCTTTAGTTGAATAATTAAACACTCCTTTAAATCTCTGGCTCCAACACCAATAGGATCTAAAGTATGCACCACTTTTTTTAGAATAGAGATAACTTTTTCTTCTGTGGTAAAAACATTTTCTGTAAAAGCTAAATCGTCTACTATATCTATAATTTCTCTTCTGATATAACCACTATCATCTATACTACCCACTAAAAACTCAGCTATAGAAAGTTCTTCATCAGTAAAAGTATAGGTACTTAATTGATTTTTTAAAGATTGATGAAAACTAGTACCACTAGCATAAGGTACGTTCTTCTCTTCATCATCAGCAGAGTAATTATTAGCTTGTGTTTTGTAATTTGGTATTTCGTCATCACTAAGATAATCATCTATATTGATGTCTTCTGCTTCTATTTTTTCGGTTCCAGCATCATCATATTCATTCGACAAATCATCATCTATAGAATCCGCTTCATCTTTACCAGTATCTAATGCAGGATTTTCTTCAATTTCTTGTTTTAGACGTTCCTCAAAAGCTTGCGTAGGCAATTGAATTAACTTCATCAACTGTATCTGTTGAGGAGATAATTTCTGTAATAGCTTGTATTGTAAACTTTGTTTTAGCATATAGACAAATATATGAAATAGGTTAAAATAAAAAACGTCATTCTGATAGGAATGACGTTTTTAGTGCTTTAATTTTTATTTTTTTATTAAAAATCTGCATTTTGTGGCGTTCTTGGGAACGGAATTACGTCTCTAATATTACTCATTCCTGTGGTAAATTGTACAAGTCTTTCAAAACCTAATCCAAAACCAGAATGAACTGCTGTACCAAATTTTCTTAAATCTAAATACCACCAAAGTTCTTCTTCAATACCCAGTGTCTTCATTTTATCAGCTAAAACATCATAACGTTCTTCTCTTTGTGATCCTCCAACTATTTCTCCAATTCCTGGGAATAGAACATCCATAGCTCTAACTGTCTTTCCATCATCATTTAAACGCATGTAAAATGCTTTGATGTCTGCTGGATAATCAAATAAAATAACCGGACATTTAAAGTGTTTTTCAACTAAAAAACGTTCGTGTTCAGATTGTAAATCTGCTCCCCATTCATTAATAGGGAATTGAAATTTTTTCTTTTTATTTGGTTTAGAGTTACGTAAAATATCAATTGCTTCTGTATAAGAAACTCTCTTAAAGTTGTTATCTACAACAAACTTTAGTTTGTCTAACAAACTCATTTCACTTCTTTGTGCCTGTGGTTTGCTTTTTTCTTCTTGTGTTAAACGTTGGTCTAGAAAAGCTAAATCATCTGCACATTTATCTAAAACATAATTTATCACATACTTAATAAAGTCTTCTGCTAAATCCATATTACCATCTAAATCCATAAAGGCAACCTCTGGTTCTATCATCCAAAACTCAGCTAAATGACGGGTAGTATTAGAATTTTCTGCTCTAAAGGTTGGTCCAAAAGTATACGCTTTTCCTAATGCCATTGCAAAAGTTTCAGCTTCTAATTGGCCAGAAACAGTTAAATTAGTTTCTTTACCAAAGAAATCTTTAGAATGGTCAATTTTACCATCTTCGTTTAAAGGAGCTTCGTTGTCTTTAAAGGTTGTAACTTTAAATATTTCTCCAGCACCCTCTGCATCAGAACTTGTAACTATTGGTGTGTTCACATAATTAAAATCTCTTTCTTGAAAATACTGATGTACCGCAAAAGATAATTTAGAACGTACACGCATTACAGCGCTAAAAGTATTTGTTCTTACACGTAAATGTGCATTTTCTCTTAAAAACTCGAAACTGTGTTTTTTAGGTTGAATAGGATACTCATCTGGATTAGAATCTCCTAAAATTTCAATTTCTGAAACTTGAATTTCTACAGATTGACCTTTTCCTTGGCTTGCAGCCAAAGTCCCTTTTATACAAAGAGCGGCACCAGTTGTAATTCTTTTTAATGTGGTTTCATCTGTGTTTTCAAAATCGATAACACATTGTATGTTGTTAATAGTAGTACCATCATTTAAAGCAATAAAGCGATTGCTTCTAAATGTTCTAACCCATCCTTTTAGGGTTACTTCTTGTAGTAATAATCCTTCCGATTTTAAAAGTTCGGCTACGTTGCTGTTTATCATATTCTTATAATATTGATATAAATATATGTTATTAATAGGTTGTATTATTCTGATGTTTTTTTCTATAAAACTCCTTTTTTAGGAAGAATTATATAGAAATCTAATTTTTTGATTGTCATATATCTTTAAGAAAAAAGAGATATTTTTTATCAAAAAAAGTTAAGTATAAAATACAAAAAATGTTTTTTATTAAGGAGTAAAGATACTTTTTTGTGAGAAGATGAGCAATGATATTTACAGTAGTTTTAGGTGCTGTTTGCTTAAAATACTGTTAATTTATATCGTTAAAACATTATTCATTCTTCTATTAAAAAATCGGATGTTAAATAATAACATCCGATTTTTTAGTAAATATTTATATATCAACTAAATCTTTATTCTTCTAATTTGTCTTCTTCCTCTGGTGGAATAATTCTTATAGAAGGTTCCTTAAATACTTTTTTGTTTGCTATTTTCTTTTCAAAAGTTAATAATAATGAAGGTAATAATAGTAAGTTAGAAACCATTGCCAATAATAAGGTTACAGAGACTAAGCCACCTAATGCAATGGTACCTCCAAAACTAGAAAGTGTAAAGGTTAAAAAGCCAAAAAAGAGTACAATAGAAGTATAGAACATACTTACTCCTGTTTCTCTAAGTGCTCCATAAACCGATGGTTTTACACGCCAATTATTAGCCATTAATTCTTGTCTGTATTTTGCTAAAAAGTGAATCGTATCATCTACAGAAATACCGAACGCAATACTAAATACAAGTATTGTTGATGGTTTTATAGGAATACCAAAGTAGCCCATTAAACCAGCTGTAATTAGTAATGGCAATATGTTAGGCAGCAATGAAATAAAAATCATTGGTGGAGATCTAAACATCCAAGCCATAAAAATGGCGATTAAGAAAATAGCCAATGATAAAGAAATAACTAAATTCTTTATTAAATAATTGGTTCCTTTTATAAAAACTAATGCTTTTCCTGTAACTGAAACGGTATATTTATCTGACGGAAATTCTTTAGCAATTACCTCTCTTAAACGTTCTTGAATTACATTCATCTTTTCAGTACCAATGTCTTTCATAAAAGTAGTTATCCTTGCATAACGTCCTGTAGAATCTACAAAGTTTTTAAGCATACTTGCATCACTATTTGAGTTTTTGGTATATGCAAAAATGTAACTTTGTTCCTGACTTGTTGGTAATTGATAATATTTAGGATTCCCTTTATAGTAAGCCTGTTTAGAGTATTTTACTACATTGGTGATAGAGATGGGTTTAGATAGTTCCGGAAAAGCTTCTATGGCTTCATTTATTTTTTCCATCTTTTTTAAAGTCGATAAACTCATAACTCCTTTTTCTTTTTTAGTATCTACTAAAATCTCTAAGGGCATAATACCGCCAAACTCACTTTCAAAGAATTTTATATCTTGATAAAATTCTAAACTTTTAGGCATGTCTTCTATTAAACTACCCGAAACTTTTATTTTGTAAACCCCTATAATTGCTGCAACAATAACAATAACTGTGGTAAAATAGATTGTTATTCTCCTGTTTCGTACCATTTTTTCCATCCAATTCACAACATTTTCAATCCACTTTGTCTCTAAGTGGTTTAAATGCTTCTTTTTTGGAAGTGGCATAAAACTATATAAAATAGGTATAATTAATAAGGCTAGTATAAAAATACTAATGATGTTTACGGAAGCAAGAATACCAAATTCTCTAAGCAAACTACTTTTTACAAAAACAAATGTTGCGAAACCAGATGCAGTTGTAATGTTCGTCATTAATGTAGCATTACCTACCTTAGAAATTACACGTTGTAAGGCTTTTGCTTGCTGACCATGTTTCTTTATTTCTTGCTGATATTTATTAATCAGAAAAACAGCATTGGGTACACCAATAACAATAATTAAAGGAGGTATTAATGCCGATAAAACTGTTATCTCATAACCGAACCATCCTATAAAACCAAAAGCCCAAATAACACCTGTCATTACTACCAATAGTGTAATAAAGGTTGCTCTAAAAGATCTGAAGAAAAAGAAGAAAATAACTGCGGTAATTCCTAATGCACCTGCTACAAAAAGTAATATTTCATCTTGTATGTTTTGTGCATTTAGTGTTCTAATGTAAGGCATTCCAGATACTCGAATGTCTACATTATTATCTTTTTCAAATTTCTTTATGGTCGGAATTAAAGTGTTAAAAATGAAATCTCTACGTTGTGGTGTATTTATGATTTCTTTTTTAATATAAATGGCCGTTTGTAACGTACCTGTTTCTTTATTAAAGAGTAAATTATCGTAGAAAGGTAGTTTTTCAAAAAGTTGATTTTTTATGTCTAAAACCTCTTGTGTTGTTGTAGGTTCCTTCTCATACAAAGGTTCTAATACAAATTTTCGTTGTTTTCTGTCTGCCTTTAATTTTTGAACATCTGCTATAGAAATTGTAAAATCTATTTCTTCTAAACTATCAAATTTTCGAACTAAATTATTCCAAGCATTAAACTTTTTTGGTGTAAATACTGTAGAATCTTTAATTCCTAAAATAACCAGATTGCCTTCTTCTCCAAAAATTTCTAAAAATTGGTTGTATTCTAGATTTGCTATGTGATCTTCAGGTAATAAATTTGCTTCTGTATATGAGAATTTCATATACTTCATTTGTGAAGCTAATAAACCTGTAATGATGGCAATAACTAATAAAACCAAATAACGGTTTCTTAAGATAAGGCCAGCAACTTTTGTCCAGAAATTCATTAAGTTAAATTTTAGAAATTGTAATTAATTGTATATTATTGTAAATAAAAAGAGAGTGTTAAGAAACACCCTCTTTTTTTATTGTGTCGGTTTTTTTAAACCTTCATGATTTCTACTTCTTTAACAGCGAGTGTTTCCTCTATCTTTTTTACAAAAGTATCTGTTAATTTTTGAACATCATCTTCTGAAACTTTTTTAAGATCGTCAGAAACATCTGTTTTTTTGATATCATTATTAGCATCTTTACGAGCATTTCTAATACCTACTTTTGCGTGTTCTGCTTCTGCTTTGGCTTGTTTTGCTAAACCGATTCTTCTTTCTTCTGTTAATGGCGGAACGTTAATCATAATAATATCACCATTATTCATTGGGTTAAAACCTAAGTTGGCAACCATTATAGCTTTTTCTATAGGTTGTAACATGTTTTTCTCCCAAGGTTGTACAGCTATTGTTCTTGGATCTGGAGTTGTAACATTTGCAATTTGGCCTAACGGAGTTAGAGATCCATAATAATCTACCATTACATTTGCTAACATTGCAGGTGTTGCTTTACCAGCTCTAATAGTTCTTAGTTCTTTAATTAAATGCTCAATAGCATTATTCATCGCTTCTTTAGCGGAATCAAGAATAAATTCAATTTCTTCGTTCATGGTCAGTAAATATTTTTATAAAACCTAATTATTGAGTATTAACAATAGTACCAATTTTTTCACCAGAAACTAATTTCATTAAGTTTCCATTTGTATTCATGTCAAAAACAATAATTGGCAATTTGTTTTCTTCACTTAATGTAAATGCAGTCATATCCATCACTTTAAGACCTTTTTTAATTACGTCTTTAAAAGTGATGCTTTCAAATTTTACAGCATCTTTATTTTTTTCTGGATCTACATCATAGATTCCATCTACACGAGTTCCTTTTAAAATAGCATCTGCATCTATTTCAATTGCTCTAAGAACTGCAGCTGTATCTGTTGTAAAATATGGATTTCCCGTACCTGCACCAAATATAACAACTCTTCCTTTTTCTAAATGACGGATTGCTTTTCTTTTAATATATGGTTCTGCAACTTCTTTAATTTCTAAAGCTGTTTGCAAACGCGTATGCACATCTTCATCTTCTAGTGCACTTTGCAATGCAAGGCCGTTAATACAGGTTGCTAACATTCCCATATGGTCTCCTTGTACACGATCCATACCATTTGCAGCACCAGCAACACCTCTAAAGATATTTCCACCACCAATAACAATGGCAACTTCTATTCCTTTTTGTACTACTTCTTTAATTTCTTTTGCGTATTCAGCTAAACGTTTAGGATCAATTCCGTATTGTCTTTCGCCCATTAAAGCTTCTCCACTTAATTTTAAAAGAATTCTCTTGTATTGCATAGTTTATTTTGAAAGTTGTGCAAAATTAAGCTTTTTTTTTGAGTTTCCTTTTTTTGGGATACAAAAAAACCTCGCAATTCTAAAATTATAGAATGCGAGGTTTTAAATATTTAAATTCTTGTATTTACAAAAATAGAAGATAAATGTTTATCCTAAAGTAACTCTTTTGAAACCACTTACAGAAACATCACCATATGTACTTACATATTGTGCAACATTTTTCTTTTCATCTTTAATAAAAGCTTGGTCTAAAAGACATTGCTCTAAATCTAAAGTTGTGTTATCTGCAATAAATCTTTCCATTTTTCCTGGTAAAATTCTATCCCAGATTTTTTCTGGTTTTCCTTCTGCAGCTAATTCAGCTTTTGCAGCTTCTTCAGCTTTTGCTAAAACTTCTTCAGATAATTGAGACATAGAGATAAATTGAGGTACGTTTTTCAACGTTTTTCCTAATCTTCCTAATTCAATATTATCTTTTTCAATTACAGCAATTCTTGCTTCAGTTTCAGCAGCAACAAATGCAGGATCAAAATCTTTGTAAGATAAAGAAGATGCACCCATAGATGCTACTTGCATAGCTACGTCTTTAGATAAAGTTTCAGCGTTATCTACAGCAGCAGTTAAACCTACTAAAGCAGCAATTTTACCAATGTGAGTATAAGCACCAACATAAGCAGCTTCGATTTTCTCAAAAGCAGTTATCTCTAACTTTTCTCCAATAACACCAGTTTGCTCAATTAATTTATCAGCAACAGTCATACCTCCAAAATCAGCCGCTAAGAAAGATTCCTTATCAGCATGATTTAAAGCAATCTCTGCAAATTGACTTCCTAATTCAACGAAAGCATCGTTTTTACCAACAAAATCAGTCTCACAAGCTAAAACGATAGCAACACCAGCAGTGTTATCAGCATTTATTTTTGTTACTGCAACTCCTTCTGTAGATTCTCTATCAGCTCTTTTTGCAGCAATTTTCTGACCTTTTTTACGTAAAATGTCAATTGCTTTATCAAAATCACCAACTGCCTCAACTAATGCCTTTTTACAGTCCATCATTCCAGCTCCAGTTGCTTCTCTTAATTTTTTAACATCAGCAGCACTAATCTTTACTGTTTCCATGTTATGTATGTTTTTTAGTTAGAATTATTTTTTTTCTTCAGCAGGTGCTTCAGTAACTTCTGCCTTAGGAGCTGCTGCTTCAGCTTTTGGAGCTGCAACTTCTTTAGTTTCTTTTACTTTTTCTTTGTCTGCTTTTCTATCTGATAAACCTTCTGCAATTGCATCAGTAACATAAGATAATACTTTGTCTATAGACTTAGAAGCATCATCATTTGCTGGAATGATAAAATCTACTAATCTAGGATCAGAGTTCGTATCAACCATTGCAAAAATAGGAATGCTTAATTTTTGAGCTTCTGCTACTGCAATGTGCTCTTTTTTAATATCTACTACAAATAATGCACCAGGTAAACGAGTCATATCAGAAATAGAACCTAAATTCTTTTCTAATTTTTCTCTCTGACGGTTGATTTGTAATTTTTCTCTTTTAGATAATGCATCAAAAGAACCATCTTGCTTCATTCTATCAATATGAGCCATTTTCTTAACAGCTTTTCTAATAGTAATAAAGTTAGTTAACATACCACCTGGCCATCTTTCTGTAATGAAAGGCATGTTTACTGCTTTTGCTTTTTCAGCAACGATATCTTTTGCTTGTTTTTTAGTAGCTACAAATAAAATTTTACGTCCAGAGTTAGCGATCTTTTTTAAAGCTTCTGAAGTTTCTTCTATTTTTGCTGCTGTTTTATACAAATCGATGATGTGTACACCATTACGTTCTGTATAAATGTATGGAGCCATGTTTGGGTTCCATTTTCTAGTTAAGTGTCCAAAGTGTACACCACTATCTAATAACTCTTGAATGTTTACGTTTGCCATTTTCTTAAATGTGTTTACTTTCTGTTTTGAAATCAATAGTTAGGTAGTCTTTCGAGTCCTAACTATTTAGATGCTAAACTGTTTAATATTAAAATATAATAACAGTTCTCGATATAATATAGTCCAGAATAAATTCTGAATAATATTAACGTTTCGAGAATTGGAATTTTTTACGTGCTTTCTTCTGACCGAATTTCTTACGTTCAACCATTCTTGGGTCACGAGTTAATAAACCTTCTGGTTTTAATACCAATCTGTGCTCTTCGTTAATAGAAACTAAAGCTCTTGTAATAGCTAAACGGATAGCTTCTGCTTGTCCTGTTACACCACCACCGTAAACATTAACTTTGATATCATAAGACTCTAAGTTTTCTGTTAACATTAAAGGTTGTTGTACTTTATACTGTAAAGTTCCAGTAGTAAAGTAGTTTTTGTAATCTTTTTTGTTTACTGTAATGTTTCCTGTTCCTTCAGAAAGATAAATACGAGCTACAGCTGTTTTTCTTCTACCGATTTTATGTACTATATCCATTATTTAAGATCGTTAAGGTTAATAGCTTTAGGTTCTTGACCTGCATGTTTGTGCTCTGTACCTGCATATACATACAAGTTTCTGTAAAGTGCCGCTCCTAAAATATTTTTAGGTAACATTCCTTTTACTGCTTTTTCGATTAATCTTGTAGGATCTTTCTCAAACATTTCTGTTGCAGTTAACGATCTTTGTCCTCCTGGATAACCTGTGTGACGGATGTAAGATTTCTCTTTCCATTTGTTACCAGTTAAAACAATTTTTTCTGCGTTGATGATAACCACGTTATCTCCACAATCTACGTGAGGAGTAAAATTAGGTTTGTTTTTACCTCTAATTAGCTTTGCTACTTTAGAAGCTAGACGACCCAACGTTTGCCCGTCTGCATCAACTAAAACCCACTCCTTGTTTACGGTAGCTTTGTTTGCTGATACTGTTTTGTAACTTAATGTGTTCATAATTACACTATTAGTTTTTGTTTATTAATGATTGAATTTTCCTTAAAAAAGGAGTGCAAATGTACTGTATTTTATTTGATTGACAAATAGCACTTTAGATTTATTTTAATAATGTTTAATTTTTATAAAATAGTTTTTTTGTTTTCTGATGAAATAAAAGCTAAGTAATTGGTAACAAGCTTGTAGTAGCTAACTTCGCTGGTGAGAGCAAAGTGTGTTTTTTTAGCTTCACCTTTGCTATGTATTGTGTTCTAATAATTCTGAATTTGTGTGTTTAAAGCACAAAAAAAGCATCAAAATTAATTGATGCTTTTAAATAATATATTTTAACTGTAAATTGTTTACTTAATAATTACTCTCCATCCGTAAGGGTCTTCGGCTTGGTTTGTTTGTATATCAGTAATTGCTTTCTTTAGAATTCCTGCAAAAGGAGCTTCTAATTCAGGTAAATCATAATCAGAACCTTGGTATCCAAAACCTGCAATAGGAGAAATTACTGCAGCAGTTCCTGCTCCAAACATTTCTTTTAAACTACCGCTTTGTGCAGCAGCAATTACTTCAGAAACTGTAATTTTTCTAACTTCTACATCAATATTCATATCCTCTGCAATCTGAATAACACTTTTACGTGTAATTCCGTCTAAGATTCTATCACTTGTAGGACTTGTAATTAAGGTGTCATTAATTCTAATGAAAATATTCATTGCACCAGCTTCCTCAATATATTCGTGCGTATTATCATCCGTCCAAATAACTTGATTGTAACCTTTTTCGATAGCCAGTTGTGTAGGGTAAAACTGAGCAGCATAATTACCACCAGCTTTCGCAAAACCAACACCACCATTTGCTGCACGAGCATATTTTTCTTCAATTAAAACTTTTACTTTACCAGAAAAATACGAGCCAGAAGGAGCTGTACATATTATAAATTTATAAGCATTTGCCGGAGAAGCGTGAAATCCTATTCCAGAAGCAAACATAAAAGGTCTAATATATAAAGAGCTTCCTTCGTTTGTAGGAATCCATTTATTATCAACTTCTAATAACTTCTTTAAACCTTCCATAAATACATCTTCAGGAACAGCTGGAATAACCAAACGTTCTGCAGATTTATTTAAACGTTTCCAGTTTTCTAAAGGTCTAAATAACATGGTATTATCATCTGCATCTTTGTAGGCTTTCATACCTTCAAAAATAGATTGTCCGTAGTGGAAAATCTTTGCAGCTGGGTCTAATGAGATAGGTGCATAAGGTTTAATAACAGGTGTTTGCCACTCGCCATCTATAAAATCACACTCTAACATGTGGTCAGAATATACACTACCAAATGGTAGATTGTTAAAATCTACAGAATCGATCTTCGATTTTTCTATACGTTGAATTTCTATATCAGATTTCATTCTTTTTGATTGAATTATTGGACAAATGTACATAAAATATTCATCGGTCGATATAACTAATCATTGCTTTTACTCATTATAATATGTACTTTTGTTCGATACTCATTAAATTTAGAAAATATGAAATATGTAATATCCTTTTGTTTGGTTATTTTATTTGGTTTTACGGCATGTAAAGAAGGCAAGAAAGCAGCCAATGAAACATCAGAACCAAAACAAGAAGTGGTTTATGAATCTTTCGGAGAAAAAATTGCGTTAGACAATGCAATTACTTCAGAAGAGTTATTAGCTAAATTTAAAACCATGAAAACTGGTGATACAATTAATGTAAAGTTTGCATCTAGTATTAAAGAAGTTTGTTCTAAAAAAGGATGTTGGATGAAGTTGCCTTTAAATGAAGAAACTGAAACGATGGTTCGTTTTAAAGATTATGGTTTTTTTATGCCTTTAGATTCTCAAGGAAAAGAAGTGGTTTTAAATGGTAAAGCATTTGTACAAGAAACATCTGTAGAAGAATTGCAACATTATGCGGAAGATGCAGGGAAAACTAAAGAAGAAATAGCAAAAATTACCGAGCCTAAAAAAGAATTTACTTTTGAGGCAGATGGTGTTTTAATGAGAAAGTAAAAATTAGTTTCAATAAGTAATAAGTCTACATATTTTGAAAAGAGAAATTCTAATAACTTCCGATGGTTCTACAACCATTAATTTACCCGATTTAAATGAACAATATCATTCTAAAAACGGTTCAATAAACGAGTCTTACCATGTTTTTATTAATAGCGGATTAAAATTAGTTACTGCAGAAGAAGTATCTATCTTAGAAATTGGTTTTGGTACAGGTTTAAACTGTTTTATTACCTATTTAGAAGCAAAAAGAAATATAAACTATGTTGGTGTAGAAGCATATCCTGTTACTGCAGAAGAAGTAGAGAATATGAATTTTATTACTGTTTTAAAAGCAGAAAAAGAAAGTGCTGTATTCGATATAATGCACGCTGTTTCTTGGGAAGAAAAGCATCAAATTTCAGATACTTTTTCACTCACAAAAAGGAAGCAATTTTTTGAAGATATCGAAGATAAAGACACGTTTAATTTAATTTATTTTGATGCCTTTGGTGCTCGTGTACAACCGCAATTATGGACGGTAGAGATTTTCCGTAAAATGTTTGATGCATTAAAAGAAAACGGAATTTTAGTAACTTATTCGGCAAAAGGAAGCGTTAGAAGAGCGATGCAAGAAGTTGGTTTAACAGTAGAGCGTTTGCCTGGACCTCCGGGGAAAAGAGAAATGTTAAGAGCAACTAAAATAACGACAAAAACGAACGAGTAAAAAACATTCAGATGGAATTCAAAAGAAAATTTGGAAGACAAAAGCAATCTAAACCTACAAAAGGCCTTTTTTTAATTGCTGTTTTAGCTTTCGTTTTAATCCTTTGGTTTAAAGCCGAAGATATTATGAATGCTTTATTTTAATAGTTTTTTAGAAGCTATTTCCTGCTTTACATTATATCTTTTTATAGCTGTCTTTGCTAAGTTTACTTTTTTGTAAACTGTGGCAATCTCTTTAAGGTTAACAGATTGCTTCGTTCCTCGCAATGACGATTTTTTAACAGGGAATATAAAGGTTGCTACTTCAATCAGGGCTAAACTTGTTTGCAATAAATATTCATTTACCTAAAGTAGAAGTTACTTTTTAAAACGTCTTCCTTTCCAATTGTACTTAAAAAAGAGCGATTTAAAAATAACGAGAAGGCTAAAAAAAGGATACAAGAAGCTTGCAAAAAGATACCATTTATAAAAGTGTTTTTCCTGTTTAAAAAACTGAATTGTAGGCAAGAATAAAAACAAATCAATAATTACTTTTAACACAAAAGGAATAAAAAGCATTTCTAAGCTTCCAAGCAATAAATAGTAAACAACAACAAAGTTGGTGAGTAAAACCAATAAACCAATTAGCTTTACTTTTAAAGAACTAAAATTACCGGTTTTTGCAGCCCAACGTGTTCTTTGGTTTACTAAATCACTCCATGTTTTTACAGGAAATGTAGTAACAATAGCCGCTGCTGATTTTAAATAAAAAACACTTTTTTTATCAGCAATTATAAATTTTTCAAACAGAAAAACATCATCTCCGCTAGCAATATTGTTGTTGCCTTCAAAACCGTTTAGTTTTATAAAGGCATCTTTTTTATAAGCAAAGTTTGCACCATTACACAAAAAAGGAAAATCCATTCCAAAACCACCAATAGTAGTTCCTTGCATGCTCATAAAATCTAATAATTGAAACTGTTCTAAAAAGTTGTTTTTAGCTTTGTAGTTTACAGGAGCAACTACCATTTTTGCATTATTATTCTGAATAAAACTATCTAAGCTTTTTAACCAATTTTCAGGTAAAATACAATCTGCATCTGAAGTAACAATCCAATTGTTTTTTGCCTCAGAAATAGCTGTTGTAATGGCGTCTTTTTTTGGTGATTTTGAGGTTCTTATGTTTTTTATGACGCAAAACCTCAAAGGTTTTAAAAACCTTTGAGGTTTATGTATAAACTTGTTAATAATCTCAACAGAACCATCCGTAGAAGCATCATCAACCAAAATAAATTCTACCAATTCTTTTGGGTAATTTAACTCAGCAATAGATTTCAATAAAATAGGTAATTTTTTAGCTTCATTTCTAAAAGGAATAATTACAGAAAATGAGGTTTTATGGTGTTTTGCTACTCCTTTAAATTCTTTCACTTTTTTAAAGCCAATTGTTAGCCAAACAATTAGAGTTGCGTAAAAAGTAAATATAAAAATGAGTAACCAAATCATTTTGTAAAATTAGGCTTAAAAGTTAACACAAAATAACTACCAATAATTGCAGGTAGTACAAAATTTAAAATCCACATTAAAGTGGTTGTAGATAAAATGATAAGTGGTTCTATATTGAAAAACGAAAATATCCAGATAGCTACAGAACCTTTTAAAACAACATCAAATAATGATAACATTGGTATTGTAGAAGCAATTAAGTAGATAGAGGTGATTCCTGAAATTGCATCAACATAAGAAATATCAACGTTAAAAATGAGCAATAAAAAGTAAAACTGATGCGAGAAAATCAAGAATCTAAACATTGATAAAACAGCAACTTTTATATTTAGCGCTAAAGGTATATTTTGTATAAAATTCCTTACTTTTTCAAAAGTAAAACCTTTAAAATTAAGTTTTTTAATCAGAAAAAATAAGACAAGAATTAGAATAAATACTAAAAGTAAAATTTTTAAAATTTGATACAGATCAATATCAATTTTATGATTAAGAAGAAAGTAACAGAAACCAAAACTTCCAAAAAGTAAGGTCATAAGCATTTGATAAAAGTTTCCCACTAAATTTAAACCTAAAATTTGTTTTCTATATTTCTTTTCAAAATACAGTGCTTTTGCGCCGTATTCTCCAATTCTGTTGGGTGTAATTAAAGAAGTTGTTAATGAGGCTAAGGATTGCTTTGTGGCCTCAATAAAAGAGATTTGTTTTACAAAACCGACAAGAGATTTCCATTTTAAAACTTCTAAAAACCAATTTAAAAAAGTAAAAAGAGATAGAAAAAATATGTTTTTGATGGAAAAAACATCATTTTTTATTAATTTTTTATAAAATACAGTAAATTTTAGCTGCTCGTTATCAATTAGTTTTGTGTAAATAAAATATCCGCAGCCAATTACAATCGATAGTTTTATTATCAACCAAAAGAATTGTTTAGATTTGTATGAAAGCGAATTATACATGGTTTGCAAAGTAACAAATAATCATCTGTAAGTTTGGTGATAAAAACAAAAACAATCTACCACTTTGGCGATAGAAAAAATTATTTTAGGCATTGACCCTGGAACCACAATTATGGGTTTTGGTGTGATAAAAGTTGTTGGTAAAAAGATGGAATTTATTCAAATGAATGAATTAATCCTCAAAAAATACGACGACCATTACCTGAAATTAAAACTTATTTTTGAACGTACAATTGAACTGATCGACACGTATCACCCAGATGAAATTGCTATTGAAGCACCTTTTTTTGGTAAGAATGTACAATCAATGTTAAAGTTAGGTAGAGCGCAAGGAGTTGCAATGGCAGCAGGTTTGTCTCGCGAAATTCCGATTACAGAATATTTGCCAAAGAAAATCAAAATGGCAGTTACCGGAAGTGGAAGCGCTAGTAAAGAACAAGTTGCTTTGATGTTAAAATCACTTTTAAACTTAAAAACTTTGCCTAAAAACCTAGATGCAACAGATGGTTTAGCAGCTGCAGTTTGTCATTTCTACAATTCAGGAAAAGTAGTTGGCGGAAAGAATTATACTGGTTGGGCGAGTTTTGTGAAACAAAATCCTAAAAAAATCAAATAATTTTTTTCAATTGTCATTTACCAATAACCAATTATCGATATTATGAAGTTAAAAAATAATCCATTACAAAACAAAAGTTATGATTTGGCTTTATTAATTGTTAAATTGAGTAAAAGATTAATAAAAGAGAATAAAGAGTATGTTTTGTCAAAACAAATTTTAAGAAGCGGAACTTCTGTAGGTGCAAATATAATTGAAGCTAATGGAGCAATTTCAAAAGCAGATTTTTCTGCTAAAATGTCTATTGCTTATAAAGAATGCTTAGAAACCAAATATTGGTTACATTTATTAAAAGATAGTGGGGATTTAGATATAGAGAGTTTTAAAGACCTTTTTGAAAAGGCAGATGAAATAGGTAGAATTTTATTTTCTATTTTAAAAACTACTAGAATAAACAAGTAGTTACGATAATTGATAACCGATAATTGATAACCGATAATTGATAATTTATTTTGGCTGGAATATACATTCACATACCATTTTGTAAACAAGCATGTTTTTACTGCGATTTTCATTTTTCTACTTCGATGAAGAAAAAAGAAGATATGATTTTATCACTTGTAAAAGAGATAGAGATTAGAAAAGACGAATTGCAAAACACGACTATAGAATCTATTTATTTTGGAGGTGGAACACCATCTGTTTTAACTGTTGATGAAATTCAAGTATTGATTGATGCTGTTTATAAAAATCATACAGTAATTGAGAATCCAGAAATAACGTTAGAGGCAAATCCGGATGATTTATCCGAAGAAAAAATAATAGAATTATCTAAAACACCTATC
This sequence comes from Polaribacter sejongensis, assembly GCF_038024065.1. Taxonomy (NCBI): domain Bacteria; kingdom Pseudomonadati; phylum Bacteroidota; class Flavobacteriia; order Flavobacteriales; family Flavobacteriaceae; genus Polaribacter; species Polaribacter sejongensis. Next base: position 2,363,530 of record NZ_CP150667.1, on the reverse strand, counting down.
AATAGATTAAGTATTGGCGTGCAATCGTTTTTTGAGAAAGATTTAAAACTCATGAACCGTGCGCATAATTCAGATGAAGCTAAAAATTGTCTATCTGTGGCGATTCGCCACTTTAGTAATATTTCTGTCGATCTAATTTACGGAATTCCAGATTGTACAAATGAAGAGTGGAGAGATAATATACAAACAGCACTGAGTTTCGGAATTCCACATATATCTAGTTATGCTTTAACGGTTGAGCCAAAAACAGCTTTAGCAACGTTGATTAAAAAAGGGAAAATTAAAAATGTAGATGATGAAAAAGCAGAGGAACAATTCCATATTTTAATTGAAGAATTAAAAAAGGTAGATTTTGTGCATTACGAGTTGTCTAACTTTGGGAAAGAAGGTTTTTTTAGTCAGAATAATTCTTCTTACTGGCTAGGGAAACCTTATTTAGGTATTGGACCTTCGGCACATTCGTTTAATGGAATCCAACGAAGTTGGAATGTTAGAAATAATGCGAAATATATAAAAGCTATTCAAGAAAATACGCTTCCTATAGAAAGAGAAACACTCACAAAAACAGATGGTTATAATGAATATATTATGACAGGTTTAAGAACCATCTGGGGAGTTTCTCTCGAAAAAATAAAAAAAGATTTTGGCGATAAATATGTAACGTATTTAGAAAAACAAGCCAAAAAACATTTAGAACAAGAATTATTGATCATTGAAGATCGAGTTTTAAGAACTACGCCAAAAGGGAAGTTTTTATCAGACGGAATTTCTTCAGATTTATTTATGGTCAATTAGTTTTTTATTAATGTTAAATGTTTAGATTACATCTAACATAAAGAAAGAAAACTTATATTTGAGTTTGAAGTAAAAACTAAAAATTACGCAAATAAGGTCGGCAAAAATATGAAAGCGGTAATAGAGTACAATTCAAGAAAAATAGAAATAAACGTTTCAGAACCATTAGACATTTCAATTCCTATTGATATGAATAAAGGGAAAGTAAATGCTTGGGGAATTGATGATCCTAAGATTGAAGTAGAAAAATTTGATGATTATGAAGTAAGTGTTGCAAATGGTGCTGTGGTTAACTTTAATAGCATTAAATTTAATCCGCATTCTCACATAACTCATACAGAATGTGTTGGGCATATTACCAAAGAAGTACACTCTGTGAATCAACATTTAAAATATTTTATTTTTTTAGCAGAAGTAGTTACTATTGCTCCTTTGTTTCATAATGGAGATTTTTTAATTGGAGTGAAGCAATTAAAACATGCTTTACGAAATAAGAAACGTGATGCTATTGTAATTCGTACTTTACCTAATTTAGAGGAAAAAAAGAGTATGAAATACTTTAATACGAATCCAACTTATTTATCTGAAAAAGCTGCAATTTATTTAAAAGAAAAAGGAATAAAACACTTGTTAATTGATTTACCTTCTGTAGATAAGGAGAGAGATGATGGTAAACTTTTATCTCACAATGCTTTTTGGAATACTGGTGGTGAATTAAGAATGGATGCAACCATTACAGAATTTATATATGTGCCAAATACTATAGAAGACGGTGAGTATTTATTAAACTTAATGATTGCACCTTTTGAGAATGATGCAACGCCAAGTAAGCCTGTTTTGTATAAAATTATAAAGTAGATAACATTTAAAATTATTGGACCCTTCAGGTTTTTAAAATCTGAAGGGTCTTTTTTTTTTTACTAAATTGGTTAAAAAGAAAGAGTAGTTTAAAGTAAGTGTATCATTTTTGTTAATGAGAATCTTATTTATTAAAACCACTTTTTACGTTTAAAATACCAAACAGAAACAATGGTAACTAATGCCATAACACCCAATAAAATAAAATAACCATATTTAGATTTTAATTCTGGAATGTTTTCAAAGTTCATTCCGTAAATTCCTGCTAAAAAAGTTAATGGTATAAAGATTACTGACAAAATAGTCAGTGTTTTCATTACCTCATTTAAGCGATGTCCTTGAATACTGAAAATTAGGTTTATTTTACTTTCTAATTCTTGCAATTCAAAATCGATATTAGAAATTAGGTTATTGGTTTGTTCTTTTAACTCATTAAAGTATTTTACATTAAAATCTTTAATTTCTATTTTTTCTAATTTTATAATGGTATCTCTTAAACTTAAGGTTGCTTTTTTAAAATTGAATAATTCTTGCTTCCTTTTTTCAACTAAAGAAGTAAACTCTGGAGTTGGCTTTATGTGAGTAGAATTTAGTTTATCTGCGCTTAAATCTGCATTTGCTTCATAGGTGTCTTGGTAGTTATCAATTATAGACTCTAATATTAAATACAGTAAATAGTCTGTTTTTTTCTTTCTAACAATTCCTTTGTTACCTTCTAAACGCTCACGAATCCAGCCAAAATAATCTCCATGTTTTTCTTGAATAGACCATAAAAAGTCTGAAGAAACGATAAAAATCATTTGTTCAGAATCTAATTTCTGACTTTGAGTAATTAAAACTCTGGTGGTTATAAATAGTAAATTATCTAATAAAATTACTTTGTTAGGGTGCTCTTCATCTCCTAATAATTTTATTAAAAAATCGTCTAATTTATTTTGGTTAATTACTTTTTTATAAGCCTCATGAAATCTTATACCGTAAGTATTTAGCCATTTAGTATTCGTTTTGTTTTCTGAAAAAATAATTTCTGAAATTGCGTTATAAGTTGTTTTTTCATAATTCTTTGCAGAATAACTAATTATGGAGGTGTTGTCTAAAAAATCATTTTCAGTCATAAAAAAGTTGTAATTTTGGTTTATAAAGATACTTTTTAAATCTTAATAATAAAGGTTATTTTAATAATTGAGCGGATGCATATAGAACAATTAAGAGATTTTTGCATTTCTAAAAAAGGAGTAACAGAACATTTTCCTTTTGATGATGTTACACTGGTTTTTAAAGTGATGGGTAAAATGTTTTTGCTAACCGGATTAACTTCTTGGGAGAAAGGGGAAGCTAAAATTAACTTAAAATGCAACCCAGAAAAAGCAATAGAATTAAGAGAAGAATTTGAGGGGATTATTGATGGTTATCACATGAGTAAAAAACATTGGAATACTGTTTTGCTAAATTCTAGTGATGTTTCAGATGATCTGGCAAAAGAACTTATCAATCATTCTTACGATTTGGTTGTAAAAGGGTTGACTAAAAAACTACAAAAAGAATTAGAAGAATTGTAGCTTTCTAAAATGATGGAAAATAAGAAAAGCGAAATATTAGAAAAACATTGTTATACAGAAATGGTATATCAACGGATAAATAAAAAGTTAAAAATAGCTTTTTCTAAGGATGAAAATGAGCAATTTATCAGAAAGGTTTTAGAAGAAACAGTTATAGAAAACTACTTGAAAAAGGGAAAGAATTTTTACGTTTCTAATAAAGAACACAACATCAGAATTACTGTAAATTCTAATACTTTTAGAATTATTACGGTAGATAGAATTTAAAATATAGTAATTTTTTCAATAATGAAAAAGCAAGAATTTAGAAAGATTTACAAACAGAAACGAAACGATTTAACTGAAACTCAAATTCAGGAATTTCAAGAAAATATCTACGAACAAATTTACGATTTAGAAATTGTTGGTGTTAAAAATGTACACCTATTTTTATCACTTACAAAGTTTAAAGAAATAGATACACAACCAATTATTAATTACTTCAGAAGCATAAAAAAACGAATTGTGGTTAGTAAATCTGATTTAGAAAACAATACACTTTCTCATTTCTATTTAGAAGAAAATACGGTTTTAGAACTCAATAAATACGGCGTTCCAGAACCTGTAAATGCAGAACAAGTAGATGAAAAGGAACTAGACCTTATTTTTGTTCCGTTGTTAATTTCTGATGAATTAAATTACCGAGTTGGTTACGGAAAAGGATTTTACGATCGTTTTTTATCGAACTGTAAAGTAGAAGCAAAATTTATTGGACTCAATTATTTTAAGCCTATTTATCAAATTGAAGATTCTAACGATTTTGATATTCCGCTACATCAAGTAATCTATCCTAAATAAACTTTAAATCGCCTTTAATTCTTTGTAAATTTGTTTTAGAAACAGAAAGCAAATGATTGTACAAGGAAACATAGTCGATATACAGAACAAAATAATTTACAAAGGAGAAATTGAAGTTGTAAACGGAAAAATTTTGTCTGTAAAAGAAGTAAATCATAGTAAAGAAAATTACATTTTACCAGGTTTTGTTGATGCACATATTCATATAGAAAGCTCTATGTTGGTGCCTTCGGAATTTGCGAAAATTGCCGTAAAACATGGTACAGTTGCAACGGTTTCCGATCCGCATGAAATTGCCAATGTTTTAGGTGTAAAAGGAGTTGATTTTATGATTGAAAACGGAAAGAAAGTTCCGTTGAAATTCAATTTTGGAGCACCAAGTTGTGTGCCAGCAACGTCTTTTGAAAGTGCAGGAGCAATTATAGATGCTGATGATATTAAATTGATGATGGAAAATCCGGATATTAAATATTTGGCAGAAATGATGAATTATCCCGGAGTATTGTTTGATGATGCTGAGGTTTTAGCTAAGATTCAACACGCAAAAAATAACAACAAACCCATTGATGGTCATGCGCCAGGTTTAAGAGGCGATGATGCTACCAAATATATTGCTGCCGGAATTTCTACAGACCACGAATGTTTTTCTTTTGATGAAGCTTTAGAGAAGCTACAAAAAGGTATGAAAGTAATTATTAGAGAAGGTTCTGCAGCAAAAAACTTCGAAGCTTTAATAGGTTTATTACCCGAACATTTCGAAAATATGATGTTTTGTTCAGATGATAAACACCCAGATGATTTATTATTAGGGCATATCAATCAGTTATGTGAAAGAGCAGTTGCCAAAGGAATTGATGTTTTTAAAGTGTTACAAGCAGCGTGTGTAAATCCTGTAAAACACTATAATTTAGATGTCGGACTTTTACAAAAAGGAGATGATGCAGATTTTGTGGTGGTTGATAGTTTAGAAAAATTCAATGTTTTAGAAACCTATATAAACGGAGAATTAGTCGCTAAAAATGGCGAATCTTTTGTAAAGCATGTGGATTTTGAAGTATTGAATAACTTTAATACAGATACAAAAGAAGTTACTGATTTTAGATTCGAATCTTCATCAGAAAAAATTAGAGTGATTGAAGCGTTAGATGGTGAATTAGTGACCAATCAAATTGAAGCAGATGCTTTAATTGTTAATGGAAATTTAGTGTCAAACACAGAAACTGATGTTTTAAAAATGACAGTTGTTAATCGTTATCAGAATGATGCACCTGCAATTGCGTTTATCAAAAATTTCGGAATAAAAGAAGGAGCTATTGCAAGTTCTGTTGGGCACGATTCTCATAATATTATTGCAGTTGGTGTATCGGACGAAGCAATTTGTAAAGCGGTAAATTTAATCATCAAAAATAGAGGCGGAGTTTGTGCTGTAAATAACACCCAAGAGAAAATAGTTTCTTTGCCAGTTGCCGGAATTATGTCTGACAAGCCTGCTGAGGTTATCGGTAAAGCCTATGCAGAACTAGATACAATGGCAAAAGAAATGGGTAGCAAATTACGCGCACCTTATATGAGTTTGTCTTTTATGGCGTTATTGGTGATTCCTGCTTTAAAGTTGTCTGACAAAGGTTTGTTTGATGGAAGTACTTTTAAATTTACTTCTTTAGATATTAAATAACATTCAATTTGTCTTTTCGACGATAGGAGAAATCTCATAAAGTTGCTTGGTTTTGGCTTTTCACTGTTATGTGACTTCTCATTCTTCTAAGTGACAATTTGTTGGGGAAATAGAAAATACGTTTACAAACAAGTCTAGTCTTGATTGAACCTTTCGACTTCGCTCAAGACAGGCTATTTGTTTGAGCTCTTTTTTATTCCTTTTTAGGGTAAAAAAAGCGAGTACCTTTCGACTTTGCTCAAGATAAACTCCACACAGGAAATAGCTTCTCGTTAAAAATTTATCAAATTCTTAATTTTTAACGTACTTCTTTAGGTAATAATTAGCATTTTTCATATAAAAATGTACTTTTGCACAACAAAAAATATATTATGAGTTTACAACAAGATTTAGAAAACAGAAGTGGAAATAAATGCGAATTATGTACATCAACAGCTAATTTATCAGTTTATGATGTAAAGCCAACAATTACTGGTGGCGGTGGAGTAGATGGTAGCGTATTGGCTTGTGAAACTTGTATTACTCAAATAGACAATCCAGAAGAAACAGATGCAAATCACTGGCGTTGTTTAAATGACTCTATGTGGAGTGAATATAGAGGTGTAAAAGTGGTTGCGTGGAGAATGTTGTCTCGTTTAAGAGCAGAAGGTTGGCCACAAGATTTGTTAGACATGATGTATTTAGAAGATGACGATTTACGTTTTGCTAAAGAATCTGGAGATCATTTAGATGATAGCGAAAAGATAATTCATAGAGATGCAAACGGTGCAATTTTAGAGGCCGGAGATTCTGTGGTTTTAATAAAAGATTTAAAAGTAAAAGGATCTAGCTTGGTTGCAAAACAAGGAACTGCGGTACGTAGAATTTCTTTAGATCACGAAAATGCTAAGTTTATAGAAGGTAAAGTAGGACCAACGCAAATTGTAATTATTACAGATTACGTTAAGAAAATGGCAGATAAAGAGTAGGTTGTCACTTCGAGTGATTTTCTGAAAGAAAATTGTATCGAGAAGTTGGGCGTTCCCTTGCGGGTCGCGCTTTACACTATATCTTTTTTTCGTACCTCAAAAAAGGATGCCGTTTCAATCGCTAACGCACTTGTTTGCTAGCTAAAAATAGTTTAAATTTATTTTTTTCATTATTTAGAAACATAAAAAAACCTCGAAATTTTCGAGGTTTTTTTTAGTTTGTATACTGTAATTTTATTCTTTTTTGCTCGTAATATAAATGGAGCCACCACCATCTTTATCTTTTTCTACATTCACACTTTCTATATTGTCTGGTTTTACTTTTTTCATTTCTTTTTTAGAAATGCGTTTTCCGTCTAAGTAGAAAATCGGTTCTTTTTTCTTCTTTATAGAAATAGTAGAACTTCCATTTTCTTTTTTAATAACGTTTACACTTTCTATATTACCCGCGTTTACTTTGTCCACTTCTTTTTTAGAGGCAACTTCTCCGTTTAAATAAAAAATAGGTTCCTCCTTATTTTTTTCTGTTATAGATGTATAAGGAAATGGTACTGCTGTTTTTTTCTGAGACTCGCTTAATTGTGCATATAGTTTTTCTAACTTTTCTATATCCTCTTTTTTTGTATCGGCATTATCTTTAGATTTTGCTTTTTTAGCTAAAGAATTATATTCTATAACTATTTTGTCCTTTGCTTTTTCTTGTGCTTGTACACGTTCTGCAAATAAGAAAAGGAAGCCAACTAACAACGGAATTACCGAGAGTTGTTTTAATAAAATTTTGGTTTGTGAACTTTGTTTTGTCATCATTTTTAATCTTTTTTTAGTGAGTGAATAATTCAAATTACTGGCCAAGTAATATTCGTTGTTCCAAGCAGCTTTGTTTAATAATAAGTGCTGGTATTTATTGGTATTTTTATGTTGATTGATAACCTTTTCATCAGCTAAAAATTCGTGATTTAATTGTATTGCTTTTTTTAAGAAGATAAATAATGGGTTTATCCAAAACATAATTTGAAATAACTCAATAATTAGAATATCTAAGGTGTGTTTTTGCGTTACATGCGTTAGTTCATGTGTAAAAAGCTCTTCTTCAATCTTTCCTTCTTTGTAGTCTTTTTTATTAATGAAAATGAAATTCCAGAAAGTGTGAGGTAGTATTTCATCCTGCACCAAAACAAGTATTGCCTTTTGATATTTTATAGTTTCGTTTGTTCTTATTTTTTGAATAATCTTTGCAAAGTTTTTTACAAATCGAATTAAAAATAAGATTGATATAATTAAATAAACACAAATTAATAACTGACTGTAATTAAAACCTTCATGAACTGCTGCTAAAGATGTATTTCCTATAAAAATAGGTTCTCCGCTGGTTTCTAATGCGTTGTTAGCCTGAACTGTAATTGTTGCTAATGGAACCAAGAAAGAAATAATAACACCTGTTAAAAGGTAAAAACGATTAAAGATGTGCATTTTTTCCTTTTCTAATATAAAATGATAAAAGAAAAGTAATAACGCTAAACAACTAGCCGATTTTAGTAGATAAATTATCATTGTTGTTGCTTTTTAATTTGACCGTCAATTATTCTTTTTAAATCTTCTAATTCTTCTGTAGAAAGGTTGGTTTCTTTTGTAAAGAAAGAAGCAAACTGACTAGCGGAATCGTTAAAGAAATTTTTAATCAGCCCATTTACATGTTTAGAGAAGTAATCTGTTTTTCTAATTATTGGAAAGTATTCTCTCGATTTTCCGAATAAGGTATAGTCTATAAAACCTTTGTCTGCAATTCTTTTTAACAAAGTGGCAACGGTTGTTGTTGCTGGTTTTGGTTCTGGAAAATCTTCTAACAATTCTTTTAAAAATGCTTTTTTACGTTTCCATAAATATTGCATTAATTGTTCTTCTGTTTTAGATAATTGCATGTTCTTTTTATTTTACTCTACAAACATAGAATAAAAAACTGTATTCTACAAATGTAGAGTTAAAATATTTTTTATGAAGTAGTAAACCTCAAAGGTTTTTAAAACCTTTGAGGTTTGTATGTAATAAAAAGGTTTCTAGTTTTACTTAAAGTAGGCAAGTACATTTGCATTAAGGATTGCAGTAGTTGTTTGAGCTCTTTTTTCTTTTTTCAGAAAAAAAGCGAGTACCCTTCAACAAGCTCAGGATAAACTTCAAGCCTGACGCAATTATTTTTTTCAAATAATTGGGGAATGCCCTAAAAAAAATCCGCTCATTGCTGAACGGATTAGTTATTTTATTGATTCATTTCTGTAAAATATTTATAGAAATATGGAATGGTTTCAATCCCTTTTAGGTAATTCCAAACTCCGAAATGTTCGTTTGGCGAGTGAATGGCGTCAGAATCTAACCCGAAGCCCATTAAAATAGTCTTGCTTTTTAAGTGCTGCTCAAATAGGGCAACAATAGGAATACTACCACCGCTTCTTTGAGGAATAGGCGTTTTTCCAAAGCTAGTTTCATAAGCTTTACTTGCAGCTTTATACGCAATATTGTCTATTGGAGTTACATAACCTTGTCCGCCATGATGAGGTTTTACAACCACTGTTACAGATTTAGGAGCAATACTTTCAAAATGTTTTTTGAATAATTCTGTAATTTCTTTCCAATCTTGATTTGGTACCAAACGCATTGATATTTTAGCGAATGCTTTACTAGCAATTACTGTTTTTGCGCCTTCACCAGTATAACCACCCCAAATTCCGTTTACGTCTAAAGTTGGTCTAATTGCGTTGCGCTCGTTGGTAGAATAACCTGCTTCTCCGTGAACATCATCTATTTTTAAGGCATCTTTATATTTCTCTAAAGAAAAAGGTGCTTTTGCCATTTCTGCTCTTTCTTCGGTAGATAATTCTTCTACATTATCGTAAAAATCAGGAATAGTAATATGGTTGTTCTCGTCGTGTAAAGAGGCAATCATTTTGGTTAAAATATTAATAGGATTTGCAACTGCGCCTCCGTATAAACCAGAATGTAAATCTCTATTTGGTCCTGTAACTTCTACTTCTACATAACTTAAACCACGTAAACCTGTTGTAATTGAAGGAATGTCATTCGCAATCATTCCTGTATCTGAAATTAAAATTACGTCATTAGCTAGTTTTTCTGTATTTCTTGGTACAAACCAAGCTAAACTTTCTGAACCAACTTCTTCTTCACCTTCTATCATAAACTTTACGTTACAAGGTAAGTTTCCGGTAGAAGTCATGTATTCTAATGCTTTTACGTGCATATACATTTGTCCTTTATCGTCACAAGCACCTCTTGCAAAAATTGCTCCTTCTGGATGAATTTCTGTGTTTTTAATAACTGGCTCAAATGGAGGAGAGGTCCAAAGTTCTATTGGATCTGCTGGTTGTACATCATAATGACCATAAACTAATACGGTTGGTAAGTTCTTATCGATGATTTTTTCTCCGTAAATAATAGGATACCCTGGAGTCTCGCACATTTCTACGTTGTCGCAACCTGCTTTTTTTAAACTTTCTAAAACAAAATCTGCTGTTAACAAAACGTCTTTTTTATATGCCGAATCTGCACTTACAGAAGGGATTTTAAGGAGTTCTATAAGTTCGTTTAAGAAGCGTTGTTTGTTGTCTTTTATGTAAGATTGAATGGTATTCATAAGATATAATTTTATTTCTTCATCAAAAGTAGAAAAATTATTATGAACTGCTTTGCAGTTTGCAAGGAATGTTTATATTTGCAGCCCAATTAAATTGGAAAAGTTGCAGGCGTGGTGGAATTGGTAGACACGCTAGACTTAGGATCTAGTGCCGCGAGGTGTGAGAGTTCGAGTCTCTCCGCCTGTACAATAAGAGAAAGCTGACTTTTTAAGTCAGCTTTTTTTGTTTCTAGGTAACACATAGGTAACACATTTGTATTATTTTTTGAATTACTAACAAATATTTATGACTTTAGAATAAAGGTAATAAATGATGAATATCATCTTAACATTAGATAAAATACAAGTTAATACGGCGTTAAATTGGTTGTAAAGACTTATAGAGTATAAAATGTTACTAAAAGAGCTTTATTTTTATTAAAAACTTAATAAAAGGTGTTTTAGATTTATATTAAAGGAAAATATTTGATTTCAACATGACTATTAATTGTTTTGCTACAAATATAATTATACTTTTTTAACACTAAAAAGTGGTAAATAAAAGAAGATACCTATTAAAGAAAATACTAAACCTCCTATAGAACCTGCAGCAAATGAAAACCAGAAGGCTTCGTTTTGTCCATTCCAAATAAACGGAATTAAACCCACAATAGTTGATACAATTGTTAGAACTACAGGTTTTATTTTTGAATTAAAAGCTTTAAAGTAAAGACTTCTTAAATCTCTATTTGGAAATTGCATCTTTAAATTATTATAATCATTGATAATATACAAAGCAGAATTAACGCTAATTCCACATAATAAAATAAATGAAGCATAACCCCCTTGGTCAAAATTAAAATCGAACAGGTAGAAAGTTAAGAACACACCAATAAACGAAATTGGAATCATACTTATGATTGCAAAAGGTTGTTTAATTGATTCCAATAAAATAGCACATATAAATAAAATTATTCCAATGACTATAAATAAATAGTAATACTGAGCTTTGTCTTTCTTATTCCATCTGTTATATTTTTGCTCTGAAACCTTATATCCTAATGGTAACTTAGGTTTAAATTTCTCTATATTTTGTTCTCTTACTTTTTGGGCTAAAATTGCTGTGCCTAGAAAATCATATGTAACTGTTAAACTGTATTGTTGATTATTTTTTTTTATGGTATTACCTGTTTTCTTTTTTTCTATAGAAGCTAATTGACTCAGTTTGTATTGTTTGTTATTTATTAAAATAGGCGTGTTTTTAAGATCCCAAACACTAAATTTTTTGTAACGGTCAGAGATTAATTTTACACTTTGAAACTCATTATTTTGTATAATCGAAGTTAAATTACCAGAATGTACTTGATTTTTTAAATAACCATATAACTGTTGTTGAGAAACATTCTCAAAAGCAAGGCGCTTATCATCAAAATCTAAATAATATTCATACAAAGCATTATCACGCCAACCGCTACTGGTTATTTCTATATCTTTTACTCTAGAACCAGAACTATCAATAAGCTGTTGTTTTAGTTGTTTTGCATAACTATATAATTTATCATAATTATAGCCTTCTAAAATAATTCTGTTTTGTTTAGATCCAGTTCCTAAAGCATTAGAAAAACCTCGACCAACACCACTAACGGACCAATCTAAACCACCTAAACTAATGGCTTTAGATTCTAATACGTTTTTTAGAGTATAAGGAAAACTACCAAACTCAAAATCTTTTTTAAAATGAATTGAGATGTTAGAATTTCTATAACTCGATATCCTTGTTTCAAACAATTCAATTTCATCAAATTGACTAAGGTAAGATTCCATTTTTTTAATTGCCGTATTCAATTGTTTTATAGTACAACCATCTGGCATAGTACCAGTTACACGCAATGCTGTTCTTTCTGGTTCTGAATAATAGGAGTTTTCAAAAACATCTTCTGTAAAAAGGCGTAATGTACCCCCAATAATTTTTTCTAATGTTGGTCTTACATCATTTGAAAACCATTCATTTCCAATACTTTTGTTATATACATCGGTAAAAAAACCTTCTTCTTCAATTTCTTTTGGTAAAAAATGAAAAGGGATTCCAAAACCTAAAATAAAAAGCAAAATAAACGCCCATTTAAAACGAGGTCTTTTCATCCAGCAAATCATTCGGGTGTAAAAGTTTGTAAACTTTACAATTCTTCTTTTCCTTTTTCTTGAAAAAGAAAGCTGTTTTTTAGATACTTTAAATTTATTTAAAAGTGCAGGTACATAGTATAACGATACTAATAGAGATACACTTAAATTAATAGCAATTACCAAAGCAAAATCTAGTAAGTTGGCTTGCTGGTTTTCTTCTAATAAAAAAATAATCATTAATGCCCCTATAGTAGTTAAGGTTGCAGCTAAAATTGCTAAAAATGCCTTTTTATTCCCTTTATTTCGAATGTGGTCTATCATAATGATACTATTGTCTATAATAATACCAAAAGAAATAGTTATTCCTGCAAATGAATATAACTGTAGTTCAACATGTAACAAGTAATAAAAAATAACTGCAATTAATAGATTTGTTATAATGCTTAAAAATAAAATAGCTAGATATTTAAAACTTCTATTAATTAATAAGATTAATACTAATAAAATAAGAAAGGAAAATAAGGTTCTACTTTGTATTTTTTGTAACTCCTCAACTACATACTCAGTACTATCTTGTGTAAGTTTAATAGTATATCCAGTGTCTATTTGATTATTTAAAGCAATCACTTTTAACTTTACGGTGTTTGCTAAATCAATCGTATTAACATTTTGTTCTGCGTATACAGTAATATTAATAGTGTTTAATCCATTAATTCTGTAATAACTATTTACAGCACCTTCTTTATACTTAACAGTTGCTATATTTCGTAAATAAATGACTCTATTGCCTATCTTCTTAATAGGAATGTTATTCCAATCTATAATTTTGGCTATTTTGTACCCTAAATTTAAAGATATTTCAGAATCATAATTATCCGTATTTGTTCTAAAAACACCTTTGCCCAATTCTTGTGTTTTTAAATAAGTATTAATTCCTTGTTGAATATCTTTTACAGATACTTTTAACTGCATCAGTTTATTTGTATCGTATTCTATTACCCATTCAAAAGGAGCTGCCCCATAAACATTTACTTTATTTACGCCTTTAAGTTTTGCTAGTTTTGGTATAATATGTTTTTCTGCATATTTTTTAATAAAATAAGAGCTTTCATTTGCATTTACACTGTAGGATAAAATAGGAGATTTATTTTCATTGGCAGCACTTAAAGATAAATTAGGATAGCTAATACCATCTGGAAGTTCTGAATAAGACTGGCGAATTAGGTTTGCAAGTTCAAACCGAACCGCATCCATATTTACGTTTTTTTTAAATTTAAGAGAAATACTTCCTTTGCCTTTGTCTGAATTTGAAGTAATTGATTTTATTCCTTTAACTGTATTAAAAACACCTTCTAGTTTTGCTGTTACTTCTTGCTCTATCACTTTTGCAGAAGCATCTTGCCAGTTATAACTTATATTAATTGAAGGTAGTGTTTTTGAGGGGGTTAATTGCAAGCTTAATAAAGGTATTAAGCTAGCCCCAACAATAGAAAGACATACAAAAATGGTAATGATAGAAAATGAAGAGAGTGTACGTTTCATTTGCTTAACACTTTTAATTTACAGCTTTCAATAAACGACTCCAATTAAACTCCCCACCATAATTAGAATACAACACACATTGTACTTTACCTATAATGTTCTCTTCTGGGACAAAACCCCATTTACGAGAATCTAAAGTTCCTTTTCTATTATCTCCCATCATAAAATAATAATCTTGCTTAAATGTGTAATAAGTAGCTTTTTGACTATCAATATAATAAAAACCATCTATTTCTTCTATTTTACAACCTTCTGAGCTATTGATTGCTCTTTTATATATTGCAAACGTTTCTTTGTTTAAAATTATTTTCATCCCTTTTTTGGGGATTATTATGGGACCCATATTATCAAAACCCCATTGTAAGCTTGGTAAGTTAACAAATAGTTTTTTTTGAGCAAAAGTATCTATCTGTATACTTACAGAATCAATATAGTCTTGTTTTTTTAGATGTTCTAATTGAGAGGCTGTTAAACTTGCCAAATTGAATTTATTGTAACTGTTTTTCAAAATAACGTTGTTTGAAAACGAATCTAAGGCTTTATATAAAGTGGCTTTATTTTCAGCTTTAAATTTATAGTTATTTTTAACAGATCTTGGCTCAATAAATTCGTTATTATTTGTATAAATAGTACCGTTTTTTATTTGTAATGTATCACCAGGCAAGCCTATACAACGTTTAACTAAAATAAATTGCTTGCTCCAAGTAGAATTAAATACAAAAATATCACCTTGTTTAATATTTGTAATGCCAGAAAGCCTTTTGTAAGACCACCAATTCTCTTTTATTCTTTTTTTTGCATTGTCATTGAAATAAAAAGCAATATTGACAAAAGGGATATCAAATGGAGAGCGTGGTAATCTGGGACCATATTTTAGTTTATTAACCATAATTACATCTCCACTAAATAAAGTGTTCTCCATTGAAGAACTGGGTATTTTAAATATATCAAAAGTAAGTGTTTTAGCACCTATAATTGGAATAAAGACAATACACACACTTATTAGATATTTTAATATTCCAGGTTTAAAAGCTTTAATAAATTTATAATAAATTATAATTTGTAAGATTAGAAATATAACCAACCACCATAAACCAAAAAGAAAAAGAAGTGAACTAAATAACAGAAGTACAAATATGTAAATTTTATCGGTCATTTATATTAAATTGTTTGAAATATAAGTTTTATTTATATACGAAATATTAGACTATGAACTTAAAAATGTTTGTTACACCATTTTTTGCATAATAGAATAGATACTAAATTTTTAATTTAGTTGAATGATTTAGCTTCTTATTTTTGTGGTTTACTTTCTTTACTTTTGTACTCTATTCTTTTTTAAATTCATTAATGTATAAATTTTTAATCTCATTTGATTTAGTTGGGTTTCCCATCAATATTATTTCATTTTTTTTATTTGTAAGAACAGTTTCAAAATGGTCCGATTTATTCATAAAGGTGTTTAATTTCAGGAATTCGTTATTACTATCTAAAAAAAAATGGGTATTTAAAGAAAAATCGGATGATGCATTATAAGTATATTTAAGAAGTCCAAAATCATCTGTAGATTGACATATTAAAATTATTGGAATATTGTATTTTCTAAATTCTAAACTTAATTTCTTCCATTCCTTAATATTCTGAACACAATCACCACAGGATGCATTTATCTTCGAAAACACCTTATATTTCGAATTTAAAATAGTTAATGAATCAGCTAAATAATTTGAAAAGGGTGCGTATATCATCAAACTGTCAGGTAGAATAAGTTTTTTACCTAAAGTACGGTCTATTGTGAATTTCAATGATTCTGTTTTATCCTCTTTTTTTTTGGAGCAAGATAGCATAGCAATTATAAAAATAAATAATATTAAATACTTTTTAACTGTTAATAATTTATACGTCATTTAGTTTATTTTAGATTCTATGATAAATCCAGTTTCAATGTCATAAGAGTAGATAGTACTATCATCGTCAGAGATTCCCAATGTATAAATATATCTATCTAACGTTATTTTTTTTATAGGGTTTCCATCCCAATCATAAACATACACTTGTTTTCCGTAAGTCCATTTTTTTCTATCTGCTTCTGATCTATTTTTCCTTTGATGTCCTGAAAATATTAAATATATATATTTATTAGTAACAGCACCATTAATGAAGGACTTTTGGGTAGTTTTACTTTTACCCATATAAAAAAAGTTTTGGTTTTTTTCTTGAGTATAATTTACATCAAATTTTTGTGGACCTTGTATGGAAATACATTTTTCTGATTTCAAATCATAAATCTCAATTAAATCTGAGTATCTATACCCTAAAACAACTTTATCTCCTGTTGGTTTTGAAAATATGGTAGATGTATAAATATCTGAAATAGTTTCTAATTTAATTTTTTTGGAAACATTTACATATTTCCCGTAACTGTTTGTTGATTTACTTGAAGTTAAGTTTAAGTTTTCAAACTTAGAAGAAGTTGGGGATAGTTTACTTCTAATTCCAACAAACTTAAGACTATCTATAAAATCAATTTTGTAATAATTTTCATTCAATTTTTTTACGTTTGGGTTTGAAAAAGTGTTGTGAGCTATTGCCTTGTTCTTATTGGTTGTAAGTATTTTGTTTGATGTAGCGTCATAAACCCATAAACTATTGCCAAGGACACCTCCAGAAGCTGCGGAGATTACTTCATGAGGACCATTACCTTTTTGTAAGTAACCATCTCCAAGTATACCCGTATTTAAAGAGTAGTTACTGAAAATGTATTGTGATTTTTTAGGGATATTAAAAAAAATTAAAGTTGAATCGATAAGTAATATTCTTCTAGGAATCCCAATCTTATAATCAACTAGATTTTTAAAAATAATATTATATTCTAAAGGAAACTCATTAAAATATTGTGTGTCTTTATTTAATTTAAGTTTATTAATATTATTTTCTTTACATGAGCTAAATTGTTGAATACAAATCAACATTATTATCATTGTTCTAATTTTCATCATAGAAATTTTACTGATTTATAGTTAATCCAAAATAAAAGTTTGGTTTAAATACTTTTTTAAAGTATAATACATACCTCTTTTTTTAAGGAAGTATGTATTATAAATAGTTTACATACAATCTGCTAAAGTGTACCATGTGTCTGGTTCACAGTCATAAGCAATATAGGCGTGACCATTTTGAATGAATGTACAGCCAGGTGCATCCCATTCGTCACTACATATATCACCATCATCATATTCTGCATTGGCAACATTTATTGCAATTAAACTAGCCAAAGTACTATCATTGTTTTTAACGTAGTTTGTGTTCATAAACATTGTCATAGCAAATGCACAAACTCCTATTATTCCTATTATTTTTTTCATTTTATTAAATTTTATTAAATTTTAATTATTTCTTCTCTAAAGTCTAAAAAGGAAATACTACTTTTACAAAATATTAAATAGCTTAATTTTTTAAAACAACTATTTAGTCAATAAATAATTAAAGACTTCCTCTGGGTATTTTGGCTTATTACATAGGCATATTTTTAGTTAAACGATTAGGTGATGCTATTTTTTAATTATATATAAATAATACCTGGAGGGTTTTTTACAAAACACCTAAACCTACAATAATTATCCTACAAAGAAAACACATGGGAGGGACAATTTTTGTCCCTTTGTTATTCTTTTAAAAGATATTTATTACACTTTCTACAATAGACTATATTAAAACCTTCTTCTCGTAAATTTAAGAGCATTCTTTTTATCGTTCTACTGCTGCACTCATAATCATTTGCGATTTTTTTTAGATTAAACAATCTTTCTTGCTCTATTAAATATAATAAGTGTTTTTCTTTTTCTTTTCTTTCAGGGTATGTCATAGCTTTTTTTATTAATCTTCGAGTATGCTTTTAAAATCTTGCACTAAAGGAGTCTTTTTTATAAAATTATATAAGGTTAACTGTTGTACTTTATAATAGAGGTTCCAATAACTTTGTAAGGCTTGTATATAATTTTCATTGGCTATTTGCCAAGCTTTTCTAGAAGAGGTTAAATTTAAAAAATCTACATTTCCAGACAGAAACCGTTTTTCTGTTAAACTATAAGACTCTTTTGCTATTTCACTGGTGCGTAATGCACCAAGAACTAGTTCATTTTGTAAATTAAAATCTAAAACGTTTAAAGTAACATCTTGCTTATAGGTATCTTCATTCTGTTGCAACTCAATATCTACCACCTCTTTATTCATTTTTGCAGTTTTTATATTCCCTTTTCGTTCTCCCCAATCTAATACGGGTACACTTAATTGTATGGCTACAATCTGCTGGTCTAAAAAACGCCCATAAGCATCTACAAACGTATTGGCTTGTTGGTTTAAACCGTAGCTTGCTGTTAATGATAAATCGAACCTGTTTTCTTTAACAGCTTTGTCTAAATCTCTTAAAGCGGTTAGTTTTCTAATTTTTAAATTAAGAATATCAGGGTTGTTCTTATAAGCAAGATCTAGCGCTTTATTAATATCTATATGTAAATTTGAGATCAATTCGGGTAATTCAGGCACTGCATTTTCTGGTAATTGATCTCTTAAAAATAATTTGAGTGCAGCTTTTGTTTTTTGTAAAGTTTGTAAATTTTGAGTTAAATTCGTTTTTGCGTTATATACATCTAATTCTAAATTAAGAAGGTCGTTACGTTCAATAGCAATAATATCATAACGCTTTTTACCTATACTGAATAATTTTTCTGCGGTAGTTTTATTCTCTTTTGCTATTTCGACATTTTTACTTGCCAAAGCCCAATTAAAAAATAAAGAAACCGATTTTAAATTAATAGTTTGTAGTTCGTATAGAAAATCTTTTTTTGCTTTTTCAAAGGCTAATGGAGCTGTTTTTTTTTGCCATTTAAAAGCATTAAATGCCATAATAGGTTGTGATAAACCAATTCTAATGGGGGTTGTGTTGTAGCTTTCATATGCAGAATCTCCAAAGTTTTCTAACCGATTAAAGCTGGAGTTCATATAAATATTAGTACCTGTTGCCCCAATATTTTGGCTTATAGATAAATTTGCATAACTATTAATAGTTTGTTGTTGCCTAAAAACATCTATGTTTTGCTCAGAATCATAACGTTCAACTAAAGCACTGTTATAGGTAAATGGTTGGGCAG
The DNA here is from genome assembly GCF_038024065.1 of Polaribacter sejongensis. NCBI lineage: Bacteria > Pseudomonadati > Bacteroidota > Flavobacteriia > Flavobacteriales > Flavobacteriaceae > Polaribacter > Polaribacter sejongensis. The sequence goes on along the minus strand of NZ_CP150667.1, from coordinate 2,344,400 downwards.
TAAAGTTTATTTTTGGTAATAAGCTAGATTTAAACGATTTAAACTCCCAATAATTAACCCCGTATTGTCTTTTAGCTTTAAAAACATCTAACGAATGTTTACTTGCCGTATTTAAAACATCAATAAGCGTAGTTTTTTGTTGTATTGCTATATCATTTTTATTTTGTTGGGCAGTTATTATTGTGCAACTTAAAATAAGTCCTATAACAATTATTTTATTTTTTATTTTTCTATTCATAATCTTATTTTTTAGCAAAGTAATAATAACAAAGAGGAATAAAATAAAGACTTACCAAAGTACCTAAAAGCATACCGCCAATTAATGCCACTGCTAATGGTGCTTGCAATTCTGCACCCAAACCACCAGAAAATAATAAAGGTACTAAGGCGAGTATGGTTGTTAAACTTGTCATTAATATTGGTTTTAAACGCCTTTGTCCTGCAACTAGCATAGCTTTTATTAATGAAAACCCTTGACGTTGCAGTTGAATGATAGTATCTAATTTTAGAATAGAATCATTAATAATAATACCACTCATTACCACAATACCTATCATTGACATCAAATTAATACTCATGCCAAAAAGTTTTAGAAATAAAAATGCACCTGCTAAATCTATGGGGACTTCTAATAATATAATAAGAGGTAAAACAAAAGATTCAAATTGTGAAGCTAAAATAAAATACAGTAAGATCAATGATATTAAAAGGACCACCTTTAACTCTCCCATCAATTCTTGATTAGAAAAATAGCTACCTGAAAAACTGACATCATACCAAGAGTTATTACCTGCTACTTGTGTTACACTATTAATCGTTCTTTCAATATTTTCTTCTTTTACAATTAAATCTATCGGATAGTATTCTCCTTCCATGCCACCAGAGATACTTTTTAAATCTGCTGCTTTTACCACCTTAATAAAATCTTTTACTTGAAAAACAGCACTATCCTTTGATTTTACAGTAGTTTCAGTTAAAATTTCTTGAATGTGTTTAGTGTTTCCTCCTAAAATTACGGGGGTAAAGTTTTGATTGCTTACAATAGAAAGTACTTCACGCTCATTAAAAGCGCTTTTTAGCGTGTTAAAAAGTGTATTTGAAGAAATGTTGTAGGTAATTAGCTTTTCTTGATTAGCAACAAGTGTCATGTTTTCTTGCCATGCAATTGGTGTTAATTCAATTCCTTCAGTATTTTCCTGAACTTGATACCATATTTTTTTTAATTGATTATTTTGCTCATGTCCTAAATTCTCTACATTTCGTAACCTTGCCACCAAAGGTGCTTCTTGGTTTGAAAAAATTAAATTAAAAATATTATCAACCTCTTTGTATTCATAGACAATGTTCGTATATGTGTTGTCTAAAACATCATTTAATTTCGATTGAATATTTAACAACTCATCTTGCGTATTTGTTTGTAGATAAATAGTGGTTTCTGATGTTTTAGCATTCGAATCTTTATCTAACAAAAACTGTTGCGTACCTACCAAAGCGGTTTGATTGACTAAGTTTTCTTGTAAAGGCTCTATTAAATCAAGTACCCGACGTTTATTTTCTTCAACGTTTATTTGTTCATTCCAATCTATTTTTAGTAAGGTTTCATTGCTTGTAAGTGCCGGCATTTGTGTTTTTGGTAATACATTAAACAAACCTATGGCAACTAATAATAAAAGAATACTGATACTCCAAGCTACTTTTTGTTTTCTCATTACCCAACGAAATCCTTTTTCGTATAAAGCCTCATAATCTATGGTGTTTGTTTTAGCTAAAAACCGAGTTATTTTATCAACTTTAGAATCGTCTTTTAAATGAAATAAACGATACAATACAGGTAATAAGGTAACAGAAACCAATAACGACACAAACAAACCGATACTTATAGCCATTGCTTGGTCGTAAAATAATGTTCCACTAATACCACTTAAAAAAACCAAGGGTAAGAATACTGCACAGGTGGTTAATGCTGAACTTAGTAGTGGTTTTAAAACTTCATTGGTTGCTAAAATACAGGCTTTAGACAATTTATAACCTCGTTCTCGATATTGTGTAATATTATCTATAACTATAATGGAATTGTCTATCATTAAACCAATTCCTAAAACCAATCCTGATAATGATATGATGTTTATTGAGATATCTAAAAGATGAAAAAACAACAAACAAATGATAATAGAAGTTGGAATGGTAATTCCTATTAACAAAGGCGATTTTATATTTTTTAAAAATATAAACATAATAACAAAAGCAAGAAGCATTCCCCATAATAGGCTTTGAAATAAATTATTAATAGCATAATCTAACAACTTCGTCTGATCTCTAGTAATGGAGAAGTTAATGGTAGGATAGTCTTTCTTTAAGTTTTTAATCAGCTTATTTAATGATTCTTTCAAATCATACATTCTAGCATCGCTTTGTTTTATAATAGCCATGGTTAATGCTTCATTACCATCAGACAAAACCAAACCTGTTCTTTTTTGCGGATGTTCTATAACTTCTGCTAGTTCTTTTAACTGAAAAACACGATTACTTTTACTGATATAAATGTTTTCAATATCTTTTATGTTATTTAATGAAGTACCTAAACGTACATCGTATTGATACTGATTGTCTTTAATTAACAAACTACCTATATCTAAATCATTTTTCTTAACCGCAGCTTCTATATCTTCTAAACTAATACCTAAAGCATCTAACTTATTTTGATTTGGTATTATTAAGATTTCCGGGGCAATTAAGCCACTTACGTCCACCATAGCAACCTCATTAACTTGCTCAATTCTTTTACGAATAACTTGGTTTGCAAAACGATTAAAATCTACAAATTCTTGCGAAACAAAATATGGGTTAGTATTCTTATTGATAGATTTTTTAATTGATTGAGCAGGCACTTTAACAGTCATGCTTAAATAAAATACTGGAATATCTGTAGCACTTGCCTTTATAACTTTAGGGCGCTGCATCGTTTTGGGTAAGCTTCCAATTATTCTATCTATTTTTTCGTTAACCTCTATAAATGCGTAGTCTATATTACTACCATGAGTAAAACTTAATCGGATAATTCCAGACTCATTATTAGACTCACTTTGTATGTCTTTTAAATGACTTACTTGCATTAAACGAGAACGCATTGGTTTTATAACGGCATCTTCAAGTTGTCTTGCAGACATATTATCTGCTTGTACTTGTACCGTTATTTCTGGAATGTCAATATCTGGCATTAAAGATATAGGTATAAACCCAAAAGCATACAACCCTAAAATAATGAACCCTAAAGCAGTCATTAGAGTTGCTATAGGTTTATGTATTAAAAATTTAACCATAGTAGTTTTTTTGTAAATAACTAATTATTAGGTTTTATAGCGATTTCACTATCGTGTGCTAAATTCAAATTATCAGAAATAATAATGGTATCTCCTTGCTGTAAAGATGCACTACTTTTATCTGGATGTGGAATTACAGCATATTCCTTACTGTTTTCTATAGTAGTTTGTATGTAAGTCCAATATGCTTTACCCTTTTTAAGCGTAAATAAAACTTCTTGATTATCTCTTAGAACAACGGCAGATTTAGGTACGACAAATTGATTTGGAATGTCTTTTTGAATAAATATTTTTACATTCATCCCTTCTAACAAGTCACCATCATTTTTCACTTTTGCTTTAATTAAAATGGTACCATCTTTTTCTATTTGTGGGTTTATAGTGGTAACATAGCCTTTATATGTTTTGTTTAAAGCAAAAGGTTGCATCGTTATTTTATCTTTTTTCTTAATGTCTTTTAGTTCAGATTCTATAACATAAAACTCTACTTCAAAAACAGCGTCATTAATTAAGGTTATAAATTCTTTTCCTGCATTAATTTGCTCATGTTTTTTACTTATCACATTTGCAACTTTACCACTAAAAGGTGCAATTAATTTTGTGGATTTTAAATCAAATTGTGCATTTTCTAATTGATGTTGTGCATTTTTATAGCCAGATTTTATAGCCATCATGTCATATTCTTTTTTATTAGAATCATCTATATTATTAGCATTAAAACCTCTGCGGACTTGTAAGTCTTCAAATTCTAAAGTAGCTTGTTTTAAATCTATTTTAGCTTTATTTACTTTTTGTTGATAGGTAAATGCATTTAAAGAGGCTAGTATTTTACCTCTTTTTACATAGTCTCCGTTTTTAATATAAATATTGGCTAATTTTTCGCTAACATTAAATTTTAGAGCACTTTTTTCTAAGGCTATTAAACGTCCGTTGCTAACTAATTCTTTTTTAAAAATGCTACTTTTTAAAATCATAATGTTTACCTCATTTTTATCTTGGAGGTATTTCTTTTTTTGAATGAGTTCTTCATTTTGTTTAGGTTGTTCTTTTTTACAAGAGACACATACAACTGCTAAAAGAACTAAAAGTATTTTTACGAGAACATTTAAATTAACTTTCTTTAACATATATTTAAAAATCTTAATTATTTAATACTATCAATTTCTTTTGGATACGGAACTTTTCCTTTTATGATTAACTTTTTTGGTGAATCTTTACCATTATAAAACACGGTAATCGTTTTATTAAAACGACCAGGGTATTTCGCATCATAAATCACTCTAATTTCACCTCCTTCTCCCGTTTTTATAATCTTTTTAGGATATTCAGGCACTGTACAGCCACAGGTAGCTTTTACATCTTTAATTACGATTGGGTTTTCTCCTGTATTAGAAAAATTAAAAATAGCTGTGGCTTCTTTTTTTGAAGGTATTACTCCGAAATCATACAATTCAGCTTTAAAAGAAATATTTGAGTTTTTACCACTTACTAAAATTTCTTCTCTTTTATTTTTTGAATTGCAGGAAAAAACTAGTAATATCAAGAAAAAAGGAGTTATTTTAAATATCTTTTCAGATGTCTTTTTTACTCTATTGTATTTTTTAATCATTTTTTGTTAGAGGTTTTTTAATTAGTAATTTTTTCATGGCTGCCTTTATTTCTTCAATAGCAGTTGAAGGTATTTTAACTTTCTTGTTTAGTATTTTTTTAGCTAACACTTTTGCTTTTTCATTCTGTCCACTTTCTTCATATAGTTTTGCCTGTAAATACAGTGGGTAAAAACGCACAGGAATCATATTTTCCGCGTGTTTATAAGCTATTTCTGCTTTATTATATTCTTCTAAGTTTTTATATGAATCTCCCAGAGCGGTTTCAATAATCGTTGTATTTAAATGTTTTTTAGCCTGTTCTAAAATTTCTACAGCTTTTTTATCGTTTTTATAAAGAGATAATGCTTTACCATAGTTCATTAAAAACTCGCCATTACTTTTTAATTGTGGGTAGGCACTTTCATATTCTTGTATAGCACTTTCATAATCTCCATATTGATAACTTTCCAAAGCATATTTCCAAGTTTTAAAACTTGCGTTCACTTTATTTATATATTTAAAACTTATGATAGTAATTCCTAAACATCCAGCAACTGCTATAGCTTTAATTAATAGTTTCGAGAAATTAGTTTTAATATTTTTGAATAGTTGTATCTTTTCACTATTTAAAGAAGATAGAATCGCCAATAAAACAACTATTACCAGTTTTATTGGTAAAATTTGCATAGGATAGGAAAAAAAAGCAAAGACACAAATGGATAATAAACTTGTTTTTACAATATTATTTAAACATTTATTTTCTTTTTTAGTTGAAGTATTTAAAATTAAATACAGAATTACTATTAATAGTATGAAACCAACGATTCCGTTTTCTGTAATAAATTGTATAAATTCATTAAATGCATAATAAGTATTATCTGCGACTAAAGCTTCTGCTGTTTCTCCCATTTCAGCAAAATAATGTGCTTGAGCATTCATATAATAAACTTTAAATCGATCAAAACCAACTCCAAAAACTGGATTGTCTTTGATGATTTTAGTTGAAATTTTCCAAATAAAAAGTCTACCATCTGAAGACCCTTTTTTTAAGTTATAAACTCCAGATAAGGCTAGTGCAATAATTAAGGAAGTGGTAATAATTAAAAATGTTTTTTTAACTTTAGTGAGCTGCTTAAGCTTCTTTTTTATGATTTGATAACGTAATTCGAATATAAAGAAACTCGTTATTATAATAGCCAACCATGATGCTCTAGATTGTGTTGCTGGAATAACGATAATAATACTCACTATACCAATTAAAGGTATGTACTCGAATACATATTTAATAATAGTATTTATTGTCAAATAGTATTTACTTTTTATATTAGAAGACAAATAACTAATTACTTTTTCTTTAAAAAGATAGAACCCTAAAGCAATAGAGAAAACGATTGTTAAAAAACCAGCATAAGGTCCAGGGTTAAAAAAACTACCTGTTAAATTGAATCCAGAATGGTTAGATGTGTAATAACCTAATAATTGTAAGTTACCATAAATTGCTTGTATAATTCCAGAAATTATAACTCCTAACAATATCCATAGAAATATTCTTATAGATAAAGTTCTTAGAATTACATAAAATAAGGAAAGTCCAATAAGTTCTATAAATCGAATTGAAAAACTGTATTCATTCTGAATAAAATACCTGTTAAATAAAATATATAAAACTAAAATGGAAAGATAAACATCTATTTTTGAAATAATAAGTTTACTAATAGGTGTTTTCTTAAATAAGAATTGAATGAGCCAGAAACAAAATAAAACAATTAATCCTTTTATAAGGAAAATAGTTTTTGAATTTATCGTAGAATTAACCAAAGAAGAATCATTAATAGACGGTATAAACAAAACAAGAAAGAATAGAGTAACACAAAATATCGATTTAATCCCTATTTTAAAATATTTTAAACTTTCTATCTTCTTAGTCATTACAGTTAGTTTAAAATTGTTAATAATTATCAAAACCTAACCATTTCTGATTACCATCTTTATCTACAGTAAAAACATGTTCTTCTTTACCTTTTGTAAGATTTCGTAACCAAAGTAAAGAGTTTTTAGGAACGTTATTGTAAGATAGTAAAGTGTCTTTAGCAATCTTCATTCCTAAAGAATTCCATGTTTTATCCCAATAAAACAATTCATAATTTTCACCTATATTTATATGATTATCATCATTTCTAGCTTGGAATTCAATAAAACCTATTGATTTTGGTGTATTTAATTTTAACCCAAAAGTAAAATCTTTTCCTCCTGAAAAAGATAAAGGGTTTTCATCATAAGCACCATTTTCCCATATATAAGAAATCGTATTTTCTTTAATTACTTTTCCTTCTAACTTGATATTGTCCTTGTCATAAAAAGTAAGTTTAGCTAAAAAAGATTCTTTTCCATTAGCATTAAAACGTATATATTTAAACTTCCTTTTAATATCTATGTCTATCTTATTAATTTGAGTACTAAGAAGATTTGATATTTCATGTAATTTTGTTGAATTTTTAAAGTTTGAATTGTTAGATCCTTCAAAAAAACCTGTATTAAGAGATTTTAACCAATTCATTTTATTTCTTTTTCTTGGTACAGTAAAACCAGTTTTTCTAGTTATCAAAACTGAATCTTGCTCATTTTTAATTGGTTTGAAAAAATGAGTGTTTTTATCTTTGTCAATAAAAAATGGATAATTAATAGGGGTAATTTGATTCTCATGAATTATAGCTGCTAAGTACAAGACATTAGTTCCTGTCCTTTTAAAACTAAAAGTTTGACCATTATTGGTACTCCCATAAGCCACAGGCCTCCATTCGGTACTGGAATTAAAAATACATAAAAAAGGGTTACCATTTGGAGCATCAAAAGCATTATAAATTTCTAAATCTAACGTATTTACATACTCATCAGTAACATCAATTGTTAAAGGTGAAAAAGTGGAATTATTTTGATGTCTGTATAATAACCTATTTACCTTTGGAATACTTTCTTTAGAGTATTTAACTTTATTATCAACCTTTCCACCTACGTCAGTAGAATACTCTTGATTTCCATATTTAGTATAAATCCAAGAATGTCCACTCAGATTATGATTCCCCCATTGAGATACATAATCTTTAGAACAAATTAGACCTAAAGATCTAAAAACATTTACAAAATAATTAACTCCGTCATCACATGCTCCTAATTTTGATTTTTGGATTTGACTAATACTTAAGGATGGAGAGTAATGTTTCCTTATCTGTTCAAGATTAATAAACTTAAACTCTGATGTAACACTATCTAATATCGATTCAATAGTACCATTTTGATTAATTATTCGATAAACCCATGAGTATTTTTCAAACAGTTTTTTACGTGAATCACTCTCTAATGGTTCATTTGAACATCTATACGGCAAAATGTAATTACAAAAATCATCAAAACAAGCTCTCTTTTCCTTAGGAATTTTATACCAAGCTTTAAAAGCTAATTCTATATTATTAATAATAAATTCTGAACTTAAGTTTTCTATATCATAAATTCTTTTTGATTTTGTCCTTACGACCTTCTTTGACACTGAATCTAGCATGTTTTCAAAAATATCCCTTCTTAAAACACTATATGGATATTTTTGAATACTATCAAACACTTCTTCAAATCTAGTGTCAGGACTTATATATGAATGATAAGGCATGTTTTTTATAAGAAAAACAGCTGCTTTATACTTAAGAGTATCTCTTTGATTAGACTTGTAATGAGTTAATACTTTTTCTAATTCTAATCTGTTTTCTCCAGATAAATTTAAAGCAAAACTTAAAGATTGATCTGCTGAATTTTTACAAGTACAGAAAAGAAGAATAAAAGTACATATTAGTACTGTTAAATTAATTTTTTTCATAGCAATGTAAAGTTATTAAAAACTTGCTATCAAAAACTATAAACTATAGATCCTATTCTATAAATTAATACCCTTTTTAAGCAATGAACCAACTTATAACTATAGTTATTTTAAAATTTAAGTTTTTTAAAAAAATCAAATTTTTTTAATTTACTATTCCGTTTTAAAGATCTGTTGGTTTTTTTTTCTCAAGCAAGCGTTAAAAAAATCAACTGATCTTTAAAATGAGCCTCAGCGGCAGGCGTCATGTACAGTTTGTCTTTTTATATAAAAGTATAAGTATGTTTTTATATAAATATACAAAGTGATAATTATAAAAATATAAAGCTATAAGTCTACATTTATAGCTTTATACATTGTTCTTTCTCTATTAAAAAATCACCTTTTAAAACCTCTATTTTTTTTATTTATCTGTTTTTCTTGTTCTTCATAAGACAATAGCTTTTCAATTCCTTTTAAAGATAGTTTTCTGTCTATTTCAGAACCTTTTTTTCTTACTCCCTTAGCATCAGTAAAAGAAATACCACGACCTATTTTAGTTTGTATATTTTTATTTTTAAGGATAAAAACAACATCTTCAATACTGTCTGAAATATCTATTGCAGAAAAAACAGCTTCTTTAAGGTCTGTAGTATGTTTGTTGTTAGGCATAAATTCTTGATTCATTTTTAATGCTTCAAGCTTTCTACCCACTTTTCGTAAGTTATATTCTTTTTCAATAACTCTAGAGAAATCTTGACTTTTATAATGTGTAAAGCTATTTGAGATAGCTAAATTATCATCACCAATCCTTGTGCTTACTATGTGAACGTGTTCTTTATCTGTATTTTTTTCATGTAGGTAAACTGCAAACATATTATCTTGAAAACCTATTTTTAGAGCATATTTATTAGCAATATCAATCCAATCTTGGTTGTTTAACTTTCCTTTGTCTTCTGGAGCTGCTCTAATTTTTATATGAAACGTTTTATTAGTGCATCTATCATTCTGTGCTTCTTTTTCTTTTATTTGATTATAAATATCATTTGCACTTCCAAAACATTTATTAGTAGTTAAGACTTCACCCCCTTTTTCACAGTATAGTAAAGCGTTCTTTGTGAAAGAAATACTTTGTAGTTTTGTTATCATCTTTCTTTATCTAAATTCTCTAATTGTTTTTCTAAGGCTTCTTTTTGTAGTTGAGTATTGTATTGTTTGCTTAGTTTATGCACGTACTGTAATAATACCGTATCTTTTTGCTGAATATCATTTAGAGTTGAAACAATATTTTTAGATATTTTATTATTTTTAGAGTAAGCATCTAAAAAAACATACTGATAGAACAACTCATATTCATCTCTTTCTGTTTTAATAGCACTATTTTCTGTTAAATAAATCGGTATATATTTAAATCCAGAAGATGCTATAAAAATAAAAGCGATAGTAATAAGTAAAAGCTTAGATGAAAACGGGGTGTCCTTTCCAAACAAATAATATTCTTTTTTTTGATGAATTACCTTTGGTTTATTACCTAATAATTCTATTTTTTTTTCTAAATCTATTATATGAGAATTCATAGTTGTTTGACTTTTAATTAGCATATTTTGATTAGAAACTATTCGTTCTTCTAATTCAATGAATTCCGCGAAAGTTTCGCATTCAACTTGACTATCACTAATAATATTAACGTTACCAGATAGAGCGTCTAATTTGTCACATACGTTTTGCATTAAATACAATACTTTTTTGTTTTCTTCCATATTAGTTAAGTTTAGATTGTATATCAATAATGTGTTTTTTTAATTCTTCAATATCATTTATTATCAAATCTTCATCTGTTAATTTTAACTTGATTCCTGAATTTAATTTTCGAGAGATTTGATTCAAATTATTACCTATTTTATAAAGTTGTAATGTGTAATTTTTGGTCTCTAAGTGTTTTTGTTTTACTTCTAAAATTGGTTTACCTAATTTTTCGAGAACACATTGTCGGATGTAGAAAGAGGCTTTAACTTGTAATAATTCACATTGATTATTTAGTAGAATTTTATCATTAAAATCTAAATAGAATACTATTCTAGTCTTATTTTGATTATTCATTATTTTATATTTCTTTAGTTTGTTTTTTTCTATGAGCATTTTTATGCGAATAGCAAGATTTGATTAAAAGTGCACGAAGTGAGCACGTTAATCACACCTTGCTAAGAACTGACTGCTTTAATTTCGATGCGCTAAATAGTGATTTAGGTCATTATGTTTTTTATAATAGACTCTATTGTCTATGATTTTACTATTTATATTTTCTAATAGAAAATCTGTAGCTTTATTTCCACTTTCATCATTATCAAAAAACAGTTTTATTAAAGCATAATTATCTAGTAAACCAATCGTCTTTTTCACTAAAGAAGTAGAGTTAAGTATGATGAAATTCTCTTTTGGAATTTCTTTTTTCAAGGTGAGATAAGAAAGGAAATCCGACGAAGATTCAAATAATGAAACGACATCAGAATTATTATTTATGGTTGTTATTTCTTTTTTACCTAAGCAACCTTTAAAAAATTTATTTCTAATTTCTAATCCGCCCATATCATTCATAAAACCAATTCCGTACAATTCTTTTCCATTAGAAAAAGAGTAATGAACTTGAAAACAAAATTTTTTAGCAAATTTCAAATTGATTTTCCTATTGCTTAAATAATCCAATAACTTTTGATTTGTTAATTCAGTTACTTTTTTAATAGAGTAGGTGGGGTTTGTCTCGTTCTTAATTTGTTTTTTTTGCTGGTGAATAAGAAAAGTATCTTCAGATAAAATGACTAAGGCTTCTTTAATTGAACAATTATTGTATTTCATTACAAAGTCAATTATTGTGCCTCCAACTCCTTCTGCAAAATCATACCAGACGTTTTTAGTAATATCAATTTTAAAAGAAGGTGTTTTTTCGTTATTCCTAAAAGGAGAGTAATACCAAACGTCTTTTGTAGTTTTTTTACCAACCCTAAACCCCTGTTTGAATATATAAGAATTCATTTCTATAGTTTTAGCTATTTTACAATTCATTTTTTTATTTTTTTGTGGTTTTTATCTTACCCATCTTACCTTTTTTATGAAATAGGTAAGATGGGTAAGATAATTTGATGAAAACTTTTATTTTTTTCTTAACTGAATTAAGTATCCTTTTACTCCTGTGGTTCTGCTGTTAACTCTCTTAAAATTTAACTTTCTTAAAATTTTACCAATCGTTATGTGACTTACGGATGAATACTCTTTCTTAATTATCATTGTAATTGTTGTGGTTGTCATAAAATCATCTTTATTGTCAGATTTTTCAAACAGTTGATTTATTAACTCTTCTTCGATAGTTGTGTGCTTATAGTTTTCATTCCTTTTTTCATTTTCTTTTATGTCATTCACAGTTAAATCACAATTAAAACTTTTGTCCTTGTAAGCTAGATGAAAAGCTTGCTCCCAAACTTTATTGATATCGATGTCTTTTGAGTAATTAAAATCAATTTGTCCTATGAGTTCTATGCAAACCCATCTAACATTACCTGTTTCATCTCTTAAAAAATTTATGAGGTTAGTTGAGCCTATAAAGGAGCAATTTCGGGTCTGATGTGAATTGTTTTTTGCGTACGGTAGCCTAATGTTTATGTGTGTTTTTGAAAACATCGATTTATAGGCGTTTATGTATTTTATCGAAAGTTTATCTATTTCATCTAGATTGATTAAGAGGTTTTTACACAGTTGGATTAATCCATCTTTATCATCACTGATGTTCTCTGCGATATGTTTTTTTAATTCAGGCGGACAAATAAACCTACATAGACTGCTCTTTCCAGAGTTTTGTTTTTCCTGAAGAAACACAAGACATTGCTTGTTGTAGAAGTTTTCTTCCAATGCAGTTTTTATACTTCTTACAAGCCATTTTTTTAAGTGATATTCAAAAAACACATTATCATCAGTTGGTATATATGAGGTTAGGTTTTTAATATGATCTACTCCATCCCATTTATTAAGATTATTAAAGTATTGCTTTAATGGGTTAATTTGTTTTATATAATTAGAACCTAAATATGTTTCTAATTCAAATTTTTTAAATTTAATTTTCTTTTTGGTTAGTTCAATCATTAAAGATTTTTCATTGAGAACTTCCCATTCTTTAGAGCCTTTGTACCTAATTAGTAATTCGTATGTTATTATATTAAGTACGATTTCATATCTACCGTTCACATATTTATGAATCGTATCATACACTGTAGTGTTCTTTATTAATTTATTATTTATGTATAGTTCTTCATTGTCCATTTTTGTAAATAGAGTTTTAAACCGTATATTTGTCTCATGACAATACGGTAGTTAATATTGTTTTTTTTTTTTGAAAATATTATAAAGCAGTGAGTTCGTACCTCGTTGCTTTTTTTATTTAGATTCCTTCATAAGTTCTAATGCTAGTTCAGTATCAACAATAATTTTACGACCATTTTGTATAATGGCTTCATCAATAATTCCTGATTTTTTAATTCTGTTTGCTGAGGATTTACTACAGCCGAAAAGTTTTGCAATGCCTAGTATACCAAATACATGTTTTTCCTTTTTTTCAGGTTGAACATTTTTTAAAGGTACTTCGTTGTTTAAATTGTTTTGTAGGAATATAAACTCTTCTCCTGTCATTTGGATGAGTAGTTTGACTCTTAATATTTCTAAATTCATAATATCTAATTTGTTGTATTAAACTTAACCGTGTACATCGGTTGTTACATTCGAATACTGTAAAATTAGACAGGAATTAAAGTGTTGAAATGGTGAGGGTGTTTTTATTTTTGGCTATAATAGGTTAAATGACAGTCTATTGTAGTTCTTGGAAAAATAATTATGGTGGTGATTTAGTTTTAGTATTTAATAGACGCTCATTAACATCACTTTTTAATCAAAACTAATATTTATAGAATTTTTAATATCTATTAAACTTTCTGAATAGCATTCAATAATTTATATGCAAAATTATTCTGGATTTTATCGATTCCTTTTAATCCATCATATTTGGTTTTTTCAAAGGTTTTCTTTTTGTCAAAAACGCCTCTATCTTTTTCAAAGTAATCTAAAATTTCTTTAATCCATATTTCCTTGTGATTTTCACCTTTAATTGTCTTGGAAAGACAATCTACAAAAAAATAGAACTTTGTATCTGACATTTTTTTCATTTCCAGTTTTATTCCAGATAATTGGATTTCGTTGAAAAAATCTTTAGCAGAAACAGCTGTTAGGGGTGGGGTGAAATATTCGTTTATCATTTCTAATAAGTCATTATTGAAATTTAAACTAAGTAATTCTATGTTTTCTAAGTAGTCTTGTTCTATAATATTTTCTATTGCCTCTAAGTTTAGTAAAAGATTGTAAAAATTGAAACCTAAGAGATTGTAGTATTTTCTTTCAAGCGTTTTACGTTCTTCAATCCATTCATTATAAATGTTTAATAGTCCTTCTTTTTCTTTCTTTAAGATTTGTATCTTTTTTAAAATAGCTATTATTTCGGGGTGTTTGTCAGAAAGTCTAAGAGACATGTTTTCGTAATCTCCTGTTAATTTAGTTATAGATTTATTGGTTGGTATTTGTTTTCTATATGCAAGTGTTTCTTGTAACTCTATTGGTTTTATTAAGGTTTTTAGTAAATATATAGTATCTATTGAATTTAAGCTTATTTGATTCTCGCTATAAAATTTTGAGTAATCTTTAATTGCTGACAAAATTAACCTTAATTCCTGCTTTAAGTTTTCTCTTCCGTTAGTATCTCTATATTCTCTAATAGAGCCTCTAAACTTATCAGCAGAAAAAATATAACAAAATTTTTGAAAATTCTCTAAATCAGTTATTCTTATACTTTTAATTTGTAATACTTTTAAATCATCCTTTATACTAAGAATACAATCTGTAATTGTTTTAAAATACATCATAAATTTTTAAATTTTTCGTCGCTTTTTTTAAAAAGTTATTATTGAATCTAAAGCATCATCAGCGCTTTTATGAATAAAATTACCCTGATATCCGATTGTTGTACTAAGGTGTGTGTGACGATACAGTTTTTGAAGCATTTGAGGTGAAACTTTATCACCAGCTATATTTCCAAAAGAATGACGAGCAATATGATTTGTGATTTTTTTGTCAATTTCAGCCATAATACCAAGTTTTTTTAAATTTGCATTTAATTTTTTGGTTTGGGTTTTTGTAGCTGTATATATTTTCTTTGATTCCTTCTTAGAATCCTTTTTTAAAACTTTTTCTGAGTTCTTTTTAGATACGTTCTTAAAGTGTGGGAAAATATAATCGGAGTTAGAAACTTTATCTTGTTTATAGTGTGATAATATTTCGGTTATTTGAGCAGGAGTTTTAAGAGATACCGTTTTGTTGTTTTTTCCCATTTTGTAATAAACCCTATCATCTACAACATCTTTCCATTTCATACTTAATACGTCTCCTATCCTGATCCCTGCTAAATAAAACGAGAACAAAAAAACATCTCTTGTTTTAGAAATTTCAGGATATTGTGATAAATCTAATTCTTTAATTTTACGAATTTCCATTTCATCAAGTCCAATCTTTATCGTTTCAGGATATTTTATTTTTATTTTACCCTTGCCAAAAGGGTAGAATTTTTGATCTACTAAGTTCTTCCTTATTCCATTATTATATAGTAATCGTATTAAAACGTAAATATTCATTATCGACCTTTCAGAAATAGTCCCAATACCTGCAAGGTGAATTTTTAGTTTTTTGAGAAAATATTCATCAATTTCTTCAAAGGATAAATTTTCATTCTTTGCAAATTCTTTGATTCTATTAATTTTACTTTGATCTGATACTGCTCTATTATGCTTTTCTAATTTGGTTAAGTCTTCTATATGTTCTTTTGCTAGTTCAAAAAAAGTTTGTTTCTCCTTATTATTTTTAATAGCATCCATTACTTGAATAGCTGTATAGCTTTTATTAGTAGAATCCATTTCTAAAATATAATCTTCTATTTCTCCGTACTTTTTCCTAATTAATCGGTTAAGTTGTTTGTGTTTTGGGTGTTTTGTATTTAATTTTTCAGCATGAGCATCCCAGTGTTCAGGGGCAATGTTTTGTAATAACTGAAGGTAAGAACGTTTTCGGTTAACTGTAAGACGTATAGTTAATCTGAAAATAGTATTTCCATTGTTATCTTTTTTTGGATGTAAAACAGTTTTTAAAGTACTCATCGCTTGATTTTTTTTTCAAAGATAAGTAATTTAGGTAACACATAGGTAACACTTTTTTTGACATTCTATGATTTTTAGTGAATCCTTAAAACTCTATAAGTCTTTAATTGCATAGGTTTTATGGTGTATTGATACTTTGGTAGTCTCTGTGGATTTGTAATTCGCTAGACTTAGGATCTAGTGCCGCGAGGTGTGAGAGTTCGAGTCTCTCCGCCTGTACAATAAGAGAAAACCTCAGCTTTATAGCTGAGGTTTTTTTATTTATAGTTAAGATGTTAATGGTGTTTTATTATTAATTCGGATGTATAGAATTATTTTCACTACGATTATTTATTTAGAACTAATGATGTATGTTCTATATGATTAGTGTAGATATTCCATTTTAGTGCTAAATTTGAATGTGTTTTCATAGTACATAAGTGCTCTTCATTTTACTGACGTTCATTTTGAATCGTTAAATAATATAGTTTTTATTTACTTAACCTAATATTTATATTAAGGTAATCTTAAAAGTATATTCTTGTGGGTTTAAATGTACACTATGACAAGAGTAGTATTATTCGTTTTTTTTATAACATTACAAACTTTTGGTCAACAAATTAAATTTGATAATTTTTCGATAAACGAGGGGTTGTCTAATAATTCTGTAAAAGATATCGAAAATGATATTAATGGAGGTTTGTGGGTTGCAACTTGGGATGGTTTAAATTATTTTGATGGATATACATTTACTTCCTTTAAACATGACATTAATAACAATAATTCTATTGCTGGTAATTACATCGCTAAAGTTAAACAGGATATAAAAGGTACAATTTGGATTATTACAGAAGATGCTAAAATAAGCAGATATTTAGGTAATAAAAAGTTTAAAAATTACACTTTTAAGAACAAACCAAATGATATTTCTGTTACAAAAAATGGTAATATTTTAATTCACACTCAAAATAGCTGTTACGAATTTGTTGCTGGTCAATTTCAAGAAATTAATAGACTAACATCAAAAATAAACAACAACGCTTTAAACAACATTCTTTTAACAAAATACCCAAAACTTATTATTAATGATGTTTTAAAAGATAAAACAGGTAATATTTGGTATGCCACTCGTAAAAATGGTTTATTCATCATTAAAAATATATTAGACAAAGCCAATAAATATCATATAGAAAATTACACAAAAGACCCTTATTCTAAAGAAAGTTTTAAAAGTAATGAAGTAGAAACTTTACACGAAGATTATTTTGGAAACATTTGGCTTGGTTTAAAAGATGGTGGAATTAGTATGGCTTACTCTAATTCTGATAAAATAGCATCTATTGCACCTCACCCAATAAATTCTCCTAACATTCCTAATGAAACTTTACGTGCAATTACCAAAGACCTACAAGGGAAACTTTGGTTAGGTTATTACACAAAAGGACTATATAATTACAATTCTACTTCTAAAAACTACAAAGAATTTAAAATCAAAGAAGCTACCAATGAACCAGATTGGAAGCGTATAAGGTCTTTGTTTACCGCTTCTGATGGAACTATTTGGGCAGGAACTTATGCTGGAATTATCAGAATAGAAAAAAATGGAGATTATAATTTATATAATTCTAAGAATAATAAAAACATACCTAACAATAGAAATTATTCTATTTACGAAGATAGTAATAAACAATTATGGGTTGCTTGCTGGGGTGGAGTTGCTAAATTTAATCTAAACACAAATAATTTTGAGTCTTTTATTGGTCAAGAATTAATTCGTAAATATCATATAAGAAATTTAAAATTGATAGATAGCGAGCTTATTCTTGCTACAGAAAATAATGGGCTGCAATTATTAGATATTAGCAAAGGAAAATTAAAAACAATAGAAACCCAAAATAACCTTTCTCATTATCATAAAGAGCAAAAAAACACATTAAAATCTAATAATAAAGGTTTAAAATTAATTGATATTAAAAATGGCGAATTACAATCTATAAATACTAATAAAGGTCTTTTAAGTAATAGTATTTATGCTGTTTATAAAGATGAAAAAACAAATTATTATTGGATTGCATCACTTGGTGGATTAAGTGTTTTTAGTAAAGAAAAAGGAATTATTAAGAATATTACAGAAAAAGAAGGTTTACCTAGCCAATTAATTTACGGTGTTTTAGATCATAAAGAGCAAGTTTGGTTAAGTACCACAAAGGGAATTGTTGTGATTGATAAAAAAAGTTTTGAAGTAAAAACTTTTCATCCCAAAGGAGGTTGGCAAGTTTCTGAATTTTCTGAAGGTGCTTATTATCAAGATGCTAAGGGTGATTTGTTTTTTGGTGGAATTAATGGTTTAAATTATTTTAATCCTAGCAATATTCAGTTTAATAACACTAAGGCAAAAATTAAATTACTGGTTGATGATAATGAAAACTTCTCTCCAAATATTATAAAAAGCCATAATGAAAATCAAATTAGTATTGATTTAATTCCGATTAGATTCCCCAAAAAAACAGAAAAAAATATCTATTATAAATTAGAGGGCTTAGATAGTAATTGGACTTTATTAGATATTGATAACAAGATAAAATATCAAAATTTAACTTCTAGAAGTTATAATTTTTTACTTAAAGAAGGTAAAGAAAATGAAGAAGAATTACTTTTCTCCTTACAAATAAAAAAGGCTTTTTATAAAACGAACTTATTTTATGTGCTCTTATCTGTATTTATATTAATTACAGCAATAATACTTATCTATCTTAAGAATTTAAGAACAAAATCACTTCAAAAAAACCTAGAAAAAAAGATTTTAATTCGTACAAATGTTATCGAAAATCAAAAAAAAGATTTAGAGGTTATTAACAATCAATTAGATGAAAAAAATAAAGAAATCTTACGTCAAAAAGAGACACTTTTAAAACTACATAACAATCTTAAAAATGAAGATTTTGAAGTCGAAAAATTTAAAACATTTGTTTTATCAGAGTTTCAAGAACCAGTTTCTAAAATTTTAAAAACTGCAAGTTGTTTGTCAGAAAATTCTGATGATAAAAAAACTATTTTAGAAGAGTCTAACAAAATGGTAAATCTAATTTCTGAATGGAATTATCTAAGCCACGTAAAAGAAATTGGAGCTATAAAGACTTCTGTAATTAATTTATTTCCGGTTTTAAAGAACAGTATTAATAAGTTGGAGGAATCTTTACAAACTAATAAAGTAGATTTTAATTTTAATATAGACACTTCTATTAATTGGGTAGAAATAGATGTTTTACGTTTTCGATTAATGCTACAATACTTTTTTAATGACATTAATAAATACTCAGATAATGGCAGTAAGTTAAACTTAAAAATTAATTATAAGAATTCTTTTGTGGTTATAGAAATTTCATCTAATAGTGATCTTCTAAAAAACAATTGGTACAGTGTTTTACATTACAGTCCTTATTTTAAAGCGTTACAAACTCTTTTGGGTGATTTAAAAGGAAAACTTATCAATTATAATTTAGACCAAGAATTTAAGGTAGCATTACAAATACCAATTACCAAAATAAACCCGAAGGATAAGTCTATAGAAACTATTTCGTGGAAACATTTTAATCAACAAGAAAATTTATCTGCAGACAAAAAAAATGTATTAATCTTTAGTGATGAAGAAAATTTTGCAGCTGCAAATCAAATTTTAGAACATAATAATTATAATTTAATTTTTGAAAACTCTGCAAATAATTTAAACTCGATTACCAAACAAATTCAGATACATATTATTGTAATCTATCAAGTTTCTTTCTCTAAAGATCTTTTATATTTTATCAATAATTCTGATGCAACAAAAAACAAGAAAATCGCTATAATTTATATATCAGAAGATATTAATTACGAACTAAGAGAACAATCGATTGAGTTTGGTGTAGACACTCTTATTCAGCTTCCGGTAAGTGAATCTTTTATTCAAAAGAAAATAGACTCTTTAATAAATAGAAAATATGTTTCTACTGAAGAGAATAAATTTCAAGAAAAAATATTCGACATTTTAACAGGTAAAGATCTTGTTTTAACGGCTAATGATAAATTATTAAAAAAGAGTTTAGAAGTTATAAAGAAAGAATTACATAACTCTTCTTTTAATGTAGAAATGTTGGTAGACTTATTAGATGTTTCTAGGGTAAAGTGTTATCGATTATTTAAAGAGCGGTTAAAACAATCTCCTTCAGATGTAATTATGTCTCTTAGATTACAAAAAGCAGAAGCTTTGTTAAAAACTAAAAAATTAAATATCTCTGAAATAAGTTTTGAGTGCGGTTATAACGATCCAAAATATTTTGGAAAAGCATTTAAAAAGCATTTTGGTAAAAGTCCTAAAGAGTTTAAAGATCAATTTAGCTAAACCGTTTGTTGCTATAGGATTTTCTTAACGTTAGCTAATTGTTACTGTAACGAAAACACACCTAATCTGCTTCTTTTCTATGCTGATTTGAACGATTAATACTCTTTGATGAAACAAAAACACCCCAACCAACACTTTCTGTAAATTAGTTTTACCACAATTTAAAAATCAAACTAGATGAAAAAAATTTATTTAATTTTAATACTTGCATTAGGTTTTACTTCCTATTCTATTGCGCAAGTTAACGTGTCTGGAACCGTAGTTTCTGATGCAGATGGAATACCAATACCTAATGTTTCTGTTGTTTTAAAAGGACAGCTTAATACAGGAACTATAACAGATTTTGATGGAGTATTCTCTATCAATTTAAATGATGAAAATGGCGTTTTAATATTTTCATATTTAGGTTATGAGACTAAAGAAGTTCTTTATGCTGGAAACCAAAAATTAAATATCATTTTAAAAGAAGAAGCAAACTCTTTGGATGAGGTTGTTATTGTAGGTTATGGATCTCAAAAAAGATCTGATGTAACTGGAGCAATTTCTTCTGTAAAAAGTGAAGATTTTAACCAAGGAGTTGTTGCAAATGCGGGTCAGCTTTTACAGGGTAAAGTTGCTGGTGTAAACGTATCTTCTTCTAGTGGTGAGCCTGGTGCTACACAAGATATTGTTATTAGAGGTGTTGGTAGTTTACGTTCTGGTACTACTCCACTTTATATTGTAGATGGTTTTGCATTAGATAATTCTGGTAATGGTATTGCTACTAATCCGTTAAACTTTATAAATCCACAAGATATAGAAAGTATAGAAGTTTTAAAAGACGCCTCTTCAACTGCAATTTACGGTTCTAGAGCAGCAAATGGTGTTATTGTAATTACTACTAAAAAGGGTAAAAAAGGAAGAAACAAAGTAAACATAAACGTATCTAGTGGTTTTTCTACGCTAGCAAATAAAGTTGATGTTTTTACTGCTGATGAATTTAGAGCTAATGTAACTGCCGTAAATGGTACTTTAATTGATGGAGAAGCATCTACAAATTGGCAAGATAAATTAACAAGAACTGCGGTGTCAAAAAACATTAACCTTTCTATGAGTGGAGGTACAGAAAATTCTTCTTATGCAGCTTCTGTAGGTGTTGATGATCAAGAGGGTATTTTAAGAAACAGTAACTTAAAACGTTATTCTGGTCGTTTAAACTTAACTCAAAAAGCAATTGATGATAAATTTAATGTTACTTTTAATTTAACAGCGACTAAATTAGACAATACAAGACCTAATTCTGGTAGTGTTGTAAGTGATATGTTAAGCCTTAACCCAACAGACTCTCCTTATGAAAATGGTGAATTAAAAGGAAACTTAAGTAACGATATTTTAAATCCTTTTATTGGAGAAACAATTTACGGCGATTACACAAACAACAACCGTATTTTGGCTAATATTTCTCCTTCTTATAAAATTGCAAAAGGTTTAACTTATAAATTAAATCTTGGTGTAGATTATTCTATTACAGAAAGAGATGTGCAATACATGCCTTACGCTACAGAAACAAATACAACTTTAGGTAGCTTAAATACAGCGACTACTAAAAATAGCAATACTCTTATAGAAAATACTTTAACGTATAGTTTTCATAAGAAATTAAGTAGTTTTACTTTTCTGTTAGGGCATACTTATCAACAAACCGAAGTAAATCAAAAACAATTTTATTTAGAAGGTTTTCCTGAGAATGGAGTAGAACCAAGATATCAAATAGAAACAGCAAACCAGCAAACAACGCAGTCTGCTTACGCTACTAAAAATGAGTTGCAATCTTTCTTTGGTAGAGTAAATTATACCTTTAATGATAAGTATTTAATGACTGCAACAATGCGTGCAGATGGTTCTTCTAAATTTGGTGAGAACAATAAATATGGATATTTTCCTTCTGTTGCTTTAGGATGGAACATCAATAAAGAAAATTTCTTGAAGGATTCTGATAACATCAACAACTTAAAGTTAAGAGCAAGTTGGGGGCAAACTGGTAGTCAAGAAATTCCTTCTAAAATAACACAAGCTAGTTATACAGAAAGTAATACAGGTAACAACACATACCCACTAGATTCTAGCGCATCAGATTTAGGCGGATATCCTTATGGTTCTATCTTTACTCGCTTAGCAAACCCAAATATTCAATGGGAAGTTTCTACACAGGCAAATATTGGTTTAGACTTTGGTTTATTTGGTCACAAGTTAACAGGTACAATCGATTATTTTAGTAAAGTTACAGACAACATTTTATTACAAGTTACCCCTACAGATCCTATTGTTCCGGTTTCTAGTTATTGGACTAACATTCCTAATATGGAAATTAGAAACAACGGTGTTGAAATTGCTTTAGATTACAACAATACTATAAATAAAGATTTCTCTTATAATATTGGTGGTAACATTTCTATCACTAAAAACGAAGTTGTTAACTCTCCTTATCAAATATTAACAACTGGTGCAGCACAAGGTTCAGGACAAACAGGAGCTACAATTAATGGTGTTTTAAACGGAGAAGCTATTGGTACTTTTTATGTTCAGGAATTTACCGGAATTGGACAAGATGGTTTAAATCAATTTGCAGACATTAATAATGATGGTGAAATTTTAGATGATGATCGTATTGTAGCAGGTAATGCTTTACCAGATTATATTTATGCATTCTACTTAAATTTTAACTACAAAAAATTCGATTTAGGTTTAAACTTTAATGGAGCTGGTGGTAATAAAATTTACAATCACGTTGCTATGTCTTCTTTTAACAAAGGGAATTTAGCAAATTCTTTTAATACTACAGATAGAGCCGTAGAATATTTAGATGAATCTGCAACAAATTCTAACTTAGTTTCTACAAGATATTTAGAGGACGGAGATTTTTTAAGATTAAACAACGCAACTTTAGCATACAATTTTACACCAGAAGCATTAGGTCTTGGAGATAGTATCAAAAATCTTCGCTTATCAATTACAGGTCAAAATTTATTTGTGATAACAGATTATAGTGGTTTCGATCCAGAGATTAATACAGGAAGTCCTGTTGGAGGTATTCAAACTTTTGGTATTGACTATTACAGTTACCCAAAAAGTAGAACAATCCTTTTAAGTCTAAATGTAGAATTTTAATAAGACAAAAATGAAAAACATAATAAAAAACACAGTATTTGCAATTAGCATTCTATTAATGTCTAGCTGTAGTGATTTAAAAGAGGAAGTTTTAGATGAATCCTTAACTGGTGCTGGACAAGCAGAAGCAATTAGTGGAGCAATTGCACCTGCGTACGGACAGGTTGCTTGGACTTGGAGACACACAAACTATTACGGTTTGCAATTAATACCAAGTGATGAGGCAATTTTACCTTACAGAGGAGGGACAGATTGGTATGATGGAGGTAAGTTTTTAGCGGCTCATTCTCATTCTATAACTTCTACAAACGATTTGGTAAAAAGTGCTTGGACAGAACTTACAATAAATATTTCTAGAACATTAACTGCTATAGAAGTTCTTACGCCAATGGCTGAAGAAGGAAATACAGAAGCAGAAAGTGCCCTTTATGAAATGAAAGCGCTTAGAGCTTATTTAAATATCTTAACTTTAGATAGTTGGGGACTTGCCTTTAAAAAAGAATCTTCTAATGAAAATTCAGAAATTCTTAGAGGACAAGATGCAATAGATTATATAGAAAGCGAATTGTTATCCGTTGTTGATGTGATAAATACTGATAAAGGTTCTGGTAGAATGACGCAGTCTGCCGTTTGGGGATTTTTAGCAAGATTAAATCTAAATGCAGCTGTTTATAGAGATCCATACGGAACTCCTAATTTTACAACAGAAGACATGGATAAAGTTATCGAGTATACAGATAACATTATCAATTCAGGAAAGTTTTCTTTATCTCCAGAATATTTCGATTTATTTAATGATAGTAATAGCAATAATGCAGAATTAATTTTCGCATTAGACCAACGTGGAGTTTTAAAGAATGAACATAGCCGTTGGGCATATTGGTCTTTACCAGGTTCTATGTTTCCTAGGCCAGAATTTACAAATGCAGATGGTACAGATGGTCCTGCAATTACATCAGACTTTTATCAAACTTGGGTAGATGCTTATGGTAGTGTAGATCCTGCAGATGCAGACCCTAGATTTCTTCAGAAAAACACCCAAGAAGTTACTTATGGCTTAGATGACCTTACAGGTCTTTCTCCTTTAAATGACGAAGATCATTATTACTGTGTAGGAGCAGAAGATTTTGAGATAGATAGGGGGATTTTAAGAGGAGTAACTTGGGCTGTTAGAAAAGATGAAAATGGTGCTTTTTATACTTGTGATGAAGGTTATAGAATTTATCCCGTAAAGCAAATTAAAGGAAACGGTACAGATAAAAATGTAGGTTACGTAAATCTTACTCAACAAGCAGATTTTACAAACGAAGGTAGAGCACACCATACAGGTTATCGTGTTTCTAAATATCAATTTAGCCACACTTCTAATAACGGAAATAACTACAGTAGTGTAGATTTGGTGTTAATGCGTTATGCAGAAATTTACATGATGCGTGCAGAGGCAAAATTAAGAAAGGGAGATGTGGCAGCGGCTTTAGCAGATGTAAATGTTGTTAAAACCTCTAGAAATGCACGCGAACCAATAGCAACCGCTCTTTCATCAATAGATTTAGATGTTTTATATAGAGAACTTGGTTTTGAGTTTTATTGGGAAGGTTTAAGAAGAACTAATCAAATCCGTTTTAGTCATTACGAAGATTCGTGGACAGAAAAAAAAGATACAGATGTAAACAATAGGTTATTTCCTATTCCACAAGTGGCCATAGATGGAGCTTCTAACACGCTAGGGTATTTAGAACAAAATAAAGGATATTAGTTGTTTATTGTTTTATTTTAAGGGAGCTCTTCTAGAAAAATAGCTCCCTTTTTCTATTGTAATATTAATAAAAATATACTTTCAAATTTTTTGAAAAATGAAGAAAATTATAATACTGAGTTTAATTTCTATGTTTTACATAGGATGTGAAAAAAAATCAGAAAAAAGAACCCAAGAAGAACCGTTAAATATCATTTTTATGATTGGTGACGGTATGGGACTTGCCCAAATTTCTACTGCTTTTTATTTTGGAAAAGAAACGCCTAATTTTGAGCAATTTAAAAATATTGGTTTTATAAAAACACCAAGTACAAGTCATACAATTACAGATTCTGCGGCTGGTGCTACTGCTTTTTCAACAGGAGAAAAAACATATAAAAGAGCAATTGGTATGTCTAAAGACAGTTTGCCTTTGCCTACAATTTTAGAAACTTTACAAAAAGAAGACTATCAAACTGGTTTTGTAACTTTAACACCAATCACACATGCAACTCCTGCTTCTTTTTATGCACATGTAAAAGATAGAGACTTACATGAAGATATCGCTTTAGATTTAGTAAAATCTAATGTAGATTTTTTTGCTGGTGGAGGTTTAAAATACTTAAAACGTAGAACTGATAAAAAAGATTTATATACAGAGTTAATTGCAAAAAACTACAAATTAGATTCTGTGAGTTTATCAAAATTTGATGTAAACAAAAAGAACGGATATTTACTAGCTGAAGAAGGTTTACCATCTAAAACAGAGGGTAGAAAAAGTTTTTTACAAGATGCAACTCAATTAGGTTTAGATTATTTTACTAAGAAAGGAAAACCATTCTTTTTTATGATAGAAGGTTCTTATATAGATTGGGGAGGGCATGCAATGGATGCAGAATTATTAAAACAAGAAGTCTTAGATTTTGACAAAACAATTGGTTTGGTTTTAAGATACATAAAAAAACACCCAAACACACTTTTAGTGGTTACTGCAGATCATGAAACAGGAGGTGTTAGTATTGGTAAATCCTATATGATTGATGAAGAAACCGGGGAGAAATCTGAAGAAGTAGATAATGTTTCTATCAATTTTAACAACGATCAACATAGTGGAACTTTAATTCCGGTTTTTGCAAAAGGGAAAGGTTCAGAAAATTTTCAGGGCATTTATGAAAATAATGAAATTTACCATAAAATGTTTAAAGCAATCAATAATAAATAACTTAAAATGACACTAAATATAAAAACTTTATTCCTTGTAATTACAGTCTTTTTGGGAGTAAAAAATACAAGTATTGCTCAAAATACTGCAATTATTCACTCTCACAACGATTACAATCAATCAGTACCTTTTTGGAATGCTTTTGCAAATGGAGCAACTTCTTTTGAAGCAGATATTTTTCTAAAAGACAACAATTTGTATGTTGCTCATGATTATGAAGACATTACTGTATCAAAAACATTAGAAGCTTTATATCTAAATCCATTAGAAACTGTTTTTAATATGGAGTACAAAAAGGAAGAACAATTAATCCTTTTGATTGATATTAAATCTGATGCTGTTAAAACCTTAGACAAACTTATAGAGGTTCTAAAAAAACATACTTATATAATTAACAATAAGCAGATTAAAATTGTTATTTCCGGAAACAGACCAAAAGCTAAAGATTATGTCAATTATCCTGATTTTATCTTTTTTGATTATCAAGAATTAGAAACTTCTGTTTCATCAGAAATTTGGAAAAAAATTGCTATGGTTAGTTTAAATTTTAAACAATTTTCTGAATGGAATGGAAAAGGAAGGTTAACACATGATGATGAAAATCGTATTGTAGAGGTTTTAGAAAAAGCAAATAAAACGAATAAACCTTTTCGTTTTTGGGGAAGTCCAGATTCTAAAAGAGCATGGAGAACTTTATCTGAAATGGGAGTTGCAATCATAAATACAGATCATCCTTTTAAATGTGTTAATTATTTTAAATCTTTACCAAGCAGATTGGTAACTGCAACTACTTTTTCTAAAGTTTACAAACCAAGCTTTAACAATGATCAAAAAGACTTACCTGTTAAAAATATTATTTTATTAATTGGAGATGGAAATGGTTTGGCTCAAATTTCATCAACAGCACTTGCAAATAATGGCGAATTAACTTTAACTCAATTAAAAAGTATTGGTTTTATAAAAACACAAGCTGCAGACGATTTTACAACAGATTCAGCTGCTGCAGGTACTGCTTTAGCAACCGGAGTTAAAACAAACAACAGAGCAATTGGTACAGGTGTAAACGGAGAGCCTTTAAAAAATATTACAGAAATTTTAAGCGAACAAGGTTTTTCTACAGCATGTATTACTACAGATAATATTTTAGGAGCAACACCTGCGTCATTTTACGCACATGCGAAAGATAGGTCTGATGATTCTGTAATTTCTAAAGATTTAATCAATAGTAAACTAAATCTTTTTATTGGAGGTGGGGCTTCTACTTTTAAAAAGACAAACCTTACTGATAACTTTAAAATAGTTTCATCTTTTAATGATTTAAAAAATACTACGGATGACAAAGTAGGTTTTTTTATGTCTGAACACGGTATGAAATGGATTTCAGAAGGAAGAGGTAATGTTTTAGTTGATGCTACTAAAACGGGGCTTGATTTTTTAAGGAAAAAGGAGAAGCCTTTCTTTCTAAT
Organism: Polaribacter sejongensis; assembly: GCF_038024065.1. Taxonomy (NCBI): domain Bacteria; kingdom Pseudomonadati; phylum Bacteroidota; class Flavobacteriia; order Flavobacteriales; family Flavobacteriaceae; genus Polaribacter; species Polaribacter sejongensis. Next base: position 2,316,479 of record NZ_CP150667.1, on the reverse strand, counting down.
GATTGAAGCTGCAAAGATAGATCACGCAGGTCATTCTAATGATACTGCAGGAATTTTAGCAGAATCGATAGATTTTGATAAAGCAATTACAGAAGCTTTAATATTTGCAGATAACAACCCAGAAACCTTAGTTATTATAACTGCAGACCACGAAACATCTGGTTTTAGCATTCCGCAAGGTGATGTAAAAACACATCAAATAGAAGGTTATTTTGCTTCTTATGATCACACAGCAATTATGGTTCCTATTTTTGCTTACGGAGCTAAGTCAAACGAGTTTCAGGGAGTTTATGAAAATAATGAAGTGTTTTCTAAAATTCTTAAAGTTTTAAAATAAATAAAAGGAATAGCAAATCTATTGTATAAACTGCTTAATAGTAACCTTTATGCAAAATAGGTTGTTATATAATTATATAAAGCTATAGGTGTACAAAAAAATACATTTATAGCTTTATTCATGATTCATTTTTATTCAAAAATTATATTTTTTCTTCCAATGAATCAGCCCTTTTGATAATCAGTCTTTTATCATAAATTTTATAGATATCAATCCAATTTTGAATATTCTAAATTCCTTGCTTTATGTGTACAGTTTGTCATTTTAGACAGGGTGAAAGATTATATAAGGTTTGTCAGTTGTTATTTTATTAAGGTTATGACAGTTTATAAATAATAGGTGTGCAACCTATTAAAAATAAAAAATCATCTAAAAATTGCTTTTTAGATGATTTCCGTTATTTCTAAAAGTTTGTAATTTCTACAAACAATCTTTTATCATTTTTACAGCTTGTTCTGCAGTAATATCTCTTTGTGGAGTTCCAAACATTTCGTAACCAACCATAAATTTCTTTACAGAAGCGCTTCTTAATAATGGTGGATAAAAACTCATGTGAAAATGCCAATGTTTGTTTTCATTTCCATCTGTTGGCGCTTGATGAATTCCGCTAGAATATGGAAAAGAAGTATTAAAAATCTTGTCGTATGCTTTTGTCAATACAGAAATTGCTTCTCCGTATTGTAACGTTTCTGCTTCTGTCATTTCTAAGATGTTAGACAAAGGTCTTTTAGGAACAATCATGGCTTCGAATGGCCAAATTGCCCAAAAAGGAACTAAAACTACAAAACCATCATTTTCAAAAATAATACGTTCTTGTTTTTCTAATTCTTGCGCTAAATAATCACCCAATAAACTACTGTTGTTGTTATTGTAATAATTTAATTGTTGAGTATTTTTTTTATCAACTTCGTTTGGTAAAGAAGACTGACTCCAGATTTGTCCGTGAGGGTGTGGATTACTACAACCCATTACAGCTCCTTTGTTTTCAAATATTTGAACATAGTTGATATTTGGCTTTTCAGCTAATTCTTTAAATTCTCTTTGCCATGCAAAAACAACTTTCTGAATTTCTGTTGCAGACATATCTGCCAAACTTTTTGAGTGATCTGGGCTAAAGCAAATTACCTTGCAAATACCAGTTTCACTTTGTGCTTTTAAAAGTCCGTCGTTTACGTTAAACGTTGGCGAATCATTTTGTAAAGCAGCAAAATCGTTTGTAAAAACAAAAACGTCTTTATAATCTGGGTTTACTTCTCCGTTAATTCTTGTGTTTCCTGCACATAAATAACAAGATTCGTCATGTGTTGGTCTTTTTTCATTATTAACCTCTTCATTTTGTCCTTGCCAAGGTCTTTTTGCTCTATGAGGTGAAACTAACACCCATTCTCCTGTAAGAATATTAAATCGCTTGTGCGAATAATCTTGTAAATTTGTATTGCTCATTTTCTTGTGTTGTAATTATTGTTTTACGATATGTGTACCTTCAGAAAGTTCAATAAAATACACTGAACATTCATTATTAAATTCATTTTTATAGGCTTCAGAAGCCGTTTCTGCGAAAGATTTTGCTTCGCTTTTATCAATTAAATTAATGGTGCAGCCACCAAAACCACCACCCATCATTCTTGCTCCAAGAACGTGTTTGTTTTTCTTAGCTTGTGCAACTAAAAAGTCTAATTCATCGCAACTTACTTTGTATTGATTAGATAAACCTTCGTGAGATTGGTAAATTAAAGAACCTAACAATTCTAAATCATTGTCTTCAATAGCTTTTGCAGCTTTTATAGTTCTATTATTTTCTTGAATAACAAATAAGGCTTTTTGATAATTTGCAGGTGTCACTTTATCTGCAATAGTTTCTAAATCTGCTTCTGTAGCGTCTCTTAACGCCTTTATATTTAACAATTCAGATACGCTTTCGCAAGCAGAACGTCTGTCGTTATATGCACTGTCGGATAAACTATGTTTAACGTTGGTGTTTATCAACATTAATTGATGGTTTTCGAAATCTATTTTATAAGGCTTAGATTCTACGGTTCTACAATCTAAATGCAGTGCATGGTCTTTAATACCAAACATACTTGCGTATTGATCCATAATTCCGCAGTTTACACCCACATAATTATGTTCTGCTTTTTGCGATATTAAAATCATTTCGTGCTTGGTTAAGCCTAAATCAAACAATTCATTTAAACCAAAAACAACACTATTTTCTAAAGCAGCAGAAGAAGACATACCGGCTCCACCAGGAATATTTCCTTTAAAGATGATATTAAAATTACCTATCACTTTATTTTTATTCTGTATTTCTGCTACAACACCAAAAACATAGTTTTCCCAACTTCCTTCTTTGGATGGTTTAATTTTATCTAATTCAAATTTTATAGTACTGTCTAAATCTAAAGCGATGGCTGTAGAGCTGTCAGCATCAGTTTTTTGAATAGCAGCAGCAATACCTTTATTTACAGCTGCAGGAAATACAAAACCATCATTATAATCTGTATGTTCTCCAATAATATTGATTCTACCTGGAGAAAAAATTAATAGAGGTTCCGTTTTAAATTCTTTGATGAATGTCTCTTTAACATCCTTAATTAGTGTTGCACTCATAATCTGCTTCGTTAATTGTTAATTATGTTTATTTTCCAAACAATGGAATATTTTTCATTAGGGTTTAATGTTTGTAATCCTATTTTATTATTAAAACTATTAGAAACACCCGTGGTAGGCTCAATAGCTATGGTATTTAATCTAGGAGGCGTATATGCTTGTAAAAAATTACCAGTACCGGATGATTGAAAGTTTAATTGATATTTAGGAGTGTTAAACGCAACTTTGTCAGAATTTAAACCCCAACAATCATCTAATTGTTTTTTCTCGATATCTAAATGTATCATAGAATTTACAGTCTCAGACCCAGTAGTAATATTACGGTCTCCAATAATTAATTGTTGATCACAATCAAAATTTAGAGAACTTTCTGCTAAATTATCACTGCTAAAATACGGGTGCCACCCTAAAGTAAACGGAAAAGGTTTAGCGTCGGTATTTCTTACAGTAACAGATAAATCTAGTCCATCATTTGTAAAAGTATAAGTAACTACAATTGTGTATGTATACGGAAAACCATTATTTCGAATGTTTTCATTATACTCTACAGTTATTCTTGCAGTAGTTGCAGATGTTTCTTTATCAATTACTTTAAACGTTTTATTGTATACAAAACCATGTAATGCATTTTGCTCTTCTTCTTGGTTTTTTTCTAATTGAAAATCTTCACCATTAAAAGAGTATTGTCCGTCTTTAATTCTATTTGCAAACGGAAATAAAATAGAAGAGGCAAACGTAGAATCGTATGTTAATGGAGTTAAATCTTGAATAATGGCATTTCCTCCCAAAGTTAGTTCTTGCAAACTTGCTCCGTCATTTAGGTGAATTTTACCAAAAACCGTGTTTTCAGTATTTCTTACTTCTAAAATATTTGTTTCTGTGTTATGGTTTATAGTATACAATGTGTTGTTATATTGAGTTTCTAATAATTAATTTATTCGGATTTTCTATTTTCCCTTGTTCTTTGTTCAAAATCATTTTTGCCAACCTTTTACCCATTTCGTTAAAATCTGTAGTAATGGTGGTAATGCCTCCTTCAACAATTTCTTTTAATAATGTATCGTTATAAGAAATAACGCCAATGTCATTTACTAAAGTCATATTCTGACTTTTCATTTTCTTGATAATTCTTAGTAAACTGATATCATCTAGCAATACGTAAAGTTCATTTTTTATTAAAGGAGCTTCTTTTACAGTGCTTAAAATTTCAAAAGGCATAGCACTTTGTTCGCAGAATTGTGTAAACCCTTTAAGAATGCCTTTGGGTTGTTTTTCTTCTGAAAATATAAGATTAATTTTATTATATTTTGAAACAAATCCTAAAGCCTTAGTTAGGTTTTCGTAGATAGATTTTTCAAAATTTTGATAGATGGATGGATATGCTGCCAAATCTTCTGGCACCTGATCTAAAATGTAGACCTTATCATCGGGTAATAATTGAATGCTCTTGCTGGTGTTTTCTAAATTTGCAGGCATAATTACATAATAATTGTAACTACCAGCATTGTCTTTTATTAGTTTTTTAAAAATAGCTTCATTAAAATGATGAAAGAAAATATCTACCTGAACTGTATCTTCTAAGTTTTCTAAAAAAGAATTATACAAATCTTCTTTAAATGAATTTAACTCATCAAAAAGTAAAAATATTTTTTGATGTACATTAATGTCTTCACTTAAAACATAATATCCTTTACCTACAATAGATTCTATAATACCTCTGTTCTTTAACTCATTAAAGGCCATTAAAACGGTATCTCTAGAAAGCTTATTATTGTTTTTAATAGTGTTAATAGAAGGCAATTGATCTCCTTTTTTTAACAAACCATTTTCTATAGCACTTTCTATAGCGTTAATGATTTGCTTATATTTAGGAATGCCTATTTCTTTTTTAACTTCTATCATAATTAATTACAAATATATACTTTTTTAGACACAAAACCTACCCGACCCTACTAGTTTGATAAAAATGTACTGAGAGACACATTTCTTTGGGCTTACAGATACATTTTCTGAAATTATATACATATATTTGACTTGTATAAATAATTAACTAAAACAAAAATAATAATTATGAAAGCAGGTTTTGAAATGTGGGACTATATAGTCTTCATAGCGTATGCCATTTTAATTTTAGGTGTAGGTTTATGGGTTTCTCGAGATAAAAAAGGACACCAAAAAAATGCAGAAGATTACTTCTTGGCAAGTAAATCTTTGCCTTGGTGGGCAATTGGTACTTCTTTAATTGCTGCAAATATTTCTGCAGAGCAATTTATAGGAATGTCTGGTTCTGGTTTTGCCTTGGGTATTGCAATTGCTTCTTATGAATGGATGGCAGCCTTAACTTTAATAATTGTTGGTAAATATTTCTTACCTATTTTTATAGAAAAAGGATTATATACAATTCCAGAATTTGTTGAAAAACGTTTTTCTACCAACCTTAAAACAATCTTAGCTGTATTTTGGTTAGGTTTATACATATTTGTTAATCTTGCTTCTGTTTTATATTTAGGAGGTTTGGCTATTGAAACCATTATGGGAGTAGATATGATGTATGCAATTATTGGTTTGGCGTTATTTGCAGCTGCATACTCTTTATATGGAGGTTTATCTGCGGTAGCTTAGACAGATGTTATACAAGTAGTATTTTTAGTGTTAGGTGGTTTGGTTACTACTTACTTAGCTTTAAATACGGTTTCTGGAGGAGAAGGAATGTTAGCTGGTTTTTCTAAAGTATTAGATGCGGCACCAGAAAAGTTTCATATGATATTGGATGAATCTAATGATAACTATGTAAACTTACCTGGTATTTGGGTATTAGTTGGTGGTTTATGGGTTGCAAACTTATATTATTGGGGATTCAACCAATATATTATTCAAAGAACTTTAGCTGCTAAATCTTTAAAAGAATCTCAAAAAGGGATTTTATTAGCAGCATTTTTAAAATTGATTATTCCTTTAATTGTTGTAATTCCTGGTATTGCAGCGTATGTAATGGTAAACGATCCAGCTATTATGGCTAATTTAGGAGAAGTAGGTATGTTAAATGTGCCTTCTGCCGAACAAGCTGATAAAGCATATCCTTGGTTACTACAATTTTTACCTACAGGTCTTAAAGGTGTTGCTTTTGCTGCTTTAGCTGCTGCAATTGTATCTTCTTTAGCTTCGATGTTAAATTCTACATCTACCATTTTTACAATGGATATTTATAAGCAATACATCAACAAAAATGCAGATGATAAAACAACGGTAAATGTGGGGAGAATTTCTGCAGCTGTTGCTTTAATAATTGCTGTTATTGTAGCGCCACTTTTAGGGGGTATCGATCAAGCATTTCAATTTATTCAAGAATACACAGGTATTGTAAGTCCAGGTATTTTAGCGGTATTTATCTTAGGTTTATTTTATAAGAAAACAACTAATAATGCAGCTATTTGGGGTGCAATTTTATCTATTCCAATTGCATTAGCATTGAAATTTATTCCAATAGCAGTATTCGAACCTTGGATGCATCAAATGGGAATTACAGCTGTCTTAACGCTTATTATCATTATGGTTATGAGTAATATTCAAAACAAAGGGAAAGATGATCCTAAAGGGATTGATTTCGGAACAGATTTATTTAAAACAACTCCGTTGTTTAACTTAGGTTCTATTGTCGTTTGTATTTTAGTAACTGTACTATATTGTTTATTCTGGTAGGAATTACCAAATAGTTTATAAAAAAAATCGTCTAAAGAAATTTAGACGATTTTTTTTACCCAATTTTTTAGGTTTTAGAATTGATAGCTTGTAAAGAAAGTAAGACACTGAAACATGTTCAGTGTGGCACGACAAGGTTGAATTCTTTTATTCAGTATTTTTTATACTCTTAACTTTTTTTAAGTGCTATTTCTTCAAAATCATCGCTTTTTTCGGCAGAGTCAAACAAATATTGAGCTTCTGCAGGTGGCATGGTTAGTTTTCGTTTTGTTAAATCTATCCAAGCTCCATATACTTTTATAATTGCTGATAACTCTCCTGCCTCATTAAAAACCTGATGTGTAATTTTCCAACGTTCACCATTTTTAGATAAACCAGAAAGTTTAAAATCTACAGAGATATTTTCTCCTAAATGGATTTCTTTTCTAAAAGAAGTTTCTTCTGTAAATAAAATAGGGCCAAGGTTGTGTTTTGTAAACTCTTCTATAGAGAAATTTTGATCTCTAAAATATCGTACTCTTACTTCTGCTGCATAGTCATTATATGCTGTGTGACGCATGTGTCTGTTTGGGTCAAAGTCAGACCATTTTGTGTGAAATGTTACTTTAAAACTCATGTTAGCTTTTTTTTGAAACAAAAAACCTGATAACATTAGACAATATTATCAGGCTTGTTGTTATTTAATATTTGGTAATTATTGTTTTACTATTTCGCTTTTAGTGTTCATTTTTAATTCACTTAAAACGTTTATAGCTTCAAAAACATAGACATCTTTCGATAAATTTTTATGCCATGCCAATCGTTTATCTGCTAGTGCTGTGTCTTTTTTAATTAATGAAAGTTCGTAAGTTGGAGAGTTAAATGTTAGATCTGATTTATAATCAAAAACAGATTTGAATTTCTCTGCATCTTTTTCATTGGCTACATTTATTTCTTCAAATTGTTTATAGTTTAAAGAGTAAGAATTATCATCTTGCTTTTGCTTTAACCATTTTGCATATTCGTTTATCAACTTAAATTTAGAATCTGTAGCAATTCTTTGTTTACTATTATTAACTACATCATTAAAATTTTGGTAAGAATTTGTTTGCACATAATCTGCCTGCTTTACTTTGTCCCAAACCAATGCGCCATCTAAATCTCTTTCGCCAAATTTCATATAACTATATCTGTCTGGCATTGCAATATCTGAATACACACCTTCAATTTGAGTAGAACCACCATTAACTCTATAGAATTTTTGAATGGTCATTTTTAGAGCTCCTAAATCTTTATCGTATTTTGTAAACTGATTAATAGGTAACACACTTTGCACGGTTCCTTTTCCGTAGGTTTGGTTACCGCCCATAATTACCGCTCTTTTATAATCTTGCATTGCTGCAGCAAAAATTTCTGATGCAGAAGCAGAAAACTCATTTACAAGAACAACTACTGCTCCTTCCCATTGAATTTCTGGATCAATATCTTTTTTAATAATTGGATCTTCACCTCTGTATTTTACTTGTACAATTGGACCTTCATTAATAAACAATCCACTAATTTCAATGGCTGTTTTTAAAGAACCACCTCCATTATTTCTTAAATCTACAATTAAGCCAGTAACACCTTCACTTTTTAAGCGTTCTATTTCTTGCTCCATGTCTTTTGCAGAATCTCTATAACTTTCCTCATTAAAATCGATATAGAACTTAGGTAAATCTATAATCCCGAATTTTTTACCGTCTTTTTCTACAATACTAGATTTTACAAAAGTTTCTTCTAGCTCTACAACATCTCTAGTAATAGAAATTACTTTGGTTGTACCATCTAATTTTTTCTTAACGGTTAATTTAACTTCAGTACCTTTTTTTCCTTTGATGAATTTTATAGCATCGTCTAAACGCATTCCTACAATATCTAAAGGTTCTTTGCTTCCTTGGGCAACTTCTAAAATAACATCACCAGGCTCTAAACTTCCTTCTTTCCATGCAGGACCTCCAGAAACCAATTCAAAAATTTCGGTATAAATTCCTTTTTTTACTAAACGTGCTCCAATTCCTTCTAATTTACCAGACATATCTTGGTCAAAACGTTCTTTAATACTTGGAGCCATGTAGGTTGTGTGTGGGTCAAAAGCACCAACAACACTGTTTAAAAAAGTAGAAAACCAATCTTCATGTTCTAATTCTTCAATTCTAACATATAAATCGTCCATGTTTTTAAGAACTTCTGCGCGTGCCTCTTTTTCAAGTTCATCAAAACTTTTTGTTTTGTGATTTTTATCTTTAAGTACGTCAGCCTTTTGTTTGTCTAATTTATCTTGAATTCTAATAAGAGTACTTAATTTTAGTTGCTTACGCCAGTAGTCTATTAATTCGTTTTCATTTTTAGCAAAAGGAAGTTCCTCATAATTTACATCAATGGTTTCCGTTTTGTTAAAGTTAAAAGGTTGTTTTAACAAATCTCCATAATATGATTTTGCATTTTTAATTTTACTTGTAAATCGTTCATAAACCAAATTATAGAAAGAGACATCTTCTTTTAAAAGTTGATTATCGATTTCATATTTGAATTTAGAAAAATCTTTCATATCCTTTTGGGTGAAATACCTTTTACTTGGGTCTAAACCATCAATAAATTCGGTATACACATATTCAGAAAAATCATCATTCATGTCTTTTACAACAAAATGACTTCTGGTTAAAATATTTCTAAGAATGTAAACTAAAATTTTATCTTTTTCAGGATCTGAATTGGTATCCGTATTAGCAGCTTGAGTTTGCAAGCTAGTTGCAAATAGAAGTATTGCTAATAAAAATGTGGTGATTTTATATTTTGTTTTCATATTTAGTTCTGTCGTTGTTTTAATTCTAAAATTACTCTTTTTGCTTTGCTAAACTACTAAAATAATGCCAAAATTATTTACTAGGTTCTAGACTTATTTGTTTTTTGCTGTTTTTGTTTAAGCATTAAATTATGCTTTTTTCTTTCAATTTATACTTTTAAACTTCAAGAACAGCTTTCTTTCTTACAATATTACGCAAAAAAGAGAAATTGTATTCTTTACAAAATGTTAAAAAGGAATCGTATAAAATCAATTATATTTGCTTAAAATAATTTAGAATTTAAAGTTCAATTTTTAAATTGAAAACTACCTTTAACTTTGAATTCTAAATTTTGAACTTTAAACAATGATGATGCAAAACAAACCATTAATTTTAATTACAAATGATGATGGAATTACAGCTCCTGGTTTAAGAGCTTTAATTAGAATAATGAATAAAATTGGTGAAGTTGTTGTGGTGGCTCCCGATAGTCCGCAAAGCGGAATGGGGCATGCAATTACAGTTGATAATGTTTTAACATGCAATGCCATAACTATAGATGATGGTCCACAATTAGAATATACCTGTTCTGGTACGCCTGCAGATTGTGTAAAAATGGCGGTGAATGAAATTTTAAATAGAAAACCAGATTTATGTGTTTCTGGTATTAACCATGGTTCTAATGCCTCTATTAGTGTTATTTATTCGGGTACTATGAGTGCTGCAATAGAAGCGGGAATAGAAGGAATACCTGCCATAGGTTTTTCATTATTAGATTTTAAATGGCATGCAGATTTTAAACAATCTGAAGAATATATAAAAAAGATTACTTTAAATGCGTTGCTAAACGGAATTCCGGAAGGCGTTGTTTTAAATGTAAATATTCCGAAGTTAAAAAAGGAAGAAATAAAGGGTGTTAAAATTTGTAGACAAGCAAATGGGTATTGGAAAGAAATTTTTGATAAACGAAAAAACCCAATGGGTAAAGAATATTACTGGCTTTCTGGTGAGTTTATTAATAAAGATAAAGGTCAAGATACAGATTTGTACGCATTAGAAAATGGTTATGTTTCTGTAGTTCCTGTTCAGTTTGATATGACTGCACATCACATGATTCAAAAATTAAACGCTTGGGAACTGTAAAAAAACATATTTTAATAGGCGTATTGGTTTCATTATTTGCCACTTTTGGAGGTATATTTTTATATTTAGAATATATTTCGAAATTTGGATTTTACGAAACCATCGATTTAATTAAACAAGGAGAATTATACGGAAAAGTATTGTCTTTGGCTGCAATTCCTAATTTATTTGTGTTCTTTATTTTTATTAAAAAGAAACAAGACAACAAAGCAAAAGGAGTTTTATTGGCAACCATTTTAATTGCATTAACTACTTTAGTTTTAAAGTTTTTCTAACAAAGATAATGTCTCCTCGAGCGCAGTCGAGAGGTTTAATAAGGTCTCGACTGCGCTCGACCAAACAAGTAAAAACTTATGAAATATTACATAATTGCTGGTGAAGCTTCAGGAGATTTACATGGATCTAACCTAATGAAAGCATTGTATAAAGAAGATGCAAATGCAGACATTCGGTTTTGGGGTGGAGATTTAATGCAAAATGTTGGCGGAACTTTGGTAAGTCATTATAAAGAAAGAGCTTTTATGGGCTTTTTTGAAGTTATTATGAACCTTTCTAAAGTATTGGGTTTTATTAAATTTTGTAAAAAAGATATCGCTCAATTTAAACCAGATGTGCTTATTTTGATTGATAATTCGGGGTTTAATTTACGCGTTGCAAAATGGGCAAAAGAACAAGGTTTTAAAACCAATTATTATATTTCTCCGCAAGTTTGGGCAAGTAGAGCAAGCAGAGTAAAAGATATTAAAAGAGATATCGATAAAATGTTTGTTATTCTTCCTTTCGAAAAGGAGTTTTACGCAAAATATGATTATAATGTCGAATTTGTTGGGCATCCTTTAATTGATGGAATTGCTGAGAGAAAACAAGTAAAAGAAGCTGCTTTTAGAAAAGAATATAACTTAACAGATAAACCTATTATTGCGTTGTTACCGGGAAGTAGAAAGCAAGAAATTACAAAAATGCTCTCTGTAATGTTGTCTTTAATTGATGATTTTTCTGAATATCAACTTGTAATTGCTGGGGCTCCAAGTCAAGATTTTAGTTTTTATCAAAGTATTATTGGTCATCGTAAAGTGTCTTTTATCAACAATAAAACGTACGATTTGTTAAGTATTTCTTATGCTGCAATTGTAGGGTCTGGTACCGCAACTTTAGAAACCGCTTTGTTTAAAGTGCCGCAAGTGGTTTGTTATAAAGGAGGAACTATTTCTTATCAGATTGCAAAAAGAATTATCACTTTGAAGTTTATTTCTTTGGTAAATTTAATCATGGATAGAGAAGTGGTTAAGGAATTAATTCAGAATGATTTTAATAAGAAGAATTTAAAAACCGAATTGACTAAGATTTTAGATGATACCTATCGAGAAAAACTATTTTTAGAATATTTTGAATTAGAGAAAAAATTAGGTGGAAAAGGAGCTTCAGAAAAAGTGGCAAAACAAATTGTAAGTGATTTAAAATAAGAAGGTAATTAGTTTTAAGTTTCATGAATTATAATAATAAAAAGTTTAAAGTTGTTCAAAACGCTGATAATGGACAAACTTCAAAAGAAACCATTTTTACATACAAGCAAAAAGGTGCTATTTTAACGTCTGAATATAAAGGCGGACAAATAGTAAAAGGTCATTTAATAGGTCTTGTAGATGAGTATGGAAATATAGAAATGCGTTATCATCAAGTGAATCTTAAAGGAGAATTAATGACAGGTATTTGTTACTCTAAACCTGAAATTGCTGCTAATGGAAAAATTACTCTTTATGAAAATTGGACATGGACTTCTGGTGATAAAACAAGTGGAACTTCTGTTTTAGAAGAAGTTTAATGAAAGTACAAATGATACGTAAAAGAATATTTAATATGAAGAAATGGAGTTTTTTAATAGTTGTAATTTCTTTATTATTAAGTTCTTGCGCATCCACTAAAACGGTTGTTAAAAAGACACCAAAACCAATTACTAAGGCGGATAAAATAGTAGCAAATGCCTTAGAGTATAAAGGTGTTCGTTATAAATTTGGAGGAACTACCAATAGAGGGATGGATTGCTCTGGAGTGATATATGTTGCCTTTGGAAGCGAAAATGTACAATTGCCAAGAATCTCTAGAGATATGGCAAAGAGAGGTGATAAAATTGCTTTAAGTAAAGTTAAAAAAGGTGATTTATTGTTCTTTAAAACTAGTAAAAACAGACGAGGAAATATCAATCATGTTGGCCTAGTGGTTTCCCACTCTAAAGGACAAATTAAGTTTGTACACGCCACTACTTCTAGAGGTGTAATTGTTTCTACACTATCCGAAAAATACTGGAAAAATGCTTTCGTAAAAGCAACAACAATCTTGTAATTAATAGTTAACGTTTTTTTTAGTAACTTTAACTTGCTATGAAAAGGTTGTACAATTACATACCCTTGCACTTTGTTGTGCTTGTAATTATTGGAATTTATTTCCAGTTTTTTACTCAATTTTGGACTTTTAGTTTTCTTAGAACCACGATTTTTTTGCTAGGTTTAACTGTTTTATTCTTTCTGATAAAACATAAGGTTTTAAGAACATGTACTGCTTTTATTTTATTCTTTGGTATCGGTGTTTCGGCTGTTTATGTGAGTGATGACAGAAATTACGATTCGTATTATCAGCATCATTTAAAAGATAATTCTAAGGTTGTTTTACATATTCATAAAATATTAAAACCTGGGAATTATTACCAAAAATATGAGGCTGTAATTGTTCAGGTTGATGATCTGAAAACTAGAGGAACAATACTTTTAAATGTTAAGAATGATAGTAGTGCAAATTCGTTGCAAATTGATGATCAGTTATTCTTAAAACCTACTTTAAAAGAGCTAATTCCGCCTTTAAATCCGCATCAGTTTAATTACAAATCTTATTTAGCAAAACAAGGTATTCATCATCAATTATTTGTGGATACAAATCAGTTTTTAAAGCTTCGTTCTCAGTCAACCTCTTTGTTTGGTTTATCAGCTATCTTTAGAAATAAAATTCAGGAAGCGTTACATAAATACAATTTTAAGAAAAATGAATTAGCGGTTATAAATGCGCTATTATTAGGGCAGCGACAAGATATTTCTAAAGAATTGATTGTAGATTATCAAAGAGCAGGTGCAATCCATATTTTGGCAGTTTCTGGCTTACACGTTGGTGTTATTCTGTGGATTTTATCTTTCGTTTTTAAACCTGTTGAAAGAATTAAGTACGGGAAATTTATAAAAACACTCATCATTGTTTCATTACTTTGGATGTTTGCCTTTATCGCAGGTCTTTCGGCGTCGGTAGTTAGAGCTGTTACTATGTTTACTTTTTTAGCCATCGGATTGTCTTTTCAAAGAAAAAATGTCGTGGAGTTTTCTTTTATTTCTTCCATGTTTTTTTTATTGTTGATAAAACCTATGTTTTTGTTTGATGTTGGTTTTCAACTCAGTTATTTAGCAGTTTTTGGTATTCTTTGGGTACAACCTAAGTTATTTGAAGTTTACAATCCTAGGTTTATTCTTTATAAGAAGATTTGGCAATTATTCACTGTTTCAATAGCAGCTCAAATAGGAATTTTGCCTTTAAGTATTTATTATTTTCAACAATTTCCGGGATTATTTTTAGCATCGAATCTTGTGATTATTCCTTTTTTAGGGGCAATTTTAATAGGAGGGATTTTAGTTATTATTACATCACTTTTAAATATTCTACCTCAGGTTTTAGCAAATATATATGGAATGATTATTTCTTGGATGAATGATTTTGTAAGTTGGGTTTCTCATCAAGAAGAATTCTTGTTTAAGGAAATTTCCATTTCATTTATTGCTATGTTGTTTTGGTATATATTCTTGTTTTTAGGAGTTTCTTTTTTTATCAAAAAATCACCTAAAAATTTGATTTACTTTTTAGTTTCAATACTATTTCTACAAACTATTTTTCTGATTGAAACGAAAGAAAATAAATCGAAAGAAGAGTTGATTGTATTTCATAAAAGTAGGTTTTCTATCATAGGAAAAAGAGTAGGTGAGCAGCTCTTTTTACAACACGATTTAGATAGTGTAAGGTTGAAAAATGAAAATAGTATTAAAACATATCAAATTACAGAAGGTATTGATGAGGTTAAAGAAATCAATTTTAAGAACTTTCTTCAATTTTCTAAAAAGGATATTTTACTGATTGATAGTTTGGGAGTTTATACCATTTCCGGAATGGTGAAACCAATTGTTGTATTGCAATATTCGCCAAAAATAAATTTATCAAGATTGATAAAAACTATAAAACCATCACAAATTATTGCAGATGGTTCTAATTATAAGAGTAGTGTAATTCGTTGGGAAGAAACTTGTTTAAAATATCAAATCCCATTTCATTATACAGGTCAAAATGGAGCATTTATCATTGATTAAACAAGACTTGTAAATATTTGTGTCTTAAAAGGGTATTATTTCAAATTACTTTTAAAATCAGTATTAAAGTCTTCCCATTTCTTAGTTTTGTACAATTCTTCAGAAAAATAGACCAATACTTTTTCCATAATTTCTTTATCTAAATAACCAGGAATTCTATCTAATAATTCTACTTCTTCCGATAAAAATAAAGTAGTAGGGTACGATAATTGACCATCCATTAAAGAAGCTGCAAGCTGGTGGTAACCACGTCTGCCTTCTTTTTGAAATTTAAATGTATGATCATTAAAAACGATATCCTCTTTGCCTTCACCATCTAGTTTAACAGCATAAAAGTTTTTATTTATATAATCGCCAATGGTTTTGTTAGAGTAAGTGTTTAGGTCCATTTTTTTACAATAGCCACACCAATCTGTATAAATATCAACTAAAATAGGTTTTGGGTTTTCTTTGTTTAACTCAAGAGCCTCTTCAAAACTAAGCCATTTAACATTTTCTTGCGCATTTGTATTTGTATAAAATAACGAAATCGCAAAAAGTAGAATAAGTTTCTTCATAGTGAATAGGTCGTAATATTTTTGTCGAATTTACAAAAAAAAAAGAGCCTTATAAAAAGCTCTTTTTCTTCAAATATTTTGAGGAGTTTACTTCACTCCGTGCATTAGTTTCTTTAATAATGGTGTTAGGCTCATTACTAAAACACCAGCAATGATAGGTACAAAAGTGAAAATTAAAAAGAAAGTACTCATAGAGTATTTAGTTGTTATTTCATCAATCATTCCACCCATTGAACCAGCTATTTTATTTCCCATACCAACTGCAATATACCAAAGACCAAACATCATTGCAATCATTTTTCCTGGTACTAATTTAGAGACGTAAGACAAACCTACAGGAGATAAACTTAATTCACCTAAAGTGTGAAGTAAATATGCTAAAATAAGCCAAATAACACTTACAGAAGCTGTTTTTGCTCCTTGAGGAATGCTAGCAGACCCATAAGCTAAAACTAAAAATCCTAATCCTAACAATATTAATCCGGCACCAAATTTTACGGTTGCTGGTGGATTGAATTTGCTTTCCCATATTTTAGAAAATAAAGGCGCAAATGTTATAATAAAGAATGAATTTAAAATACCAAACCAAGAAGCAGGTATTTCCGTAGAAACTTCACTAAACTGGTTTTTTAACATGATGATTACGATGATCCAAATTATTGCAAAACTGATTCCTAAGAAAAGATTAGATAATGCATATTTTTTAAAAGTAATTTTAAATAAACTAATTAAAACATAGGTAATAATCATTAAAGGTACAACAGTAAGTAGTGTATTTGAGATTCTAAAAATATTTGCAGCGCTACCTTCTAATACTCTATTCGTATAATCTTTAGCAAAAATAGTCATAGAACCACCTGCTTGTTCAAATGCGGCCCAAAAGAAAATAGTAAAAAAGGCTAAAATAGCAACAACAATATATCTGTCTCTCTGTACATTGCTTGGTACGTCGTCATAACTCTTTTCATCTTTACTGGCAACTGCATCAGATAAATCAACAACTTTACTAGGTTTTGTACCCACATTACCAAAAATGCTTTGAGCAAAATAGAATTGTAACATTCCGAAAAACATAAAAATACCAGCTAAACCAAAACCAAAATGCCAACCATAAGTTTCACCTACATAACCACAAAGCATAATACCTAAAAAAGCACCGGCATTTACACCCATATAAAAAATAGTAAATGCACCATCTTTTTTTTCTTGAGCGTTTTTATAAACACCATTAATAATTGAAGTAATATTAGGTTTAAAGAAACCATTTCCTGCAATTAGTAAACCAATACCAACATATAATGCCCAAGGAGTATCGAATGCCATGGCTGCGTGTCCAAGTGTCATTAATAGAGCACCTATAACTACCGCATTTCTGTATCCTAAAAATCTGTCGGCTAAAATACCTCCAATAATAGGAGTAAAGTACACTAACATAGTATAAGTACCATATAAACTTAAAGCGTCTTCACGACTCCAAGCCCAACCACCATCTGTTAATGATGAGATTAGAAAAATAACTAATAATGCACGCATTCCATAATATGAAAAACGTTCCCACATTTCTGTGAAAAATAAAATAAATAAACCTGCTGGATGTCCTAGCAATAATTGATTGTTCATTTCTGAACCTTCAAATCTGTATTTAGCGGTGTTCATGTAAAAAAGTTAAAATTATTTAAGAATAACAAACCTCATAAAGTTAAGCTTATGGGGTTGTTATTTTGTTTTATTAATTATCTGCTAATTCGAAACCTTCTGTTTCTTCATTTTTAATTACTTTATTATCTTCTGCTCCATGCGTCAACCTTTTTAGAGGTTTTAGAATTGCAATCAATAATAAACCAAAAATAGTACATGTTATTGCAATTCCTGTAAACACTTCAAAATCTCCAGCATCTTCAGAAAGTCCACCAATAAAACCAGCAACTTTATTACCTAAACCAGTTGCTGCAAAATATGCTCCCATCATTAGAGAAGCGTATTTTAAAGGCGCTAATTTAGTTATAAATGATAATGCAACCGGAGAAGCACAAAGCTCACCAATAGTATGAAAAAGGTATGCTAATATTAACCAAATCATTGCAGATTTTTCTGCTACTTCGTCTCCATTCATTACTACTTCAGAAGCAGCTTTACTCATAAAGAAAAAACCAAAAGCCATAATAATTACACCAATAGCCATCTTAAATAAAGAAGAAGATTCTCTTCCTTTCTTTTTCCAGTTAAACCAAAATCCACCAACTGCAGTACCTAAAACAATAATAAAAAAGGCATTTACAGATTGAAATACAGCTGCAGGAATTTCATTTCCTATTAAAGGTAAAGAAAAAGATAAAATTCTATTTGTTTTTTGTTCTGTATATAAACTCATTAAACCACCAGCTTGCTCAAAAGCACCCCAAAAAACAATAATAATTAAGAAAGATAAAAACATTACTAACATTCTATCTTTTTCAATTTTTGTAAGAGGTTTTTTTAGTAACTCTTTGTTTGGTGAATCATCATTTCCAATAAAGTCACCAACATTACCTAAATACTTTATACCATACATATATACAATTTGACCTAGCGCCATACCAATACCTGCTAAACCAAAACCATAATGCCAGCCATATTTAGCGGCTACTGCACCAACTAAAATAGCACCTAAGAAAGCTCCTAAGTTAATTCCTATATAGAAAACGTAAAAACCTTTATCTCTTCTTTCGTCTCCTTGTTTGTACAAACCACCAACCATTGTAGAGATGTTTGGTTTTAAAAAACCTACACCAATAACAATAAAAAGAAGTCCTGTAAAAAATGCCCATTGTGCTTCTACTGCTAAAATTCCATGACCAATACATAGTAAAATTCCTCCTAGCATTACTGCTTTTTTCTGTCCTATAAATTTATCTGCAATCCAGCCTCCAGGAATGGAAGTTAAATATACAAACATGGTATACGTTCCGTAAAAAGATAAAGTTTCACCGTTAGACCAACCAAAACCAGATTGTGGATCTCCTATAATAATTGGAGCAGCAAGATATAAGGTTAAAATTGCACGCATTCCATAATACGAAAAACGCTCCCACATTTCAACAAAAAATAATACGTACAATCCTACAGGATGCCCAAATAATTCTTTTTCGTGTGGTTCTTTTATTAAATTACTCATAGTTTATCCTTTTATTTAGTTGATTCTGTATTTAAATTTTCGTCGATAAAGTTAGTCATTTTTGTGAACAAATTTAAACGCGTATTTCTTCCTTTATAAATTCCGTGTGCTCGGTCTGGTACAATAAACATATCAAATTGTTTATTGGCTTCAATTAAAGAATTTATCATTCTATAAGAATTTTGCACATGTACATTATCATCACCAGTTCCGTGCACTAATAAGTACTTTCCTTTTAATTTATCTGCATAGTTAAATGGCGAATTATCATCATAACCACTTGCGTTTTCTTGCGGAGTTTGCATATAACGTTCTGTATAAACAGAATCGTAAAAACGCCAAGAAGTAACCGGAGCTACTGCTATTGCTGTGGTAAAAATATCATTTCCTTTTAAAATACAATTGGTGCTCATAAAACCACCGTAAGACCATCCCCAAATACCAACATTATTATTGTCTATATAAGAACGCTCTACTAATTTTTTTGCTGCTGCTATTTGATCTTCAACTTCATATTTACCCAATTCTTTTTGAGTCACTTTCTTAAAATCTGCACCTTTGTAACCTGTTCCTCGTCCATCAATACAAACTACAATAATTCCTTTTTGGGCTAACATATTGTGCCAATAATCATTACTTCCGTTCCAAGTATTTCCAACTTGTTGAGAACCTGGGCCAGAATATTGAAACATTAATAAAGGATATTTCTTGTTTTCATCAAAGTCTAAAGGTTTAATCATCCACATGTTTAAGTCGTTTCCATTGATGTTGATTGTAGAAAACTCTTTAGGACTCATTTTATATGCCGATAATTTTTCTTTTAAAGCATCATTGTTTTTTATCACTTTTAACATTTGTCCTTTAGCAGTGTATAAAGAATAAATAGGAGGTGTTTCTGCCGATGAATACGTGTTGATAAAGTAGTTTAAGTTTTTACTGAATGACGCAGTATTTTGTCCACTTTCATTACTTAATAACTGTTTCTTTTTTCCTTTTAAGTTGATAGAATACACTCCTCTGTTGATAGATCCGTTTTCTACAGATTGATAATAGATTGTTTTCTTTTTTTCGTTAAAACCGTAATAGTTGGTTACTTCCCAATCTCCTTTTGTAATTTGGTTGATTAATTTTCCATTAAAATCGTAATGATAAATATGATTGTAACCATCTTTCTCGCTTGTCCAAATAAAACTGTTATCGGCTAAAAAAGTAAGATTGTCAGTAATATCTACATATGCTTTGTCTGTTTCGTTTAATAATAAAGTAGCAGTAGCATTTTGCGAATTAACTTTGTGTAAGTTTAAGTCATTCTGATGACGGTTTAAAGTAGTTGCCACTAAAATATCTGTATCATTAGACCATTTAATTCTAGGAATATATTCATAATCTCCTAAAGAAATTGTTTCTGTATTTTTAGATGAAATCGTGTACATGTGTAAAGTAACATCTGCATTTTTCTCTCCTGCTTTAGGATACTTAAAAACTTGTTGTGTTGGGTATAATTCTGTACCTACAACATCCATAGAAAAAGTAGGAACGTTGGTTTCATCAAAACGCAAAAAAGCTAAATGAGTTCCGGTTTTATTCCATTCAAAAGCTCTTACAAAAGCAAACTCTTCTTCATACACCCAAT
The DNA here is from genome assembly GCF_038024065.1 of Polaribacter sejongensis. Taxonomy (NCBI): domain Bacteria; kingdom Pseudomonadati; phylum Bacteroidota; class Flavobacteriia; order Flavobacteriales; family Flavobacteriaceae; genus Polaribacter; species Polaribacter sejongensis. The sequence goes on along the minus strand of NZ_CP150667.1, from coordinate 2,296,148 downwards.
CTGTAATTCCGTTTATGATTTCATTTATTTTACCATCCGTAGTAACTTGAGTAATTTTGTTAGAAGCTACATTTTTAATAAAAATGTTATTGTCCTTAGCATACGCTACATTTTTATTATCAGGAGAAAAAACAGGTTCTTGAATTGCCTCACCAATCAACGTTAATTCTTTAGAAGCAATATCATACGCATAATACGTTCCTTTTTTAGAGTGACGATAAATTTGTTGGAAGTTGGTTCCTAAAATCAGTTTGGTTTCATCATTATTAAAACTATAAGAAGAGAAACTATTTAAACCTTTTAAATCTGTACTATTTACAATTGTTTCAACTTTTTCTAAAGTTTTGTAACTGTATTTATCCACAGTAACCGATCTAGATGATCTATCAAAATCTAAAACAGCATAATAATCGCCATTCATAGAATTTAAAGAATTCATTCTATCTGCAGAAAATGTTCCGTTCCAGATTTCTTCTAATGTTATGTTTTTTTTGTTTGATGTTTTACTTGCATTTACTTGCGCAAATGTTATACAGTTAATTAATAGTAAAATAACTGTAAGGGAGACTCCTTTTCTCATTGTAGACCTTGTATTTGATAAAAGTTTGCCAAGTTTACGCAAAAATCCATAAAAAATATCTTAAAAATCCATAAATGTTGATTATCTATTAATGTTTTAACAGTTTGACTTATCTTTGTTGTTGATAGTTTTATACACAAATTAATGAGCAAACTTATTTCTGGTTTTTCTAAGTTAACGAAAGATGAAAAAATTACTTGGTTAACAGAGAATTATTTCCATAATCATACCAAAACTAAAGATATAATTAAACAGTATTGGAATGATAATGATGATTTACAACAATTACATGATGATTTTATAGAGAATACAATTTCTAACTTTTACATGCCTTTTGGTATTGCACCAAATTTTGTAATTAATGATAGAACTTATGTAATTCCTATGGTAGTCGAAGAAAGTTCTGTGGTAGCAGCGGCTTCTTTGGTTGGTAAATTTTGGAGCACAAGAGGAGGTTTTAAAACCAAGGTAATTGGTACCACAAAAATTGGGCAAGTCCACTTTATGTATGCTGGAGACAAAACGAATCTTGAGGACTTTTTTAATAAAAATAAAACAGAATTATTTGCTGCAACGGCTTCCATCACTAAAAATATGGAAAAACGTGGCGGTGGAATTTTAGATATAAAATTAGTTGATAAAACTGATAAATTAGAAAATTATTACCAACTGCACGCAACCTTTGAAACGAAAGATTCAATGGGCGCAAACTTTATAAACTCATGTTTAGAAGCAATTGCTAAAAAGTTTGAAAAAGACGATATAGAAATTGTGATGAGCATTCTTTCTAACTATGTTCCAGAATGTGTGGTTAGGGCAGAAGTGAGTTGTAAGATAGAAGAATTAGGCGGAGAGAATCCTCAGCAATTTGCAGAGAAATTTTACCAAGCCGTAAAAATTGCAGAAATAGAACCTTATAGGGCGGTAACGCATAATAAAGGAATCATGAATGGAATTGACGCTGTTGTTTTAGCAACTGGTAACGATTTTAGAGCTGTAGAAGCGGGTGCGCATGCGTATGCTTCTAAATCCGGACAATACTCTAGCTTGTCTCATTGTTCTATTGATGATGGAATCTTTAAATTTTGGATTGAAATTCCGTTGGCATTGGGAACCGTTGGAGGCTTAACAGGTTTACATCCAATGGCAAAATTGTCTTTAGAAATGTTGCAAAAACCATCTGCAAGAACTTTAATGCAAATTATGG